>JBGCDK010000147.1:0-68572 GCA_045105295.1 Mariniblastus sp.
GAAGGCGAACTCGAAAAATTCGTAATGGACGTTGTCAATCTTGAGAAAGTCGAAGAGCTTTTCAAGGACATCAAGAAGTAGTAGCTACCAACGACGACACGATTAAAGCGACGAAGTTTCAGCTGCTGAGACGGCAAAAAGCCCAAGCGGAATAGCCCAAGCGGAATATACCAAGCGGAATGGATCAAGCAGCACCAAAACAGCTGCAAGAATCGACTCCCCAAGTAGGATGGACATTCCTGTCCGTCTTCCCCTGCCACGCATTCAGACAAGAATGAATGCCCAACCCACCAACCCACCAACCTACCAACCCACGTAAGCGCTAACAAAACGCGTTAGTGCAACGGCACGAAAGACACTTACAACAAACGAGTTCCCCCAAGTCGAGTGGCCCAACCTACCACCGCCTGCCTGGGTTATTCAAAGTACTTTGCTGCCAAAGCGATACTCTCAAAACTCCAGCCTGCATTGGCCAAATTTTTGGTCACACTCGCATCGTCCATACCATTGGCCTTCGCGGCCGCCATGTATCGCATCAACGCAGGATCTGGAACCGATAGTTGAGCACTTGAAGGTGAACCAGACTCAGTCGAACCGTTGTCGTTTTGATTTCGAGAAAACAGACGGAACAAACTTATCGCGATCCATCCCACCAACCAAAAAATGGGTAGCCAAACGACCAAACCAATTCCAGCCGTGCAAATGATCGAAAACGCAATGAGCGCCAACGGCTGAACAAAGTCTCCCATGAATGCAGCCATCAGAAGATACACAATTGGAATGCCAACCGGGGCAGCCAACCAAAATCGAATCGCCGCGTGATGCCCTTTAGATTTTGTATTCATAGCCCATTATCCAATACAATTTCCCAGTAACGGATAAAGCTAATGATCAACGCCAGATAGCACGGCACCGCAAACGCTACCTCCACCGCGACGCCCGTGATCGGCGTAGTAAACCCGGTGAAGTTCGCCACCGCACTATCGCCGTAAACTCGATAGCCGTTGATGATCATCCACGACTCAACCGGCAACAACAACGCAGCAACAATCGCGACCGCCGCGAGAAACCGGAACCAAACGGGATAGCCAAGCACAAATCGATCCACGACAACGGCAGCCACACCGATCAACAAAACCCAAATGCCCGTCATGATGAAACTGACGTCGCGATAGACATTCGACCAAGCCGGAAACTTGTGATTCTCAACCATTGGCTCGATTACCAATTCGAACATGAATACAGCAATGAATCCCAGCACGATCCCTCGCACCCATTTCCGACGCTTCATTGGGATCAAAACGGCATCGTCCAAAACGAACGCCCAGTATTTATAAAACGCGATCACAAGGGCGGTGAACACTGGGACATAGAACAAAATCTCGATCGGAACACCCAACAAATTCACTCCCGAAACTGAGTTCACAACCTCGGGAGCGTACTTTCGAATCCCCAAGCCGACCACCACCATTTCAGCGATGGTTACTAAAACCAATAACAGGCCTAGATAGGTCGCAAATCGCCAAGGCGCCTTCCAGTCCGGCAGCCAATGATCGACCATCACGATTACGAACAAAATCATCGCCGTCCAACCGACCGTAAGAATCCAGCTTACGTCTTGATACACATAAGCCCAGCGTCCTAGATTGTCGTTGATCCAGAGCGGTGCAGTGAAGACTTCGAAAATCAAAACACCCGCCGCCATGATGGCAAAACGTTGCCACATTTTGTCTTTGATTCGACTGAGCTGAAAGAAAACAGCCACCGCCAAGCCAAGCACGACCAGGTCGAATACCAAGCTACCAAGATTGGTAGCGCGCATCGCGGCGTGTTCCGCCTCGTGCTCCACGGCAGCTTGAACCAACCCTTTTTCGGCGATTAAGTCGAACAACGTGTTGCACTGTCCAAGTAAAGAATTTGGTTCCATCACGCTTTCGCCTCCTTCGGTATCGCTCCATTGATCGGTCGGTTCAATTCGACTGAACTACAACCGCCACCGCAAACGCTATCCGACTCTCGCGAGTCCGAATCCTGAATTTTGCAGCCGCCCCATTTCGATTTGCAAAACTCTGGCTGCGTACTCAGCCGCTCCCAAACTTTCCAAAGCGGTTCCTCAACCACGTTTCCAAATTTCGCATGATTGAAATCACACGACATCATGTCACCGTACGGAGAGAGATAGAAATAGCTGGTCCCGCACGAACACCCAACACTTCGATGGCTGGTCATGTAAGCTAAAAAAACAACGCCCGGAAAGGTTCTGTCATCGTTATAGCGACGCCCCGATTGAATCATTCCCTCTACCCATTGTTGGTTGTCTACCAAATCCATTCGATCTTGATACCGTCCGCTTGGTTTTGCGTCAAACACAAACACTTCGTGAACGCCAACGTTTTTGGCGAGCTCAACGATGCGATCTAGCTCGCCATCTTCCCAGGACTCTTTCGTCATCGTTGTCGAGAATCCAACTGAAAAACCGAGTTTTTTTGCGCGGCGAATGCCACTGATGGCCCGCTCAAACAATCCTGGCGTTTTGCGAAACTCATCGTGTCTCGCCGCATCCGCCGCATCGATACTGACAAACACGCTGTCGAGTCCCGCTTGCTTGAGCTCGGCGGCACGCTCTTCCAACAACCAACCATTGGTGAATAACAGCGTTGTCGAAAGACTTTTATCTACCGAACGAACCAGCTCCACAAAATCCTTCCGCAGCAGCGGTTCACCACCCACAAAGTTGATCACCGACACACCCAATTCCTGGGCTTCGCGAATCGCATTGGATGCTTGATCAAGCGTTAGATTCGCGCGCCCCTTCTCCTCAACGGCGGAAAAGAAACTGCAATGCTCGCACGCGGCGTTGCAAACATCGTTGACGGCAAAGCTCATCAAGTTTGGAAAGTTTCGATTCTGAATCGAGCGATAGAGAATTCGCGAAATAAAGTGAGCCGACGGTTTGCTGTTGAGCGCCGGGGTCATCAACGAAAAAACTGGCTGACCATTGCGAAAGTGAATGATCTTGTTGTGATTGAGATATATCCGGTACAGCAACTCAACAAAATCGGTGCCGTAGTTGAGCGACCGAGTCGCGAGATACCACTTCAATCGAAGTTTGGACCAAAACGAATTCATAGGACTCAATGTGCTGGACATGGCAGGAAAGTTCACACCAGCCTAACGCATGGACGCACAACAAGAAAGCAACCAAAGGCAACAATTGCTCAAGGCTATTGACGCAAGAATTCGGTGAGTAGACCAGACAAATTAGACGAACCGGCCAACTACATATCGACGTTTTCAATTTGCTTGGCCGGGACCCAACCGACTTGGCCACTGGCGGATTTCACCTGCATCCAATCTGCCTGACGCCCTAACACTTTTACCGCCTGCCCCTCCGCCGTTTCGATTTCCGACAGCGCTTCAAAGTGACCACCAGCGCCGGATCGCAACGTCAATTGTTTTGAGACAACGATCCCCAACTGCGAATTCCCAATGGAATTTTTGTCAAGCAACACCGATGTCAAAGCAACGGCCAAAACCAACAGGGGAAACCAAACCAAACGCAATACTGGAATTTGCAACCCAAAATTCCTGGCGATCAACAACCCCCAAAACAAAACCGAGGCAATCCCAAGAGCCCAAACGATCACGCTACGTCCAACGTTTCCCAATAACCAATCGTTGGCGTCGCGAATTTTGGAAATAGTATTTCGGAGACCGAATCCACCTGGCGTCGACTCGTTTTTTGGTTCAACTGTTCCTTCGATTTTTGAAACGGCAAATTGAAGATTCGATTTAACTTGTTGATTCGCGGGATCAAGCAATTGGGCGCGGTGGTAATTCGCGATCGCTCGCCCAAGCTCGCCTGACTGCAAATAGGAGTTAGCCAAATTGGCGAACAAGCGACTGTTTCGAATTCCCGAATCGACGAGCATCTGATACTTTTTCGCCGCCACCACGAAACCGTCAATCGCGTCGACCGAGTCTGTTTTCATACTTTCCTCAGCAGCCAAGTACGCTTGGTTCGCTTCAGTGAAAATCGTTTTCTGCTGTGAAGTAGACAAATCCAATTTCAAATTCGTATTTCCTGAGCCTTTTATATTCTCTACGTCTTGCGATTCAACCGTTGCACTCGTGCCCACACCAAGCGCGATGGCTGGCTGACTGGCCGGAGCCAACAGGGCGATCAACAGCATCCCTGCAGCCCTGCCAACTCGACTGGCGCGTTTTTTTGAAGTTTGCAAACTCATTCGATCCTTAAGCCTGCTTCGCGCGGCTTTACCTGAAGATTCAAATTCTGTCTCTATTTTCGTTGTGAAGTATTTTGCTTCCCGTTGAACTTCTTGGAATTCACGGCCGCTAAACTCGAAATCCCCTCGTTCACACTTAGAGAAAAACAGTTCCAACTCATTGGCTACCGTTTGCAATCCAACAGTTCTCAGCGTGCCAACTGCAGCATGTGAATTCGCTCGTTTGTTGGTTGCCAGTTTCGAGTTGGGCTGTTTGAAACTTTTTAAAACGAAACGAGACAGTGACGCGACGATTTGCTCATAAGACGAGGCTTGATCAATTTCATTTCGGCAACGAGTTTTCGCTGACTTGAGGCTTGGCAGAACAGCGGCGATAGATTCGCGCCGACAAACCACAAACGAAACAAGCCAAACCAGTGGCGGCACAACGACCAATGCAATCCAAACCATATCGCTGGATCGCCCCTGCGATTTCAACACAGAGTCAGATAAGTGGTTCGAAAAATCGGGGCCTCCCGGACCGCCAACATTGCCTTTGTCATCCGACGCACCCGAATCGGATCGCGAATTCCCGACGATCGAATCAAGCGCCAACGTTTCTGATTCGGTGACGATAATCGAAATGGGATTACTGTAAACCGTTCGGAATGACTCTGTTTCAGGATTGAAAAAGCTGAAGGGGATACTTGGAATTTCCGTGATTCCAGCGCGACGAGGCCGAATGCTGGTCGAAAAATATTTAGTATCGCCTTGGACGAATCCGGCCAGCGGCTGATCGGAAACTTTGAAGTCTTTTGTCAAATTCGAAAGTGTTGAAAGCGGCGGTGCCTGTACCAATTCCATCGGGCCGTCGCCTCGAATCGCAATGTTCAAAGCAATCAAATCGCCAGCGCTAAATTCCTGCCCTTTAGCGACGATATCCAACGCATAAGTGCCCACTGCACCACGATAGTCATCGGGGCGACCTACGGTTGGGATCGGCAAAACCTCTGTCGAATCGACTTGGGCTTCAGCCACGATCGGACGTGCCGCCGTCACAGTCAGACGTCCCCGATTAAACATTGAGTCGAATGGATCGCGCGAGCGGCCAAGTGCACTCGGGTAGCTAACCATCACTTGCACGTCATCCGCGTTGATTTTCCCGGGAAGTGTCGGATACGCCTTGGCTTCGATCGTGTAAAGATAATAGGCTCGCTCTTCGCCGTCCTCATCGACTCGCAGAACTTCCTTGCCTGCCGGGCGTTGATTGTTGTCCGACATCTCCTGAAGTGTTTTTCCAAAACTGCCCCACGAGCTTCGCTCAGAAACCATCTGCCACATATTGCCTTCGGAGAGAGTGATTTTTTTACCGCGATCCCTAAACGGTTTAAGCCAAATTTTCAAAGTTAGATCCAACTCCTCGCCGACATAAACCTTGTCTTTTCCGCCCTTAATTTCGACAAACAAAAGATCGCCTGTCTCACTTTTTGTGGCAACAAACCGGATCGGCTTGACACCCTTCCTTTTTCCATCGACAACGATTTCAAACTCAGGAATCTCAAACGTTCCGGGCTCACGTGCGGTGATCAAATAGCGCATCGTGACGCTTTGACTTTCGCTCCGCCGCCCGTTGATGATTGTGATACGAGAACTGCGTGATGGTGTACCAGCAGATTCGATCTCGCATCCTTTGATCTCTGGCAGCTCGGGCATGTCATACTTCTCCGCGTTGCGAATGACGACCTCAAGGACCAAAGGTACACCGACGAAGGCTTCACGAGACGATATTCGCACTTCGACTTTCTGCGCAAACGCGACCTGTTCGGTGGATACGAAAAGCGTCACGAATGCCAAGAAAGCAAACACGGTCAGTTTGTAGATGGGAAGTTTCGTTCTCATTTTTCTATGGCTTTGCTTTACCAATCTTTGTCCACTGGAATCCGCCGCGACCGTTCACGTTGGAGCAGTTTCAAACGCCGAAGCATGTCCCGATCGCGAACAGACTGAAGCATTTTGAGAGCTTCTTGGTTCGTCATTAGCTTCATTTCCTTTTCGCCCGCCTCCCCTTCGGATGTTTGATCGGCGACACCGGTTTGTTGCTGATTGTCGGAAGTCAACTCGCCAGCTGGAGACTTCTGACCTTGCTTGTCATCCTTCTCGCCCTCAGTTCCAGGTTCTTTTTTCGAATCGTCACTGGGGTCACCAGAATCACCCTGTGGTCGGTTATTGCGTTGCGATTTCCCTTGGGGCTGACCATCCTGTTTCGGATCCTGCGATTGCTGAGGCTCAGTTTCGTTTTTGGAATCACTTCCTGACTCGGATTCATTTGTGTCTTCGGACTTTCCTTGCTGTCCGCTTGAATCCTGCTGGCTCTTCTCACCTTGCTCGGATTTCTCGTCCTTTTGCTGATCGTTTTCTTCGCTGTCGTTTTCTTCTTTGTTTTCCTGTTGCTGATCCTTTTCTTGTTGATCAGCTTCTTTCTCTTTTTGGTCGTTCTCGTTCTGCTGGTCTTCGTTCTTGTCTTCGTTCTTTTGATCTTGGTTCTTTTGATCTTGGTTCTCTTGTTCTTGGTTCTCTTGTTCTTGGTTCTCTTGTTCTTCCTTTTGATCTTCTTCCGGCGGTTTTTCCTCGCTTAGTTTTTTGATCAACGCGACTGCGAGTTCTATGTTCGCACGGGCGTCAGGGTTGTCCGGGTTCCCACGAAGTGAACTGCGATAGGCCGAAATGGCCGAACGGAGATCCCCGATGGCGGCTTCTTTATCTTCCGGCTTAATTTGCGGTGGAACTTGTTTCGGAGCAGGTTGAACGCGCTGGAGTGCTTTTGAATAGTGGCAATTCCCAAGATTGTATTGACTGTTAAAAGCCAGGGATTTGTCTGCTGCGCCAGCAACGTCTGAGAACAGCGTTGCGGCTGCATCAAAATCACCGTTGCGATAGTGAGCAATCGCCAAGTTGTAATCCAATTGCACTTGCTCGGTGTTGGCTTCAATTTCTGAATACGCGTCGATGGCGTCTGTGAATTTTCCGTCACGAACCAATTGATTGGCCGCATTGATTTTTGCAGCGGGTTCAAGAGAGGAAACATCCGACTGAGCCTGCGCAAGGTCTGGTGCTGTAGCCCCGAGTGCAATGTTAAGCGCGATGCATAACATGCAGATAAACGCGATTTTTCGAAACCGGCCGTCTGTCAAAAGATTCTCCATTTTCATCATGCCGCCTTTGTTTTTGGTTGTGTTGACGGCAGATTCGATTTGACTGCGCTTCCTGTTTTGGATGACGCATTCAAAATCGAATTACGCTTGCCTCGAGACATGAACCACACTTCCGCCAACAAAAGAATCAACGCAGGAAATGAAAACCATTGATACCGAGCGATGTACGCATTGATTTTTGCCGTTTCAAATTCAGTTTGCTCGACGTTGGCAACATATCCGTGATAGACGTCGGACATATTGACGCGCTTCGTTCCGGCAGGAATGTATGCACCATTGGTTTCCGTTGCAATTTTCGAAAGTATCTGGCCATTCATTTTAGACCACACTTGCTGTCCGTCGTGTTTGATGTAGCCATTACTTCTAGATACGTCGTCCGGGACGCGGGCTCCTTTTTCGATATCGCCCAAACCAACAGTGAAAATCCGGACGCCAGCTTCCTGGTGAAGTGACTTTGCAACATCGACGGGATTGCTCTCTTGGTCTTCACCATCCGTAAAGATCACGATTGCTTTGTGGTCATTCGTTTTGCTAATAAATGCATCGGCAGCGGCTGTGATCGCGTCGCCCAATCTCGAACCGCCGCGGCGGACGGTGTGAGGCCCAACCGTTTCAAGAACTTGTTTAAAGTCATCATAGTGTGTGGTTAGTGGAACCGACTGCCGAGTTTCACCAGCAAACACAACCAGCCCCACACGATCTCCTGTCATTTCGTCGATCATGTCACTGATTTGCTGTTTCGCACGTGCAAGCCGATTTGGCGAAGTGTCCTCAGCTAACATACTTCGCGAAATGTCGAGAGCGAACATGACTTCGATTCCCTTCTGAGGAACTTCTTGCCAAGTCTTCCCCCAACGGATGTCCAACAGAGCCGTCGCCATGAGCCCGAGGCATGCTGTGACCATCAATCCCGAAACTAGATTTTTCGCAAACGTCGCCGGAACAAGTCGATCGATAATTTTGGAAGAAGCGAAACTCTTGGCCGCACGCCTGCGCACAAATATCCCATACGACGTGACCGCAAATCCAATCGCCACCAACGCGAGCAGGTAAATGTAATTCCAATTGCCAACTTCAAAGTCGTTCAATTTTCAATCTCTCAAGCTCTAACCCAACCACGAACAAAAACCAACGCACCTGACTACTGACTACTCCCAACCACTACCCCAACTCCCTCAACCAAGTGTGCTGCAACACCACTCTGGAAAACAGCAATACGAAAGCGATCAAAATCATCGGAGGCACGGCAATTCCCCCCGTCCAACTGTTGGCGGTGCGATAGGGCTGGACGGCCAACTCGCGGTAATCGGTGAAATGCCGAGCTTCGACTTTTGTTTTTTCAAGCTGGTCAATTTCCTCGTAGATCCCGAACAGCGAATCCGTGTCGGTCGCTCGAAAATACTTCCCCCCCGTCGTGTCAGCCACCTTTCGCAATGTGGCTTCGTCAATGTTTACGGCCATCATTCGAATTGTTGTACGTCCGGAAAACGAATCCCTGACTGGGTACGGAGCCTGGCCCTGAGTACCAACGCCGATCGTGTAAACCTTGATGCCCATCGTTTGTGCAATCTCGGCAGCTTGGATTGGCTCGAGTTCGCCGGCAGTGTTTTCACCGTCGGTCAAAAGAATAATGACTTTGCTTTTTACTTTTTCGTCTTGCCGATCGTCCAGTGCGTTTAATTTTTCCACCGCCAAAGCAATCGCATCGCCGATCGCGGTACCGTCCTCGCTGCGACGCTCAACAATTTCTGTTTCGTTGAGCTTGCTCACTAAAAACGAATGGTCCAACGTTGGTGGTGTTTGCCCATCAGCGTACCCGGCAAAAGTAATCAGCCCGACCAAGTCACTGAATCGCCCGTCGAGGTCATCACCTCCACTAACAAATTTTCCTGCAACATTTTTGATCGCGGTTAACCGGTCAACATTATCGCCATCGATCTTAAAGTCCATCGCCCGCATACTTCCGCTGCGATCCACGACCATTTCAATCGCAATCCCTTCACTATCGGCAACGGTTTGTTCTCGGCCTTCCCGCGGCCGCGCCAACCCGATGATCAAAAACAATATCGAGGCGAGCGTCAAAACAGGCGGCAACCAAGTCATTCGTTGACGGAGAGTAGGGGACATTCGTTTCGCCAACGCCACTGAACTGAACCCAACAGCGGACTGGCGACGTTTTGCGAACATTCGCCACGCCAGCAATGGCAGCAAAAGTAGCAGTAAAAAATACCAGGGCGAGTGGAACATGGATTCGCTAATTCCTCTCAACAGTGGTTGGTGTCGCGGCAATTTCCCGAATCAACTCACGGGCTTCCTCGGATACGGCATCAATTCTCTGGCTTGATAAACTCAGCCCCGCGTACTTCGCTTGATCGGCAATCGCAAAAAGTTCCCGCATCGCATCGCGTGTTTCCGTTTGGCCGATTTGACGTGCATGGACCGCCTCAACGAGTTCCGACGTTGTCAGGGTCGAAGCCGGAATGGCAAACTCCATCTCTAGAAAATCTCGCACCACTGATGCAACACGGCCCGTCACATACTCAGCCTTCGCTTTACCGTCCTGCTCTCGCGATTCAAACTCGATCTTATTCAACTGCTCCGTCGCCCATTGCTGCGGCGTTAGCCGGTTGCGGAACCGCGTCGCAAACAAAGCACAACCAGCCAAAAATGTCAGCCCAATTATTCCGCCAGCCCACCATCTCCATGCGGTCGTTTTTTCCTCAGCAAGCTCCAGTTCAACGAGCGGTTTGATATCTCGAAAGCTGGTGGGATCAGGACGATCTTCAAGCACACTGAGCACTTCGATTTCAAGCGGTTTTGTCGACAGCCCATCATATCGCCCCGTGACTGAAACTTGAATTTCTACTGCAGGGATTTCAAGCCGCCCGGTAACGATGCTTTCCAGAGTCATCTTTCGCGTCCAAGTTCTCAGTCCATCCGAACTGGAACCTGGCACGTCAAAGGCATCACTGACTTCGATTACATCAAAGTCGCCAATCTGTTTCGCCTCCGGCGGGAATACGACTTTTGACATCGCGGGAGCAACACATTGAATTTCAAGCGAAAAAGGTTCGGCAACTTGGACGGAGTTTCTTGAAACCGTGGCCGAAATTTCTGGCCCAACATCAGAGTTGGCTTTGGCCTGCGCCGCGATCGCCGCCGCACTGCAAAGCCCACCTGCCACGAGCCAGAATCCAAGAATCACGGGCAGCACATGCAAGCGAGTCCTCGGCAAATTCATTATCCATTTTTTCATCGCCGGTTCTCCCTGCGATGAAAATACCGACGCAACGGCTCAACGATGTCACGTCCGGTTTCCAAATGAATCGGCTGCAAATTCAAACGTCGGAACATCGAATCTCGAGCCGCGGACTGCTCTTCAAACAGTTGTTTGTAGAGGCCACGATTTTTCCTACTGCCAGTATCGAGAACAACCGTTTCACCGGTCTCACCGTCCCGCAATCGCACGAGTCCCACGTTAGGCATTTCACCCTCGCGCGGATCCGAGATTACGATTGGAATCAAATCATGTTTTCGACACGCAACCTTGAGTGCCGATTCGAACTGGTCGTCTTGGAAATCACTAATCAGAAAAACAACACTTCGACGTTTTGCTGTGCGATTCAAGTAATCAAGTGCAGCCCGCACATCGGTGCCACTGGAGACGGGTTGGCAATAGAGCAACTCTCGGATCAAACGGAGAACGTGGCGCGAGCCTTTTCGCGGTGGAATACTTTTTTCAACGTCGTCGGTAAAAAGAGTCAGTCCGACACGATCGTTGTTTTTGATCGCAGACATCGCCAACGTCGCGCCTAGCTCTGTGACGACCTCGCGTTTGGTTTGTTCTTGAGTTCCAAAATTTTGGGAACCACTCAAGTCCACCAGAAGCATGACGGACAACTCACGTTCTTCTCGGAAAAGTTTGATGTAAGGCTGGTCGCTTCTCGCGGTAACATTCCAATCGATCGCGCGAACATCGTCGCCGACTTGATAAGGGCGGACCTCTTCAAACTCAATTCCACGCCCTTTAAAAGCCGAATGCCATGTACCGGCGAGCAACTCATCCACTTTATGCGATGTGCGAATTTGAATGCGTCGAATTTTTCGGATAACGTCGCGTGGAATCATGACTGTTATATAAAGTAGTTTTGCTTCTGAGTTCTTGCTGATTACTGGCTGTCCGTCGTTCTATCCTAAAACTAGATCACGGAATTGGCACGTGATTCAAAATCTCATGGACGATCGACTCGCTGGTGCGGTCTTCGGCTTCTGCTTCGTAAGTAATCATGACACGGTGGCGCAAAACATCCATCGCAATATCTTTGACGTCCTGTGGCGTCACATAGCCACGGCCTCCAAGGAATGCATTCGCACGAGCCGCCAACATCAGGTTGATGGTTGCCCGCGGCGATCCGCCGAATTGAATTAGATCCTTGAGAGCCAAACCATAGGCCTCTGGGTTTCGTGTCGCCATCACCAAATCAACCACGTAGTTCTCGACTTTTTCGTCAACATAAATTTCGTCGACCAAGTCTCGGGCTGCCATGATTTGCTCGGGCGATGTTACGGCTTGCACTTCAAAATTCGCAGAGGTCTTACTCATGCGTCGCAGGATCTGAAGCTCTTCGTCTCGATTGGGATAGTCGACGATAACTTTCAGCATGAAGCGATCGGTCTGGGCTTCGGGAAGCGAATAAGTTCCTTCTTGCTCGACTGGGTTCTGCGTCGCCATAACGAGAAAGGGTTTATCCAACTCAAATGTCTCCGTGCCAATCGTCACTTGTTTTTCTTGCATCGCCTCGAGCAATGCACTTTGGACTTTGGCAGGAGCGCGGTTAATTTCATCGGCAAGAATCAAGTTCGAAAAAATCGGCCCCTTTTGCACAACGAACGTTTGATCTTGCGGTCGATAAACGAGCGTTCCGATCAAGTCGGCGGGAAGCAAATCAGGCGTGAACTGCAAACGCTGAAACCCTGTAGCGATGGCTTTGGCAAGGCTCGCTACGGCAGTCGTTTTCGCCAATCCTGGAACGCCTTCGATCAGCAGATGGCCACCGGTCAACAAACCGATCAACATGCGATGCACCAATTTTTCTTGCCCGACCAGAACGTGATTGACCTGTTCGACGATGCGATGAAAGGGAGCACTTGTCGATTGAATTTTTTCGGTGAGCTGATTGATTTGATCGTTGGTCGCGGGCATCGAAATTGGTTCCTGGTTCATTTTCTTGGACTTGCGGAAAGCCTCAGGCGCATTAGATAGTCGCAGACTATGCGATTTTCCCAGCGGGATTCTGCCAAAATTTCAGAAATTGTTATTTCTAGAAACAGTCATTTGCAAATTGTATGCCATTTTGCTGACGTTGACTGTGGTATTGGACGTTCAGGCCAAGGTCGGCAGTTTACGAAGTCACAAAGTTTGCACTTTGAAGCTCGGTTTTCTAGCCAACCAACTCTCAATTCTTAGCTTGCCAGTCACCGCCAAACAGGCACAAACGAAATAAGCCAAACCGTTCCGGCGAACATTGCGGACTAGCTGAAAGAATCTATTTCCAAACTCAAATTGGATTTCGAATTGTGCCGATCTAATAAAGTGACTGTTTACTGACGTTTGAAATCCTCCCAGTGTTTCGCACTTCACGTTCAACTGTTTCTTGAAGGTCAGTCACAATTGATTCCTTGAGGTTGTGCTAAAATCGCAGAGCTTCGGTTCTCGCTTCCAAATTGAGTCAAGAATGCTCTTAAGCTTCAAAAATTGCCCTTCGGATACTTTGCCGAATTCCCGCAGGCCCCATCGCAAGACAAAGCACGTCGCTACGATCTGGCGAACTCTTGCGTGCGCGATCATGATCGCCACGGTCTTTATCGCGCCCAGAGATTGCTTTTCGGACGACGAAACGATCTATCAAAAAAGTGACTTTGTCGAATCGATCAAACCGTTTTTGGAAGACCACTGTTTCGACTGTCACAGCGACGGCACAAACGAAGGAGGTATCGCGTTTGACGAATTGCTTGAGTCCAACGACAAAGATCTCACCGCGAAAACTTGGCATCGCGCGCTGAAGCAAGTCCGAGCCAATCTAATGCCTCCGATCGACGAGCTTCAACCAGACAAAAATCAAATTGAACAACTGGAATCGTGGATCATTCGCCAACCGCTTGGCCTTGATCCCAGCCAACCCAACCCGGGCTCGCTGACCATTCGTCGGCTTAACCGGGTTGAATATCGAAACACAATACGCGACTTACTAGGCGTCGATTTCGACACAGCGTTAAAGTTCCCGGCCGATGACACGGGACATGGTTTTGACAACATTGGTGATGTGCTTTCTGTTTCACCATTGCTGCTTGAGAAGTATTTTGACGCCGCCGAAGACATCATTGGCTCGACCGTACCAACCACTTCAAAAATTGTTAGAGAAACCCAGATTCGCGGCCGCGAGTTCGAACAAAAACCGCCTCGCGAAGACAGAATCACTCGGCGTGGGTCATTGAAGCTTTCGTACTACGAATCGACAGCTGCAAAATCCGACCTTGAAATTGCTCTAGATGGCGACTATCAACTGAGCCTCAACTTGTTTGCTGGCGAAGACTATGTGGACAACGTTTTTGATTTGAACGAGTGTGAACTTCGGTTCCTCTTTGATGGGGAAGAACTGCTGAAAAGAAAATTTGCTCGCCACGGCGGAAAGAATTTTGAATTTGAGTTCGATCGCAAACTGAAAAAGGGACGTCACACGATAGAGGTTTTCGTCAAACCTGTTTCTGACACGGAGCAGGTGCGAAACTTGGAACTATTGCTCTCGTCCTTCAGCGTGAAAGGGCCAATGGCTGTCGAGCATCATGTCAAACCAGAGGGGTACGATCACCATTTCCCACGATCGGTTCCCGATGACGCCGCGGCGAAGCGCCAATATGCGATCGAGCTGCTGGGCAAGTTTGCGGAACGTGCCTTTCGACGGCCGGTCGAAAACGAAACACTTCAACGATTGGCCGACCTTGCAGAATTTACTTACCAACAAGAAGGCGAAACATTTGAGTCCGGCATATCGAAAGGCATGACAGCCATTCTTGCATCACCGCGGTTTGTTTTTCGCGAAGAGTTTGCACTGCAATCAGACAAATCTCAGTTTCCATTAATTGACGAGTATTCGCTGGCGTCGAGGCTTTCGTATTTCCTTTGGTCCTCCATGCCAGACGATGAATTGGTCACGTTAGCAAAGGAAGGGAAATTACGGGCGAATCTCGATGCTCAAGTCGCGCGAATGCTGGCGGACGAAAGGTCTTCCAACCTGACCAAGAACTTTGCCGGCCAATGGTTGCAGGCTCGGTCAATCGAATCAGTTCCGATCGACGCGCGCTCGATTGCACGACGCGATGCTAAACCGGAGCCGGAACTCGATAAGAAACGTGATCGATTCAGATTACTGTCTCGCAAAGGTTCCGACCGAACAGAATCGGAGACTGAAGAATACGAGGACTTGCGTTCTCAGTTTCGCACACTGTTTCGACGCCCCAGAATTGATTTCGATGGAACGATCCGCCGTGCGATGCGAGCCGAAACCGAAATGTCTCTCGACTACATTCTGAAAAACGATCGTAGTTTGCTCGAACTCCTCGACAGCAACTACACATTTCTCAACGAGTCGCTTGCAAAGCTTTATCAAATCGATGGTGTTGAAGGCCGAGAAATGAGGCGTGTCGAACTTCCGGCCGACAGCGTCCGCGGTGGCATCCTGACTCAGGGTACCATTCTTGCAGTAACGTCGAATCCTAATCGAACCTCACCGGTCAAACGCGGGCTGTTTGTTCTGGAGAACTTACTGGGAACACCGACCTCGGCGCCTCCGCCGGACATTCCTGCACTCGAAGACATCACCGAAGACGAAGAGAAGAAATTGAGCTTGCGAGAATCGCTTGAACTACATCGCAAAGATCCCAACTGCAGCTCGTGCCACAATCGAATGGACCCCCTAGGTTTGGCGTTAGAAAATTTTAACGCGATGGGAAAATTTCGAACTGAAGAGCTTGGTCAATCGATCAATTCAAAAGGCGTTTTGATCACTGGCGAATCGTTCGACAACATCGGTGAGCTTAAAAAGATCCTTGCGACGAATCGAAAAACGGACTTTTACCGGTGCGTCACCGAGAAAATGTTAACCTATGCACTGGGACGTTCCGTTGAACACGAAGATATTCCCGTGGTGGATGAAATCGTTGACAAACTGGAATCGAAACAGGGTAGGGCGACGGAGTTAATTTACGGCATTGTGAAATCAGCCGCGTTTCAACGCACCGCCAAATCAGAAACAGAAGAATCCAACGACTAAGACGACAACTACAATACACTTAACGCAAGTCAGCCCCGTTTGAATTCAGGGTTTGAACGTCGTTAATTTTTTGCTCATCCGATGCCATAAAGAAATTGAATGTCATATGAAAAAGCTTACGCCATCTCGACGATCATTCCTCCGCGGACTCGGAGCCTGCGTTGCGCTACCTGCAATGGAGTCGCTACTGCCCGCCGCGACGAGTGCCACGATTGCAGGTGGTTCAGCAGGCGGACTGGCAACGACCGCGACGGGTGCACCGCTACGCACCGCGTTTATGTTTTTTCCCAACGGAGCGATTCCAAGTGCATGGTGGCCGACGGCGAACGAGAAAAATCTCAAGTTGAGCCAAACCTTGATGCCACTCCAGGATGCCAAGCAGAACATTCAGGTCCTCAAAGGTCTCGACAACAAAAGCGCAGAGGGACGCCAAGACGGAGCCGGCGACCACGCTCGTGGAAATGGAACTTTCTTGACAGGCGTTCGACTGAAGAAAAGTGCTACCGATATTCGTGCAGGAAAATCAATCGATCAAGTTATTGCCAGTCAAATTGGCCACCTCACACGATTTCCGTCGCTTGAACTAGCTTCGGACCCGATTCGCCAATCAAGCAATTGCGACTCTGGTTATTCATGCGCCTATCAATACAACATCTCTTGGCAATCCGAATCGACACCGATGGCGACAGAATGCAATCCTCGGCTAGTTTTTGAAAGACTTTTTGGAGCCGGCAAGGCGGCCGAAAGGACTCGGAATTTTCAAAACCGGTTAGCTTCTCAAAAAAGCATTCTGGATTTCGTGATGGCCGACGCAAAACTAATGCAAAAACGAATGCAGCGTTCGGACAAACGCAAGCTCGACGAATACTTGACTGGCGTTCGCGAGCTCGAAAGCAGAATTCAGCGAGCCGAGTCATTTGGCGACCCCAAAGATCCGAAAATGGAGACACCCAACGGCATTCCACGTTCGCACGCCGAGTACGTGGAACTGATGTACGAACTAACCGCGATCGCGTTTCAAACTGACTCAACTCGCGTGGCATCTTTGATGCTTGGACACGACGGTGACAATCGCTCCTACGATTTCATTGGTGTCTCAGAGGGCCACCACGAACTGTCCCATCACCAAAACAAACAAGAACGGATCGAGAAAATCGAGCGAATCGACCGTTGGTATGTCGAACAGTTTGCCAAGTTTTTGAACCGCTTGGATTCAATCAAGGACATCGATGGCAATTCCATCCTTCACAATTCTATGGTGCTATTTGGTAGTGGAAATGCGGATGGCAATCGGCACACGCATGACGACCTTCCGATCATCCTTGCAGGAAAAGGCGGTGGCAAATTGAATTCCGGACGGTTCGTCGACCACCAAGGAATTCCGCTGACCAACCTTCACCTTTCCCTGGCTCAGAAAATGGGCGTCCGTTCGTTAGACCGATTTGGTGATTCAGATGGATTGATCAGCAATCTCTAGACTGGCCAGAGATAGCATCGTTCTGACCAAGGTCAACTTTCGAGTCGGAACCGGCAAATCTATCTTTAGCGATTACTACTATCCAGCGGCAATGGTGTTCGAGTTACTACCAGTCGGCACTCGGCGACGAAACCGCACCATATCGACAAGGTTCTCTTTGTAGTTTGTTTTCGTCTTTGGCCAAAACACAAACACAAGTGTGGTGATGAGAATTGCAATCAACCCCATCAAACTATTCTCTGGACCAAACTCACCTCCCGACCATGGCGAATCAATTGTTTTGTCGATCGTGAACAGACTACCTTGCATTTTCTGGCCACTGACAGGGAACCCGAAAATTGCACCTTGGAAATAATTCCAAGCGATGTGCATTCCGATCGGAGCGGCCAAACTACCAGTGCAGATCCTGCCAACGCAAAACATCAGCCCAGCCAGCATGATCGAAACTGTCGCAATCACGGTCGCATTTGGGTTCATCATGTGCAACACGCCAAAGACTGCTGAGCTAACGACGGATGCAACAAGAAAGCTCTTGAAGAATCCGAACTTTTGAAAACCTTCTGTTAAATTTTTCAACTGATAACCGCGCGAGAGAAGTTCTTCGCCCGCTCCAACGAAACACATCGTGACGAACCATCCAAGTTGGAACAGCAGGATCTGATTCCAATCGAATGCAGATTCGCCGAGCGTGATCATGCCTTGCTGATATTGAATTGCAAAAATGACGCCCATTAGAACACCGCCCACCAGCAGCCCGCCCAACAAATCCATCCACCACCGTCTATCGATTCGCAAACCGAGATCTTTGAAACTTCGTCGGCGGTCAAGAAAGATGCAAGCGAGAATTACGATCGCCCCAAAAATGACATTCTGCACGACTCCGCCGAGCATCATTAACCATGGACTAGAGGTATCAACGCCTGCCATTTTGAAGGCAATCGAAGTCCCAATCATGAAACCAATAAAGCAGGCGGCCGCCACGACGAACTGAAAAACCACACGCCATCCAGCTCTTAACCGTTGTTGAGAACGGTTCCAGAATATCCCAATCAGTCTGTCCACGGTCGCTCCCAAGCGTTCGCTATTATTGTGTTGGCAGTTTTGCTTGCTGTTGTCGCCCCAACCTAAGGGCACCAAAAGTTTAAGCGGCCAAGCTTTAGAAGCCCAGCCGCTTTTTGACTTTACTGAAAATTCAAACTCTGACCGCGAATCACTTAACTCGAATCGCCGCGTCATTCAACAACCAAACCGTTGGACGAGAACCAGCATTGTCCCATGCGTCACGCAAAACTTTCTTCGACGTGTCGCCACCAACCGTGCGAGAAAGCAAATTCAACGCAGCCGATGAGAACATGTTGTTGAAAATTTCGTCATCGCCTCCGCCCATCAATTCGCCCAAATCAATTCCGCTGGAAACTTTTGGTCGATGAATAACATTGAATTCATCGAGCTTGGCACGTTTCACGGCAAGCTTCAGGCAATCGTCGAGACCGCCAATTTCGTCAACCAAACCGAGCTTTTTCGCTTGGGTTCCTGACCAAACTCGGCCGCCAGCAATCGGTTTGACTTTTTCAATATCCATGCCTCTCGCGTTGCCAACGAGTTTCAAGAACCGAGTGTAGATGGAATCAATTGAGCTTTGCATTGAAGCAACATCTTTCTCATCCCAATCTCTTGCCATAGCAAACAAGGAAGCAGAATCATCCAGCGTGATTGATTCTTCGTGAATTCCTACGCGTCGCATCAGTTGGCCAAATCCCATTTTCAATGTGAATACGCCAATAGAACCCGTGATCGTCCCGCGTTCTGCGTAGACAGGAGCGTCGATGCAACTGATCCAATATCCGCCCGATGCAGCCATCTCCCCCATCGAAACAACGACAGGTTTTTCTTTCGTTAGTTTGACCAAGGCCTGACGAACGGCTTCACTTGCGGTTGCACTTCCACCGGGTGAATTCACGCGAACGACGACTGCCTTAACGCGTTTGTTACTGATCAATTCTTCGATTGCTTTGACGGAAGGGCCGGAAACGATTCCTGAGCTACCAGTTTTCCCATCAGTAATTGCACCACTGAGATGCAGGACGGCGACCGAGTTATCTTTTACGTAATCCCGGGCGTTGCGAGGGCTGAAGAGATCGAAAATCGTCACGGCCTTTTTTGTCGATTTTGGTGTTCGCCATTTCGTTTCTCCACCAACCATTTTGTCGATGGTATCTTTCATCGAACCGTAAGGTGCCAGAGTATCAACCAAGCCTGCACGCAGGGCTTCTTTGGGAAGCAACATCCGCTTGGCTTGCAACTTGCGAACATCCTGATGCTTCAAGCCACGTCCTTTAGCGATTCGCGAGACGGCAGCATCGTTGATCGAAGTCAGCATGTCGAGGTAATGCTGACGCAAGTGCTTACTCATTTTTGGATTCATGTAGGGCTCAACAGCGCCTTTGAAATCACCGGCTCGCACAACTGACGCCTTCACGCCAACCAAATCCATCGCGTCGCGAAAAAACATCGAAGACATCGAAGCCGAAGGCATGTCGACGCCACCGAAATCCGCCATGATGACTTCGTCGCAAGTCGCAGCGATTGCCAGATGGACTGCCTCTGCATTCTCAAGCCAAGCGTAAGTTTTCTTGCCTTTGTCGTTCAGTTTCCCCAAACGTCGTGAGAGCTCATCGAGTTGAGCTGGATTGAAACTGACGCCAGCCGAGAGATCGAAAACGATATGTTCCAAGTCTTCGTCATCGCCGATTTTTTCCAAGTGATCGCATAGCTTGTAAAACGACTTGCGTTTCGCTCCGCCACCAAGAACCAGAGACTGAATATCAAGCGTCGCTCCCCCTACGAAATCGACGTAGGTTCCGGATAAAGCGAGGTGATGGACAGAGGTGGCCTTCGGCTTTTCTTCCTTGGGTGCTTTCTTTTTAGATGCCGCTTTCTTGGAAGTTTTTTCGTCTGTAGATTTTTCAGCAGACTTTGTTTCTTCTTTGTCTTTGTTTTCGGTTTTGTCCTGCTGAGCCCAGACGGAACTTGAGAAAACGAACAGACACAAAAACATCACGAGAAGTCGATTCATAGCCAAATAGTGCACGCGTTTATCTCCAAAAAGGTTGGTTCGATTCAATCTAATTTTACCCCGATTTCCCTGTAAAGTTTCGATTTTATTGAAACCAGTTGCAGTTCAAGGTGAACGAATTGTGTCGGTTCAGTTTAAACGGGAAGTTCCGACAGCACGAAGGCGCTGGACTCAAGAAACCAGCCCACACGGGGCAATGGCCTCCAGAACAGGATCTGTCGCGAGAGCGAGTACAAAACTCCACACCGGCGGCGCTCTTGAGCAACCGAACTTGCATCGTGGATTCCAACTCGTCTTTCCCGCCACCCAATCGAAAGCCTCAAAAAACAAAGCGCTGGCCAGAGTCAACGGGACCAACAACAAACACAACCATGCCCAGAAAGGACATATCAAGCGTGAGATCCTATGAAACACCAAATTTTCTCACACCGGTTCAATTGCCACACAAGAATCCCCAATGAATTCCCAAACGTAAGCTTCGCAATGTTTCGAAAAAACGATATCCTGATTCGTATGGACCCCCACTCCAAGTCGACAAAACTTGACACTTAAAACGGAACAAGATGGCAGCCACACAAACCGTTGACGAACATCACTTATCAGATCAACAACTTCGAGAATTTCTCAACGGTGCCGAACAAGAACATCCTGCGGTTTTAGCGCATATTGAGAGATGCGAAATTTGTGAACAAAAACTCGCAACGATTGCCGACAGCGAATGTGAGTTCGCTTCTCGTATTCGGTTGCTCTCTGACGAGTTGACCAACAGCGAATTGGGAGGCCAATCTAACTTTGCAACGGTTGATACATCACTGACGATCCCCCAAAAAGATCGCTTTGAAATCCTCAACGAAATTGCAAAGGGTGGCATGGGCGTGATCGTCCGTGCACAAGACCATGTCCTCCGCAGAGTCGTCGCACTGAAAATTATCAAACCTGGTGTGGCTCATAACTCAGAAGCCATCTCCCGGTTCGTCCAAGAAGCCAGAATCTGCGGAATGCTTCAACATCCGGGCGTCGTTCCGATTCACGATCTTGGTCTGTTGGACGATGGCAAGCCGTTTCTCGCGATGAAGTTGATTGACGGTCAGACTTTTTCAAAAATGATTCAAGACAAAACTCCCACCAACCAGTTGCTGGAGATTTTTTCGCAAATCTGCCAAACGCTTGCTTATGTTCACACCAAAGAAGTCATTCACCGCGACCTAAAACCACTCAACGTTATGGTAGGTGAGTTTGGTGAGGTACAGGTAATGGATTGGGGACTGGCCAAGGTTCTTGGATCAGACGAACTGGTCGGCCCCAACATTGAAACGGCGGACGAACATGATTCTGTTGACATGGCCAAAGACGAAACGACGCGAGCCTTGAAAGGTGGAGTCGACAAAATCACTGACTACCTAACTGACACCCCAGACATCGACAGCTGGAAAACACAGACGGGCGTCATCATAGGCACGCCCAGTTACATGCCGCCGGAGCAAGCGCTGGGGCTGATTGAAAAAGTCGACAAACGCTCGGACGTCTACGCGCTGGGCGCGATGCTCTGTGAAATCCTTACGGGGTTACCTCCTTGTGGTGACCTGCAAAAAACGGCGGCACTTACGTTTGCGCAAAAACCCGACTACAAAAAACTTAACCAGCGCCTTGAAAATTCGGGGCAGGATCAACAGCTGATCGGACTGGTTCAACAGTGTCTTTCAGTTGATGTCGAAAACCGACCAATTGATGCCAAAGCCGTCAACGAGGTGATGGTGAACTGGCGGACATCGGCTCAAAATCGTGTTCGAGAAATCGAAATTGAGTTTGCGAAAGCCGAAACGCGAGCGTCAACAGAAAAGAAACGAAGACGTCTTGCGATGGGTTTTCTAGTTGCCTTAGCTGGCCTGATTCTAACTGCTGTCTCAAGCATCGCTTATTTCAGCAATCAAAAATCCAAGGAGTTGATCGCCCAAGAACAGCAACGGTTGGAGATCCGCGAAAACAACAATCAGATCAACCGCTTTCTAAGTGTTGCCAGTGAAAAACGTAAATCTGCGATCGAAGCCAACTCAAAAGAACCCGTCATATGGGAAAATGTCCTTCACGAAGTCGAATTGGCAAAAAACCTGGTCAACGACGAAACAGATAGAAACCTAAGAACGTTGGTCGACAACCTGCAGGTTGAAATCGAAAAACAAATTGCAATCGCAGAAGACATCGAAACGGAAGAACTACGACTGGCTGCAACGCTTGACCAACTGGACGAAGCCCACCGAGCAATGCTCGACAACGAAGACAACAACCTGGATTTTCTCGTAGAGGACTCAAGCGGGCGAAAGGGCGTTTCGTTGTTCGAGAAAGCATTTGAGACATTTGGAATTGAGATCGAGTCTGATCCAAAAAAAGCCAGACTAAAGTTTGTCGCGGCGCCCAAAAAAGTCCAAGAAGCCATGACGTTCGCGTTGTTTGAATGGCATTATTCCTATCGACAATACAACCGACCGGGTGGCCACTACGGTAGCTGGCTTCGCACGCTGTTCGAATATTTCGACACCAACGAGCATCGGTTTAATTTGCGTCGAGCATTTTTGAATGACGATCCCGACCTCTGCCTCAAACTGCTGAGGAAGAATGAAAAAGCTGGAGAGTTAGAGTATTTATTGACCTCCTCTAGTTTGTTGAGAAACCAACGTCTGGACGAGAGACGCGAGATGCTGCGTGACGCTGTCGCTGCCCACCCTGATAGTTATTGGCTCAACAACGCGTTAGCAGAAGACTATTCCAATAGAGACCCAAAGCTCATCGAGACAGCGCTACGGCACTACTATGTTTGCGCTGCGATCGAACCGGACAATATCTCCTCGAGAATTAGCATCGGCGCCATGATGATCAAACAAAATCAGTATGGACCGGCCGAATACCATTACAAACGCATGGCGGAAATTGCCCCAAACAACCCCCTTATACTCACGAATTTTGGTGCGATGCTGATGGCAAATGGGAAATCAAGAAACGCGCTGCGGGAACTTAAAAAGGCAATCGCTCTCGATCCGACCATCCTTCAGGCTCACGTAAACATAGGTGAAGCCAACTCATATCTAAAGCGATTCGACGAAGCAGCCGCTGCTTACCAAACTGCCATCGACCTAGACCCCAAACATCCCGATGTTTATGTCTCGATGGCCAACATCAAAATCATGCAAGGCGAACTCGACGAAGCCATGTCGACACTGGATACACTCTTTGCATTCGAACCTGACAACGCTCAAGGGCTGACTACCAAAGCCGAGATTTTGATGGAGAGAGAAGAACTGGCGGAGGCTGAAAAAACAATGCTTCGAGTCGTTCAACTTTCTCCAGAGGAAATCGGAAGATACATCAATCTCGGGATCATCCAGCGGATGTTGAAAAAATACGACGATTCGTTGGCCACGTTGAAGGCGGCTGAAAAAATTGATCCAACCGACGCTCGAATTTTCAACAGTCTCAGCAAGCTGTACGCTGCGATGGGAGACACTGAAAAATCAAAGCAAGCCGAACAAAAACATCGCGAACTGATCAAGCTCAAAGAATACGTCAACTGAAACATGACTTCAATTTGCATTTCAAAATTGTGAGTACCTGGGTCTTTCGTTGATTAACCATGCCTGCCTATTCCGTCATCAAATGGCACCCCCAGGTGATGACTTTCTCCCAACCGATGGTAGTACCACCGAATTTAGAACTTGAAAAATGAGAACTTACATTGTCGATTCTTTTACCGACCAACCGTTCAAGGGCAATCCGGCCGGAGTCTGCTTGCTCGAAACGGGGCTATCGGAAAAGAACATGCAGTCCATTGCCACGGAATTGAATTTTTCCGAAACCGCATTCGTAGCGCCACTGGAAAATAAGCATCATTATTCGATTCAATATTTCTCTCCAATCATGGAGATCCCCCTGTGCGGTCACGCAACGTTAGCAGCGAGCAAAGTCTTACTGGCCAACGAACCGTCTATTGAATCAATTAAATTTACAACTGGTGAACCGCTAGATTTATATATCTCAAAAGAGCCAGGCGACGAGCGAATCGTAATGAATTTCCCGCTTTACGATGTCGAAACCTATTCTGTTCCCGATGCATTGATCGATGCAATTGGCGTCAGCGAAGTAAAAAACTGCGCCTACAATCGGCAAACTGAAATCGTGTTGCTGGAAATCGAAAGCACTGACGAGCTGGCCGATCTGAATCCAGATTTTGCAGCTTTGTTAAGTTCCCACCAAGGAATCCACGGCGTTGTCGTTACGGCTTGTGACATTGAAAGTGATTTCGATTTCCACTCGCGATTCTTTTGGCCATGGAGCGGCGGCGAAGAAGATCCCGTAACCGGTGGCACACACACTTTTTTGGCCAAGTACTGGGGCAAACGGTTAGACAAAAAAACGATGCGCGCATTCCAGTCTTCCAAGCGAACGGGCTCGATGGATCTTGAAATTACGGAAGAGGGAAAACTGCTGATCAAAGCCCATGCGGTCATTTTATTGGAAGGCACGTGGAAGGGCGAACTCGCGTAAAGATGGTTTGCAGCCGCCTATGAAATCTTCCGATCGTTTCAGCGGGACACCGAAAACATTGCCTGTCGCCAATAAACTCCAGTTGTTTTGTAATTTTCGTACGGCTGCTCACCACGCCGGCGAGACCAACTCGGCACGAGCAAGTTCGATGCGAACTTTTAGATGCTGAGGCCTGTCTTGCTGATTTGGCATGTAACTTTTGCTTTGCAATATTTAGACGCGTTAGCAAATTTTTACCATGGGTATTCGACAACGAAACAACTCACAACCCAACCTAGCGATAGAACCAATGAAAGAACAAAAACGGATCGTCATCCTAACGGGTGCTGGAATTTCTGCTGAGTCAGGCATCAGCACTTTTCGCGACAGCAATGGACTTTGGGAAAACCACGACGTACAGCAAGTCGCATCTCCAGAGGGATTCAAACAAGACCCGAAGTTAGTGCAAAAGTTTTACAACCAACGGCGCCAGCAACTGCTTTCCGATTCCGTCAAGGAAAACACAGCCCATTTAGCTTTGGCCCGTTTGGAACGCGAGTATCCGGGCGAGGTATTACTCGTGACGCAAAACATCGACGACCTGCACGAACGTGCTGGCAGCAAGAACATGATTCACATTCATGGCGAGCTTCTAAAAAAGCGATGCTCGCGTAGCGACACGGTCTCAGACATAAGAACAGATTTGAGCGTTGAAGACATTTGCGATTGCTGTTCAGCAAAGGGAACGCTTCGCCCACACATTGTCTGGTTTGGCGAGATGCCATTTGAGATGGAGCGAATCGAGACCGCCCTCCAACAGTGTGACCTCTTCATTTCTATTGGAACTTCAGGCGCGGTTTATCCAGCCGCTGGTTTCGCCAATGTAGCCAACGCCAGTGGAGCCGAAACGGCCATGCTGAACTTGGAACCGAGCGACAACGTTAGTGATTTTCAGAAAAGCAACTACGGCCCAGCGACAGAAATTGTGCCACAATTTGTGGAGGAACTGCTGGCACAGTAAGCCAGTTGCTTGAAAGCGATTAACGGTTTGCCATGGCCAGACATCAGTAAGACCTCCATTTCCATGACAACGATGGCTGCGGATTGGCTAGGCGCGGCCGAAGATACACGGTTCAACTTGGAACAAGGTTGGCTGACCACTTCGAAAACTGCCAAACTTACTTTTTAAATTCGGCCTCAAATAGCTCGCTGCGTTTCAAATAGATGCACGAGTTTTTTGAGTCAAATACGATATTAAATCGTTTCAAAAAATCGCCACCAACGACGCTCATTTTTTGCTTTCGTATTGAGCCATCAAAGACTTGTGTCGGAACATTTTGCAGTTCGAAACTGCCAACCTTGAGCATTGGAAGTTCGATCTTTTTCGTTTTTAACACGTTGCCGCCTGAATCTCTCAACTCACTCTCACTGAGCGTCTTTAGCTTTGACTTCAGGCCGTGGGATTCTACGAACTCATCGTCCAGCAATACACTGCCGCCGTAGCCAGAATGAATCAGAAATTTATTCTCACACCACTGGCCAGCAACCTTGATGCTGCCAACGATGAACATCATTCCGTTTTCATTAGTGACGGCCAGTTTCTCATACTGATTAACTTTCTCGGGCAAGCTGGAATAAACCCGCAGAGTATTCGCATCAACGTCGATTTCAAACACGTTGCCTTCAAAACGATCTGGTCCAAATTTCCCGTCGGTCCCAGGTCCGGATAATTGATCCTGAAAAATGCGAATATTGTCCCATTGCTGACTGCCAATTCTCAATGAATTGCTCTCGCTGATTTTGCCTTCGGTTTTTCCACCCCAGCTCGACATCGAAATGGATTTTTCAAACTTCACAGACTCAGATTTAGCAGCGGCAGCGGCGGTCAGAACGACTTCGCTATTGGCGGTGTGAAACATTAACCTGACTTCATCGACTCCGTTGAGCATCGCCGGAACTGAAATATTGTTTGCGTCAGAAATTTCGAAAGCGACTTTATTGAGCACGTTATCGGCGTTCTCGACGCTGTCAGTGTCAGCAGTTTTTGATTCCTGTGATTCTTGAACAGCCAAACACATACTTGAGCCAAGCGTTGCGACGAGTAGCAAAATGACGATGTCATATCGTAGATTACGTCTATTCATTATTAGTCTCCACAAGGAATCGCAACGTGAGAGTCAGTTCGATCGGCCAAAATTTGACTTTGGCTACTTCTCCATGACTGGCAATCAAAGGCATGGGCTATCGCATCTTAACGAGTCCGGCAACTTTGACGAGTCCGGCAAGCCGCACTTGCACCTCGAACACAATGCCTCGAACCCACGCCACTTTTTCACCAAAACGCTTACCGATGCTGTCGTTGCTTTTGCAATCAATTCTAGCTCGCCTGGTGCAAACGCTGTATCGTTCGGTTCGCAAACAATCTCAACAACCAATGCCAACTGATGGCAAGCAAAACAGCTGTCGACCCGACGTGCGCGACCTGTACGACTTGGAACACAGATACATGAGCCATGACAACGCCCATGATCATCATTGCGACGACCAATGCAAGGATTAGTTTTGGTTCCGGAGTCGATTTTGTTTTAGCTTGTGTGTTAGTTCGCCCCCAAACAAAAATGCCGATTGCAGTTACTAACAATGTCCACGAGAAACTGCGATGCACTTTGTAAATCCACGTTGATTCCAACTGCGATGCCCATTCGTGTCGATCATCGCCCGCGGCAATTTTCGCAAGCTCATCCGTTTGCTCACGTACTTGGGACCCCATGAGGCCCTCGGCAAACAAGCAGGCGAAAAAGACAAGCGACGCGATGAGGAGTTTGTTTGAGGCGAAAGACGAAACACCCGACTGCTCCGTTTTAGCTTCGACATCTTCACGGGGCGTTCGAGACAACCAAATGATTGTGACCAAAATGATGATCAACAAAAAAGCAAGCGCCATGTGAAGCGTGATGATCCCCGGCTGCAATCCACTGCGAACAACCATCGCTCCCATCACCGCGTTTCCAAGCACGTCGATTAGTCCCAACCAAGAAAGTAAGATGATCCAACCTCTGGATCGGCTCGCTCGGAATGAACTGAGCGCCAACAACAACGAACAAATACCAAGCGGCAATGATGTCAGCCGGTTACAAAATTCAATCCAAGTGTGAACGGGATTGAAACTGTCGAGAACGGTTTCTTTGGTAATCGAATCCGGATCGATACCATGCCGTGACGCATAGCGTTTGAATTTGTCAATGTCGAGTTTCTCAACATCGATTTGGTCAACACTCGTCGGAGGAATAAGACACCCCCAACACGTTGGCCAGTCAGGACAGCCAAGCCCGGATCCCGTCACACGCACGACTGCCCCTACCAGGATGAGCACAATCAGCGAAACCAGTGTTGCCCAAGCCAGGCGATGAATCATTGTCTATAGGCCCTATTAATTTCCGTTCCGTATTTGTCGCTCGAAACACCAGAAAGCGAGCGATAGCAGGCTACCATCAGGCCCAGTTTATTGCCACCAGCTAAAGCCGTAGCCTGCCTCTTGGTTCCTCAAAAAATCGCGAGCGACGACAGCCACCGGTTGACACAATTTCAAGAACTTGCCACGCAAAAAAATATTCTGCCCGTATGCGAACCGCCCTGCGTCAACTCGATTAACTGAAAGAATTACTGACAACGTGAACCAACAATCAACGTTGTCATAATCATCGAATGTGGTTCGGAGCCAGTTGCGAACGATTCGCGACATCGGGACGCAGTGTGGGTGGCGCACGGTTTGCAAGAATTTCGTTTGCCGCCAAGTGGAATGTGCTCATTTCTCCGGCATCAGGCAAGTACGAATGAGAACGAATTAACGTATTTGGATAGCAGTTTGCTGTGGTTGAGTTCCAGCTTTATTGCCCGTCAGATATTGCGGATGCAACAGCAACGCTTGATGTTTGGTCGCTCCAGCGTCCGGGTTTGAATTTTCAAACTTTCCATCATTGCCAACCATGATGACGGGAATCGAGTTTATTCGCACATGCTGTGTGCCCATCGACGTATGAGCCTGAGCAGTCATTACTCGCACCTCGCCGACCTCACGTGACGGTAAAGCCTTCGTCGCGACTGGCTGCTGCGGAGCCTGAGAGAACTTTGGCAATGGTGATGTTTGAATCTCCAGCGGCAAAGGGGGTTCTTGTTCCTGTGAGAAAGGAATCTGAAGCAAAGGAACCTGTGTTTTCGCGGACACATTTGGAACCGAAGTTACGTCGCAGAATTGCGATTGTGGAATCGACCAACCGCCACCCATCGTTTTGTAGACTCGAATTAGAAACAATGTTGCTTTACCTTTTTCAATGGCCAGCACGTCCAACTGTTCAACCAATTCTTTCCGCAAGTCATTCAAGCGATCAAACTCAATCGTTCCTGCTTTGTACTGCTTGTCTCCAACGTCCAAAGATTCCCTGAGAGCGACAACTGCTTTTTCCAGAAGTGCGACTTGTTCTTGCTTGTTTAAAAATCCGTTAAGTGAATTCTCAACTTCCGTGTTCGCGTTTAGTACAGCTTCGCGATAGGCGATAACGGACTCGCGAAATTGAGTTTCTTGCGCTCGTACCCGGTTTTTGTTTCTGCCGTAGTTCAAAATATCCCAGCGAACACCCGGGATAATCGAACCTGCATTGCTTCCGGATGAGATCAGATTCGAAGTGTTGAAAGACTGCCAATTGATCGTGCCTCTTAGAGAGAACGCGGGATATAGTTCGGCTTTCGCAACCCCAATCAAAGCGCTTTGCTGTGCAACAATTCGCTCGGCTCGGCGCACATCTGGTCGACGCCGCAACAGGTCACGAGGCATACCGACGACAAGTGCGTTCGTTGCATAAGGAATTCCACCTTCTCCCATGACATTTGCCAAATCTTTTGGAGGGATTCCAAGGAGCAAGCAAAGTCGATTGTTTGAATGCCGCAGTTCACTTTGAAGTCCCGGCACTCTGGAGCGAATTACTTCCAACGTCGCTTGGGCCTGGCTTACATCGAGCTTCGATTCTGAGCCGTTTTTGAATTTAGATTTGGCGATGCTCAAAGTTTTTTCTTGAGCTTCAATCTGCTCATGCGCATTGAGGATCCGCTGTTGGTAAACCCGAATCTCGATGTAGGCCGAGATTACATCGGCGGTCAAACTTAATCGAATGTCGCGTTCATCTTCAACAGAAGCCTGCAACTGGGCGGTCGAAGCCTGAACAGCACGGCGAATTCGCCCCCACAAATCAATCTCCCAACTTGCGTTGAAACCAAGTTGGTAAAAATTGAAAGTATTGCCAAGCCCCGGAATACCAAACTGGTTTCCGTTGTCGCTGAACTGGTTTCTCTGGTACTCAGCAAACGCTTCTTGTCCTTGTGGAAACAAATTCCCCACGGCAACCGAACGTTCATAGTGCTGCCGTTCGATACGGAGCAAGGCAGCTTGAAGTGAGAGGTTTCCTTGATTTGCAGCTGCGACGATCTTCGGAATTTCCGGGTCGCCGAAACCATTCCACCATTGATAATCATCGACCGCATGGGCGGCACTAATGACGTTCGGATTGTTGAAGTCAATCCAGTTAGGTGATGTTGCCGCCGAAGGAGTTACATAATCCGGCCCAACAAACCGACTCTGTTTGTCAAAATTTGCTTGAAAACCGAAACTTGGATTCACCACCAAGCAGATCAAAATAACTGGAAGAGTTCTGAGGAAAGCATTCATTATTCGTCTTTGGGCTGATACAAGACCTAAGGCAATCGTCACAAAAACACTTGTTCCGGTCTGACCGGTAGTGTCTTCTCAACGGCTATTACGAGTTGATCGGAATCTACAACCAATAACGTTCAAAACCGATCGGACGAAAGCGCAAGCCCGACATTAGGATCATCCGGAATGACGGTAAGGCTTTGGCGGACCGTCGCGAGCGCGCGAAGATATCCTATTTGAACAAAGAGTGCCGGCTATTTTTTAAGGTCGATAACCGAGTCTTCTCTGGCAAGAGAACGAAAACGATCAAGAGCGCGATAGTAGCGTTTCTTTGCTGCTTCCATATTGATGTCGAGCAAGTCGCCAATTTCCTGAAAGGAAAACACTTCCGTGTGACGCATCTCAAGAATTTCCCGATCAGTCACAGGAAGTTGCAAAAGCAAATCTCGAATGCGAGCCACCAGTTCAACACGTTGCAATTTCTGACCTACTGACTCAAGGGAATCAGAAAGCACTTCTGCCATGTGATCAGAATCAAAATTGTGCTGCTCAAACTCAGGTGATCGCTTGAGTCGGTATTGCTTCCGTACCGTCTCAGCCATGATTTGCTTGCTGAGTGCTCTCAACCAAATCGTTGGGTGAATTGTAGGATTGGCGAGGTAGCTCTGCAACATCTTGCTGGCTCGAATGAATGTCTCTTGGACAATATCTGAAGCATCGAGTCGCGAGAGAAGTTTTCCGTGGATCCTAGAGGCGATCATGGTTCGGATGCTCGGACGCAGTTGCATGAACTGCTTGGAAAGTTCATCCACTCCGCCTTCTCGAAGCCGCTCGATGATTCTCGAGGAGTCAAGATTTTCTGGCCTAGGTGTATTATCTGAGTCCATTGAACCTGGCTTTTAGTTGTTTGATCTGATCTGGAGAGAGTTCAGATTCAATTTTTTTAACGTCGGCTTCTGTGATTCCTCGAGGAATTGAATTGCTGGAAAAGGTTTTTTGTTTTTGCCTTTTCCCGCCGTTACTTTGATAGTGGTCCGGATACTGTTTCACACTAGGAGACGAAAAATCATCAGGTGCCTTAAACAAGTTTCTGATCTCGCGCGAAACATCGACTTCTTCTCCTGGTTGAATCAATGGCTTTGTTTCATTGTCAACTTTTGCGATCCATTTTCTCACCTGAGTTGTCGAGAATTTCGTACTCCGAAGTTCCTCGCCAGAAACAGATCTACCGTTAGTCAGTGAATTGAGCAGCTTGTTAGCATCAGGCTCTGCCATACGTTGTTTTGTCGCCACGTACGCGAATCGTTGCAGGATTTTGGTAGCTTTGGCTTTTTCAATATCGCTCATCTTAGATTTTTGGATCACTGCCTGGGTTCGCCAAACGCGAGTGGCCATTCCAAGATTTGAGTTTCGATAGTTTTGTATCAAAGTCCTCATTTCCTTAGGGCCGATTTTGCCTCCCTTGGCACGCTCATACGCTACATTCATTTCAGTGACGAGTTCATTTCTCTCTGACTCGGGGAGCTGGAGATCGGTGCTCGCTTTTACAATTTCATCACGAAGTGCCTTTACGAAGTGTTCGTCAATCGTGTGTCGCTGACCGTCAGCGAGGGCATCAAGGATGTTTGTGGAAGAAGGCGTGGAAGCAACTACGGCTTCATTTTTCTTAGGTGCCATTGCAAAGAACGTAATTGCAGCACAAGCCAACATTGATCCCACGATAGAAAGGGAAGCCTTTCGTCGAAACTCTTTTCGGTAGATCGCGTCGGGCTTTCGTTTTTTCTTTCGCCGATCAGCCACTCGTCCATCGAGAAAACGTCGCAGTACAATTTCGAGTTCTTCAGCGGATTGATAGCGGTCTTCTGGCAGGAAACGACAACACTTCATGATTACATGGGCGAGGCCTTCAGGAATATCTGGATTGAGCTCCCGGACATCCTGAACCTGCGGTAGAGATCCTTCTAACCACTGATTCGGTTTCCAACTGCTGCCACGTGCACTTTGCCCGGATGCCAACTCGTAGAGCGTCATCCCCAGCGAATAGATGTCCGTCCGAGGGTCGCAAACGCCTTGAATTTGTTCAGGCGCCATGTATTTTGGCGTACCAACGACGTCGCCAGTCATGCTGATTGCATGGGCGAAATCATTCATTTTTGCCAAACCAAAATCGCTGATCCAGACCTTGCTGTCTTGATCAATCAGCAAGTTGGCTGGTTTGATATCTCGGTGGATCAAGCCATTTTCATGGGCGTGCTGCAGGCCAGAAGCGACGTCGGCACCCATTCTTGCCAGGGATGACCAGTCGGATCTCAGTTGAGTGATTTGAACTTGTGTTTTGTAGTTACCCTCGTTGTTCATAAGCTGATTCAGTCCGTAACCTGAGATCAGCTTCATCACCAAATAGGCGTATTTATCGTCCTGGGTAAACGAATACGCCGGGATAACATTTGGATGCTCTAAACGTGCAAGCGCGTGCCGCTCCAACTCAAAACGATCTTTCTGAGATCTCACGTCACCGCTGAGCTGGATAACTTTTACAGCGACGTCACGGTTCAGTTCGGGTTGGTGAGCTCGGAAAACAACTCCCATTCCACCTCTGCCAATTTCCTCTTTCAGGATGCAACCGGCCACGGTGTTGGGGATTGTCGAGATGGTTGATTCGGTTTTACCCTTTGCTAACGCATCATCTAGCATTGCGACAAATGGAAACTTCTCCAGAATCTCTTTTTCCAGATGCGGAGCAAGATCTACGAGCGCAGCGACATCAAGAGTCTCTCCCTTTTGTTTCAAAAGTCGATACACGTCGGTCAATTGGGCGAAACTACAATCCGCGAATTGACTACGGAGGTCGTTAGGTGCGTTCATTTCCAATTAAAATCGCTTGTTATTGTTGTCAATAAAACCAAGAACCTGCGCCCTCTGAGACACTGCGTTCTAGTGGAGGATAGAACCTAGTTAGGGCGGGGGGCTTGGAAAACGTCGTGTGGTGTTCTATTTCTTGGGAAGAAATCCGAATGTTCCGAATTTACGGATCGTCCAATAGTTGAGCGATTGTGAGCTTTAACAATCCGAATTTTGAGCCGTCGTGAAATTGGCTACCAGCGGCAACCTCCTCGCAAAAAAGAGGCGTCGGCCTGGAAGCCAACCGTTTGACCCACACAAGGAAGCGTTCATCCACCCCCAGAGACATGCCGTCTTCGCGTCGCAGCATTCTGGGAATCTAAGTAACCGCAAGATTTCGGCGATGAATTAAAACGTAGATGGCAGGAATCAACATCAACGCAATAATCGTCGCGCCACCGACGCCGCCGGACATCGCGACAGCAACCGGCGTCCAAAATTCATTTCCGCTGAGAATCAAAGGCGTAAAACCGGCAATGGTCGTGAAGGTTGTTGCCAAAATGTGTCGCGTATTTTCGACAATGCAATTCGTAATTGCTTTGCGATCACTCGCCAGTTCGGGCGGCAACGCCAACAGTGATGACAAAACCACAATCGAGTCGTTCACCGCTACGCCGATCATCCCCATGATTGCCACGATACTCATGAAGCCCCACGGCAAATCTGCCAACCAAAGCGAACCCAGTCCCAAACCAACCGACAGGCCGGCCACCATAAAAATCGAAGCCGCGAACCGGAATGACCCGAGCGCGATTACTAATGACGCAATCATGAGAGTGACGATGATCAGCGCTTTTCCAATCAACGCATCAACCGCATCATCGCGTTTGGCTTCTGCACCTCCGTAAGAGATCGAATATCCAGCGGGAACTTCGAAACCAGAGGCTTTGAGTTTTTCACGGAACTCTTGCAAGACAGTCGCGGGAAGTACACCCGCGTCTATATAAGCCTCAACTTCATTCATTCGCCGGCCATTGATACGTGTGATCGTCGCGTATTCAGCTTCAAGCTTCATCCGACTGATCGCCGCGAGTGGAACACCTTGGTCAAGCCCCGTCGTATCGGAGCGGTTTCCTTGACGTCCGCGGTTAGCTAAAAACTCCATCGAGGCAATTTTGTTTAAGTCACTGCGATGCTCGCCAGAAACTCGGACCCGAACAGGCAGTTCTTCCGTGCCGTCCATGATCGAACCACCCGTGATGCCTTCGAGAGCCGTATTCATCCTTTCGGAGATCGCCAAATAATCAAGGTTCGCCAATCGAGCTTGCTGTTCATCGACCGCAAAAGAGATTTTGGGCAGCATCTCTGACAACCCGGCTTTAGTGTGGTGCACGCATTCTGTTTTTGTAAGCGTGTAACGAATCTGTTCGCCAAGTTCGCGCAAACGATTCAAGTCGCTTCCCTCCAAACGAACTTCAATGGGAGCGAAAAAGGCGGGCCCTTGTTCAAGTTGCTTTATCAAAACAGATCCGCCCGGAAATTTCCCTTCCAACTCAGTCTGTTTTTCCAACAACAACTCACGCATCCTGGTACCAGGATGGCACGTCACAATGGCTTGCCCGTACTGAGACGCATTGCTGCGAATCGGGATCAGGTTGTAATAGAAAACGGGAGCGCTTTCACCGATAAACCAAACAACATCTTTGACACGTTCATCGGCCAGTAGTTCGCCTCTGACTTTATTTGCCATCTCGATGGTTTTGTCCAAAGACCCAGACGCGGCCAGTTCGATTTCCAGTTGAAATTGACTTCGATCGGCCACTGGAAAAAATTGTTCGGGTAAATCAAGCGCGACAATCAAGCCAAGCACCGGAAGAAGGATTCCTAAAACAACGCCCAAAACAGGAACTCGCATCAACCAGCCAAGAAACTTGCGATAGATAAAAGTCAGCGGTGTGATCGACAATCCATTTTCTAGCCAACTTCGTTTTCGTCGCACACTCAAACCGATCCCAGCCAATGGCGCGGTCACGGTAATTGCAAGAATTAAAGATGAGATAACGGCGATGGCGGTCACCATTGCGATAGATCCTACAAACTCTCCTGCGGGTCCTCCCATCAACATGATCGGGGCGAAGGACAGCGTGGTTGTAATTGTGGCGCCTACCAACGGCGTGATCAAAAATGAACTGGCTCCAGAAACGGCTGCCAATGGAGTTTCGCCTTTTTGCAATCGCTGCGCGATTTCATCGACCATCACGATCGCATTGTCGATCATCAACCCCAATGCAACGACCAAGCCAGTGATCGACATTTGGTGCATCGGAATTTGCAACCAGTTCATCGAGGCCAACACCATCAAGCTAACCAACGGTAGTGAAAACGCGATAATCAAAGCGCTTCGCCAGCCCATCATAAAAAAGATAACCAACGCAACTGCGAATGCACTGATGAACAAGTTAAAGAACAGCGTATTAAGCCTCGTTTCCACATAGGGGCTTTGCTCAAATACTGTTTCGAACACAACACCCTCGGGCAATGTCGTTTTGAATTCTTCGAGGATTGGATTGACTCGTGCAGCCCAGTAATCAATTCGACTTGATGCCCGGGTTTGAACGCCGAGAACAATGGCTGGTTGATCCTTGAGCAAGACAGTCGAGTCAACTGGCAGCCGAATCGTTTTTTCGATTTTGGCGATATCCTCGAGGCTGATAAAACTCGATCCACTACCAAGCTGGATTGGGATTTCACCAATCCGGGAAAGCGAATCCAACTCGCCATCGATCTCCAGCAATGTATTATTTGCACCGCTACGCAACAGACCTGCCGAAACTTTTGAATCGCTTGCTGAGATAATTTTGGAAACTTCAGCTGCACTTAAATTTAACGCAGTTAATTTATCGGGGGCGAGTGTGACCAAAATCTCTTCGTCTGGGTCCCCATAGAGTTCCGTTTTTTCGGTACCTTCGACTTGGTTGATTTCTTCCTTCAAACGCTTGAGAGCCCTGCGCAACACCCCGTAGTCTGGGGGCGATGGTTTGTTCCACCGAAGCCCAACCAATAACGAACTGGCAGTAATATCGAATCGTTTAAAATTCGAAGGCTGGGTTTCTCTAGGCATTTTCTCATGAGCGGCCTCCATCGAATCGCGGATTTTGGCCCACACATTTTCGACCTCATCAGCAGTAATGTCATCTCGGAGTTCAATAGACACAAAAGATTGATTCGTACTACTGTTGGAAGTCAGCTCTTTGATTTCCTCAATCTCTAAAAGCTCTTCCTCCAGTTTTTCGGTAACAAGCGACTCAACTCTCAGCGCATTGGCCCCCGGAAGCACAGTCGTGATTCGCCCCGCTCTCGAAGTCAGCCGAGGGTCTTCTTGCCGAGGAAGTAAGGCGATTGCCACACATCCAGAAACGACGATCAACGCAATCAGGAGAACCATCAGACGCGGGTTTTGCATGAAGAATTTTGACATGAATCGGGAACAGCAAGTTTGAAAAGTGGCTAGTGGCTAGATTGGGTGACTCAATTTGCGGACGATTCGTCTGGTCGAACATTCTGTCCGGGAGTCAGTCGATGAACGCCCTCTGCGACAATCGAGTCGCCGGTGCTGATTTCGCCAGTGACGAGAACTCGGTCTGAATCGATGCGTTCGACAGAGACGTTTTTGCGCACAACAATCCATTGTTTTTGCTGTTCTGGGGATTGCGTTGCCACTTGCTCGATTTTGAAAACAGCCCAGATACCTTCTGTACTTTGAATCAATGCAGTTCGCGGAATCCACATTCCATCGCCAGCTGACAAGGGCAACTCAAGCCGCACGATTTGGCCAAGCGCCGGCAGCGCGCCTAGGGCATCCGCTTTGGATTCGTTTTTAGATGAATTGTTTGGCAGATTTTTGAGCCTAAAAATCACTGTCTGAGTTCGAGTCATTCGATCAAGTTCAGGCTTGATCGACTTAAATGTCGCCGACCACTCACGGTCATCTGAAGTGAGCACATATTGACTTTCGGGAGATAGACTACTGACGAGACTCGCCGGGATACCAATCCATGCTTCAGGAATTTTCGATTCAACCAACCGCATAATGATGGCACCGGGAAGGACAATGGCTCCATCGTCGACATTCCGAGCTGACACAATTCCATCAAATGGAGCCACCAATCGGCTTTCTAGAATTTTGACATTCACGCTCGCCACGTCTGCGTTGAGTCGTTCGATCAAAGCTTGCTGCGCGTCGATCTGTTCCGATCTTGTACCTGCTTCGAGTTCTTCCAGAATTAGGCGCTGAGATTTCACTCTGCTGTGGGCAGCTTCGAGTGTCTTTCGAGCATCGTCAACATCTTGCTGTGCACTGGCGTTGTCTCGAATCAAGCGAAGCTGTCGGTTTGCATTTAGCTGTGCCTGATCCCGAATTGCTTCTTGTTCTTTAAGAATCGAACGCGCCGATTCAATCGTTTGCACTCTGGGACCTGCAACCAGCTCGCTCAGTTTTGCTTTCTCAACTTTTCGCTGGGCTTCCAGAATGGCTATTTGAGCTTTCAGCTGTTTGATATCCAGCTCAGCTAGGACAGAACCTTTTTTGACCGAATCCCCCTGCGATACTCTAACGTTTTCAATGGTACCGGTGCGGTTAAAACCCAAATCGCTAGTTTGAGTTGCCTTTAAAGTGCCGGTAAAGGTTCGACTCACTTGATTGTCAGAAAGGGAAACAACAAACGGTTTGACGCTTGAGTGCATCAAAGTTGCTGAACTGACCGGCGTCAGAGCTTCTCCTTTCTTGCCAAGGATTATTTCCGCCTGCTGATCGTCATTGGAAGTGATAACGTCCCAAACTTTTGCACACTTCGTTTCAACGGAGCTTGTAAAAGGCTGCGCCGTTTCAGTGTTGCGAGCAACAAACCAGACCACAACCGCCGCCCCAACCAACCCAATGGCCGTGACCAACACCCGAAAGAATGACATCAGCATGAAGCCCTTTCGACTTTGCGGTGGAGCCCCATCCTGATGCTGATTTTCATCGTCAGGGCTATTGTGAAAATCCTCCTCATGATGCAGCAAATCAGAATCGCTGGAAGACAATTCGTCTGCCTCCCAACTAGCGATTTCATTTTCAGTATTGCTCGTCATTGTTCTTACTCGTTTGAGAAATAAGTTGGCATAACCTTCGCCGATGCTGAAATTCAAACAAGGCTTTGTTAAACACATTTATTTGAAATCAACGCTGGCCTCACAGGAATCGAATTGAACAGTGAAAGGAAGAAAAGCCAGCGGATCCATTTCAATAGTAGTCAAGAATTGAAACTTAAATCAAAAACGCATCCGCTAACTGAAAAACTCGAGTAGAGAATTGACGATCTCACAGGCGTTTTCTTGGTCCCGAACAATTAGCCATTTGGTAGTACGTTGATTCAAAACAGTTCGGGACACGCTGCCTTCCACAAATCGCAGAATTTCTGAAGAACACTGAATTAAGTCTTCATTAAGAGACAAATTCCGCTCAATGTCGCTCCAATCTGGTAATTACGGACACTCGAAATATTTTTTAAAAAATTGGTCACCAGCCGGCCTGAGGATCGGCTGGCCTTCAGTAATCGAACTTCGCCGCCAGTAGAGGTGTGGCTTGCGTTTTACGTTTTACAAACTGCGGTTACTCCGTGCGCGGCCCTCTTCGTACACCCTCGATAAAAAACATTCCTGCTCCTCACAACTCGACAGCCGTTCGGCTGTCGGTTTGGCTAGTTCGAGCTTTCTTGATAATAAAAACTAGTTTCTCGGTCCCGTTTTCTATTCGCCGAACGAACAACATTGTGTGACACTCTGCTGCTTCACTCATTCCACGAGTTTTTCGAGTCACACTGTCATTATTTGATCTTGTCGGAGAGATTAAATCCCAGCCGTTTTTGAGATGGCTGCACCAAGCCCTTTCTGAGCCAAAAGATGTCTAAGCCCTTTGACCCGATTGCCATTGTTTCAATGGCGTGCCGATTTCCCAAACTTGACAACATTAATGAACTATGGGCGGCGCTTTGCACGCGTTTCAACGCTGCGGATACTGTCCCTCCCGACCGTTGGGACGCGGATCGTTACCACTCACACAACGAGGCATCTCGAGGCAAGGCGTACGTTCGCAAGGGTGGATTCGTCAACCAAGATGTAAGAACATTTGATGCTTCCTTCTTTGGAATCTCGCCGCGCGAAGCCGAGAACATGGATCCGCAACAGCGTTTGATCCTTGAGGTTGTCTGGGAAGCGTTTGAAAATTGCGGGCTTCAAGTTCCTGACTATGCCGGTCGCAATGTCGGCGTCTATGTCGGTGGTTTCATGCTCGACCACATGATCACACAAATGGGTTTGGGAAATCGTTCATCGATCAACCAGCACAGTGCGGCCGGCATGATGATGACCATGCTTTCCAACCGGGTCTCTCACACGTTTGATTTTCGTGGTCCAAGTCTCTCGATTGATACCGCGTGCTCCTCATCGCTGGTCTCATTCCACTATGCCTGCCAAGACGTTTGGCGTGGCGCATGTGAGATGGCAGTCGTGGGCGGGACAAATGTAATGATGCGACCGGAGTACCCGATTGGCATGTCCAAAGGGCACTTTTTGGCGCGTGATGGTGAATCTAAATCTTTCGACACCCGTGGCGATGGCTACGGTCGTGGCGAAGGTGCAGGCGTGTTGCTTCTCAAACCTTTGCAGAAGGCGCTTTCCGACGGCGACACCATCCTGTCTCTGGTAACTGGCTCAGGAACCAATCAGGATGGTCGCACGCCGGGCATCTCAATGCCAAATGGTGAATCACAACAGGCCTTGATAGAAGAAGTTTGCCAACAGTACGGCGTCGAGCCGCTAACGGTTGACTACGTTGAGTGTCACGGAACGGGAACCGGTATTGGTGACCCAACCGAGGCTCAAGCAATCGGAGCAACTTACGGCAAAAACCGAAACGGTAATCCAGTCGTCATCGGTTCTGTTAAAAGCAATATTGGCCACCTCGAAGCCGCAGCCGGTGTCGCGGGTGTCATTAAAGCCGTTCTTAACGTGATGCATCGCACTGCAACGCCGCTTGGAAATTTGCAGACACCTCGCGATGATATTTCATTCAAAGATTTAGGGATTCGGTTGTCCGATGACTTAATCATGATCGGCAATGAAGACCAACCCGTTCGCGCTGCCGTGAATTCATTCGGCTACGGAGGCTCCAACGCCCATGTATTGCTTCAGTCCGCTCCGACTCCGCCGGCTTTGATTCCATTCAAACTCAACGGTGAACAGCCAGCCGACGATCGCCCCAACGGCGATGCCCACCAGAACGCTCCTGAGAAAAACGAATCCGAAATGCCATATGCACTTCCGGTTTCGGGACGCAGCAAAGAAGCACTCATCGCCAACGCGGCTGCGATCGCGAATTGGATGACGTCCAGTCACGAATCACTCGAGGACATCATTTACACTGCGAGTAAACGACGAACACACCACAACCACCGCGCTGTTGCGATGGGACGCACTCGCAATGAAGTGATTAACTCACTTCAATCGATCGCAAACAGATCAGAAAACGAAATGATCGTTCGCGACGTTCAGCCATTTCAGGGGCTTCGCAAACCTGTGTTTGTTTTCACGGGGATGGGGCCTCAATGGTGGTACATGGGCCAAGAGCTTTACAAAAGCCAACCCGTCTATCGCGAATTCGTAGAGCGAGCCGATGCAGCGTTTGAAAAAGTTTCTGGCTTCTCGATTCTTGCTGAGATGCTGCTACCTGAAGAAAAATCTAACATTCAAAAAACTGCCTATGCACAGCCCGCCAACTTGCTAATTCAAATTGGCGTCTATGAAATGTTAAAATCCCAAGGCATCACGCCAGGATTGGTGGTTGGCCATTCCGTTGGCGAGCTTGGGTCGGCTTACGCGGCGGGTGTGCTTAGCCTCGAAGACGCGATGCTTGTTAGTTTCCACCGCAGCCAACTCCAAGCCGAAACAGCAGGGCAGGGCGGCATGCTGGCAATCGGACTGGGCAAACAAGCAGCACTTGAGAAAATCGCGGACTGCTCCAAACTCGTCTCGCTCGCTGCAGTTAACGGACCGACCAGTGTAACTCTCGCCGGATACACCAACTCTTTAAAACGAATCGAAGCCGAACTTACCGAAGAAGGCGTGTTTGCAAAAATGCTCGCCGTTGAGATCCCATACCACAGCCCGATGATGGACCCGTTAATGCCACGATTGGCAAAAGCGCTTGCCGCAGTCCAAACGAACAAACCAACGCTGCCGATTTATTCGACCGTCACTGGCGATCTCGTCACCGAACCATCGTTCGGTGCAGACTACTGGCCGCTCAACATTCGTAACCCTGTCGAATTCGAAGACGCCATCAGGGCGATCCTCGATTTGGGCTACAACACGTTTGTTGAGATTGGGCCACACCCGGTTCTTGCAGCTTCCTTAAGGGACTGTATCAAAGTTGTCGGAAAAGACTGTCGACTGATCCATACGCTTCGACGTAATTTACCAAACGAAACATTGAATATTCATCGGGCGGTGATGAGCATTTTTGCTGCGGGTTGTGATTTTGACTGGAGCCCCTTCAACACAAGTGAAAATTTTGTGCAACTGCCAAACTACCAATGGCAACGCGAACGGTTTTGGATCGAAAATGATCGCGCTGCGCAAGACCGTATCAATCCGGTCATCCATCCAATCCTTGGAACTCAAGAAGCGTTAGCCTCTGCTGTTTGGCGAAATGATTTCGATCACCAAGCCATGAACTATCTGCGCGATCACATCGTTTCTGGATTGCCGATTCTTCCAGCAGCGGGATATCTTGAATCACTTCTCGAAGTCGCCGCGATTCAATTCCCCGATGCAAAAGGGCTTGCCATTCGTGATCTTGAAATCATGGCTCCGCTAATTTTGGCGGAAGACCGAGGGATCGACTTTACAACGACTTATGATCCACGCAATCATTCGACCATCATTCGTAGCCAAGAAAATGGACGGCTCGGTGCTGCACAAATTCACGTTGCAGCCCGGATTGCCGAGATCAAACACGCAGCTCCTGTCAAAATTGAACTTGCCAAATATCAATCAGACGGGGATGAATCGGATAGCATCGAAAAATTCTATCAAAAGCTTCATCAGATCGGTTTGATGTACGCCCCCATGTTCCAAACCGTAAAAAAACTCTACCTCCATCGCGAGCTGCGATCGGTCTTAGCGAAAATCGAACTCGACCCGTCGCTCGAAGAACACCTCCCCAAGTACAAATTGCACCCCACGATGCTCGACGGCTGCTTCCAAACGTTGATGGCAATGCTGGGCGATTCAGAAACGACTTATCTGCCGACGCACATTGGCGAGCTTCGTTACTATGCGGAATCAGCTTCTAAAAGCCTGTGGTGTGTAGGGAAACTAGTCAGCCAAACAGCCCGAGTTTTGACGTGTGATCTTACTCTTGCTGACGATGAAGGAAATGTCATCGCCGTCGTCCGGGGGCTTAAGGCAACTGCCGCCAGCAAGCCTGAGCGAACAGACAAATGGGGCGACAACGTCAAACTTCAAATCATGAACTATGTGTGGGAGCACGGCGAAACATTGGCTGAACCAAAACGGCTTGGCCATTGGATGACCGTGGGCCAAGCAAATGATGCCTCTGACTTCATTACCGGACGCCTCGAAAGCTACGGAGCAACGGTTGTAGGCAAAGTACGTTATGGCGGTGAGTTTTCGCAATCCGGACAAGAATCCACGATTCGTTTTGACTCTGTTGAAGACGCCAAACAAGCTGTCACGAACGCTGGCCAACTCAATGGTGTCGTATTTTTTAACGGAGTCGATGAAACGCTTCGTGAAGGTTGTCCGACAGCAGAAAAAGCATTCAATGCGTTGCTGACGTTTACCCAGGCCCTCTTGGAGATCCCCGTCGACCAAAGACCACGTGTCTACGTTGCCACCCAAACCGCGTTCCAAATCGATGAAAACGATACCGACATTGATCCGGGCTCCTCGACGTTGAATGGATTCTGCCGGGTCGCGGCGAACGAACTAGAAGGATTCAAATTTACCACCATCGACATGTCAGCGGACCTCGAAGACGAAGACATGCTCGAAGCGTTCGTGCTCGAGCTAATTTGCGATGCCGACGAAGACGAAGTCGCGCTACGTGAAGATTCGCGGATGGTCAGCGAGTTGCTTGAGAACAAAACCCTCACCGACGACGTCGTTGTTCCGACTCACCTGGACGACGATCACCCTGTTTGGGTTCGGCCACTGCGAAGCGATGTTGAAAGCGTAGGAATGGTTCGTGTTCTTGCAGCTCCGGTTGTCAAACCCGCACCAAACGAGATTCGGATCCGGGTTGAATCTTCCCTGCTCCCATTCAGCCTGATTCTCGATCAAGCCTCCGACCAGATCGAGCAGCCCTGCATCGAAATCGTCGGTCGTGTGATCGAAGTCGGCTCTGACGTTTCCGATTTGAAGATTGGAATGAGAGTTTGCGGATTGGCGCCTTCGGAACTTGCCAGCCACATGTGCGGGGACCGGAACGATTTTTATCTTGTTCCAATTTCTGATGATGACAATGCATCCAATCTGGTTGGCGGTATCACGTTGCCAATTTGTGCAACTCGCGCGGTCAGCGTGCACGAACTGGAACCTGGCGACACAGCACTCGTTTTCGAATCACCAATGGGGCTCGCCGTAGCAAAGACACTTGCGAGCAAAGGCGTAAACGTCTCTTTGGTCAGCAACCGGCCCAACGAAATTGATTCCGACGTTAAGGGTTTGTTCCCAATCTACGCGGCCTGTCCTGAAGCGATCGAGCAAGCCATCACCGAACAAACAGCAGACCGTGGTTTTGCGGGATTGGTCGTCGGATTGAAAGACTGGTCAACCGATTTTGATTTTCGTTCGCTGGCCGATGGAGGCTGGGTGATCGATACCGATGAACAAGCAGCAAGGGTGCAACTGCCGACAAATGTAGGATCGGTTTCGCGGACCTCAATGGCTACGATTTTGCGAAAGCAAAAAAAGCTCGAAAGCGTTCTCGGCGATGTCATCTGCCAAATCATCGACGGCACCGAAGAAGGCGCTCCCACCCTCGACGTTTCGATTGCCGACATCGCATGGCAAGCGTTACCACTGACGGAAACCAAAACTCGAGTCGTGATTGAATACGACACGCGAGGCAAAGACCTTCCCGTGGTTCAGTCGGACGAATTGCAATTCAAAGCCAATGCAACTTACTTGATCACCGGTGGATTCGGTGGTTTTGGAAGTAAGACCGCTGAGTGGCTGGTCAAAAACGGAGCCCGCAACATTGTGTTGACTGGGCGATCTGGCGCTAACACGCCTGAAAAACAAGCCATCGTGGCACATCTGGAATCGTTGGGGGCATTTTTAAAGGCTGCTGTTTGCGACACTTCGAATCCTGCTGCGGTGGCTACTTTATTCGCTGAAATCGCCGAGACGATGCCGCCCCTCAAGGGCGTATTTCACTCCGGCGCGGTGATCATGGATCAGGCCGTCGGCGAATCGGATCTCGAAACCGTAAACACGGTCATGAGATCCAAAGCAACTGGTGCCTATAACTTGCACGTGCAAACGGAAAAGATGGAGCTCGATCATTTTGTGCTCTACTCGTCGCTCGCCAACCTGATCGGAAACAGTCGGCAAGGTGCCTACTGTGCAGCAAATGGCTATCTGAATGGACTGGCTCAAATGCGACACGCAAAAGGGCTTCCCGCGACATCGGTTAATTGGGGTGCAATCGCCGAGGTTGGTGTTGTCGCCCAAGACGAAAAACTCGAACAATTCCTTAAGCATCTTGGGCTTCGCGGAATCACGACTGAAGAAGGCCTTGGGCTATTGTCGTTGGGCCTCGCTCGAAGCGTGCCACAGTTCGGTGTTGTGCTGATCAAGTCATGGGCGGATTGGGCTCGGTTTGAATCCATTGGTTCGAGCTTGCCTCGTTTCCGCACGATCGTCGAGACGGACTCCGCTCCGAAGGACAATGGCATTCGTGAACAACTGGTCGCCGAGATGGCTCCGCTTTCGTCAGGGGATCGTTCTGAGTTGATGGCACAGCTTATTCAACAAATCGTCGCGTCGGTTCTCAAGTCTGCCCCTGAATCCATTGAGCTAGATCGTCCGATCAACGAACTTGGGATCGACTCTCTCATGGCGACCGAAATCCAAATTTTGTTTGAGTCAAACCTAGGGCTCGCAATATCGGTTCTTGAGCTTATCGGTGACACAACCATTAGGTCACTGGCAAACAGTTCGCTTGAATCGTTGGAGGCTGATTTTCAAAAAGGGCCGCAGGACTCCACTAGCGAAACTAAAAAGGTCCCCCAGTCGCCAACGAGTCCGCTGGTGACCACGCCGTAGTTGCCGTTAGCTAACCAATTTCAAACCAGCTGGTTGATTCCGGTTCTCATGCTGAATCAACCTCGGTATCGGTCATTTTGAATTGGCCCCCGCTGCAGGGAAACGAACTCTCAAAACTAATTACGTCGGAAACTAAAATGAGCATGCTTGATCGGCTTAAGAAAAGCCTCGCCACAGAACAGCCTGAGAAACCGGCCTCCGTTAAAAAGAAACGCTCCACCGGGAAGATCAATCCGGAGTTCTATGACTTCAGTAAATTTCCTGAGTACAAGACTCACGAGACCGCCAACTGGTACATGGAAAAGGAAAAGTATCCGGACATTCAGTTTCGAAAACGGATGGCAACATCGGACGCGACCGTCAATCTCGAGGGCACCGAGTACATCAATTACTCGACCTACAACTACCTCGGACTTGCAGGTGACCCACGGGTCACCCAAGCCGCCCAAGACGCGATCGACACTTGGGGCACGAGCACAGGTTCGGGTCGGTCGATCACAGGCGAGATCGACCTGCACCAGCAGTTTGAGCAGGAAATTTGCGAGGTTTTAGGAACCGAGGACTGCGTCGTTTCCGTAGGTGGATACAGTACAAACACGTTTACGATCGGCTACCTCTGCCGCCCAAAAGACGTCATTTTTTACGACGAACTGATTCACAACTCGGCCCTTTCGGGCTGCCAAATGACCGGCGCGAGAAGATTCAGTTTCCCCCACAATGATTACGACGCGCTCGATGCATTGTTGGCGGAGCATCGCGGTTCATACGAAAGAGCCCTCGTTTTAGTCGAAGGCGTTTACAGCATGGACGGCGATATCCCCAACATTCCCAAACTGATTGAGATCAAGAATCGTCACAAAGCTTTGCTGATGGTCGACGAAGCGCACTCGATGGGCATCATCGGATCCAAAGGAATGGGAGTCACTGACTATTTCGACATCGACGGGAAAGACATCGACATCATCTTCGGTTCGATGAGCAAATCGTTTGCAACCTGTGGGGGTTACGTCGCCGGCCCCAAGCCGCTGATTGAGCTACTGAAATACTACGCGCCGGGAGTCTTACTCTACGGAGCCGCGCCAACTCCCGCGAACACGGCTGCCGGACTGGAATCGCTCCGAATCATGCGCGCCGAACCCGAGCGTGCGCTACGACTGCAACACAACGCTGCCTACTTTGTACAGCAGGCCAATGCTCTCGGCCTCGACACCTACAACAGCAAAGACTCCGGCGTCGTTCCCATCATGGCTCCCGATTCCGAAGTCGCATTGTGGTTGTCGTGCAGGCTTTTCGAGCAAGGCATTTGTGCTTATCCCATGCTCTACCCAATCGTCCCTCGCGACAAATCTCGTTTGAGATTTTTCGTCAATGCGAATCACACCAAAGAGCAAATCGACAAAACGGTAAACTTGATCAGTGAGAACTTAGCAGTCGCGCCGAAATCGAAAGGCGTATTTTAACGATGTTGGAAATCCAGTACGAAAAATTTGGTCCACCAAGCGTCGTTGCAAAATGCATCAAAGTTCCTGACCTTGGCGAACCTTCGGCTTGGGATGCGATCGTCGAAGTTGAAGCCTGCCCGATTAATCCATCCGATGTCGCAATGCTGGCCGGGCAATACGGCAAACTCAACAAACCGCCAGCCAAAATTGGAATGGAGGCATCTGGCGTTATCCGTGCAATTGGCGAATCGGTAGAAGGCCTCGCGGTCGGAGATCGCGTCATGGTTATGGCCAACGACAATTGGGCCCAACGGCGAAAAGTCCCTGCTTCGTTACTACAAAAAGTTCCCAATGAACTCGACCCACTCCAAGTCGCGTTAATGAAAGTAAACCCCGCAACTGCGTTGCTAATGTTGCGTTCCCAGAAAATTGGCAAGAAAGATTGGGTCATTCAAAACGCACCGCTTTCCAATGTTGGGCGAGCCGTTATTCAGGTCGCCAGTTGCCAAAACATTCGAACGATCAACATCGTTCGCCGCCCCGATGCAGTTCAAGAAGTCAAAGATCTTGGTGGCGACATCGTTATCGAAGACGGCGACGACCTCGAAAGCAAAGTCCGCGAATCCATTGGGCGAGAGAAGATTAAACTAGCCCTAGACGCAGTTGGTGGCAAATCGACCGGTGCGATGGCCGACTGTCTCGACAAAGGCGGCAAGGTCATTAACTACGGCATGTTGGCTGGCGAACCTTGCCAAATTCGTCCCGACCATTTGATTTTTCGCGATATTGAACTGACAGGTTTCTGGCTCTCAAAAATCGTCAATCGAATGTCACACCAAGAGCGCGTCGAGCTCTATGACGACGTTATCGAAATGATGCTGACTGGAAAAGTCCACGGCAGGATTGACTCGTGTTTCAAACTCAGCGAAATCAGTGATGCTTTGCGCCGGGCAGAATCGCCCGATCGTCGTGGCAAGGTGATGATTCTTCCCAACGGAAATATTGACTCTTCCCTTATTTCTGAATCTTCTATCTCATCCCAGTCAAAATTTCGTCAGGAATCACTTTGATGAATATCGCAAGCCAAAACTCTCGATCGACACCTGGGCTCTCCGCTTCGATCGATGCAGGTTTGGATAGCGATATGCCCGTTGCCTATTCATTTGACTCTGTTCCAAAAATTGGAGTACCAACGGAAGTAGCCGATGGAATTTGGTTGATACGGCTGCCCATTTCTCTCGCCATGGATCACGTCAACGTCTATCTGTTAGCAGACGGTGACGGATGGACTTTGGTGGACACCGGCTGCAACGTGGACAATTGCCGGGAAGTGTTTTTGAATTCGCTTGAGCAGTTTCCAATAAACCAACTCCCAATCCAACGCGTCATCGTCACGCACTTTCACCCCGACCACGTCGGCATGGCTGGCTATTTCACGGGAGGCGACACGAGCCCCCATTCGGCAACGCTACTAACGAGCCGAACGACTTGGCATTCGACTCGGCTTTTGTTGGCGGACAGTCCTGCTGTTCCGCATGACGAGCATATTGCGTTTATGCAGTTGTCTGGAATGAAGGGCATTGAGCTCGAGTCTTTTAAACGTCGCTCACCATCCACATACGCTGAAAAAGTCTCTCCACTCCCAGCAAGCTACCAACGTCTTCGAGAGTTGGATGAACTCACCATCGGCAATCGCCAGTGGAAAGTTCGGTTGGGCAATGGTCACGCCGACGAACATATCACTCTTTGGTCGGATGACAACATCGCCATTGTGGGAGACCAAATCTTACCCGCAATCTCGCCCAACCTCTCCGTTCATTTTAGCGAGCCCGCCGCAGATTGCGTTGCGGATTGGATGACCAGTTGCAGTGCATTCGCCAAAATCGCCAAAGGTTCGACGCTTTGTTTGCCCGGCCACAATCGCCCATTCACTGGCGCTCCGACGCGTTGCAAACAATTGATTGATAACTGTCAACAAGTGTTAGACCGGATCGTTGAATCACTTTCAAAACCCAAAACGGCGATGGAAGTGATGCCAGACATCTACCGTCGCAAGTTGTCTGCTTACGAAAAACATCTCTTGCTTGGCGAAACGATTGGGTACCTCAATCACCTGATGTTCGCCGGACGCGTAAAACGCAAAACATCTTCCCAAGGATGCCATTTGTGGCGTCGTCCCCCCACCCTCTCTTCGCAAGCCAAGGAAACCCAATGATTCGCCGACTTCAAAACAATTCATCAAAGGATCGACACTACGACGCAATCGTGATCGGATCAGGAATGGGCGGGCTGACCACAGCAAGCTTACTAGCCAGCGTCAGCAAGAAGCGTGTCCTTGTTTTGGAAAGCCATTTTAAACACGGTGGATTCTTGCACTCGTTTCGACGTAAGAAATTTGTTTGGGATCCGGGGGTTCACTACATCGGCGAAATGCAAGAAGGATCACTGACTCGGAAATGCATGGACCTCGTCACCGGAGGCACTGTCGGCTGGCGGAGAATCAACTCGCCTTTCGAACGATTTCTTTTCCCTGGCGAATCGTTCGACGTTCCTGATGGCGCTAAAGAGTATCAGCAGAGTTTGATCGCTCGGTTCCCTGCCGAAGAGAAAAACATTCGTCGATACTTCAAAGATGTAAAGGCTGTCCAGAATTGGACCCATCGAAATTTCTTTTCCAAGCAATTTTCTGAAAGGATCGGCTCCGTTATCAGCATCGGGAAAAAGCTTGCTTACACCAACACTCAATCCTACATCGAAAACCGATTTCAGGATCCGCTACTGCGAGCGATCGCAACCGCACAATGGCCTGACTATGGAACGCCACCATCACACAGTGCATTCGGAGTCCATGCAGCGGTCGCGGCCGATTTCCTGAACGGAGGATTCTACCCAATTGGTGGTTCACAAGTGATCGCCGACGGCGCAGTAAACGTCATCGAATCCCATGGCGGAAAGTGCCTTGTTAACCACCCCGTTGAGGAAATCCTAATCAAGGACAATCAAGCCTACGGTGTCAGGGCCGACAGGAAGGGCAAATCGGAAACGTTTTTTGCCCCGATTGTAATCTCCAACGCCGGTGCCCGATCTACGTTTACGAAGCTGGTTCCAGCTGAATTTGGTCAACCGGAGCGTGAGAAACTGATCAACGTCAAGAACGGAACTTCGGCGGTGATTCTTTTCCTTGGACTCAACGATGATCCCCGAAAACACGGTTTTGAGGAATGCAATTACTGGATGTACGATGGGTACAATTATGACGAATTGCTTTCCAACGCTCAGTCCCAACCTCCCATTGTTGACGGTGGATTTCTCTCTTTCGGTTCACTTCGAAATCCTGGACAAGAGCCACACACGGCGCAAATAGTTTGCTTCAGCCGTGAATCTGAATGGCAAGAATTTGCCAGCAAACCATGGTTAAAACGTGGAACCGAGTATGAACAACAAAAAGAAGAACGTGCCGAAGGTATGATCGAATTTTTCGCACAGCGATATCCTAAACTCCGTGGTCTGATCGAGTACCAAGAACTTTCGTCACCTTTGACGATCAAGTCATTCACGGGACATCACGGCGGCGCAATCTACGGACAAGAGTGCGACGTCAACCGATTGAGCCGTGACCAATGGAGGATCGGTACGTCAGTCAAAAACCTATACCTAACTGGCAGCGACGTTGGTTTACCAGGCGTCAACGGAGCACTAATGGCAGGAGTCATGGCAGCTGGCAAACTACTGGGTTGGCTCGGCATGCCACGAATCATGAAAAAAGTTTTCACGCAAACGGCCGCAAAAGAAACAACCGCTGAGCAAACGCAACGTTAGGGCACTTCATCGCTTGCGTTTCAAAACAATTTCCTGCTGTAGAAAACTCACGCCTTGGAATAATTTGAGTAGTCCGCGTAGCCTTTTTCGTCGAACGTATACCAGTATGACATGTCACTGAAATCAGCCAGCGGCCAATCGTTTGTGAAACGCTCGACTAGATCTGGGTTGCTAATAAACGGTCGCCCGAACGCGATCAAGTCAGCATCACCACTGGCAATCGCGGCCTCGCCAGATTCTTGCGTGTAACAAACGTTGCCCATGATCGGCTGCTCAAAAACCGCGTTGAACTCATTCAAAGTCATTGCAGCACCCAGATCGTGGAACCCAAACCCAGTACCATCCATCACGTGCAGATATGCCAAACCGTAACCGTTGAGTTGATTTGCAACGTAAGTAAATTGCTCGCGATAGTCAGGTGAGCCCATGTCATTGAAAGCGCCGTTGGGAGCAATTCGCACGCCCACTCGGCTGGCAGGAAATACGCTTGTCACTGCATCAACGACCTCACCCAACATGCGGTACCGTTTTTCGATTGTTCCTCCATAATCGTCAGTTCGCTGGTTGGTTTTGGATTGCAGGAACTGGTCAAGCAAATAGCCGTTGGCCGAATGAATTTCTACGCCGTCAAAACCGGCTGCTTTCGCTCCCTCAGCTGCCTTGCGATAGTCCTCGACGATTCCTGGAATTTCACTTGCTTCTAACGCGCGAGGCGTCTCGTAAGGTTTCTTTTCGCCGCTAGGAACATAGATCCCATCACCTTGGATTGCGATCGCCGAAGGAGCAACAGGCAGGTTTCCATCATGAAACTCGCTGTGTGACGCGCGTCCCATGTGCCAAAGCTGCAGAAAAATTTTGCCCCCCTTCGCATGAACCGCGGTTGTTACAAGCTTCCACCCAGCAACCATTTCATCGGTGTACACTCCAGGCGATTGGTTCCACCCGTTCGCCTGAGGTGAGATCGTTGTGGCTTCGGCGATGATTAAACCCGCGGAAGCGCGTTGCGCGTAGTACTTTGCCATCAGCGCGTTTGGAACTCGCTCAACACCGGCACGCGACCGAGTTAGTGGAGCCATGACGACTCGATTACTTAACTCCAATCCATCGATATCAAGAGGCTGCAACAACTGTTTTGTGGGAGCTTGGTCATTCATTGTTTGATCCGTCTTTTTTAATTTTGAAATTTATTGGTTGTATTTATTTTGTTTATCTAAGCAGAGAATCAGACTTTGAAGGCCACTCGGTGTCAAACAACTGTGAACTCGAACCAGCCACCTTTTTGGCAACAACTTGTTTTTGATACTTAGCATCATCGTCATGGAATCGGCATCGTCATTGGTCAAAAGCCATATTAGCAAAAAAGCATTTTTGTCACGCTACTTCAAGCACCTAAATTCCTTCTCAATATTCCGCTTGATTCTCAACACAGCCTCTATTGACGACCAGCGACATCACTTACAAACTGCAAGTGCTTAAAAATGTGAATTGGTACAAAAGGCCCATGCCAGAATTCCCCGACATTCCCCCAATCGTCTATCCGCCATTTCTCTCAGTCGCGGCATTCGTAGCAATCATTCTCTTTGTCGTCGCCTCGTTGGGCGTTGGGATTTACCACTCAACAGCACTTTCAACAAACGGTTTGAAGAATCAAAAAAGCTTGATCGGCAAAACTGTTTTTGCCCTTATGGCCTGGCTGGCAGTTTGCGCCTTCCTCCCTCTGTCAGGTTTGTTGCGAATCAACGTTTTGCCACCGCCGGCGCTGGTCTACGCGTTTGCTTGTTTTGGAATCGGAATCACTTTGGCATTTTCAACACTTGGAAAACGACTTGCCAACCTTCCTTACCATTGGCTGATTGGGTTTCAAATTTTTCGGCTGCCGTTGGAACTGGTTCTGCATCATTGGTACAAAACTGAAACGCTTCCAATTCAAATGACTTACGAAGGATTTAACTTCGACATCCTAACCGGGATATTGGCAGTCTTCGTTGGAGCATGGGCAAAACTTGGCCAGCCACCCAAACCCGTATTGATAGGCTTTAATGTCATCGGCCTGGCTTTACTTGTGACCGTGGTAAGCATTGCAATCTCTTCGATTCCTTCGCCATTCAAGCAATTCGAAGGCGTGCCAATGCTACTGCCGTTCTATTTTCCGTTCAGCTATATCGTTTCAGTCGCGGTAACGGGCGCATTGATCGGCCACTTGGTGCTATTTCGAAAACTGCTGGCCAAGGATGTCGATCGCGCGATCTGATTTTGTTCACTTGACCGAACGTCGTTTTCGGTTGGCCCGAGACGGCATTCGCTCGCCTCCTCGCGGAACACTGGCAGTTCAAGAACGCCAAAGCGCTAACAAAGCGATAAACATGAAAAAGCAATACATGAAAAAGAAAAAACGAGTGCCACCTGAGAACAGGCGACACTCGTAACTGCTTTAAAAATGAACCGCAACGCACAAAATTGCGGCGTTGTCTCGAATCGCTTACGAAAGCAAGTGTGGCGTATCAATGAGATCCACCATTGCGACGCCCAACATTCCGGCTTCGGATGGAACGCCATTTTCATCGATTACAAACAGCATCCAAGAGCCTGGAACCATCGAATTGGCGTTTAACGCAGTGACATCGATATCACTGCCGTTGATCACTTGAAAATCAAGTTCAACGAACCGAGCGTCATTGTTGATCGCGTGCGTCAAAGCGCCTGTTCGAACTGCCGTCACACGACTGATCACGCTGGCGTCCTCCACACTGATTCGGAACGTCTCATTATTATCAACGTTTGTCGGCGCGTTTGTGATTTCAGGTCGATCGGCCAAATTGCCGTCTGCACCGTAGAGATAGTCGGGTGCATAGAATTCAACGTTCAGATTTGTGAGTGGCCCAGGGGCACCACCGCCGCCAGACCAAACAGTTCCGTCAGGCATCAAAATGTGAGTCGAGTGATACAGCCGAGCCAACTCTAGCGAAGCAACTTGTTCAACTTCGTTCGTTGCAGGGTCCCAGATTTCGGTCGTATAAACCGCTGAATTTAAGACATTGAACTGAGTGCCACCGCCAGTAAGAAGAACCCGTCCGTCTGGCAACATGCTCATTCCACCATCGCGCCGAGCCGAACTCGTAATCGCCGCGAGCGTAAACGTAGGACTGGTTGCACTTAGATCCGACACATAAATTCTCCCGTTTGTGCCAAGCACAGCGACTTTGTCGACGTCGTACATGATTCCAGGAGTCGTATTGGCGTGTGGAAAATTAACTGATCCAACGACTTGTGAACTTCCGACCCCGTCGGTCGTGAGGCGATAAATATTTCCTTGACCAGTAAACGTGATGACGCTTCCATCACTAGTGACCCAAAGTTTCGGGTAGTAGTAACTAATATTGATGTTCACGCCGGTGAGTGTGCGCCAACCAGTATCCGCATTGAAGACTTCTGGCACATCTTCAAAACCGCCTCGGCCGCCGAGCGTCAAAATTTCGCCATTGGGAAGCGTGACGTTGCTACCGTACCAGCGGTCGTATTGCATTTCCCCTTGAGTCGCGTCTCGAATGGTCAAATTTGCATAATCGAAAACCAGCACGTCGTTGACGGCTTGGTTAACTGGGCCGCCTTCGCCCCGGGCGTCACCACCGAGGATCAGCACGTTGCCAGTGGCAGGGTCGAGTGACATATTCGAACAAAAGATATCGGTATCAGTTGTGTTGGGCAGGACGACTTCGACACCAGTTTTTGGATCGTAGAGGCTGTAAACGAACTGTGCGCCTTGCATGCCCAGTTCGTTCGTGCCAAAGCTAAACACTTTGCCATCGGGCAACACAATCGCATGAATTGGAATGATCCCTAGTGGCTCGACTTCACTCCACTCGCCGTCACCTTCGGCGTCGCTATAGAACAAATAGCTTGAGTCTGCAAACTGAAAGTACCCGTTGACGTGTAGCGTTTCTGACTCACGAAATCCCGCTGTGATACCGTCCTCTGCTTTCCAAGTGCCAGTTGAAAATACGGAAGGACTCTCGGCTTGATAGGCTTTTCCATCGATAGAAATAAAGTCCACGTTCAAGTTCGAATCGATGCCTTGGGCAGGATTCCACTGGTCGTTGATAAACTCAATCCTTACATCTTCTGGCACGACAGTTGAATCGTGTGTGTAGCCAACTGTTTGAAAGTCGTCTGTCGAAGTCGCGTCATAAGTACCAACGACCTGCCCGTCGATCAAAAGGTTGAATCGCTCGGTGCCTTCACTGCCGCGAACACGCATCAAAATTCGCGACCCATCATTAGCTGTTTCACCGCCTGCGTATTGAAAATATCCACTTGAGTTCAACGTTTGGCCGCGTCCAAAACCCGGAGTGATTCCATCAGCGGAATTCCAAGTGCCTGTCGAGAAGACAGAAGGATTTTCGGATTGATAGGCTTGACCATCGATCCTGATAAAATCAACAGTTAAGTTAGAATCGATTCCCTGCCCAGGATTCCACTGATCGTTGATGAACTCGATACGCACGTCATCAGCGATCACAGCCTCGTCGTGGGTGTAGCTCAACAAACTCCAGCTTGTCGTCGCATTGAAAACACCGACTGACTGTCCGTTGATCAGCAAGTTGAATTGCTCAGTGCCTTCATCTCCACGAACTCGCATTTGAATTACGGACCCATCATTTTGAGATGGGTATCGAAAGAAACCATCGGTGTGCAGAAACTCGCTTTCGCGGAATCCCGCAACGACGCCGTCTTCTGGTTTCCAAGTGCCGGTTGAAAACACATCTGGCGATTCTGTTTGAATAGTCACGCCATCGACAACAATTCGATCGATTCTAACGTTGCGATCGGTGTTGGTGGCTTCGTTAAAAAGATCGTTGGTAAATTCGAGTTTGATTTGCCCAGGATTAATGTCTTGCGCTGTTGTGTAGTTCAGCTGCACGAACTGACCGCCGTAGGCATCACCGCCAACGTTGGTCCACGTTTGGACCACGGCATCGTCGATTTTAAGTTCAATTGTTTCCTGGTTGGTTACGCCAGCGGCAAATACATTTACCGTTGAAAGCATTTGACGTTCTTCAAGTTGTTCGCATAACAATGAAAATTCTTCGTGTCGATTCAAGTTGTGGCTCATGGAAAGTGGCTCAGCAATAAATGACTGTTTCAGAAAGGAATGATGAGTAAGAAGGAGGGCCCATTCAGGTTGCAAAAGGCTGGTTGTGGCCAGCAAGCCCCAAACTCAAAACAGGGAATACACTATAAGCAGACGGGCGAAGCTTTCCAGATCAGGTAAAAAATTCCCATATTTTCCCGGTAAAACACTCGGAAGAATTGCTTGCTCGAACCAAATTGGCTGTTTTCGGCAAACTGGAATTTGGACAATTGTGTGCCCGATAAGTTTCCAAGAATAAAAAACATCGAGTTAACACGACTGGTACAAGACCGCTCAGTCAGACAAGCGCTAAAATTCGCAGCCTATTTCTTGACGCTTTGCACAATCAAAACCGACTTCAAATTCTTGATTTTGATAGTTCTTTTTGGCTGGGAGATAAATTCAATCCCAACTTCTTCTCAAGGCTTTTCAATTTGAAAGGCTTCCCAAGGAAAGTCGCATTGCTTTCGCGCAGAAACTGCTCATCCAATACCGAATCACCATGGCCACTCATGAAAACAACGGTTCCTTCAGGATATTTTTTCTGAAACACCTGACACACATCGCGCCCATCTTTTCCGGGCATCACAACATCGGTCAGGAGTAAGTCGATGGGCCTTGCTTCTGTGTTGATAATCTCAATTGCTTTTTCACCATCGGCAGCCGACAACACCCGGAGGCCAAGCTCTTCCAATGTCCTCGTAATTACTGTGAGTATCGTCTCTTCATCATCACACACCATTATGGTCCCGTTAAAACTGTCCTCAGCCGGGATGTTTTGCGGGCTCTTTTTAACAAGATCTCCAGCGATGATTGGCAATTGAAAACTTGGAACGTAGACATCAATGCACGTTCCGCCTTCGGTTGACTCGACTACTTCGATCCCGCCTCCGTGTTGTCTGAGGATGGAGTGAATGATCGCCAACCCTAGCCCTGTCCCTTGACCAACTTCTTTCGTCGAGAAAAAAGGTTCAAAAATTCTCGACATGGCTTCGTCAGGAATACCGCCACCTTCGTCACGCACAGAGATTACGGCGTAGGAACCGGGGAACATCGGCAAGTCTGATTTGACGCGCTTCATATCCATAAACATTCTAGACGTTTGAATCAGGACTTTGCCCCCGTTAGGCATCGCATCTCGCGAATTGAGACATAGGTTCAGAATCGCTTGCTCAATCTGAACGGGGTCGACCCAAACGCCAAGCGGAGCAGGTGATGGATCAAAGTGACACTCAACGTTGTTTCCTAAAGATCGCTCTAGCATGTTCATTGCACTGTTAAGGATCTCATTGAGATCACAGCGCACTTTTTCCAACGGAGCCTTGCGACTAAAGGCCAACATCTGCCTCGTTAAATCTGCACCTCGCTCCGCGGTCGCACACAATTCTTCGACGGCTTTTATGGCAGCTCGGTTTTCCTTCCCGACCAGAGTCAGTGCGTAGTCGGATTGAAAAACTAGCACCTGCAGAATGTTATTGAAATCATGCGCGATCCCCCCGGACAGTTGATGCAGGACTTCCATTTTCTGGGCTTGCTGCAATTCTGAATCCAGTTTGTTCCGAACTTGCTCCGAACGTTTCCGCGTCGAAACATCCACCATTACAGTTTGGTAAGTATTGCCTGCCAGCTTGGAAGTTTCAGCCAACACAAATACAGGATTCACTCCGCCGCGATTCAACCGAATCTCAACTGATGAAGCGCTTTTTTTTGCAATCACGCGCGAAACATTAAATTGAAATAGCTCGACGCCTTCGGGACTCAAGATGCTCGTCAATCTGAAAACATCGTTTTGACATGGTTGAACACCTAACAGCCGACGAGCTTTTTTGTTTATCTCATAAACATAGCCGTCCAAGTCATGAGTGAAGTAAGCAACCGGTGCATTGTCTCTGATTGAATCGAACCGAGTCTGTGCATCTTCAAGTGCTAACAAAGCTCGTTCCAGTTCTTGCTGCTGAAGATCAAGCTCGATTTTGTGGCTGTTCAAAGACTGGGTAAGTCTTTCAAGCTCCGAAATCGACTCCAATTTTTGACCTTGGGGTAGGCTTGGGTCCGGATCATTCATAGGGCATCCATGCAATGTCGAGTTTGAGAAAAGAGAGATAGCAACTGCTTTGCCATAGGCAAATCCATCTAGCACCTCTGATATGAGGAGATCAAGTTTATCAATTGAGAATAAGATTGAAAGACACACAGCCAGTCTATTATTTAGAATCCCAACTGCTATCGGACGGCCAAATTTCGAGCTTCAACCCAAGCCAACCGTCAAGATCAACCTATATTGACAGTGGATGACTCAGTGTATTTTTTGACTACCAACTCTTAACGAGCAAATGCTCTGCTAAATCAAGACACGGCAGAAGATCGTCGGCCTTCGAGAGTACGTGGAAATGACCAACTGCCGACTGGTTGTCCAAATAACGATCAATTTACCGCTACAACTCGCCGTCACCTTTTGCTTCGCCTGAAAACAAAAATACTGCCAGCCACAAACCAAAGCTACTTCGCAACGCTCCTTTGATTTGATCTAACGCTATCAGTCGTTTTTTCCAGAACACACTAGTCTCCATGAGTGCAATTTCGAAAACCGAATTGGTCGCTCCGTAAAACCCGAAACTGTTTGGGGCGTGATTCCAGTCTTCGACGCTGGACGACACTTGCGATTCTTTATCGGCGATAATCCAGCCCAGCACGGTTTTCACTAGTCGTATTTTGGATGGCGCAAAAAAACCAGCGACCAAATTTTGGAACAAGCCCAATCGTTAGGTCGAACAATTTTGACAAACGAATCGGCTAAGATAAGATGCGATTCAAGTTCTTCTATCGGAATCAGTTTTTCATATCACACGGATGCAATTCACCCGTCGCGAAAAACAACTTCGACAAACCGTTACGTCGCACTATATTTTCGATATAAAATGAATGTCACGATGTCTTGAGGCCTCCACCCGATTTCACCTGGGCAAGCCAAATCGCATCATTGGAAATAGTTGGCCATGAGATCCAAACGCAAAAAAGTTGCCTTGCTAATCGAGGCCTCGAACTCGTACGCGAGGGGGCTTTTATCGGGTGTTATTGCTTTTGAGCAGCAATACTCTGCGTGGTCGATTTACTTGCCGGAACACCAGCGACGAGGAGTCATTCCGCTTGAACGGCTCAAGGATTGGAAAGTCGATGGCATCCTGGCGCGCATCGAAACGCAAAAAATTGCTGACTTGATTACGTCACTCAATGTGCCCACGGTCGATTTAAGTGCGGGTCGACTGGTCGAAGGAATTCCGTGGGTTGAAACTGACAATCAAGCGATCGCGGAGCTTGCCGCCAATCATCTACTCGAAAGAGGATTCAGAAATTTTGGCTTTTTAGGCGAGGCAGGTTTCAATTGGTCTCAATGGAGATGGCTCGAATTTCAAAAATACCTGGCCCCCAAAGGCCACCAATGCGAGCTGTTTGAATCGTTGCTAACGACCGATGAAAACTATTCTTGGCAATCCGAAGTCGACCGCTTGGGCGAGTGGATAACCTCGCTGCCCAAGCCCGTAGGAATTTTCGCCAGCTACGACATTTCTGCCCAACGGCTGTTGGACGTTTGTCGCGATCTCGAAATTGCGGTGCCTGAACAAGTCGCTGTAATCGGAGTGGATAACGACAGTTTGATTTGCGAAATCTGCAGCCCTTCGTTAACCAGCATTGAACTCAACACTTACGACACCGGTTTTCATGCGGCGATGCTGCTGGAAAAAATGATGAACGGTGAAGAAGTCAAACAAAAGGGTACTTTCTTCGGCCCAATCACCGTTCGCGAGCGATTGTCGACCGACACCGTCGCTGTCGAAGACGTCGAAGTCGCACGCGCGCTGGAATACATCCGTGAGAACGCCACGTACAACATCAGCGTCAACGATGTGTTGCAACACGTTGACATTTCCCGTCGAAAATTAGAGATCCGATTTAAAGAAATCCTGGGTCGATCACCACACAAAGAAATTCAGTACAGACGACTTTTTCGAGTCAAACAATTGTTGCGAGATACGGAACTTTCGGTCGCTGAAATCGCACGCTTAACCGGATTCCAACATCCAGAATATCTCTCTGTCGTATTCTCCCGTGAGACCGGAATCGCAATGCATGAATTCCGCCTCAAAGAAAAAAAGAACTAACGCAGTACCGACAGACCAAGGGGCACACCCAAAACTGGGCTCCACAATTCAGCAAAACAATGGGCTGGCAAGTCTTTTACGTTGCTGAGCCTTCACCTCATCGCTCCTCATCGCTCAGCCGTCGTGATATTTAGGGACGCGTGATATATCATAGGGTGACTGCGCAATATTTCATTGTGCCGGGCAAGGGGTGACAATACGATAGATTTGGACGGGAGAGAAACAGCTTTTAACTCGGATCTTGCCGTTACACCCTCCACCTTTCAACAAGTTTTGACATTGGGCAAATGGAGCCACAGATGGAATTAAAGGGAGCGATGATTGGCCTCGGATTTGGGGCTGAGTTCATTCCGATTTACAAGCAGTATCCGGGAGCAGATATCGTCGCAGTTTGCAGGCGAAACGAGGCGGAGCTTAAAAAGTCAGCTGACGAGTTTGGTATCGAGAAACGATACACCAGTTACGATGAAGTCTTGGCCGATCCCGATATTGACTTTGTCCACATCAACAGCCCGATTCCAGATCACGCATGGATGTCCCTCAAAGCCCTCGATGCCGGCAAACACGTCATGTGCACCGTACCGATGGCAACCACCATCGACGAGTGTCAGCAAATCGTCGACAAGGTGAAACAAACCGGGCTCAAATACATGATGGCCGAAACGGTCGTTTACAGTCGCGAGTTTCTGTATATCAAGGAGATGCACAAAAAAGACGAGCTTGGGAAAATCCAACATCTCGCCGCGTCCCACCCCCAGGACATGGACGGCTGGCCAAGCTATTGGGAAGAGATGATTCCCATGCACTACGCGACTCATGTCGTCAGTCCGTGTCTTGGATTGGTCAATGGACTTGCTGAGTACGTAAGTTGTTTTGGATCGGGCACAGTTCGAGAAGACATTGCTAAAAAGTCTGGCAATCAATTTGCTCTGCAATCGGCCCATGTGAAAATCAAAGACACCGACCTGACGGCTCATCTTTGGCGCTGCCTCTACGACGTTGCTCGCCAATATCGAGAAAGTTTCGATGTCTACGGGACAAAGAAGAGTTTCGAGTGGACGTTAGTCGAAAACGAACCACACGTGATTCACACAGCAAAAAAACCAGAACCAGAAATTCCAGAAAAAATTGAGATCCCTGACTTTGCTCACCTGCTGCCTGAGCCGATTCAACGTTTTACGCTTCCGGCCGAAATTCACGACGCCGATCATCTGTCATTTCTCCAAGGTGGCGGCCACGGCGGATCGCATCCACACATGGTTCACGAGTTCATCTCAGCTCTGAAGGAAGATCGCGACCCTTGGCCCAACGCGGTCACCAGTGCGAACTGGACTTGCGTTGGCATTTGCGCTCACGAGTCATCATTGAAGGGCGGCGAGATTGTGCGGCTTCCTGAATTTACCCTGAACGTTTGATCGTCACTTGGACCTCGGTCCACCAATTAAGAATTGGCAAAACCGCTCTTCAGTTATCTGTCACGCTGGCCAACAACCTGGCCAGCGAAGCGACGGCAAACTCTGGGAACCCGTCACGTTGGTGAGGGCGTTTTCGAAACGTGATTCGCTAGCTTGCCGGGTTCCCATTTGCCTGCCTCAAAGACCCAAATCGAAATTAACAATTTTTAACATATTGTCTGTCATGAAAAATACTTCTCGCACCGTCGTATCGTTTCTCGCATGTTTGTTTGCGTTGGCAACACTTGTAGCGACGCCGGCCATTGCACAGGAAACAGACAAAAAACTGAACCTGTTGTTCATGGGGGACAATGGCCACCACCTTCCCTCGCGTAGGTTTCAGGAATTGGCACCTGCACTCGCAAAACGCGGCATCATTTTGCGTTACACCGACAAAATGGAAAGCCTCAATGCGGAAACGTTGTCCAAATTTGACGGGTTAGTCCTGTACGCCAACATCGATCGCATCGAAGACGAACAAGCCAAAGCGGTCCTCGAATTTGTCGCCAACGGAAAAGGTTTTGTGCCGCTTCATTGCGCGACTTATTGCTGGAGAAACAATGCCGAAATCGTCGCGTTGATGGGCGGACAATTCCAACGACATGGCGGACAGGTTTTCTCGACAGAAATTCAGCAGACCGATCACCCGATCATGAAAGGATTCGAAGGTTTCACCAGCTGGGACGAAACTTATATCCATCACAAACACAATGAAAAAGATCGCGTCGTCCTTGAGTATCGCGGCGAAGGCGAACAAGCCAAAGGCAACACGCGAGAGCCGTGGACTTGGGTGCGAACGCATGGTAAGGGCCGAGTGTTTTACACCGCTTGGGGACACGACCAACGAACGTTTGACCAACCGGGTTTTCACAATCTTGTCGAACGCGGAATCCGCTGGGCTTGCGGTGACGATCCCGGGAAAGCTCCCGCGTTCAGGAATACAGAGCGGTTTGATATTCCCAAAATAAAAACAGCACGAAAAGACGTGGCTAAATTTGACTACGTCGATGTTGGGCCGAAAATTCCGAACTACACCGCTGGACGAAATTGGGGCACGCAAGGTGATCTCAAAACACTGATGCAAAAACCACTCCCTGCTGACGAGTCGATGAAGCACTTCGTCACGCCAGAAGGTTTTACGATCAAACGCTATGCAGACGAATCTGATTTCATAGCCAAACCGATCGCGATGACTTGGGATGAACGAGGGCGACTTTGGATTTGCGAAACGCTTGACTACCCAAATGAGTTGGGGAAAAACCGTGACCGGATTCGCATCTGCGAAGACACCGACGGCGATCATGTCGCTGACAAATTCACAATCTTCGCCGAAGGGTTGAGCATCCCGACCAGCATCGCAATCATCCGCGGTGGCGCGGTGATTCAAAACGCAACCGAAACGATTTACCTCAAGGACACTGATGGCGATGACGTCGCGGACCAATCCACAGTTTTGATGACTGGTTTTAATGCTGGCGACACCCACGGCGGCATTAGTAATTTTCGCTATGGATTGGATAACTGGATCTGGGCAATGCAAGGCTACAACAATAGTAAGCCAAAGTATGGAGATAAAGAATCACAATCGTTTCGACAAGGGTTCTGGCGTTTCAAGCTTTCTCAAACCGACCCACCACAAGTCACCGATGTTGAATTTTTACGATCCAGTAACAACAACACGTGGGGGTTGGGATTCAGCGAAGAAGGATTGATTTTTGGATCGACCGCCAACGGCAATCCCAGCATGTTTTTGAATATCCCCAATCGTTACTATGAACGCGTGCGAGGCTGGGCTCCCGAGACTCTGATGCCCATTGCTGACACCGCCGATTTCGACCCCATCACTGACAATGTCCGCCAAGTCGATTGGCATGGCGGATACACCGCAGGTGCCGGTCACGCTTTGTACACCGCGCGAGCTTTTCCGCGACAGTGGTGGAACAAAACCGCATTTGTCTGCGGACCCACCGGCCACCTCGTGGGCACGTTTGTGCTGCGACGTGATGGAGCCAATTACACATCAACCAGTCCGATCAATCTTTTGGCCAGCGATGACGAATGGAGTGCGCCCATCATGGCCGAAGTTGGACCCGACGGAGCCGTTTGGGTTCTCGACTGGTACAACTACATCGTGCAACACAACCCAACGCCTAACGGGTTTAAAACAGGGAAGGGTGCTGCTTACGAAAGTGACTTGCGAGATAAACGCTACGGCCGAATTTATCGCGTCTTGCCAGAGGACGAAACCAAAACTCACGCGTTTTCCAGCTTGACCACCGCGAATAACTCCAAGCTTGTTGAGGCTTTAAAACATCCATCCATGCCGTGGCGACTTCATGCACAACGCCTGCTGATCGAACGTGATGCCGGCAAAGACGCCACGGTTGTCCAATCGCTAATGGCAATGCTTGGCGACACATCGGTTGATGAAATTGGTCTGAACGTCAGCGCAATTCACGCGTTGCATACGTTGAATGGGATGGGGCAAATTTCACTGACTACGGACAACCAAGTCTCTTCGTTGTCAAAAGCATTGACGCATCCTTCTGCGGGAGTTCGCCGAAACGCAGTCGCCGTTTTGCCAAACTCGCAGCAAGGACTGGATTTGCTTCTGCAACACCGCCAAGTCTTCGCCGACAGTGATGCCCAAGTTCGCTTACAGGCTGTTTTGACTTTGTCTGATATGCCAACGTCGACAGCGGCTGGTAGCTTGATCGCGGACCTGGCAAAACAGGAAACTGACAAAGTCATGATCGACGCGATCACGTCGGCGGCTTCGACTCATGCAGTTGCTTTCCTCGAATCAGTCGCGAAAAACGAAAGCTCAACCTCCAACGAACTTATTGGAGTTGCACGAAGAATTTCCGAACATGTTGGCCGAGGCAAACCAGATTCAAAAAGCCTCCAACGAGTGATCACTGGACTCCAACAGACCGATTCAACGTTGGCGGCTTCGATTCTCGATGGTTTATCTGCGGGATTGCCTAAAGGTTTTTCGCTTAAAGCAAGCGAGTCACTGGACACCGCGTTCCTCAACACGTTTAAAAATGGCGAACCCAAACTCAAAGTAAAACTCGTTCGCCTAGCCGCCCGCTGCGGAAGTGAATCACTAGAATCAGAAGTTGCATCGATCATCAAATCCACCACGAAAACACTAGGCGATGAAGACACCGCTCCAGCCCAACGTCTTTCCGCCGCCAAGGACTTGATCGGTTTCAAATCCCGAGATGCTGGGGCGGTAATTTCAATTCTTGAATCCATCACACCTCAAACAACTCCCGATTTCGCTGCGCAATTGCTCGAAGCGATCAAGTCGAGCGAATCAGAACAAGCAGGACAGGCGATTTTGGAATCTGCCAAGGATTTTTCACCAACGATTAAAACCTCTGCGATCAACGTTTTGCTCAGCAAAGCAGCCTGGTCCAAGTCTTTACTTGATGCGGCTGAATCCAAAACGTTTGACCTCGATGAACTTTCGCTTGAACAAAAACAAGCACTGCGTTCGATCCCTAACGAGGACTTACGAAAACAGGCGGAGAAACTTCTGGCCATGGGAGGCGGGCTACCCGATGCCGACCGCGAGAAAGTCCTCCAGTCTTTGATGGACGTAACCCACGTGACCGGCGACGTTGATTCGGGGCGAGAAGTCTATAAAAAAGTTTGTGCGAACTGCCATCAGCACGGAGACCTCGGCGCTAAAATTGGCCCGAACCTCACTGGCATGGCCGTCCATCCGAAAGAAGAGTTGCTAACCCATATCATTGACCCTTCGCGAAACGTCGAAGGCAATTATCGACTGTACAAAGTCATCACCTTCGATGGCCAATTTATTAGCGGGATGCTGGCTGGCGAATCAAAAACATCGATCACAATCATCGATTCAGAAGCCAAAAAGATCGACGTCCAGCGAGACGACATTGATGAATTATCTCCGTCTCGGAAAAGCGTCATGCCAGAAGGATTCGAAAAACAGATCACTAAAAAAGAACTAACAGACCTGTTGGAATTCTTGACCGACACCGGCCCATACGTTTCAGTTCCGCTGGATGATTTCGCTACGGCGATCAGCACAAAGGCACTGTTCCATGGTGGCAATGACAACGGACTGGACCGCATGGTGTTTCCCGATTGGGATCCGAAAGTCTTCAACGGCGTCCCGTTCATGCTGACCAACCCTCAAGGCAAATCTGTGAAGAACATCATTCTTCTCAATGGCCCTAACGGGTCGCTACCTCCGAAAATGCCAAAATCCGTTGTCATTCCATGCAACACGTCAGTCAAATCGATTCACATGCTCAGCGGTGTCGGTGGCTGGAGCCATCCATTTGATTCAACGAAAACAGTTTCGATGATCGTGCGATTGACTTACGAGGATGGTACGAGCGAAGACCATGACTTGATCAACGCCGTTCACTTTGCTGATTACATTCGACGCGTCGACGTTCCCAAAAGCGAGTTTGCGTACGATTTGAACGGTCGGCAAATTCGATACCTTACCGTCAATCCCAAACGGACCGACGCAATTAAAACGATTGAACTTGTCAAAGGTCCCGACAACAGTGCACCGATCGTGATGGCGATCACAATCGAAAAGGCGAAGACTGACGATTCGGCGAAAAAAGAACTTGGCCTTCGTTCGTTAAAAGACGTGACCGGAAATCGTTTCCAGATCGGAGCCGGCGTAGGTGTCAACGTTCTTGAGAACACTGAAGATGTGGAACTGATAAAAAAGCACTTTCAGATTTTGACTCCAGAAAATTGCATGAAGCCTCAAGGGATTCGCCCTGCCGAAGACCGCTGGAATTTCAAGCGGACCGATGCCTATGCTGAGTTTGCTCGCAAGAACGGTCTTAGCATTGTGGGCCATTGTCTTGTTTGGGCGAAGGATGATCGCACCGATGAGTGGATGATGAAGGATGGAGAAAACGAAGTCGGACGCGAAAAAATGCTCGAGCGAATCGAGAATCATGTCAAAACAGTAGCCAGCCGTTACGCCGATGTTGCTTCGATGTGGGACGTGGTCAATGAAGCGATCGGAGACCACGAGGACGGATTGCTTCGCGACTCCATTTATTCGCGAACGACCGGAATGGACTTTATCGTGACAGCTTTTAAAGCCGCCCGACTTGCTGACCCTGATGCACTTTTGATTTACAACGACTACAACGGACACAAACCGGGCAAGCGTGAAAAACTGATTGAGCTTTTGAGGAAATTAAAAGCAGCTGGCGCACCGGTCGACGCTTACGGTATGCAAGGACACTTTGAGTTGGGTGATGATTCATTGGGCCAACTGCGAGAGACGTTTGAAGAGCTTCGCAAGATGGGAATTAAAGTCGTCGTTTCAGAACTGGACATTGACGTTGTGACGCGCGGCAAGTGGTGGTCAGAAGGCGGAAAATTTCGTGAGGAACTAAAATCGTTTGATCCCTACAAAGACGGACTGCCCAGCGAAATTGAGCAACAGCAAGTCCAGCAGTACGTCGAATTGTTCAAGCTGTTCAACGAGTACAGCGACATCATCGAACGCGTTTCGTTTTGGAACTTGCATGACGGCCAAAGCTGGCTGAACTATTTCCCTTGGGAACGAGTTAACCACCCGCTGCTGTTCGACCGAGACCGAAAGACCAAACCTGTTTTCGACGCGGTCTACGAAACGATGAAAAACTAACGGGCGTAAGCTCTAATGACTTTTCACTCCACAATCTTTTTTATGGAGCGATCCGTTCATTTTTGCAGTACTGACGTTTGTGTAGTTCGTTGCAAACCATGCATGTTCGACGCTGCGGATGCGACCAACAATAGAATCGCACTTCTGAGCTACTTCCGCGAAGCGCCGCGAGTGGCAGTGGATATCGGATATTCACCGTCCATCACGATACAGTTCCTGACAGAGCGATTCCCGAAAGCTGTTATTTGCCGTTCACGACAGGGCAAACAGGCGGCTAACAGCAGCGAATTTGTCAATTGTGCTGTCGCAAACCTGACACGCACGCGACCAAGCCGGCAATGTGAAAAACTCCGTCCTTCCAGCGATGTTCGGGGGAGCGACAACGCGTCGGCGCATGACTGCGCTTTAATTAATTGTCCGAGTTCTGCCACCATGCCGATGGTAATCCGTAGATCGCACGTTGCCGGCTGCAGAAGAAATCGGATACAACTGGCGTCGGGGCAGCGAACGATTGGCCATTTCTGAAAAAGGATTTATCGAGTCGCCTCCTTCATACCGATTTCTAAATAAACCGATAGAATAGAAAACAAAGCGGCTTTAGAAAATTCGGCGAAATGATCGAATTTTTTCCCACAACGAAAACCGCAACGCCAATTGAATCCTGTGACGATTTCACGGTTAAACCAGCCTGTCGAAAAAGAATAACAATGCCAAGCTCAACATTGACGAACAACTCAAAGACGCCATCCGATAGCGACAACTTACTCGGCGAAGTACCACTTGAGCTGCAACGTCACCTTCGCTGCACGCTGGGACATGACGACGATGGATCGAAATTTGACAAAGACTATTTCTATCGCGCAGCTGCGGCCGTGATGCGAGATCGTTTAAGCGCTCCGTGGCGGAAAACGCGGCGGCAGCTCGCGGAAACAAAAGATCGGCGAGTCCACTACTTGTCGTTGGAATTTCTTCTCGGTCGATCGCTGAACAATGCAGCATTAAACCTCGATCTCGAACAGCCACTGCGAGACGGACTTAAACAATTGGGCGTCAGTCTAGAAGACGCGATCGAAGAGGAGTGTGACGCTGGACTGGGCAATGGCGGACTCGGGCGTTTGGCTGTT
>JBGCDK010000148.1:0-3102 GCA_045105295.1 Mariniblastus sp.
GAAACCAGGCGCAATCGAATTTGAAACCGTCTTGATGATTGAAACCGCTGGCCAATACGAACTAAGTTTCAATTGCCCAACCAAAGGGTTCGTGCGTGTGCACGAAGCCGGAGTTCTCGATGCAGATTTTGGATATAAACCGGACACCAAAAAGACTGCAGTCTTAAATCTAGGTAAAGGGCTCCATCCCGTGCGAATTACAGTTTTGACGGATGATGAAGGCGAGGCAGGATTCCAGTTTGGTCACCGCGCGAAGTAGTCTCGCTTGACATCAAATTTTGGGTTTTCCTTTGAACTCTTTTTTACTTGGAGGTTCAATTTTAAAATTTGTTAGACCTTCGATTTGATCAGTTTGTGAAAGCAAGTCAGCGCCTATTGGGTGCGTGACTTGTTGATCACATAGGCGATGTCGCTTTGATTGCTTTAGGGCAACGGGTCGAATGAAGCCCGTGGTTGTTTGAGTATTTATGACTCAAGGTCGTTCACTGCAATCTCACGAATTGAAACGGAATATTTCAATTGGCGAAGGCCAAGATGCTAAACAGTATCACCAGTTCTCGAGCCGTCGTTTGGTTGTAATCGATGCGTGAAGCAAACCAATCAAGGGCGTGAGTAGTAAGAGCGATAGATCGAACGACTACTGTTGATGGCAAAGGTTGAGTGGATTGATTAAGATTAATCCTCAATCAATGAGGAAAAGCGAATGGCTGATCAAGTAAAGTTCCGTTGTCATCAGTGTCAACAAGTAGTTGGTGTTCCCAAGCAACATTTAGGACGGAAGGTTCGATGTCCAGGCTGTGCAAGTGTCTTTCGCGCTGGTGAAAAAAAGCAGCCACCCACCTCGGGACCACCGAATCCAGTTGTGCCAAACCCATCGACTGCGCGAACTCGGACAACCACGCAACCAAGTCGAGGACGTCCAGATGGAGGACTCCCAGCGAGTCCTGTCACTCCGCCGCCGGTGTCTCCGCGATTGATACCAAACGATCAATTAGATCGGGCTAACGCAATACCGCCTGTGGCAAGCGGTCCTCCCAACGCTTTGCCGCTGAACCAACAAAGCCCGGCGCCGCAACCGATGCCGCCAGGATTGATGGAATCCGTTCCTGCCAAGCCACCCTTACAACAATCGCCGTTCCAACCTGATTTACTTCAGCCCAGCTTGTCCACTCCGAAATCAAAACACAAACCGATTCGCTCGCGTCGAGAAGCGATTGAACGAGGTAAGAAAAAGTCTAGGCAAGCCGCTGGAGAGATGGATGATTTTTCCAGCAACCTCCAGTCATCCGGAATCTTTCTCGTTGTACTGCCTGTGATCGCGACTGTGTTGCCGTTCGTCGGCCTCCAGCATCGAAGGCTGAGGAATTTTGGAGATTCCGCACCGCTTGCCGCAATGTTTCTTGGGATCATCGGCGCAGGTTGTATCTTTTACGCGCGACGAAACAAAGACGACGGACCCATGGTTGCTGGAGCCGCAGCGCTATTCACGTTGCTCGCCGGTGTCGGTGGGTATTTTATGGTCAGCCAATTAAGCGATCGAGAAACAGCTCAATCCACCGGCTCGTCCTACAACAGTTCAGCGTTCGGCCAAGACCGTGGGCCCTCCAGTCGGATCACGCCTGCCCAAATCGCGAGCCGAGATGGTGAAAAAGATCTTAAAGAGAAATTGCGACGGCAACAAAACGCGAGAGCCAATCGCTATCGTCCACCCGAAGAGTCAAGTAGCTCCAATCAATCGAATTCCAATTCAAGTTTAGGAGCCAATCCCAAGTTAAACGAATTCGGGGGCCGCGTTGGATCCCAACCTCCCGGCCGGAAAACTGGAAATCCATTTGATGATGCACCTGATTTCAGCAGTAACTCTCCTCCGCGTTTGGGTGGTCGAACACCAAGCAACGAGCCAGATCAAGACGATGATCCATTCAAACAAGAATCGGAACGAGAAGAACCGAAAACTGAAAACCCATTTGGTGACACAGGTTTTATCGAGTCGCTACCCAATGGTTCTCGTGGTGCACGTGAACGTCAAGACGCGTTTCAAAGATGGGGTAAAGGGATGGTGGCATTCGCCCGAGTATTCAATTTGAAATCAGAAAAACTGCCCAGAGGTTTGAAGTTAGGAGAAACCGTCGGAGCAGAAACAGACTCGGGCAGGTTGTTTGCCTATCGCAATCCTATCCTCGGTGTTGAAGTGTTGAAAGTTCGCTCTCCCGTGTTCGTACCAATCGAAGAGTCTGGGTTTCCGTCTGAAAATGCGATCGCAGATGAGACTGGAAAGCTCGCTGGTTTTCGACTGGCTTTCGAAGACGAACACTTGGTAGGTATCCAAGGCATTTTTGCTGCGAACAATAACGGTGAGGCCGATCTTTCGAAATTAAGAGATTCCCATTGGTTGGGACTTAAAACTGAAAACGTTGGTAAAGTGATGGCGGGAGCCAAAAAGATCCACGGTTTCGTTTGCTTTTTTAGACGGAACAAACCTGTCGGGCTTGCATTGGTACTAAAAAGATAAATTGAAAATCAACTGAAAAAGATCGAATGTTTAAGCCTGTTTTGAAGTTTTTTTGTGTTTTTGTTACCTGTCTTTCGAGCTACTCAACAGCACACGAAGGCCCCGACCCGATCGCACATTGGGTGCTTAACGAACGTTCTGTTGTCGACGGCCAAACGTTGGAATCAAGACTAGGCCCGTCAGCCAAAATTGATGGATCGGTTTCGCAGTCGGGAACAGGCCTCGCGTCATCGTTGCATTTCGATGGCGACGCAATAGCTATCGTCCAAGCCGACCACACGAAACTCGCGGCGAATTTGCTACCCAAAAAAGACATTACGATTGCGACTTGGTTCTCAATCGAGGAAGAAAAAGAATGGGGCGGCATTGTTGGCGTTGTTCAGGACAATGGGGCTCAAGAAAAAGGTTGGGTTGTTGGCTACAACCAAAGGCGATTTTATTTTGGGCTGGCAACTGTCGGAGCCGATGACGGAAACGGCAAGATGACTTACCTCGAGAGCGAAACACGAGACGAGAAAGGCAAGCTGTATCACGCGCTTGCGACCTACGATGGGAAAAAAAGACAGCAGATGGTTAACGGAGAGCTGGCC
>JBGCDK010000149.1:0-57473 GCA_045105295.1 Mariniblastus sp.
GCTGAGTGGGGGCATCCATCGGATAACCTCGGTGCGATCCTTGCCGTTGCCGATTACCAAAGTCGTGTCAAAGGCGAGAGCGTTACTGTCCGCGATATTTTGACCGCGATGATCAAAGCCCACGAAGTCCAAGGCATTCTCGCGCTGGACAACTCATTCAATCGAGTCGGTTTAGACCACGTTCTTCTCGTTCGAATCGCAAGCACAGCTGTCGCGAGCAAGATGTTGGGCTGCGACTACGACCAAACCATCAACGCGCTTTCAAATGCTTGGATTGACGGCGGAGCACTTCGGACCTATCGCCATTCGCCCAATACCGGTTCTCGCAAAAGCTGGGCCGCCGGTGACGCGACCAGCCGAGCGGTGCGACTTGCGTTGATCGCAAAAACTGGCGAGATGGGTTACGCGACTGCAATGTCGGCACCGACTTGGGGGTTCTCCGATGTGTTGTTCGGAGGCAACGAAGTGACTTTGGCGAAACCGCTCGATTCCTACGTCATGGAAAACATTCTCTTCAAGATTTCTTTCCCGGCTGAATTCCACGCTCAAACCGCCGTCGAATGTGCTTTGACGCTTCATCCGAATGTCAAAGATCGCTTGGACGAAATCGAACGTATCGAAATGGAAACGCAAGAGCCGGGTGTTCGAATCATCGACAAAAAAGGACCGCTTAACAATTTCGCCGACCGCGATCATTGTCTGCAGTACATGGCAGCCGTCGGTTTGATCTTTGGGCAGTTGACTGCCGAACACTACACGGATTCCGTCGCCTCTGACGAGCGGATTGATGCGATCCGTGGAAAAATGGTTGTCAAGGAAAACGAAAGTTTCACCAAAGACTATTACGATCTCGACAAGCGTGCGATCGGCAACAGTATTCAAGTTTTCTTCAAAGACGGTTCAAGCACTGACCGAGTCGAGGTGCAATATCCAATTGGTCATCGCAACCGGCGCGACGAAGGCATTCCTGTGTTGAAGGACAAATTCAAAAACAGTTTGCCCGCCGTGTTCGATAGCGAGCAATGCGATTCGATCCTCGCAACGTTCGCTGACCTCAGCAAACTTGAGCAGATGCCTGCAAGCGAATTCATGGACGCGTTCGTCAAAGAGCGAGCCGATATCGGAACCATGTTGGCGTAGTCAAACGTTGAGGCAAGTTTTCTGGGGACTGCGTCAAAAGGTTTTGCCATTTAGCATGGCAATGATCAAGCCAATAACGAACCAGCGAATAACCAACCAGCGAATAGCGGACCAGCCTGACAACGAATTCAATTTGACCAAAATAAGGGCCATGCTCACGTCCGCGTAAGCATGGCCCTTGCTCATTAACGTTTCGTCACATCCGCCGTATTCTTCAATCTCTCTGACGCGGGCGCAGCGCCCTCGTTGTGCATCTTGTTAGAGATCCTGAACCACGAGCCCTGAGCGCCATGTCTTACGCTTACCGTTTTCATGCTCAGGCACACGCGAAGAATACACCCCGTCAATTCTGATCTGACGGTCTACTAGCAGGACGATAAATCGTTGGTGGTGTGTTTGAGATGTTCACGTGCAAACCTTGGTTCAGGAATCAACACAAGTTGCTCTGCCCATTCCATTTCTTTTCTGGTTTTCGGATTCTAGTCTCAAACTTACGCCTTCAACCCAATCGAATGAATTTGCCAGTGACGTAAACATTGCAGGTTACACCTCGACGGCGTAGTGAAAAACCGACTGCCAGGTACGTGGTTTTTTGCAAGAATCAGCTTTTTGATTTGACGATAATGAGCATTTAGCGTCACGTCATCATTCAACCCAATCACTGCACTATGGCCGATTCATCCGACATTGATTTCCAGGACCTTGGTCAAAAATCCGTTGAGCTCGCGGCTGAAATTTTACAGCACTCCCGCGACAATGAAACCAAAGCGGAACGGAATCGCTCGGCGATGATGGCTCGGATGATGCGCGATGAACCTGGCAAAAAATTCACAATCGCAATGGCGGACCAAGTATTACGAATGCAGCGTCCCGCCCGAGCGGCCAGTCGGATGGATAGTCTCGTTGACGAATACGGCGTACCAAAATATTTCAGCCCAACAGATCAGTTGGCGTTGCGAGCAGGTAACGAAATGGCGGATTGGTTTCCGAGTCTTGTCATGCCGCAGGTAAAAAAGAAAGTCAAACAGGACTCGGCTCATGTAATTATTTCCGCGGAAGAAAAAGAGTTCGCGAAATATTTGGCGGAGCGCAAGAAATCAAACATCCGAGTAAACTTCAACCAACTCGGTGAAGCTGTTCTTGGTGACCACGAAGCCGACCGTCGTCTGCGCGACAACATCAAACGACTAACCGATCCCGGTGTCGACTATATTTCGATTAAGCTTTCCGCGATCGTCAGCCAAATCAGTTTGACCGGTTATCAAAAAACGATCGAGACGATCAAACCGCGTCTGCGCTCGATCTATCAAGCCGCAATCGATGGTGGCGGTTTATCCGGTCCAAAATTTGTCAATCTCGACATGGAAGAGTATCGCGATCTTCACCTGACCGTTGACGTATTCAAATCCGTGCTCGACGAACCAGCGTTCGAAAAATTCGAAGCCGGTATCGTGCTTCAGGCTTATCTTCCCGATTCCTACAAAGTCCTTATTGATCTGACCAAATGGGCGATCGAACGAAAAAGCCGAACCGGATCGGGAATCAAAATTCGATTGGTTAAGGGAGCGAACCTCGCGATGGAACAAGTCGAGGCTTCGATCGAAGATTGGCCTCAGGCTCCTTACCACAGCAAGCTCGAAGTCGATGCGAACTATAAACGAATGCTAGAGTTTGCCTGCCGCCCCGAAAATGCAGCCGCCGTTCGTATCGGCGTTGGCAGTCACAACCTGTTCGATATCGCATTTGCAATGTTGTTGCGTGAAAAACGCGGCGTTCAGGATCGAGTTGAATTCGAGATGCTCGAAGGAATGGCCAACGCGCAGGCGGAAGAAGTTCGCGAACGTTCGGGCGGGCTTTTGGTTTACTCGCCAGTCGTTTTGGATAAAGAATTCGAAGCCGCAATCGCCTATCTCGTGCGTAGGCTTGATGAAAACACGGCGCCTGGCAGCTTTCTCGGGGCTTTGTTTGCATTGAGAGAAGGCACGCCTGAATGGACTGAGCAAAGAGACGCGTTCTTGTCCGCCGTCAAATTGTCGCGTGATAAAAGCCTCTTGTCAGAACCCAATCGAGTTCAGAATCGCCTCGGAGAGTCCGCTGATAACTTGAAGCCCGTTCCCGCAGGAGGTCCGTTCCACAACGCACCAGATACCGATTTCTCTTTGCCTGCCAATCGCGAATGGGCGAGCGAAATTATTTCGAAATGGGAAAACAAAACCATCGCACCGGTTCCCGTCCAAGTCGGTGGTGAACTAAAAACGGACAAACTAACAGGCCAAGGCAAAGACCCATCGCGTCCCGACCACGCGGCGTATCAATTTTGCCAAGCCGATAAATCCGATATCGAAACCGCGTTGGCAACGGCAGTGGAAGCCCAGCCAAAATGGGAGTCTCTTGGCATTCCCGCCCGCGCTGCGATTCTCAAACAGGCCGCCGTTGTGATGGGATTGCAACGCGGCGATACGATCGGTTCAATGTTACTGGACGCAGGGAAAAACATCCGCGAAGCCGACGTTGAAATTAGTGAGGCGATTGATTTTGCAAACTATTACGCAGAATCTCTGAGCGATTCAGCTTGGAACGACGGCACGACTGCCAAAGCCCGCGGTGTTGTTGTAATCACGCCGCCTTGGAATTTCCCCTATGCGATTCCTGCCGGTGGCGTGCTTGCCGCGTTGATGGCCGGTAACTCGGTTATTCTCAAACCAGCTCGCGAGTCTGTATTGGTGGCTTGGATGTTGGTCCAGCAATTGTGGGAAGCCGGTGTGCCCAAGGACGCGCTTCAGTTCACTCCAACAGTCGACGGCGAAACGGGGAAGGCGCTCGTTTCCGATCAACGCGTGGCTTCGGTGATTTTGACGGGGAGTATTTTCACGGCTCAGCTGTTTCAGTCATGGCGACCATCATTGCAACTCTACGCTGAAACCAGTGGCAAGAACGCGTTGATCATCACCGCAGCGGCTGACATGGATTTGGCAGTAAAAGATCTGGTTCGTGGCGCGTTTGGCCACGCTGGACAAAAATGTTCGGCAACAAGTTTGGGCCTTGTCGAAAAAGAAGTTTATGACAGTCCAAAATTTATACAACAATTAAAAGACGCCGCCGAAAGTCTGACCATTGGCGGATCATGGAATGCATCAGCGTTGGTAACGCCCGTCATTCGACAGCCAGATAAGTATCTCGAGCAAGGGCTGACCCAACTAGACGAAGGCGAGACTTGGTTGATCGAGCCGAAAATGATTGACAACAACCCCAATCACTGGAGTCCTGGAATTCGATTGGGAGTTAAACCTGGCAGTTGGTACCACACGACTGAGTGTTTTGGCCCAGTGCTTGGTTTGCTCCGAGTCGACAGTTTGGAAGAAGCCATCGAGATCCAAAACAGTAGTGAATTCGGTTTGACTGGCGGTCTTCACTCGCTGGATCCACATGAGATTGATCTGTGGCGAGAGACAGTCGAGGTTGGGAATGCATATATCAATCGAACGACGACCGGTGCGATCGTCAGACGTCAGCCGTTCGGTGGCTGGAAAGACTCATGTGTTGGACCGGGCCCTAAAGCCGGGGGTCCAAATTATGTTTCAACATTCTGCGATTGGACGGAAAACGAGTTGCCAGCATTGCGTGACAATCCATCAAGTGAAACCCGGTCGATGCTCAGCCGTTTGAGCACGCTGGTTGGTGCAGAGGGCACCGACCGCTTGGACGCTGCTGCCGAATGTTATGCATTTTGGTGGGACAAAGAGTTTTCGATCGAACATGATCCATCGGATTTGCATGGCGAGACAAATCATTTTCGCTATCGAGCTCGACCGTGGCATATGGTGCGAGTCCAGACGTCAGAGGCTGGTACAGTTACTGCCGAAGAGCTCCAAACCTTCGCGTTGATCGCTTTGGCTTGCAGAACGGCGTCGAAAGAAAACGCTGAAGTCGGATTGCACGTCAGCGTTCCGTTTGAAAACGAGCTGTTGAGCCGTTTTGCCAAAGCCACATCGTGCGAGCTGGTGGTAGAAACCGACGACGAATTGGTTGAACGACTCAGTTGGATGAAGGGCGGAACCATGCGGATCTTTGGAGAGTACAACGAGTTTCAGTTTGCTCCATCCAAAATTGGCAACATTCCAATCCTCCCTCCAACGGCGTACGCCAACGGAAGAATTGAGTTGTTGAATTATCTCAAGGAACAATCAATCTCCGAAACCGTTCATCGATACGGAAATATTTTTGAGTAGGATCGGCTTGGCAGTTTCACAAGTTTTCGAAAACAGATTTCGAATGTCATCTTTGTTATACTGAAGCATCCTCTGCCCGTTCTTCCGAGAAACGATTGACATGCTTCAGCCGTATTTTGTTCGATTTGTCTTGTTCGTTGCGCTTTCCGTTTGTTTTGGGCTACGGCCTGCGACCGGGCAGGAGTTGAAAGAGTTAGATCTCAAGGACGGCGATCGAGTCGTATTGCTTGGCTCCGAATTTATTGAACAGCAGATCAAGTTCAACTATCTAGAAGCGGCGCTGCGACTCCAATGGCCAAAACGGAAGCTTGTTTTTCGCAACCTTGGCTGGTCGGGAGATACGCCGTCGGGGATTGCTCGCGGATATTTTGGCTACGCACGCGAGGGGTTTTCTCGCTTGGTGAAAGAGATTGATCGCATCGAGCCGACGGTGATCTTGATTTGCTACGGTGCCAATGCTCCGGTTGACCAGTTCGAGTCTGAATTGGGCAAACTGACGGCTGAATTGAAAACAAAAGCGGCGTCGATTGTTCTACTGTCGCATCCTGCCGCCGAGGATCGTGGCGAAAAATTCGCTGATGTCACGGCGGCCAACGAAAGTCGGCGGGTGAATTCGGAAGCGATACGAAAAAACGCGTCAGCGAACGGATTCCGTTTCGTTGATCTATTTACGTTATCCAACAATCGAATGATGGTGAGTAATGAGACGCTACCTTTGACCACGGACACGATTCGGTTTAATGAGTTTGGATACGAAGAGCTATCGAAACTCGTTTTAAAATCGCTTTTGCCGAACGCGAAGAAAATTGATTCTCAGGATGAATCGTTTGTGCAGTTGAGAGAACTCGTACGCGAAAAAAATCGACTGTACTTTCATCGGTATCGCCCACAGAACGAAACTTATTTGCGAGGTTTTCGAAAGCACGAACAGGGGCAAAACGCGAAAGAGATTCTTGAGTTTGATGCCTTAATCGCACAGGCTGAATCTCGGATCGACGCGCATTTGGCGGGTGAACCGCTTCCCAGCCCAATCGTCGAACCAGATCCAATCAAGCTAACGTTCGAAGCGTTATCTACGGATCAGCAAAAATCAGAATTTACATTAGCCGACGGTTTGGAGATCAATCTGTTTGCGTCTGAGCCGATGGTCGCCAATCCAATTCACATGAATTTTGATTCCAAAGGGCGGCTGTGGGTTGCGACCAGTCCAATCTATCCGCAGATCAAACCGGGAGCGAAACCTCGCGACGAAATTGTTGTTCTTGAAGACACCGACAACGACGGTCGCGCGGACAAGAGCACCGTATTTGCAAATGACTTGTTGATTCCTACAGCAATTCTTCCTGACGAACGTGGTGGTTGTTATGTCGCGAACTCGACCGAGATGCTTCATCTTTCGGATACCGATGGCGACGGAGTTGCGGACCAGCGGAGAGTCGTTTTGGCTGGATTCGGAACCGAGGATACCCACCATATCATTCACACGTTTCGCTGGGGCCCTGACACTTCGCTGTATTTCAATCAGTCAATTTATATTCACACGCACATGGAAACGCCGTCGGGTGTGAAGCGGTTGATGGGGTCGGGGATTTGGCGCTTTGAAACGGAAAAGGTAAACGCGAATGTTTTGATGCGTGGACTCGTGAATCCGTGGGGGCATATTTTTGATAACTGGGGCCAAAGTTTCGCGACCGACGGCGCTGGTGGCAATGGAATCAACTACGCGTTTCCGGGTTCGGCATATATGACTGCCGTTGGGTTTCGGAAGGTGCTTCGTGGAATGAATCCTGGCCAGCCAAAATTGTGTGGGTTGGAATCAATTTCAGCGGGGCATTTTTCAGAGAATTGGGTTGGCAATTTGGTTACCAATGATTTTCGCGGGAACCGAATCAACCGATTCCAGTTGAGCCCACAGGGATCAGGCTATGTTTCAAAACAGTTGCCCGATTTGTTGTCATCAAAGCACCGCGCTTTTCGTCCGGTCGACGTCAAAATGGCTCCGGATGGTTCGCTTTTCGTGGCTGACTGGTACAACCCCATCATCAATCACGGCGAAGTCGATTTTCGTGATTCCCGTCGCGACTACAAACACGGACGAATTTGGCGGGTCACTAATAAAGGCAACCTTCTCTCAGAAAAAGTCGATTTCGAGAATGCTGAACTGGATGAGTTATTCGAATTGACAAATACATCGTCGCACTGGAATCAGGTCCAAGCTCGAATCGAACTGAAACGACGCGACCCAAGCGAAGTTCAGAAACGTTTGGCTGCAATCATGGCAAACTCTCCAACGCCCACGGTTTTGCTAAACGCGATTTGGACCAGCGAAGCCATCGGTCGTCCAAACATGAAAGCCATCGAAACCGCTTTGGCATCGTCCGATCACCGGTTGCGAGCCGCTGCCGTTCGCGTACTTTCAAATCATCAATCGGATGAGTTGCACCAGAAACTGGTTAAATCGATGGCAAAGGATTCTCACCCACAGGTCCGGCTTGAGTTTATAAACGCTTGGCGACGTGTTTGTCCGCCAGTGTCGGTCGAAGATCTCTTGGTCGTATTCAATCAGCCGCTTGATGAGAATTTAGAGTTTGCGCTAACCAACGCCCTGCGAGACACCAGTGAAAGCTGGATCGGGCGATTGGCGGAAGATAATTTTATTGCAGACTCGAATCAAAAATTGACGGTGCTGCGAAACGTTGACTCGAGCCAAACTGTTGAGCCACTATTGAAACTTGCTCGCCTGGAAAAAATGGCGGATCAGTTGCCTGGTATTTTCCAGATGATCGGCGAGCGAGCAAACCGATCGCAGTTGCAGGCCGTTTTTCAACAGGCGCAATTGGACGATACCTTCGAATCCCAACATAGAAACTTGGTCGTTAAATCGCTTGTGTATGCTGCAACGAAACGCCGGATTGGCTTGACAGTCGAGCCGAAACAGTTAGGCCCGTTTTTCGAATTGCCCGAGACCTACCATTTGGCTGGTTTGTGGAATATTGCAGAACTACGAGAGAAGTTAGTTGCTGTTACGGAAATTAATAACGCACTGACGCCACCATTTCGAGTCAACGCGATTCGCGGGTTGGCTGCGATGAAAGACTGGAAATCGGTAGACGCCGTTGCAAACAACACTGACCAGCCGTTTTATTTCCGACGTGCGGCAATCGCTGAACTTGCAGTTGCCAAGCCTGTGGTGACCGCCAATCAAGTTGCGACGATCGTTGTTGCAATGCCGCCTGAGAAACTGTCGCAGGCTCAGGCACTGCTCGAAATATTCTTGCAGCGAAGGCAAGGCGCTCGTCAGTTGGCTAAGGCTTTCAAAGGCAAGCAAGTTCCCAAGCCCGTTGCGGAGTTTTTAATCAAGCGAGCTGCATCTCTACGTGAAGACGGAAAATTGTTGGTCGCTTCGTTAAACACTGTCCAGCCAAAAATGAAAAAGTCACTTACTGAAACCGAATTGAAAGAGGTTCTTGAGTTGGTCAAAACGGCAGGCAGTGCCGAACGTGGTGAGGCGATTTACCGACGTGACAAATTGGGTTGCATCAAGTGCCACTCGATCGGTGGTGCTGGCGGCGTCGTTGGGCCGGACATGATCTCGCTTGGAGCAAGTTCGCCTGTTGACTACATCGTTCAATCACTGATCGACCCGAACGCGAAAATCAAAGAGGGATACCACACGACGACGTTGATCACCGCAGATGGGAAACTGGTTTCAGGCAAACTGATGTCGGATGCTGGCGGCAAAATTACGATCCGTGATGCAGAGAACAAGGAGTTGACGTTTGACAAATCGGAAATCGACGATCAAAAAATCAGCCCCGTTTCTTTGATGCCAGCCGATCTTGTGTCGGAGTTGACTCAAGGAGAGTTTGTCGATTTGGTCACGTTTCTGTCGGCGTTAGGAAAGGACGGGGCTTATAAAGTCTCGTCAGAAAGAATCGTTCGGCGTTGGGTGATGTCTGATGGGAGTTTGCGATACTCCAAAGTCGACGGTGGTCTGCCGATTGAGGGTGCGAAGCAAGTCTCATTTGAACTCAACGTCACAAAGGGTGGCGTGATTGGAATTCAGATCGAGAATCCAGACGGCCTAAGGGTCACCTTGAACGATATGAAAGATAACCTGCGAGCGGACAAGATCGTTTCGGATTTACCCGCCGGCCGCCACCAGTTTCACTTTGACATCAAAGGCAAAAACCGAGATTCGATTCGAGTAAGGTTGATCGACGTTGATGGCTCGGATGGGTATGCGGAAATCGTGAATCAGTAAACTGTTTGTTTTTTTGATCTAACTTAAGTCTTCAGTTGCAAAGTTAGATCTCATGGTTGAGCAACCTAGCAAAAAATATCGCTGGCGATTTGGGATCCGAACGCTACTCGTTGCGTTCACGCTCCTTTCAATTGGCATTGGGTATTTTGTTATCCGTGCCGAAAGACAAGACGCTGCTGTTAAGTCATTTCGAAGCAATAATTGCAACGCTTATGTGGCTGAGCTCATTGAGTCCACTTCGACGTTTACGTTTAACGGATCGACGACCGAGGAGGATGGTGACGGGATTTCGATTTCGATGCCTGTGATTAAGACTGCTCCGCGCGAGACCACATCAGGCTTGCGAGGTCTGATCGGCGACAAGTATTTTGATAGATTTACTTGTGTAACCCTCGGTGATCCTTCAGAGATGGAGCTTGCTAAAATTGAATCTAACTTGAAAAAAATGCCTTGGGTTGAAAAGGTGTTTGTTGCAGCGCCATTGTGGGATTCTGAAATCAACTTGTTGAAAGAACAGTTTCCTAAAATAAATTTTTTCCGTTCCAAGAATCACATTCACCTGCAATTTTTAGGGGAACTAAACAGGCGGGATAACGATGAATTGTATTACTACAACAATCCAGAAACTGCTGCTGAAAAGAATTTTGAAGTTTCAGGTGAGACAAACGCGTTTGTCGATAGCCATTTGTCAATGTTCAAGCGGCTAGGGCACGTCGCAAAGTGGAATAATGAAACGCGAAAGTATGAATTCGTTCGTGGCGAGAAACCGTGATCACGGACTCTTGGAGGCGAAGTGGATCTCGGATTCGCAAAACCTAGTTTAGGTCAATGCATTTCGCATTTGGAATCGAGTTCTCGACAACGTACTTGTTCAAGTTGAACCACTCGTCCACGCTATCCAAAATCACGGCGTCGGTGGTGACCGTCAATTGATTCATTGTCTTTAACTCATAGTCAGGACTTGGGTGAAGTTCGATATTCCAATCCCATCCATTGGGCTCTGCAATTTCTCGCAGGATCGTTTTTAGCCTTCCACTGTTGGAAACGGGTTTATCTAACAACCAATGAACGGTGCCCGTACCAAGCTTATGAAACGTTTGACCGACCAATTCAATGGCAGCATGTGTTTCCTGGACTCGGCGATACGTGCCGTGGATGCTGGACATGTCTCGCAAGCAACCATCGTGGCCAACAAAAATAAAACCGGCAGACAAAGCGGCTTCGATAGTGATCAGGACGTTGAATCCATCGACAAAAATTTCACGATCGGCCAATTGGTTCGCTGGTATGGACTTTTGGAAGCGATTTTTGGCTTGAGACTCAGTGCAGCCAATTCGCATCAGTAACAGCCGCTGACGCTCAACGAGAGAAAATCGGTCCCCCACCAGCTTCAGCGATGACTTGGCGGTGTAACCTTTGGATAGGAGCCAACAATAGTCTTTAAGGGCTTCCCGGAGCGCGGGAACGTGACGATCTGAAAAAAGACCGATGTCTTTGGGATTGGGGCCTCGATGTCGTTGAGAGTGATTCATGTTTTGTCATTGTACCCGATGCGGGACAACAACTAGAATCGGACCGAATGTTGATGGGGCGGAATCAAGATAGGCAAATATACATGTCTCTCGCCTGAAAAATATCAACTCAAACGGTCCACTTTTTACAAATCACTAACAACTCTGCAGCATCAATGTCTCTCGTTACAATTCGCGACCTTACCATCGGTTTTCGTGGTCCCGCCCTATTAAATTCAGTTGATTGCCAAATCGAACCTGGCCAACGTATCGGTTTGCTCGGTCGAAATGGCGCTGGCAAAACGACGTTGATGAAAATTTTGTGCGGAGATGTTCAGCCCGATAGCGGCAGTGTGATTGTGGCTCCCGGCTCACACATTGCTAAACTTTCCCAAGACGTTCCGCAAGATATTGAGTCATCCATTTTCGACTTGGTGTCCCAAGGTTTGCGAGGCGAAGAGCTACCCGAAGAGGAACAGTGGCGAATCCAAAACGACGTTGAGCAGATTCTTTCGAGAATGGATCTCGATGGTTCCGGTCGATTTGAGACGTTGTCGTCTGGAATGAAGCGACGGGTTCTTCTGGCTCAGGCTCTCGTCTCGAAACCAGACCTGCTGCTGCTGGACGAACCCACCAACCATCTCGACATCGACGCCATCGATTGGTTGGAGAATTTTCTGTTGAAGTTTAATGCTTCGTTGATGTTTGTGACTCACGATCGAATGTTTCTGAGAAAACTCGCGACGCGAATTTTGGAAATTGATCGCGGCAGAATTTTTGACTGGTCCTGCGACTACGACACTTTTCTAAAACGAAAAGAAGACGCGCTCGCGACTGAAGAAAAACAAAACGCGTTGTTTGACAAACGGCTGGCTGAAGAAGAGGTCTGGATTCGCAAAGGCATCAAAGCGAGACGGACGCGAAACGAAGGCCGAGTTCGAGCCCTCAAAGCGATGCGTGAGGAGCGAAGTGATCGGCGAGGGAAACTTGGTACTTCGAATCTGACAATCCAAGAAGGGCAACGCAGTGGCAACCTGATTATTGAAGCCACTGATATTTCGTTTGGCTACGAGGACCATTCGATCTTCAAAGATTTTTCCACCACGATCATGCGTGAAGATAAAGTCGGAATCATCGGACGCAACGGTGCCGGTAAAACAACGCTGCTCAAAGCATTGCTTGGGCAGCTAGAGCCGACGTCGGGAAAGATCAAGCTGGGGACGAACTTGCAGATTGCCTATTTCGATCAGTTGCGGGCACAGTTGGATGAAGAAGGCACCGTCCAGGAGAATGTAGGTGAAGGCTCCGACGCGATCATGATCGGCGATGTGAAAAAACATGTCCTTGGTTACTTGCAAGATTTTCTGTTTGCTCCTGACCGAGCCCGAACACAGGTTAAGTTTTTGTCAGGCGGCGAGCGGAATCGAATTTTGTTGGCGAAACTATTTGCCAAACCTGCCAACGTCATTGTGTTGGACGAACCGACCAACGATCTCGATGCAGAGACTTTGGAATTGCTAGAGGAAAAATTGGTCGGGTTTCAAGGCACCGTTTTAATGGTCAGCCACGATCGTTCGTTCCTAAACAATGTCGTGACCAGTACGATCGTTTTCGAAGAGGATGGGTTGAACGAATACGTTGGTGGTTACGATGACTGGCAACATCAGACAGCGTCCAAGCGACCATCGGCGGTTGCGAAAAAAAAAGGAAAATCCAAAAAGGGAAGTAAGAACTCCAAAGGCGGTTCCAATAAATCAACGGATGATAAACCTCGCAAGCTAAATTTCAACGAAAAAAAAGAACTGGAAAAATTGCCAGGACAAATTGAGACACTTGAAGCGAAGATTAGTGAGATGCACACGGCGATGGGGCAACCTGGCTTTTACCAAAAACCCAAAGAAGAAATCGCCGAAGTGCAGGACAAGCTGAGCAAGTTAGATGCAGAACTGAAAACGATCTACGCCAGGTGGGAAGTTCTGGAGGAGCTCGCTGCCGCGTCAGCATAATCAGAGTTCGAGTGAACATTGGTGAGTCAGATTGCCAGTGAAAAACCGGTTGGAATTTCCTGTCTCGTGTTGATCGTTAACCAGCAAGACGCTGTTGCTGGGTAACGTGACGGGTTAAAATGAAAATTCTGACGAGTTCTAATCTACGACAAATGCTCATCGGAAAATCGTGATGTCGAACCGTCTAATCATCTGGGATCCCTAAAGTAACGTTGATGATCCAATCGGGAAATTCAAAATTAGCGGAAGCTGAAGCTCCTGTTCATGGCATCACCGGCTGGTCTCGGAAACGTCACGAAGAGATCCACGTCGTCGATACTACGATGCGTGTGACAACTCCTGAGAACATTTCGTTCCAATACGAAATCAGCGGTCCATTTCACCGGTTGCTGGCTTACCTATTCGACGTGCTGATTTCGATTGGTGGCTATGCCGTCGGTGTGATCTTTATGTCCATCATTTTCAATGTTGGTATCATCCCGTTCATGGCATGGATAGGATTGGGCGGTCTCGGTCAAGCAATCGAGGGGATCTTGGCCGGCATGATTGCGGTTGGCTATTTCGTCGTTTACTGGTTTTACGGTGCATATACCGAAACCTATTTTAACGGACAGACCCTCGGGAAACGAATTACAGGAATGCGGGTCATCTCAACTGATGGCCATGCGATTGATGGCGTACAAGCCACGTTGAGAAACTTTTTTCGACTGCTCGATATCATGCCAATGGTTTCGTTGGCGGCGCTGCTAAATATCGAGACGTTGGCGCCAGGAGAAACGCCAGATGACGTGCTCGAAGCGTTAGGAATGGCCGTCATGTTTCCAACTTGCTTGTTTGGGTTGATCGTGATGATGCTCAACAAGAATTTCCAGCGTGTCGGAGATATGGTCGCTGGAACGGTTGTGATTAATGAGTCACGAAAACGCAAACCTGAACTGGCAAAATTCTTGGATGATCGCGTACCTCAATTGGCCGAACTGATTCCGACCAGCTATGTCGTTCCACCCAGCATGGCGCGAGTGATCGCAGAGTATGTCGAGCAGAGAAAGTACTTGCCGTATCAACGAGTTTCCGAGATCGCGAGTTATCTCGCTGGCCCACTGATTGAAAAGTTTGGAATCGGAGCCGATACGGATCACGATTTGTTTTTGTGTGCACTGTACTACAAAACGTTTGTCTCATCACAAGGCAATGAGCAAACGGAAATGACGATGATGATTCCGAATTCGAGTCAACAAGTGTTTTTGCCGCCGGCAGCGGTTGCTACGCCGGTCGAGGTTATGGCTAAGCGCGATGGAACTTCGTTGTTGTCCAATGAAATGCCAGACGGAGGTGAGCGAATTCAGGCAGGTCAAACGCCGACCGCGAAACCTAAGAATGGTGGCTTTGTTTTGGACGAATCAGATTTTGAGATGGAAGACTAATGAAAGTCGCAGACCTGATTGAAAAACGGCAGCCGCTTTGGGAAGAGTTGGAGCATTTGTGTTTGCAAATGAAATCCAAATCCGAACCAGAAATTGTCTCGCGCTTTTCGACGCTGTATCGAGCGGCTTGTGCAGATTTAGCGTTGGCAGAGTCTTATCAGTTGCCACCGAACACGGTTGAGTATCTCCATCGTTTGGTCGCTCGAGCTCACAATCAGCTTTATCGAAGTCAAAGATTTCAGTGGCGACATTGGTACGACAAAATTTTCGTTGATACGCCCAAGCTAATTTTTAACGATCCTTGTGTGCACATCGTGACAGTTGTGTTTTGGGGGCTTTTTCTAATCGCAGCTTATTTGGCGTACGAGAATACTCTGTGGCCTGGTTTTGCAGAAAAAGTTGTAGGCGAGCAAAGCCTCGAAAAATTCACGGAGATGTACAGCGGTTTTAACGGTCGCGGTTTCGCGGGTAACTCGCAGATGTTCGGTTTTTACGTGAACCACAATGCGTCAATCGGACTGTCGTGTTTTGTCACGATGCTGTTCGTGTTACCGGGATTGATCACACTCAGTTTTAATGCGGTTCAATTGGGGACGGTGTTTGGGTACATGTTCCGTCCGGACTTGGGCGATGCCAGTATCAATTTTCAAAACTTCGTTACGGCTCACGGTCCTTTTGAGCTAACGGCGATTATTCTGTCCGCCGGCGCTGGATTAAAAATCGGCCTCAGCTGGCTAATGACTGGCGGCTTGCGAAGACGGGACTCTCTGGTGAAAACGGCTCGAGAGTCTCTTCCGATTGCGATGTGTGCGGTCGTGTTGTTTTGTCTTGCTGCGATGATCGAAGGATTCATTTCACCGACTCCTGAGAATTACATGCCTTGGTGGGTCAAGGGATTGGTTGCTGTCGCGTCCAGTTGGATGTTAATGGTGTACTTTGTCGTTCTTGGTTACCCTCGCGAAACCGATTTGTACGGAGGGTTTGATGAAGTTTGATAAAACTTTCATCGCGATCCGAGAGCGAGGAATTTTGGACATACTCGATCTCGCACTTCATGTTGCAACCGATCACTTTCGCGCGTTAGCGTGTTTGTTGTTGATCGGTGTCGCTCCGTGGTTGTTGTTTGATTTTTGGCTGATCGGACACCTAATTCACTTAGAAGAAATGTCCGGAGTTTATTTTTGGGGCATGTTCTTGCTGGTCGCCAACCAAGCCCAAATCGGCACTACGTTTATGACTCGCTATCTCGGCCAAGCCATGTTCGCTGGGAAAACGACAGTGGCGTGGACGGTTCGCGACGTGTTAAAAACGACTCCATATTTCTATTGGATCCACGGTCTTTGGCGGATGGTGATCCCCGTCGCGTTGCTGGGGCTTGGCCTAAGGTCCCGCGATCCCGACATGGTTTATGTGATAGTCGGATTTTGGATTCCGTTTTTCGTGGCAGTTGGGATTTTGTTCCGATCGCTTCGACCGTTCGTTTCGGAAGTACTGCTGCTTGAGCGTACACCTATTTCAAAGAAATCGAATCAAGTCCATTTTGCCAAACGATCGAGTTCGCTTCATGGGGCGTCGAGTTCGGAGCTGTTCGGACGCTTTGTCTCCGTTGGCTTTTTCATGATCCCGCTGGGGTTCGCTTGCTATGCAATGTTTGTTTCGATCGATTCGGTTTTGAATTTACAAAGTAATTCAGAGTTTTCGTTGCATGGCTACTACTGGGTTGTGGCGTTGTGGATTATTGCCGGATACGCGGCGATCGTGAGGTTCTTGTCCTACATCGACATTCGAATAAGGCAAGAAGGGTGGGCAGTGGAACTTCGAATCCGCGCCGAAGGACAAACGCTGGTAGGTTCCAATGACTGAGCTGGCTTATAATTTTGACATGGGTTCCGTTAGAGACTTAATAGTTAAAACTCTAGTTTGCATCGTCGCTGCGGTGTCGGTCGTTGGCTGCGCTTCAACCATAGTCACAGCCCAAGATGATGTCGGACGAAAAGCGTTGTCTTCAAAAAACTATCCATGGTACGACGCCGATATTCAAGAAGTACGGCGAGTCGATCTTGGTAAGAGGCCTGACCCGAGATCTCTCGACCGCGCGAAAGTCGCGGTTAGAAAAGTAAAAACAAAGACACCGCCTGCCGTTGCACCAGGCCCTGCGGGGCAGGTGGCAGCTCCGATTTTGGGGGCTCTTGCCTGGACGATGATTGGGCTGGTCGTTGCAGCATTGATTGGAATTTTGATTTGGGCCTTCTTGCGATTGGAGGCCAACGAAATGGACCTCAAAGACAGTCGACCAAAAAGATCGATGGAAGAAAGTATCAAACAATTGCCATTCGATTTTGAAGCAGATGATGGCGAAGCGGGGGATTTTCGACAGCGGGCCGCATGGAACTACAACAAAGGCAACTACAACAAAGCCACAATTTTACTTTTCAGTCATATCTTGGTTTCACTCGATCAAGCTGGCCAAATCCGACTGCGTAAAGGTAAAACGAATCGACAATATTTGGAGGAAATGCAAGCTCCGAATTTGCTGGGCTATTTTTCCGACGCGATGATTTTATTTGAGTCGACTTTTTTTGGCGACTATAAAGTTACCAAGGAAGAGTTCGAAGCCGTTTGGAATGAGCTTGATAATTTTCAATCAGCAATCCATGCAACCGCTCCGTTGGAAACTCTGGGGGTGGCCAGTGTATAAGCTCACGAACGTTGCCAAATTATTATTGGTCCTCGTCGCTCTGTTGAACTTCGCGGGTTGCGGAGAGACTCAGGAGTCTATCGGAACCGAGTACGGTCGTATCAGAGGTGTTGAAGGCAGCTTTAGTATTAATGGAACCAGCGTTTTGGCAGACATGTTCGCGGAACGAGATTTTCTGGTGAAACGTCGGTCGAAGATTTCGCCTCGGATCAATAAGTTTCAAACGATCGTTTGGATGCCGGATGACCGCAGCGTCCCCTCGCAGGAAGCAATCGAAGCATTGAACGAGTGGCTAATGACTGGCTGGGAGCGAACTCTAATTTACGTTGGTCGAGAATACGATTGCGAAGTCGACTACATTTCTGACGTTGTTAAAAATGCACCAGTCGACGAACAAGAAGAATGGCTTCGTCGATTGGCCGAAGCGAAAATCGAAAGAGAGCTGTCTTTTTTTGGCGTACCTTGGGAATCCGGGAAAGGCCAGACGTGTGAGTGGTTTGAGATTAAACCGAATCCAAGTCGGAAAACGAAAAAGCTTTCTGGTGATTGGGCGGACGGCATTCGTTCAAATACAGCATCTGTTGAGATCGGGGACTTGCTTGCTCCGATCGAGGACGGCGAAGGTGATTGGACCAGCGAGACACGATTGAGTACCGACGGCAAGGTATTTGCTTTTGAGCTCACAAACGATTGGCTTTACGACAGCGAAGGCAAAATCATTGTTGTTTCCAATGGTTCATTCTTGTTGAACTATGGATTGGTGAAACGCGAAAACCGGATCCTTGCGGGAAGGGTGATTGATAGTTGCGATCAATACGGCGACGTGTTGTTTCTGGAAAGCGGACCCTCTGGGATCAAGGTCAGCAGTGGCGATTCAAAAGATCACAGCCAATGGAGTTGGATCGCAGAGGCTCCACTTCGATATATCGTGCCACACTTTTTGGCCTGGGGCATATTGTTTTGCTTCGTGTTCTTCCCAATTTTTGGACGGCCGAAAGGCACGAAGAAACGCAGTACGTCGACGTTTAGAAATCACATCAATGCAATTGGAAAAATGTTGGGTAAATCCAAGATGCCAAACCAAGCCATCGCAACGATCGAAAAATATGAGGAGATGGTTTCGGGTGAATCAAAACGTAAAACGCCAAATCCTTAAATTGCCACAACCTTAAATAACAAAACCGAAAACAGTTGGAGCGGATTCGAAACCGCTTTGGATGAAATCAAAAATAGATTCGTAGATACGAGCTCAGAATAAATATGAATGAATTTGGAAGTGCAGCCGATGAGTTTGTCGAATTTGGTTGCCCGCAATGTTCAACTCGGTTGAAAGTATCAGTGGCACTGGTTGGTAAGCCTGCGAAATGCCCCAAATGTGCCGCGGTCACTGACGTGCCCAATTTGAAAATGCCGGCGGATTCGACGTTGCCCGTTCCAACGATCGCCCCCAACATTGTGCCCGAAGTGACACCTGTCGTGTCATCTGGAGGTGATACAAACATTGGAGCCGAAACGGAAACGCGGAAACTTTTTGAACGGATCAAAGCCGAAGTTTCAAAAGTTTTCGTAGGCCAAGATGAATTGGTTCGGGGAACTTTGGTTGCATTGTTCTCTGGCGGCCATGTGCTTATCGAAAGCGTGCCGGGGTTGGGCAAAACGCTTTTCGTTCGCACATTAGGGCAAATTCTCGGCTGTGATTTTGGCAGAATTCAGTTTACCGCTGACTTGATGCCATCCGACATCACGGGTGCGCCGATCTTCAATATGAAATCACAAGAGTTCGAGTTTCGAGCCGGTCCAGTGTTCACGCAACTGTTGCTGGCCGACGAGATCAATCGTTCGCCAGCCAAAACTCATGCTGCGTTACTCGAAATTATGCAGGAGAAGCGAGTCACCATTGATGGCGATACCCACACGCTCGATCTGCCCTTTTTGGTTGTCGCTACTCAAAATCCGATTGAGTCAGAAGGTACTTATAATCTTCCCGAAGCCCAGTTGGATCGTTTCATGTTTAAGCTCTCGGCAGGGTACCCAAGCGAAGACCAGGAAGCTCAAATCTTGATGAAGCATGGGGGGCAAAGCGACTTGGATAAACAGCTCGAAGAAGAAATTCATCAGATTACTTCGCCCGAGCAAATTGTTGCCGTAACGAAAGAAAGCGGCAACGTTCGGATTGATCCGCTGCTGGTGAAGTATATCAATAAGATCGTTCGCCTCACACGCGAATGGCCTCAGTTCTACATGGGTGCATCACCGCGAGCTGGGATCAGCCTGATGCAAGGCGCCCGAACACTAGCCGCGTTCTGTGGTCGCGACTATGCCGTGCCCGATGACGTAATTCAAATCGCGCTACCTTCGCTTCGGCACCGTGTGCAATTGACCGCCGAAGCCGAAGTCGAAGGTCAAAGCGTAGACCAACTCCTTCAAGATTTGATTCGCACGATCGAGGTTCCTCGGTTGAAGTAAATGAACCGTGAACCAACGGTGGAGAGTCGCCAAAATATCCCGTTGAGAATCGGCCCAAACAATCATCCTGCGTATGAGTCATTTTTCCGATCTGTAAAACGAATTGCCGGACCTGATGGAACAAATTTTTGACATCTTGATTAACCGCCCAATCCTATTGTTGGTGCTGTTGGCGGTTCCTTTGTTCGCAATTGCGCGCCTGTTGGGGTTGTTTCCAAGCCGACGGTTGCTGTACTTGGCATCCGTTCCAGCTGCGCTGTCGATTTTTCTAGTCCATGATCCAACGGCTGGTGCGACAGTCGCAGGATTGCCTTACAAGCAGTGGATGCTGGTTCTGATTGGGATCGTTGATGTTGTCATTGTTCTGATCTGCGTTGGCGATATGTGTTTCGTCATCCGCCCCAAAAACTTTTCTTGCACGCGGCAGTTGATGCGAACTGCGTCGCAAGGCAAACCACATGACGTGGAAATAGAATTGATCAATCGCTCAAAACGCGGCTGTCTGGTTTCGGTGCAAGATGACCTGCCGCAGTCTTTCGAGGCCAATCCCGATCGTTTCCAAACGGTATTGGACGGGCGCAGCAAAACACAGTTCAATTATGACTTTGTTTGTACAACGCGTGGTCAATCAGAACTTGAGTGTGTCCACTTACTCGTTAACAGCCCGCTCCGATTATGGCGTGGGTTCTATCAAATCCCCTACCAATCGACCGTCAACGTTTATCCGGATATGAAACAAATTGCCGAATACGATTTGTTGGCTCGGACGAATCGGCTGAGCTTGCTGGGCATGCGACGGAGTCGAAAAATCGGGCAAGACAACGAGTTTGAACGACTGAGAGACTACACCCAAGACGACAACTACAAACATATCGATTGGCGATCGACGGCGCGTCGTAAGAAATTGACCGTTCGTGATTTTCAAGCCAACCAAAGCCAAAGCATTATTTTTATGGTGGATTGCGGCCGAATGATGACCGGCACGTCGGGCGATATCAGTTTGCTTGACCATTCGCTTAACGCGATGTTGATGCTCAGCTATGTTGCACTTCGGCAAGGCGACTCGGTGGGGATGATTAGCTTTAGCAATAAAATTCATAACTTCACTCCGGCTCGAAGTGGTGTCAAGCACATCAATCGCTTGCTTCATGCTTCTTACAATCAGCATGCCGAATATGTCGAGTCACGTTATGACGATGCTTTTTTATATCTTCGCAGTCACTGCCGCAAACGATCGTTGGTCGTGTTGGTGACAAACGTGATTGATGAGATCAATGCACATCAGCTGAAGCAATACATGGGTTCCCTGACCGGCCGACATTTGCCGTTGGGAGTGTTGCTGAGAGACCAAGAGATTTATGGTGCTATTGACGAATACAATGAAATGCAAACGCCGAATGACTCGACGATTTACCAAGCGGCGGCTGCAGCGGATGTGTTGGGCTGGCGGCATCAAGTCATTCGAGATCTAAAACATCAAGGAGTTTTGGCGCTTGATTTGTTTCCTGAGCAATTGACGTCAGAGTTGGTGAATCAATATTTAGAAATCAAAGCCCGGCATTTGCTGTAATGAAAGAAATAAAAAACGCTGTTTGTCCAGGCTGCACGCTGTTGTGTGATGATATCGCGTATTCGGGAAACTCACCAGAAACGAACGTCATCGCAGGTAATGCTTGCGGCGCGGGGCAGACGTTTTTCGAATTGCAGTCAAAACAAAAAAGCTCACATTGCGTTTCCGGGAAACAGGCAGGGCGTGATGCTGCGGTCAAAGCAGCGGTTGATATTTTGCTTAGCTCAAACGCACCACTAATATGCGGGCTCGATCATCTGACAACAGAAGCTCAGCAGGTCGCTTGGAAGATTGCAGATCGTTTAGGTGCAACAATCGACACAACGATGTCGAATCACGGGCGGTCGAGCATGTTTTCGCTTCAACGAGTTGGCAAAGTTACTGCAACCATTGGTGAAATTGCAAATCGCAGTGATGTAGTCGTGTTCTGGTTTTGTGATCCAGAAGAAACACACCCACGTTTGTTGGAGCGACTTGGTGTTGGCAAAAAGATCGTCGTGATTGGTGAAGTTAATTTGAAATGCGGCGATGCGTTTTATCGAATCTCAAAAAATGCTGCTGCGGATTTGATTGCGGTACTTCGTTCGATCATTGGGCAAAAGAAATACGACCCTGCATCTGCTCAAAAGGCAACCGGTTTGACGGTTTCGCAAATGGAACAGATCGCAGGTCTCCTCGTTCAATCCAAATATGGAGCGATGTTTTATGGGCAGACGACAGTAGATTCATCATTTGACCTGGCAAACGATTCATTGGCTTCGATGTTTCGAGAGTTGAACAACCACACGCGTTTTGTGGGGATGAAGCTTCGGTTGGATGGCAATGCTCAAAGTGCCGAAAATGTTCTGGCTTGGAGTTCCGGTTATCCATTTGCCGTTAGTCACAGCCAAACGTTTCCGCGTTACAACCAAGTGGAGTACTCAGCCGAGACGCTTTTGCTTCGAAAAGAGTGCGATGCGGTTCTGTTTGCGACTGGTCCAGATTTGCAAACTGCATTCGCTGCTCTTTCTCGTTCAGGAAAAGACCATCTCGGTTCGATCCCAAAAATCTCAATCAGCCCGATTTCGAATTTCCCAAGTGATGTTTCGTTCGAAGTCGGAACGCCGGGCGTAAGTGAATCAGGTGAGTTCTGTCGAAACGATGACGTGCCGATTCCCGTTGGTGTCGTCAACGATAACGAATTGGACTCGGCAGAAGTGGTCTTGGGCGAGATTTGGGACGCGATTTCGCTTGAGCTGAACTAGCGGGCCTTTTCGGGTAAACAATTCGGGAAGAAGCAGCAAGTTATTCACGTGATTCTGGGTTACGGGCGGGAGCTTCGGCAACTTTCAAATATGGCTACTTTTGTCGCGTCTTAAAAGGTTTGCGAGAGAGCCGATTTTTTGCCAGGTTGACCACGGTTTCGTTCTTTGACTCGGCAACCACTCTTTCCAAAATAGCGGTTGCGTGTTCGATCGAGTGCCCTGCTCTTCCAACTGAATAGATGGCAAGGTGGATTGGATTCATGGCAATCCCACCTGACTCCAATAGTTTGACGACTTCTGTTCCAGTGATGATTGCTTCCAATCTTTCAAGGCTGGCAGTGCGAATTGCCATGCTGTCGCGTTTCGAGTTTTCGATCGCACGCAAGTCAACTTGCCTGTTGCTGGAGTTAGACACACCAATCGAGTTTTCATCTGGCCCAAAAGTTCGGATACGAATTTCTCGCTTGGCCCAGTTCTTGGAGTTTTCAACCAACTGTTTTTCAAGTTGATGGACTTCGGTAAGTTTTGCATCGAAGGCTTCTTTCGTCATCCTTGCTCTCGCCATTAAGTCGCGGATCTTTTTGATCTTGATTTGAATTCGCCCCCGCTCTGCGTCATTGTCAGGGGCAAGCGAAAACTGACCGACGGAAAAATTACCGGGTTGGAGTTCGTACACTCCCAATCCCGTTCCGCACGTCTCGTCGTAGTGAACAGTCGCTCGATCCCAAACGCTATTTTCATTTTTCGCCTCGAGGAAGAGCTTGGGATTGCCATATCCGTAATCCAACTTCACCGGCTTATTTGACGAGTTGATCACGAACACTTTCACGCGTCCGTGCTTGTCAATTTTCCAGTCAGTGAATAACTCGAATGTCCCGGCGTTTATTGCAACGTCGTCAGCAAGGTCAGAATTTGCACGTTGCTCTGGCTGCTGGCCAATGACCGAAACGGAAAGCAAGAGCGAAGTCAAAATGGCGAACAATGCAATCTTCATGATGCCTCTTAAAGTTGTGCTTTCGCGGAAATAAAACTGGAATTGTTAAAAGACCAGTTGGAGCCGTTTTGTAAGCTCCACACTCAGTTAACGTTCCGCTTTGCAATTTATTATAAAAAATCAGGGCATATTTTCGCTGCTCCAAAATTTGGACGGCTTTTACTTGGTTTTACACAGTTTTTTTGCTTTCCAAGGTTTAGTTTCCCGAGGTTTAGTTGTCAGAGTTCTAGAGGTCCGACAAAGCTGAAATGAACTAGTGGCTCAAGCGAATATCCCAAAAGTCAGGATCTGCCAATCACGTCAATTTTGATCGGCGCGATTAAGACCCGGCGGTGGAGGAAATCCGCGACTTGGATTGCGAAAATTTCGTTTCGCCAGCTGGGTGCGAATGAAGTTGGGGACGACAAGGTCGACTCCGACATGTCACCCGTCTGCTTGAGCCTACTCGCCTCAATCTACTCGCTTCCACTCATTCGCCAACTGCAATCAAACTATCTTGAGTCCGGAAGAACATTGTTCCTGCTGAGATCGCAGGCGTCGCGAGAATTGATTCGTTGCAATGGTTCGTGCGAACGATTTCAAACTCCGGGCCAGCCTTGAGCACGATCACTCGGCCGTCCTCAGCGGTTAGGTAAACGTGACCATCGCCTGCGACAGGGGACGCCGTGAAACTCAACGCGCCGCCAGGAACTCGCATTCGTTTCTTGTATACTTCTCTGCCAGTTTTCGCGACATAGCAAGTCAAAATTCCATTGTTCGCACACGAGTAGAGATAATCACCATAAACGATTGGTGTCGGCATGTAGGGGCCGCCACGTTTTACACTCCATGGAATTGATTCGTTGGTCGTGTTATTTTCGCCTGGCGAGATATCGCCACGAGCCTCAGGCTTGATCGCATAGATGGGCTGGATCGGGGAATACCCACTGGCAATAAAAATGAGATTGTGAGCCACGAAAGGGGTCGGCACGACGATCTCGGAGTTGTCGCGTACTTGCCAAAGCTGCTTGCCTGTTTTGAGGTCGTATCCGCGCGCTGCTTTTGTGCCGTTGGTGATCACCATCGGACGGCGGTCCCACTTTTTCTCTCGGTCACCAAAATCGTAGACGGTAGGCGTTGACCAAGTTGGAATTTCGGCTCGGTCTGTTCGCCAAACTTCGTTACCCGTTTCCAAATCAATCGCTGTAATAAAAGATTGACCTTGGATGTCACATTGAACAATTACTTTGTCGCCGTAGATCACAGGTGAACTTGCGAATCCCCATTGGTATCCTGGGTCGTAGAACCAACCACTGTCTAGCAAGCCAAAATCCTTACTCCATTTCAACTCACCGTCCGCGTTGTAGTTGTATAGCCCTTCCGATCCGAAGAATGCGACAACGTTTTTTCCATCGGTTGCTACGGTTGGATTTGCATGAGACGATTTCGCATGACGTTTGACGGCTGGTTTCGCAGTGTTCGCTGTTTTCTCCCAGAGCAAAGTTCCGTCGTTCTTGTCATAGCAAAACACTTTAAAGTGATATTCTTTATCCTCCTCCACAGAATCGACGTCGCCGTACAAACCGATTTTCAGCTTGCCGCCATCGCCTTTTTCTTTGCTGACTGCGGAAGTGACGTAGATCTTGTCGCCCCAAATCGAAGGACACGAAAGCCCCAACCCCGGAACAGGCGTTTTCCATTTCAAATTTACATTCGTTTCAGCCTCTTTAGCTGTTTCTGATTCGTCGGTTGAACTTTCTTCGTTGGTACTTTCTGTTTCTGCAGGCTGCGCGATGACATTCCACTCAGTCGGCGGATTCTGACCTTCTGCGATTCCTCTCGAGCCGTTGCCACGAAAGCCCGGCCAGTTCTCAGATGAAATGGAAAGGTCAGCCCACAGTGAGTTAATATCGGACGGTCCTAATTCTACGGGTTCAGGTGTTGCGGTCTCGTTTTTTGCAGTTTTGGTTGAGCTTGAATCCGCTGGCTCGCCTGAACTGTTTGGCTTTGTTTCTGCAATCGTTGGTTGGGGCGGTAGATCGGTTTCTGTTTTTGAAACTGGAGTCAATACAAACTCGCGAGGCCCACTTTCCAGGCGGGCAAGTTTCACTGTCTCGCCATCCATTTCAAACGTCAGGTTGGAGCCGTTGAGCGAAAACTCATTTTCTTTCACAGCGACCAAATCCATTTTCTCGCCGCCGTCAAAGTTCATCTGAAGTTTCTTGTCACCGGCAAAAAACTCAACACCGAAACGCTCTGATTTGAACTCACCTACGTATCGGTTGAGAGTCTCAGCATCCAGTTCTATTGGTGGGATCGGATCTGGTAAGTCGAGTTCATCAAATACGGCCACGAGACTGGCCGCTTTTTCTTTGGCTTCTTTTCTCGCGTTTTCCTCTTTCGCAGTTTCGGCTTGAGTGTCTTCTCCATCTTTTGCTTTCTCAGATTCTGCTTTATCGAGAGCGTCTAGATTTCGAAGGGAAGCATCACGTGCCTTGATCAGTCCCTCTTCGGAAACGGCTTTGGAGTCGATGATGGTTTTTGCAAACTCCGCGTCATTGCTTAACACCGCGTTCATCAAAATTGCATCACTGCCTTCGCCACCATTGGCCAATAGCATGGCGATGATTTTTTTGTTGGGTTTCATCTGTGCCCAAGAGGTCGGCGTGGAGTTGTAGAACTTGTCTTTGCTGTTGGGGTCAGCCCCTTTTTCCAATAAAAGTTTGACGACTTCTTCCTGACCGCGATCGCATGCGAAGAACAACGCGGTGGCTCCGTAATCCGTTTTGACATCGACTTCAATTCCAGATTTGAGAGCTGCCTTTACCGTTTCCAAATCGCCGTTGCGAGCGGCTCGCCAGTAGGTTTCGTTGGTCAAGTTTTTAACAGTCGTTTCGTCGTCCACCACCAATCCGGGAACCACGGGGGCGGCTGCAGCATCATCGGTGGCTGATTTTTCTTGATCGCTTGTTTGGGTAGCGAATGAAACGGATTGATTCAAGCAAACGGTAGCGAACAATCCACAAAAAAAGACGACTCGAATGTTGTCGAAAAAATTCACGGTCAACCTGACTAGAAAATGTGGCGAAAAAAAAGAGTACCTGTTTTTAACAAGTACTCATGATAGATGATTCCAGTTTTTTTCAAGCTAAATTAAGACAAGAAAAGTGGCTTCAGATGCCGTTCGTAAAGGTTCTCGGTGACATTGCGACTGATGGATTCTTCGCATTCATCAAGCATGTTGAGGTAGCGGTCCCCCATCTTGGCTGCAATTTTGTAGCCAACGTGCAGCAATTGACGGAATGAAGAATTGAATTCCGCGTGATTGGGATCGTGTCGCAGTGCATTGACGTACTGATCCGACGACCAGCCGTTGACTTCTGTTGGCGAGGGCAATTTTGACGGATCAATGTCGATTACCGATGCGTAGGGAGCACAGAGCGCGTCCGAATTTTCGAAAGCTTGAGCGTAGACTTCTTTCGCGATTTCCAAGCCAGCACCATCGGCTTCGGCGAGTCCGATTAGCTCTTCCAGCCAAGTCGTCCCGGCGGTTTTGATATGCAAACCGGCTCCTGTTTTTTCAAGCGCTCGCCGGATAGGACCGTAGATTGAAAATTTATCGCTTCCCGAGTGTACGCTGAGTTTTAGATTCGCTGGCAATCCATATTTATCAATTGCGTGAGCGATCACGGCGAGATCGTCTTCGAATTCTTTTTCGAATTGAGCCACATCGCCAACGTAGTCGACGCCCTTGTTAAAACGGCCAGTGAACTTTGGCGCGATCGTTTGGATCGGAATGCCTTCCTTCGCAATCGCTGCCAAAATGACAAGCAATTCTGGTGGAGTTTGTGGGCTGTCCGTTTCGTCCATGGAGACTTCGGTCACAAAAGTCCCCTCGCCATTTTTGCTGACGATGTAGCGATAAATTTCACCGGCTAATTGAACGGCCTTCAAATACTGGTTTGCCGTGGCGGCAATTGATTCTCGCGTCATCTCAAGCGGTTCAGGGATCCCGGCGATATTGAGCGAGCCGATCAGTTCAGGGACCGAGTCAATGAAGCTGTTGAGTTCGACTTCATCGGGAGGCGTTCCAATGGCATCGGCAACGTCGATTGTGTAAAAATCGCTGTTGTCGAGAAACGGATCGACGATTTTAAGATTGATATGGTCGGCATCCACGTAATGTGATTTCGTCCAGCCGAGATCCTTCACTGCTGCATCGGCTGCAGCGCGACAGCTCGCTATTTCTGAGCCGATGGTTTGGTGCTCGCGGTTTGATTTGTTCCAAACGGGAACGATGTCGACGCCCTGCTCTGCCGCTTTGATGATGGCTGCAAGTTGAGCCTTGCCTTGGTGGGCAAAACGATCGCCAACTCCAAAGGAGAATTTCTCGATGATTAATGGCATAGGATGTCCTCGTTTTTTTTACTTTAAATTAGTGGTTTGAATTTGAGATATCGACACTTGGATCGATTTCACACGAGCGTCGAAGACCTGACTACGCATCCAAATCGATTTGAATCTTTGTGATGCTGGCAGGGTCCTCCGACCAAGCGTTCATTGCGGCAGGTGCGTCAGCGAGTGATACGGTTTTGGTGATGACGGTTTCAAGCGGGAAATTGCCAGCCTCAAGCATGGTGATCACGTCGCGGAAATCTTCTGGCAACGCGTTTCGTGAACCTCGAATATCGAGTTCTTTGAGTACGAAGAATTTTGTTTCGTACTCTATGGGAGCTTTTGCCCAACCGATGTAGACAACGCGACCGGCGAAGCAGACTTCTTCTACGGCCATGCGATAGGTCATTGGATGTCCAACGGCTTCGATGATCACGTCTGGTCCGTGGCCGTCGGTGAGTTCGCTCAAGCGTGCATGAACGTCGTCGGTTTTTGAATTAACAAATTCAGTTGCACCGCAAGATTTGGCAACGTCGGATTTGCTGTCTTCAATGTCAATCGCGATGACACGAGCACCGCGAAAGTTGGCCCCTGCGATCACGCCTAAACCGATCGCGCCACATCCAATCACGGCAACGGTATCTGTTTTGGCGACTTGCCCACGTGCAACGGCATGGAAACCGACCGTTAAGGGCTCAACCAGAGCCAGCTCCTGCAACGATAGTTTTTCCGACGCGATCAATTTCTCGACTGGAGCGGTCGCATATTCGCAAAGTGCACCATCGCGTTGTACGCCCAATGTTTCGTTGTTCATGCAGCAATTAAAACGCTCTTTCAAACAAGCCGAGCATTTTCCGCAGCTGGAGTACGGGATCACAAGGACTTCCTGGCCGACGCTCCAATCGGAGACGCCTTCGCCAAGTTCCGCAATGGTTGCGCCGATTTCGTGGCCTGGAACGCGAGGGTAAGTCACGAGTGGGTTTAGGCCTTTGAACGCCCCTAGATCGCTGCCGCAATAGCCGACCCGATTAACTTTGAGCAAAACCTCGCCCGACTTTGGTGTAGGCTTTTCTCGATCAGCAAGTACAACGGTTCCGGGTTCGGTAATTTCAATGGCTTTCATGGTTTTCCTTTGGTTGTCCGTTCGGCGTCTTGGTTCGCAGCGAGGCTAATGTGGTTACTTGGTCGGCGTTGAAGTTTATGTTGGGGGAACTCGGATCGTTATGGCGGTCAAAAGTTCAGTTTCTTGCCAAGTTTTACGCAAGTCTATGGCGACAGCTACGTCTGAACTCAAAGCGTTGAGTCGAAGCTTTGAAAATCAAGCGACATCAGCTGTGACGATATGTCGAATTTTGTTAAGTCTTGATACTACGCTAGGTCTTGATCTTGCCGGCCGGTGCCATTTTCATGAACCGGACGAGAGTCTTGCGAATACCATCTTTCAAGTCGGTCCTTGGCAGTCCCGGAAACTTTGCTTCTACGAGTGAATCATCGAGATCACAGATGAAAAGATTGGGCGTGGCTTCGTCAGCGATTCCCGTGTCAAGGAAATTTGCAATTTCCAGTTCTTCGCTAACGGCTTTGATGGTGTCAAGAAACTCAGCGACTTCGGTCGTTTTTCCTTTGATGTTGAAAGCTTCGCAACCCTCAAACGGCATCATGCAAACGCCGGCAAAGTGTGCCCCGACATCTTCGACGTAGTGATAGTTTTCGCGGCCTTTGTATGGCATGCTGGAAGGAATCGTTTTTCCTTCGCTCGCACCGATTGCGAGTGACTTCATGACTCTTGTTGGAGCCGATGTCGTACCTTGATCTCGTCCGGGACCAAAAGTTGTGTTCAGGCGAAGCGATACTGTTGGGATGCCTGTTTGCTCATGAAACAGAGCTGCCAAATGTTCGCCAGCGACTTTCCAAACGCCGTACAAATTTGGAGGAGCCAATTGTGCGTTTTCTGGAACCGTGGCTCCCGGGTACATTGCTCGTTTGCCATAGACGGCTCCCGAACTCGCGAACACAAAACGCTCAAGAGGTTTTTCCAGCTCGGCAACCATATGGAAAAGGGTCATGGTGCCAGTCAGATTGATCGCGACTCCTTTTTCCGGGTACGCCGCACAATCAGGGCTTTGCAAAGCACCGAGGTGAATCAGATGAGTCGGAGCAAAATCTTGAAGCGAGTGACGAAGCGAATTCGTGTCGCCGATGTCTACTTTGGCAAAAGCAATCTTGCCACTGTTCACATGGCTTCGAAGCTCGTCGCCAAACCAGATTTCCAATTGGTCGGCACTGCTTGAACGGCTGGCAATCAAGATCTGTTCGATTTGGTCGCCGTATTCAGAAAGCAATTTGTAGACGGTGACTGCACCGATGCATCCTGTTCCGCCAGTAATAAAAATTTTCGCCATGAGACTCTAGATCGAAATTGGATGTTGTTTAAAAGATGGACTAGAAAACGAAAAAGCAATTCATTTTCTCGGGCATACATCGTGTAGCTTGCAGGGATTTCAAATCGAATTCCGTTGACCAGCGAACTCAGTTAGTTGACCGCAAGGATCGCTTTGGGGGTTTTTGCCATGATGGATTCTTCCATCGCAGTAACGGCATCGCTGAACGGATACTGTTGCGAGTAGACTTCGACAGGGAAAACACCGCGCTGGAGGAGGCTTTGTGCCGTTTGGAAATCTTCACGGTTAGACCCCATAACGCCCTGCATTGATTGGCCAGATCGAGTGAACGCAGTCGCACCGAATGTTACATCGGCACCGAATGTTGCGATCACGCAAATGTGACCTTCGAGTTGAACCGACAATCCTGCCGTTCCAAGTGCTGGAGGAAAACCGGAACACTCAATCAAGCAGTCGACGGATCCGTTTTCGTACGCATCGCCAAAACGTCGACCATCGAGGTCTTCGATTCCGGCAGCCAGTTGATCATGCAGCGGGTTTTCACCTGAAACAACAATAGGAACAAATCCACGTTCTTCGGCCAGTTTCAGTCTGACATTGCGATCTTGTTCAATGCCGGTGACAGCAACACGTGCACCTGCTGCACGGGCAAGTTCAGCTGCCATCAGCCCGATGATTCCGCAACCGGAAACGACAACGTCCATGCCTGGCTGGATGTTTGATTTCCGGTGAACGGCTTGGGCGACAACAGAAAGTGGTTCGACAACGGCTCCTTGGAGTGCCGTCAATCCGTCGAGCAGCGGCATGCACCGTTCGATGTTGACCACCATTTTTTCAGCCATCGCTCCATCACGATGAAATCCAAAAATCTTTTTCTTGCGGCAATAGTTTGGACGACCACGACTACAACCGCGACACCGAACATCGCCACACCCGTTCATCGGGATGATACAAACGACGTCACCGACTTTTAAGGCGCAGTTCTCTTCCGTGTTGGGACCGAATGCAACGATGCGTCCGCTGGCTTCATGGCCGATCGTGCGAGGTCGCTCGACCCAAGTAAAGTTTGGTTTGCCAGTACTGGCGCTGTTGTCCGAACCACAGATACCGACAAACAGCGGCTCGACGATGACTTCGCCTTGAGCTGGTTCCCGAAGTTCGACAGATTCGACCGCCAAATTGCGAGTCACTGACCCGTCCGGTTTTCCGGGATTGATGTATTGGGTTCCATTGAGTCGAAGTGCGGAAATGGTCTCGGACAAGGGGCTCTCCAGTGAATCTTTTACGTCAAAAGCAAGCAACAGATTCTAGCCAGATTCATCGTTCATCGCGAGTCATCAAAATTCGGATTGGCTAAATACGCGAGCCATTTTGGCACCGAACGAGCCAGCGGCAAACGAGTTTAAGGGTTAAGTCTCAGCAACTTGAGTAATCCGTTATTCGCTTGTGAATTTCAGGAATAACTTTGGCGAATTTTTTAAAGGTCGACATTAGGGATTCTTTGGGAGCGTTTTCGCGAGATCCACCATTGGCGGATGTAGTCACTTTCGGCGTGGTGGAATTGGCATAGAATGTGAATCGTCGTGTGGCGGCAAAACGACATGCGAGCAATCGAATTGCAACTTTCAAATTACAACTTTCAAACTGCGACTCTAAGAAGCGAACACGGCGAACATGGAAAAGCGAACACTTGGCAACACCGGCATGGACGTTTCCGTCCTTTCATTTGGCGCATCTTCGTTGGGAGCCGAATTCAGAAAAATTGATTTGAACGAGGCGGTCAAAAGCGTCCACGTCGCGCTCGATCATGGGATGAACTTGATCGACAGTTCACCCTACTATGGTCGGGGACTTTCAGAGTCACTGCTCGGGATCGCACTCGATGGCATTCCGCGAGACAGTTATTACTTGTGCACAAAGCTTGGCCGCTACGCCCCAACGCATTTTGATTTCTCTGCAAAACGTGTTCGCGAAAGCGTCGACATTAGTTTGGAAAGAATGAAAACGGATTACCTCGATATCATTCTTTGCCATGACATCGAGTTCATTGATATGAAACAGATTTGGGAAGAGACAATTCCCGAGTTGCAAAAACTGAAATCCGAAGGCAAGGTCAAACACATTGGAGTGTCTGGTTATCCGATGAAGATTTTTCGTGAGGCTGTTGCGAATTCTGACATCGATGTGTTGCTTTCTTATAACCACTACACGCTTCAAAATACGATGTTGCTGGACATCGTCGACGAGATGAAATCAAAAGGCGTTGGCGTGATGAACGCTGCTCCGTTCAGTGCTCGTTTGCTTACTAATGCACCGCTTCCTGAATGGCACAAAGCGACGGACGAGGTTCGGAAAGTTTGCAAGGCCGCTGCCGATCACTGCACCACCGCAGGCGTCGACATCGCTCAGTTGGCGCTTCAGTTCTCGATCAATCATCCCGAGATGACGACTTGTATCACTGGGTCGGCGAATCCTAATCGAGTCGCTCAATGGTGTGAGTGGCTAGAGAAACCAATTGACGAACAGTTGGTAAAAGAGGTCCAGGAAATTCTCGCGCCTGTCCACAATTGGTTTTACGTCGAGTGTCTGCCAGAAAACAGCGACCCGATTTAGTCCAGGCGAACATTCAGAATTTCAAGGCAGTTCCAAGATAGATCCAAGTACAAGGCGTTTTATAATGAGCTTAGTTGTCGATTCTCATCATCATTTTTGGGATCGAACGATGGACAAGTTTGATCACTCGTGGCAAGAAAATGAAGGACTGGAGAATATCTGTAAATCGTTTTTGCCTTCGGATCTCCATCCGTTGATCGAACATGCCGGCGTCGACAAAACAGTTTTCGTTCAAACACAACACAATTTGGAGGAGAACCGCTGGGTGTTGGGGCTGGCTGAGAAAAACGATTGGATCGCAGGCGTTGTTGGTTGGGTCGATTTGGCCAGCGACGATTGTGAAGCCCAAGTCGAAGAGTTCAAAGACCACCCCAAATTTGTCGGTGTTCGCCATGTCGTTCAAGACGAAAAGAACGATGATTTCATTGTTCAAGACGACGTCATGCGAGGGTTGGGGATTCTGGAAAAACATAGTGTTCCCTATGACTTGTTGTTTTATGTCAAGCATTTAAAGCACGCCGCGACCGTTGCAAAAAAGTTCCCCAATCTAAAACTCGTGATCGATCATCTTGCAAAACCAGTGATCAAGGAATCAAAAACAGAGGGATGGAAAGAACATTTGGCAGAGGCCGCCAAATTTGAGAACGTGTATTGCAAGCTTTCCGGGATGGTCACAGAGGCCGATTGGGAAAATTGGAAGGCGGACGATTTGAAGCCTTATGTTGAAACGGCACTCGAAAATTTTGGTGCGAGCCGATGTATGTTTGGAAGCGATTGGCCCGTTTGTGAATTGGCGGCGACGTACCAACAAGTCTTTGACGCACTCCACAGTTGCATTGGCGGTGTGTCCGAGTCAGAACGCGAGAAGATTCTGGGGCTCAATGCGATCGAATTTTATTCGCTTAAAATCTAAAGGAAGTTCACTGTTTGCCTAGAAAGTTTACCCGCTTCTCCCGCAAAACGGTCTTATGCATGGCGGCCGAAATAGTTTTTGCAATATACTTTTGAAGTCGACGAACAAGAGTTGTATCGTCCGGCTTTTCAATATGCAGATTCTATGGAAATATTCTTGGACTCCGAAATCGACCCGCCGAATCCCAACGACGATCCGTTTGTCATTCCGACCGCTTCGTCGGGCAAATCCCCGCACGTCCGTCGTGACGAACCTCACTTGGCGGAGGTTGTTGAAGTCGCAGATGGTTTAAATGACGCCGAAGTGGACCACGCGATTTCGCCATCCGAATTGCTACAAACGAGTGATGTTGAACAGGATTTTCATCACCTTGATCCGCGTAATATTTCGGCTGAGCGTGTCGCTGGTTTAATTTTCGCATCCATCGTTGCGTTGGGAATGCTGATTGGGGCTGCGGTCATCTGGTTCAGTATTGGAACGAATCTGGTTTGGATCTCACTTGCATCAACGGCTGCGGTTTTGTCCATCGCTTTCTTCATTTACGTGTGGTGTTGGCCAACGGTCGCCCACCGCCACTCGCGCTGGCGTTTGGATGAAGAAGGATTGGAAATTCGCCAAGGCGTTTACTGGCGACACCAAATCACTATTCCGCTTGGGCGAGTACAGCACGCCGACGTATCGCAGGGACCGTTACAGCGTGCCTATGGATTGGGTACTTTGACGGTCAACACTGCCGGGACTCAAAATGCCTCCGTTGATTTGGCTGGTCTTGCTCATGAAAATGCTCTTGCTTTAAGAGACCAGATTGTCCGGCAGCGGAAAGATCAAAATGTCGTTTGATCCCAACGGTCCCAACGGTCCCAATGAAAATACGCCTGACGAAAATGCGTCTGACGAAGATGATCTGAATCATGGTTTTCTGGGCGACAATCCAGAGCGTGAGCTTTCTGCGGACAAGCCGCCGGTTTTGAATTCAAGCCTTGCTCAAGACGCCAATGGTGATTGGAATGTTGGTGGTGATAGTGACACGCCCGTTGGTCCTAACCATCACGACGATGGTTTTGTAATGAGCCCGGTGGGTGTCGAAAATACAACTTCGTTGTCATCGGATGGGCTTTCGTATTTGCATCCATCGTCGCTTGTGTTTGATATTCTTGCGCATGGGAAAACCTATCTCGTACCAGCTTTGTTTGGATTGTGGGGTGCGGCCCAAGGCGATATGACTTTGATCATTATCTCAGCCGTTATCTTTGTTCCTGCAATCATCGTTTCCGTGTTTCGGTACTTCACACTTCGCTACAGCATTCAGGGTGACAAGCTGGTTGTGAATGAGGGGCTGGTTTTTAAAAAGAATCGAACGGTACCGGTCAAGCGAATTCAAAATATTGACTTTGTGCAAAATCCGTTACATCGTTTGGTTGGAGTCGCTGAAGTCAGAGTCGAAACTGCGAGCGGAACAAAACCAGAGGCGACCCTGCGTGTGATTTCGATGGCTCAGATGGAAAGCCTGCGAAGTGCCGTTTTCGGTTTGCAAGCCAGAGCGCCCAATGCTGACCTTGCGGAAATGGAAAATGCGCAATCGGAAAATGGAGTCGCGCAGTCAACTTCGCTGTTCGATCAAACAGACGAAGCGAGTGTTGGTGCGCCGAGCACTTATCGTTCCCGCGATATGTCTGGTTCAGCAATACCAGAAGACAAGACTATATTGGAGATCCCGATTAGCTGGTTGCTTAAGGCAGGACTGGCAAGCAATCGTGGGATGATCATGGTCGGTGTTGCTGCTGGTTTCTACTTTCAGTTTAGTCCCCAATCTCGATATGATTTTCAATGGATCAGAGGATTGATTCCAGCGGATACCTCGGTTGGATTGATCGTGGGTGCTTCGATAGTTGGGCTGATCGTTCTTTTTATATTGCTTCGGCTGTTTGGAATTGGCTGGTACGTACTTCGGTTTTTCGGGTACAAACTCGTCAGCCACGGTGACGATCTTCGAATCAGTTGTGGGCTTTTTACAAAAGTCAGTGCAACGGTTCCGCGAAAACGTGTGCAGTTTATTAGTGTGCATCGCAACTTGCTGATGCGATTCATGGGTTTGACGTCGATACGAATTGAAACCGCTGGTGGTGCTGGGAAAAATCAAGAGAACGCGACGGAGACGGTTTCAAAACGATGGTTTGTGCCTGTGATTCCGGAAGAGAAACTGCCCGAGTTACTCAGTGTCCTTCGCCCGGAGTTAGGTTCGTGGGACGAATCAACATTTGAGTTCAAATCGCTTTCCCCCAAGGCGAAAAAGAGGCTCTGCCGGCTGGCTTTTATCCAAGCAATACTTTTTTCGGTCGTTGGCCTTTTGATTTCCAGATATTGGGGCTGGGCGTTGGGCATCGCCGCATTGCCGTTGCTAATTATGTGGGCGATCAAGAAAAGCAAATCCATGCGTTACGCCCGGACGGAGAACGGAGTTGTTTATCGCAGTGGTGTTCTCAATCGAAAAACCAGTATCACGTTTTTCGAGAAAATCCAAACGCTTCGTGTGGATCAATCGCCTTTTGATCGTCGTTGGAATATGGCTCGGCTGTCGGTTGATACGGCTGCGGCTGGACCGGCTGATCATCGAATCGAAGTCCCCTATCTCGATGAAAATTTTGCTCAAGAAGAATTTCAACTTTTGCGAGTCAAAACGGGACAAGAGCAGCCTGTGTTTGGGTAGTTTTGTTTCGAGCGTGGCAAATCTCGCGAGGCGGTCAATTTGTGTTGGCGAACTGCAATTCGCCCTTGCCAATCAGTGACTCGCAATCTTTCCTGTGTATCGGCCAACCAGTCCAATCGCATTTTTGAAAATTATAGCGTGCGGACTGAGCTGACAACTGCTGCCTGTTGGTTGCCAATTGCTTCTCCACGCTTCACGAGAAACGAAAGCCAGCCGACGATCATTATCCATTGAAACATGTTGAGATTCATCATGTACTCCAATGACAGGTGGAACAAAATCATAATGATCAGTGCGAAAATTCTTAACTTGCGAAACCAGACCAGGATCGGGACGGTGAGTTCCACAACCAGCGCCGACCATGTTGCGATGGCAATCATGGTAAGCGAAGTGAACAAGAAATCAGGCAACGGGAATCGGTAAAAGAAATCGTCAAGTCGTGAAACATAGTAGATCGCCGTTCCGTCACGCCATTCAACGCCCTGGAGTTTTTCAATGCCTGAAAAGAAAACGATTGCGGCGGTTTGAATTTGGATCAAACGTATTGGCCAGATCGCAAACTTTCTTGGTGCTGAAGGTTCGCCACTTCGTTTTCGTGCAATCCAATTGTCGATCGAAAAATATTTACCCGCCGGTGAAAATAGAAGATAGAAAGCCATCAGGCGGAATAGTGTGTCTTCTCCATCAAAGATCACAATATTTCGGTGGCAAAAGGATGTAAACAAAACAAAAATGCAAACTAGTTGCACTCGTGTTAGAAAACCAAATATCAAACAGACTAAATTTGTGATCAGTAACAGGTAGCAGGTCCACAGAACGAATGTTGTAGTGGGTAACCATTGAAAAATTGTATAAGTGTCCGAATCAATGACTTGCCTGGAAACATCCAGTGTCATGACGCCGTTCTCACCAAACCACTTTTCTAGATCTGGCCACCAACTTACGACGTTTATCAGCAGTAGGATTCCAAACCCAATCCGAATCACAGCCAGAATGGAAAGATCTTCTTCACGGTGGAAAAAATGGTTCCAGCCAGCGAGCATTTTCTTGAATATAGCCACGAGCATTCCTTTATTGTTTGAACCGTTTGACAAACATGATGTAGCTGCCTGTTTTCATAGGCGGCTCAGGAAACTCAAGGATGTTGAATTCATCTGGAGGAGCGATGTTGGCCCACCGTCTGGATAAGAGGACCTCGGTCACGCGTTGTTTTTCATCCGTAGGATGTTTGACGGTCCGACGGAGATAGTCAGCGTAGGTCGGCCATATCGCGCGGTTGTTATCATTTCGAACGCCATCGACGAATTCTGCTTCGCGAAATTTTACGAAACGCTCCCAAGCAGATATTTCACGCCAGTTGGGTGTTTTCACCAAGACGATTTTTCCGTCTTCGAATGCGACCTCTGCCGTAACCGAAGCATTGATCTTGTCCGGCGATGGTGCGAACAAACGCCAGTCGCCTTGCCACAGTCCAGTCGCGTCAAGGTAGGGATCGAGGCCGTCTTTTAGTTGACCTTGCCACTTGCGCAATTGTGGCAATTCGACGCCTGCGATGCTCGCGGGGATACGCGGCGCGGGGTCGATCAACATGACGAGCAAAAAGCCGACCAGGAAAATGTTGACTAAGCTTTTTTTGAGCATCGTTGTCCGAATTCCGTTTCAAGAACAAACATGAGAGTGCGAATTCTAGCAGTTTTGGCGTATTTCGTGACCGCGAGTTTTTGTCGGCGGTTGACGCACTGTATCGGGGATTGGTGCAGAGGATTCAGTAATAGACGCGTGTTTGTGAGGCTATCCGGTGACAGCCCATTTTAGGATCTCGCCGATTTTCGGAGTTTTGCCCTGCCAGAGGATTCCAACGCGGAAAATTCGGGAGGCAATGATCACGATGAACAAAGTTGCAATCGCAGTCAGCAGTAGCCCCAGCAGCGGTTGCCAAATTGGGATCGACTGGCCTGTCGCCATTCGCAACATCATTGCAGTTGGTGCTGCGGGGGGAAACAGTGAAAAATATGTCGCCATCGGTCCCAGCGGATCGCGCACGATAAAAATCCAAACAAACATTGGACTCATCATCATCATCCACACTGGCAACAGCATCGCTTGAGCTTCTTTTAGTTGAGAAACGGAAGCACCAATTGCCAAGAAAATTGCCGCGTAAAAAAGCACGCCCATGACTTGAAAAACGACAAACCATGGAACAATCTCAAACGGAATCTGGTCCGACCAGCCTTTGTAAAAAGTGAATCCCAGTGCACCAATGAGGTAGATGCCGAACACTGTAAGCGAACCGGCAACGGTTCCCATGAGTTTCCCGCTCATCAATTGAAATGGGTTGGCACTACCCAAAAGGACTTCGGCGATACGTTGAGACTTCTCCTCAAGCACGCTTTCGAGCATCGGTTGAGCAGCCATAAAAATGACCATAAACATCAACAGCATCACGCCCATCGGTAAAAAGATCGCACTCATTGGGTCGTCTTCTTCTTCCGATTTGATCGAACCGTCAGCGCTACGTTCCACCAATCCCATCCCAACGACGTTCACCGTCGCGGCGGCCTTTTGAACCTCCAAGGGATCGATGTTGGCTTCCTTGAGTCGATCGGACATGACGATTTGATTGACGATCTGCGCGATCCAACGACGGGCTTCGGAGAGACTGGAGTCTTGGGCGTAGAACCTGATTTTTTGTTTCGAGTTTTGGTCGGTGGCGGCTTTGGGGATCTCAACAAAGGCATAAAGGTCTTGGTCGCGAATTCGCTGCGAGAGTTCGACCATCAGATCGTCGGTTGCTGTCTCGACATCGACTGTTTCGATGATGTATTTTTCCTTTGAGAACCCCATGAAATCGTCGTTGGACGGGCCTTCTGATCCGCTTTCGGCCAATGCCTTGACCGCTTCATCCATTTGGTCGTTGCGTTGGTCGGCTTTGAATTTCAGGACCTCCGCGAAATCACCGGTGTGATCGATGACGGCGATTTTTCGCTGGTTAATCTGCCCAGAGTTCCTCAGCAGTTCCATACCGACAAGACTGCCCATCATCAGAACGGGCATCATGATGATCGAAAGCAAAAAAGCTTTGGTGCCGACCATAGCACGGTATTCACGCAACGCGATGGTGATGATTTTTCTCAAACTGCCAACCCTGATTCGATGGAATTTTGTGCTTCCAGCATGCTTACGACCGCGCCCGATTGCAAACGGAAGTCTATTCAAAATCGCTCAACACTTGATTTGTTAGTGAAGGATTTGAAATCGTTGTAAGAACCGCCAACTTAAAACGGTTTGGAAATTTGGACCGGACTACTGGAGCCCAGGGGGAACGCCGCGAGGGAATTGATCTGCGATGATTTGCTTGATATAAGCACGTCGATTCGCAGGTCGCGGATGAGTACTCATGAATTCTGGAGTCCCTCCACCGCCTGCAGTTTGCTCCAAAACATCCATCACGCTGATCAAATGTTCAGGGTTGTAGCCAGCGAGAATCAATAAGCTGACTCCCCAGCGATCAGATTCCAATTCATCTTGTCGGCCATACTTCATACCGATCACGTTGGTCAGCCATGCCGCGGCTCGTCCCGAGTTCATGTCTCCTCCTGCAACGCCTGCCGCGCCGGCAATGCCTTTGAATAGGTTACCGGTGGCCATGTGTTCCGACCCATGACGTTCGATGACGTGGCCGACTTCATGGCCAAGGACGCCGGCAAGCTCACCGTCGTTGAGGTGGCGATAGAGGGCTTCGGTGATAAAGATCTGCCCACCAGGAAGAGCAAACGCATTGACCTGCTTTTGATCGGCCAGGAGATGAAACTCAAACGGATAGGGAACCTCGATGTTGTCCGGTTCCAGCTTTTTCTGCAAGGCGCGGACGAGTTGGAATCCAATTCGGTCAACGCGTCTTTGGGCTTCGCGATTCAATGACGGTTGGCCCATCGAACCAACGGCTTGGAGGCCCATGACGATTTCGTCTTTGACTGTCATGTCAACACGCTGTTTTTCGCCCGTGACGGGATTGGGTTGCCCCTTGCTGTAATAAGAGACGACAGAAAACAGAACAATGGCTCCGCCGATCAGCAGACGAAGTTTCAAACCAGAAAACCCACTGCTGCGTCGGCGAGTTGGTTGTCGCTGTCGACCGTAGGAACTTTGTTCGGAGGGGTAGTAACTCATGGAGTGAATCCGGATTCGCGATTTCGATTAAACGTTGGGCACGAAAGAAATTCTAATCCGTGCGGAGTCACATTTTATGTAAAACCGCAGCCAAGACAAAGGCTTTTGGAGATTGAACCGCAGCTACCAAAATCAGTTTGGGCGTTTATCTGTAGAATCACGCTAAAATCAAGCTTAACAAGCCGATCGGTTGAGAAAACTTGCAAATACCTCACCGAGCTAAATGGGCAGCTCACCCCGTTCATCGTTTGGTTTCCAATGAAACTGATAACTGTTGCCCAACTGCAAACGAGTCATTTGGATGATCTGGTGAGTGTGACCAACGAAGTGGCTTGATGCGTGCAAGATTGCGTGCATGTGATTGACTTCGAATCCTTGGATATCTACCGGCCTTAGCAACTGGCCTTGAGCAAGGTGTTTCCACTCTTCTTTTGCTTCGCCGACAACGGTCGTCAGCAGTTTCATAAGTTCGTCCGATGACATGCGAACATCATTTTGAAACTCCGATTCGCGGTCACGTCGATCGGTGGCCATTGTGAATGGAACTACGCCCCACTGTCGCAGATTGCCAGCGAGGTGGATTACCAAGTTACCGATACTGTTCATCGATGGCTCGGGCCGCCACCAAATTTGCGACTCGTTCAGTTGGTTGAAACAGTGCCTGATCTTGGCCAATGATTGATTCAGGAGATCGTCGTTTAGCCGCGAAAATTCGTCGCTGACTTGCGATTGAGGATACCTCGGCGGCGCAGAATTGGACTGTTGGAAATCGCTCATAATTTCGGGCCTGCTTTGTCTTGAAACAAAGTGCCTTGGGTTGTGGTGAATGGTGTGTATGGTGGTTAAAATGATGGCGTCAGTAATGATAAAGTCAACCCGCTTTTTGACGACTTTTCCGTTTTCTGAATCCAAGTTTGCATTCCGATATCCAGCTGTTTTATCGCCGAGTTTTAACGTGAAAAAAAGTCGACCCATTCAAAGTTTTGTTTTGCTCTCCAAGTCTCTGACGATGCTCGCTGTGGCGATTGTTTTCGTTGGCAATGTTTCAGCTCAGGAACCACCCAAAGGTTTCGAAGCCATTTTTAATGGCAAAGATTTGTCGGGCTGGTACGCCATGCAAACTGACTCGCCTCGCAATTTCAACGCACTCGCTCCCGACATCCAGAAACAAAAGATTGAATCAGCCCGGGAGGCCACCAGTAAATTCTGGCGAGTCGAAAATGGTGAAATCGTCAACGATGGAAAAGGCCCGTATCTCACAACGGACAAACACTATCGCGATTTTGAGCTGATGATCGAATACAAAACCGTCGCTGGTGCGGACAGTGGAATCTATCTCAAATCAACGCCGCAGGTGCAGATTTGGGATTCCACGGACGAGTCGAAATTTGGAATCGGTGCTGACAAGGGATCTGGCGGTTTGTGGAACAATGGAAAAGGATCACCCGGTAAAGACCCACTGGTCAAAGCGGACAAGCCATTTGGTGAATGGAATAAATTTCGAATCCTTCAAGTCGGTTCCCGCACCAGCATATGGCTCAACGATCAGATGGTTGTTGACCATGCCGTGATGGAAAATCGACATTGGGGACGCGAAAGCAAGTTGCCATTGATTGTTTCTGGCCCGATTCAGTTGCAAACTCACGGTGGAGAGATTCGCTGGAAAAATATCTACATGCGTGAAATTGGAAACGAAGAAGCCAACGAAATTTTAAATTCGAAAGCAGATGGTTTCGAATCCGTGTTTAACGGAAAAGATCTCAGTGGTTGGAAGGGGCCAGTTAACGGTTATGAAATCGTGGACGGTAGCCTTCGGTGCAAACCGAAAAGTGGCGGAACGATTTACACTGAAAAAGAGTACGGCGATTTTGTGGCACGAATGGAATTCAAGCTTCCGCCTGGTGGGAACAACGGTCTCGCCATTCGTTACCCTGGCAAGGGCGACACCGCCTATGTGGGAATGTGCGAATTGCAAGTGCTTGATGGAGAGCACAAGAGGTTCCAGCGGAAACCAACGGATGACAATCCATCGACTGACGCGCTCGACGCGCGACAGCATCACGGATCGGCTTACGGTATGGTCGCTGCTCATCGAGGTTACATGCGTCCAACTGGCGAATGGAATTTCCAAGAGGTCACAGTCAAAGGCTCTACAATCAAAGTTGAGTTGAACGGTACCGTGATTCTTGATTGCGACTTAAGCACTGTGACCGAATTTCTGGCAGACAAACCGCATCCGGGAAAAGATCGCAAGACTGGTCATTTTGGCTTAGCAGGACATAACGACCCGGTCGAGTACCGCAACCTTTCGATTAAAACGATCGACAACTAGACGATCGACAAATAAACGATGACAAAATATTACTTTCGATTGCTTTTGCTTTTTGGATCGGTGGTCGGATTTTTTGCGATCATCGGTAGCCTGTTGCCGCGCGGTTACGATTTCGAAACGGAAATTGAAATCGCGGCACCGGCGACCAGGATATTTCCGCGCCTAAACTCTTTGAAGGAATGGAAAACTTGGTCGATGCAGTTTAGTGCTGATGAAATCGAAGGCCTTGAGGTCAAATTCAACGGCGAAGAATCAGGTGTCGGGGCCGCTCAATCTTGGTCGGACCTTCGCGGTGATGGGAAACTTTGGATTACCGAAAGCAATCCGGACAAAAGCATCGCATTCGACATGACTTTTGGCAATTTCCCAAAAATGAACAGTCAGATCGAATTGCTGCCCTCAAGTGAACTGGGCATGACGCGAGTGGTTTGGTCAAGCAGAGGTCGATTGCCCGGCGGTCCGTTTTACGGGTACTTCGGTTCGTTTTTCGGTGCCCAGATGAAGAATCAATACGACTTGAGTTTAGAGAAACTCAAAACTGTCATGGAATCGGATGGCGTCGCTGAGGGAGAGTCGGAAATCGCGATTGAGAGTGAAATCGGCGGCGATCAAGAATCCAAATCAAAGCAGGGACAGGCAAACTAATCCGCTAATGTTGGGTTGGTGCTCCCAAGTTTGAGATGTGATCGCCTTGAACGGGTGCGAGCGGATCTGCAAATTGATTCGAAACGGCCGAACCATCTCGCGTAGGCAAACAACTTAATCGGTTGTTCCAGCGTTTTGAGAATCACCTGCCTGAGAAACGTCATCATCCACTACCTCAGTGGAATCCTTGTCGGATTTAGCGGGGTGTGTGTGCATCATTTCGATCCCGAATGCGATTCCGACTCCCAGCAAAAGCATACCAGATAACTTCAAACGATCATGTGAGTGAAAGTGAACTTCCGGCAACAGGTCGCCCAATGAAATGCAGAGAAATATTCCTGCAGAAAAAGCCAAAGCGACGCCGAGAATGATGTCTCGATAACCTTCAAGCGATTCAACTGAAAATGCGAACAGCATCGCACCCAATGGGCACATCAGCGAAAACACTAAATTCACCACCATTTGTTTTTCAACGCCATAGCCACGAACTTTCATCAACGACGTGATCGAAAGTGCGTCCAGTGGCTTGTGTAAAAAAATGGCCAAGAACACTCCCGCCGCAGCAAAAGAAAAACCAACGGGTGAACTTGATTGGACGGCCGCGGCCAAAGTGATTCCATCAAGAACGGTGTGAATAGCCAAACCAAAACAAAGTCCAATCCAGCCCACGTCGACCTTGCCAGAATGGCTTTCACAATTGACATGATGGTGATCTTGTTCGTGATCGCAAAGTTCTTTTTGCTTGTGATCGTGTTCTGAATCGACGGCTAAGTCGTGTTGGTGGAAATGGAAAGTGCGAATCATGAAAAACATGAATAGCAAGCCAGCAAGGCAAATTCCCAACGCGATCTCCGCGCTCTCAAGCACCATGATCGCGTGTGGCAGCAAATGCAAAAGTGCAACCCCAAGCATCACGCCAGAAACGAGACTTAGCGTCATCTGGATGCGCTCGTGCGTTAGTTTGACCAACGTTGGAACCGAACCGCCGAACAACGACGCCAAGGCGATTACAACGCAATAAACTATCAACAACTGGTACATCGAGGTTCGCTTGGTGACTGGGTCGCGAGAAAGAATGAGGCTTCGCTAAAAGCAATCGAACATCGTATGTCAAGCAATGTGCATTGCAAAGCCACGATTTTCGCGTAATGCAAAATCACTTCCAAAAATACGCAAACTATTGGCAAGATGTTCGTGTCGAAGCGTCAGCGCTAGAGAAAGTCCATGATTCACTAAGGCCGATCAAGCAATCTGGCGCGTCTAATCCACCGCTTGAAGCCAAGAAGTTAATCGCTTCGAAGGAGTCATCGGATTCCGTGGTTAGCTTACCACGATCGACTCGGTTGCAATGGTTTGTCACCCGTCTCGATCTCAGTCTCGATCACTTTATGATTTCTTGATCAATCTGTCGAACCAGTTTCAATAGGATTTAGCGGCTGGATGGCAATACCGGGTAAGATCCAAATTCACTTTGGCTCAATGACATTGTCGAAGGGGCGCTCATTGCCGAACTCGGGTTCACTGTCGCGAAAACTGTGTTAACCATCTCTGCTAGTTCGCAACGCAGTTTGTCGGCCAACGCGTAAGTGACGATCGAGTGCTTCTTCGTGACTTGAGTGGTGATGTCGACGATTTTTATCTGATTCGGCGTCATCGAGTTTTGTTGTGCCAATTCACGCAATGTCGTGACGCAATGGCTCCCTTTCGCCGCAATGACGTTGGCAGCTTTTACCGCTCGGTCTCGTTGGTTCAGAAAAATTTTGGTTTGACTAATCGCTGGGTTGGCGGAAAATCGCTGAAGGCCCAGGCATACAAAACTTGAGTCGATCGCGGGCGCGAAAAGTGCAACTCGGAACTGGCTGCTCAGATCCCGACATGCCTGCTCTTGATCGCACAACCCCGTCGCAACGACTTGAGCGCCCAAGCTGAAACCGGCCAAAACCATGTTTCGGTCGTTGAAAATGCCCAAGAACTTTCCAAACGTGTGGCCTACCAAAACCGAGCGTTCAGATTTGACGCAAAAGTCAGAGTAGATTCGTTTTCGCTCGGCTTCAGATTTCCAAGCGAACATAACGAAGCGAATGGGGGGGCGGTCATAACAAGACGTTTGAAACGCGTTTTGATAAAACTGCAATCCTCGCGCCTCGGCCCAATGTAAATCAGTTCGGTTGCCGTGCACATAAAGCACCGTGACTCGCGACTTGTCTGTTTCATGTGTTGCCGCAAGTTCAGCCAACGAAGAGTCGACCCATTCACTTCCGACAGCTTTGGTAACACAAAGGCCTTGCAAGTTGGGACCCGTCAAATGCGACTGACGCGCTGACACGAACCAAATCTCGTCGCGGTTAGAAAGCTGAACATTTTGGCTTCCCAGTACTTTCTTCGTTGAAACGATTGGTCCAGCTTGGTCCGCTGATTGGATCGGTTCAACAGGCGTAGCCACATTCGCCAAGGCGGCTGGTTCCGGCGTGACGCGATTTCTATGAACTGTCAACCTTGCGGGGGTCGGTTGGTTCGCTCGGCAAGGTAAAAACTCACCGACTACCGTTGTCAGCACGCTGTCTTCGACCACGATTGGCTGTTCAGTTTCGATTTGGGCACCCACAACTACTTGTGATGCGGCCAGCAGACCGAACAGTAACGCAATCAGTAAAGCGATTGATTTCGTAATGTGATTTGAATTTGAGAAAGCGGGCGTCATTAAATCAATAGTGGTAAAACTGGTTGGCTTAAACGACCGTCACAATCGGAAACTTCGGAACCGGAGAGTGAGTGGTGATATTATTTCACACAACAATGTAGGACATAAATCACGTCTTTACCGAGACTTTTTTTCGATGTTGTAAAAAATACACACGTTGAACTTGCACATCATCTTTCGTGGGGTACGTTTCTACACCCAAAGTCAGGTCGACTTTGAGAACACATAACCATGACGACGCCCCAAGGGGAAAGAGAAGGTTACGATGATGAAAAGACTACTACTAATTACAGCCTGCTTAGGTCTTATTGTTTCAGCAAGTGGTTGCGCAGGTTCAGGTTCTTCTCTGATGTGCGGATTTCAAGGTGGACCCTTCCGAAACGGCCCGGTTCGAACTCAAATTCGATCCTGGTTCCGCGGTGATGAGTGCTCAACATGCAACCCACCCGCGGGTCAACCAAATTGCGGAACCAACGTGGCTCCACTCTGCGAGTCATGTGGCAATCCCTATCCACAAGCACCCATGCAAGCCGATCCGATTTACTCGGGAGTCATGAATCAAGGCGGTCAATTGAATGGTCAGCTTTATGATTCTCCCGGGTTGAACGGTCCTGTTTACGGCAATCCAGTCGTTGACGTAAACGGTGTTTCTGTTCAAGGCCAAGTCGGCGGAGCAGAGAGTGTTGTCAATCCCGATCCTGGTGTACTGCCACCTGCAGGAATTCAAGGTCAACCTTTTTAAGCAACAGTTTTCCCTCCTGATGTTGAAGATTTGAAGCTGTTGACCAAACATAAGTTTCATTGAGGCGCAGCAATTTAGCCCTCTAGAGCGGCAGCCGATCACTGCCGCTTTTTTATTGCGCTAACTACAGCAAAATGAAGCGACCAAAAATATTGTTGGCATGCGGTAACGATTCAAAGCTCTCGATTTTTTGTTTTTGGTGGCATTTATCACCAAAGTTGGTCAAACTTGAACAATGCTACGAAACCGGTTCGACGGCCGTTGAAACCGTAACGTAAAATAGGGTGTGTCAATTGTCGGACCCCACCAAAGATTCGAATTTCTAAACTTTCTCACGTTGGTTTCACTCATGTCAGTCTGGTTTAAATTCAAGATCACATTCTTGTTCGCATTCGCAGGCTGTGTTTGCTTTCCATATGCAACAACTCTTGCAACTCTCCAGACAGAAGAGAAAGCTACCGAAAAAGAAACGGCTGAAGAAGAAAGTTCAAAAACTGAAAATTCAAATACTCAAGACGAAGAAGTAGGCAAAACTCAAGAGCAAGATCCAAGCGATAAAGAGCAAGCAGCTGACAAACCTGAAAATTCAAAATCAAGGAAGAAAAAATCAGACGAAGAGCTCGACCCCATAAAGGGAGTCTCATTCTCCAATCCGGTTGAAACGAAATGGCAGATCGGTGCCGTCGTCGTAGGTGGTTCCTCATCAGCGCGGGACATGATCCTGACGATTCCTCTGCCCAACGATTGGCCTGAGCAAACCGTGACATTAATGGAAGAGAAAATTCCATCCAATAGCGCGACTGCGAATTACCGTGATATGAAAAGCGGCGTTCGTCAGCTGGTGGTGAAGATCCCAAAAATTCGTGCCAACCAACAAATTCCCATCGCAATCACTATCTTGGTTTCGACGTCCCAAGTCGAAGGTCCCCTTGATCCAACGCAATTCGTTCGAGCCAAGAAAAGCAACCGCGAAGGCAAACCCTATTTAGGCATGAGTCCGCAGATCAATCCGCGCGACAGTAAGATCCGAAAACTGCTCAAAGAGATTACCAATGACAAACCCAACGTTTGGGAAGAAATCGAAGCTATCTACGATTGGATTGGCGACAACATTGCTGAGGTTGAGCAACCTGCCAAAGATTCAACCGCTGTCTTGAAGTCAAAAGAAGGCGGCAACGAGTCGAAAACTGGATTGTTTGTCGCCATGTGTCGCGCCCACAAGATCCCGGCACGAATGGTTTGGGTTGAGGGCACTCAGCATGCTGAATTCATGTTGGCCGATTCGCAAGGGAATGCTCACTGGTTTCCGTGCAGCGTTGGCGGTTATCAAGAGTTCGGTTCGGTCTCTGAACCGCGAATCATTTTGCAAAAGGGGGACAGTATCAAGGTGCCTGAAAAAGATAGAGTGCAAAAATTTGTTGCCGAATTTGCTATCTGTAAAGGAGCCGCCAAACCCCAAGTTCACTTTTTCCGCCGAGTACTGGCTGACGAATAAATGAATTCAATCAAAAACATTTTTGGTCTTACGTTGTTTCGCTCGGTCACCGTTGCTTACGCCGTTTTAGTCTCGTTTTTTGGGCTAGGGCAAACGACGACGGAATCAAACTCAAACAGTTTGTCAGGGCAGCGAGAAACGGCGACACTGCAAGAAACAGAGACGCAGCAGAGCACAAAAACTTCCACGACGACGATGACGTTCAGCGACCCGGTCGAGGGCATTTGGGAATTTGGGCTCAAGGTCAACTGCCGCGGCGATGCAAAAGGCGTCGTTGGTTATGTGCCGATCCCCATGGACTGGCCTGAGCAAACTGTGGAGATTGTCGCAGAAGAGAAAACTGACCGCGTCGGTCGGATCAGGAAATCCAATCCGACCCAATTCACAAGCCAATTCACTTTCGCGATCAATCGCATCAAGGCCGCGGAGGCTGAGTGTTACATTCGTTTTAATATCAAGAAACGAATGATCTTGGCTCCCAAAGACACCTCCGGGTACGTGTTTGCAAAACGAGTTCCGTCAAAGCTGAGGACTTTTCTCAAGCCCAGCCCCTATATCGAAAGCAAACACAAACGAATCAAAGAGATCGCAAAATCTCTCACGGATGAAAAACTATCTTCGTGGGAACAAGTCGAAAAAATCTACACATGGGTGCGTGAAAATGTCGAGTACGAATTCGATGTGCAGATCCACAGTTGCTTGGACGCGTTGGATAAAAAGAAAGGCGATTGTGAAGAGCTCTCTTCGTTGTTCATCGCCATTTGCCGCGCGTCAGGTATTCCTGCCCGAGCCGTTTGGGTTCCCGGTCACACTTATCCTGAGTTTTATCTCGAAGACAAAGATCGCAAAGGTCATTGGTTCCCGTGCCAAGTAGCTGGCGACTACGAATTCGGTTCGATGTCAGAACTCAAGCCAATTTTGCAAAAAGGCGACCGCTTCAAAATGGAAGGGCACGCCGACTATGTTCGTTATTTGCAAGCAACCCTGATCGCGAAAAACCTGGACGGCGAAGTTTCAATTGAACCAATCACACGCCAAGTTGAAGCGGAAAAGTAAACACTGAAGATGAACGTGATCGTGATTGGTTCGTTTTTTAAACAAGTCGATGGTTAATTGGGTGCAAAGCACCCCGATGAACGTTGGACCCGTTATGGCTCGATTGGACAAAGAAAAACGCAAACGGCTACTTCAGGAATTCAAGCAGAAAGAGATGGCCGTCGCATTTGCGGCGCTTCCACTGCCCAATGACAAACTTGAGGCCATGTACCAGTGGCTCGCGGAGCATTTGCCTGAATTAGGCTGCGATCACACGCGTCGATTGACGACTCAGTTTCTCGAAGTAAATGCTCTTCCAGTTGAACGTGTTTTTTATTGGTTGGACAACAATCATGGATTCTGTGATTGCCAAGCGTATAACAATTCGCGGCAAGTCTGGAACCAATGCAAAAACTTCTCGCCAAAGCCAAATCACTGACGTGACCAGCTAAACCAAACTCTCCCAATGCGGACTGAAAAATGCCCACGTTAGCAACGATTTCGCGGTTGGGAAACGGTCACGGTTGCCGTTCGCGGCGAACTGGCGATAATGATGCCAGTTGATTTCACTTATGTTCGAAACAGAAAATCAATTGAGACACTATCACTTGGAGCACAGGAATGAACCCTGAAATTTTGGCTTTGGAAACAGAAGCCGACAAACTTAAAGCCGACGGAAAAAACGAAGAAGCCATCGCGAAACTTGTCGAAGCGTTAGCAATAGATGAAACATTCGTACGTGGCCATCTCGCGCTTTCTGTGCTTTATCATAAAACTGAAGACCACGCGAAATCAGTTGAGCACGGCGAGAAAGCCTATCAGCTTGAGCCAGAAGATCCGTTCAATGCTGCCGCACTCAGCGTGACCTACCAACGCGCTTTCGAGGGAACTCGGGATCCGATCTACATTCAAAAAGCCGAAAGCGTTAACACCAACATGCGTTAACAGTGAACGCTCGAACGCTCGTATGTTTGGGCAACGATATGAATGTTTTGACAGTGTTAGCATTGGGCACCGGGTTGCCGGAGCTGTTAATCATCGCTGCGGTCATTTGTGTTTTCGTGGTCGCATATTTCTTTGTGCGAATTTTTCAATTGAAAACTCGGTGTGGTCGATGCTCCTACGTGCTGGCCCGTGACTGATTTGAATGTCTGCTGAATAGGGTAATCGTCTGCTTCAAAGACGATTACTCTTTTCATTTTGAGTTTGCATCACTCTCATCATTTTTCTGAAAGTTAACTTTCAGTTTCTCGGCGAAGTCTGCCTTGGTTTGGGAAATCTTTTGGGATAGATCCTGAAGTTTTTCCGTAGCCTCGCTGTCTAGAATTTGTTTGACGTCTAAGTCAGCATCTTCAAAAATGTCCGCTATTGTTTCCGACAGGCCTTCGAGCTCGACGGCTAGACCGGAGCCAGCCGATTTGACGTTGGCCAACGCTTTTTGAAACTCCTCGTCATTTTGAAGTGATCTCACTTCTGCCATAACTTTCCTTGCTTCGGCGAATTTGTTTTGTTTGGCAAGAGCGACGGCAAGCAGGATGTTATTTTTCGACTTCAATAATCTTCCAGAGTATTTGTCTTTTAAAATCTGTCGAACCTGGCGCAATTGCTTTTCCGCGTTCGCCCATTGGTTGCTCTGAGCTTGCAACTCGGCCAATCTCATTTTTGGCTCGGCGACGAACAGATCTTGTTCACCAAAACGACGTTCCATCTCTGAGGTCACGCATTCAAGTGCCTGCAATGCGTATTCCCGCGATTGATCGCAATTCGCCTCGACGCGAATTTCGCAATCTGAATCTGCGAGATTTTGGCAGTTATTGATAAACCTGATGTGAAACGCGTTGTCCATCCCGGCGATACACATGTTTCCATCGGGTTCCATCGCAAACTTGAATCGATGTTGGCGTGGGCTCACGGCGGTAGTGTTTGACTTTTCACGGTTGCCAGATTCACGCTGGCCAAATTCTGATTCGGCTAGCGTTGCGGATCGTATCGGCCGCGTTGAATCCGCGAGAGGAAATTTCTGTTTTAAGGATGTCGTGGAAGTCGTTGTGATGGATTCCGATTCAAGTGAGTTCAACGCTTGAGGAAGTTCCAACGTGGTTGTTGTGTCATCATTCATATTCATAAAACGATAGCCTGCTTGCCATTGCACTGCCTCGCGTCGGCTCGCACGCTCCATTCGTCTTAGTTCGGCTTGAGCAATCAAAGCACGGTCTCGTTCTGTTTCTGCTGTTTGCCTCGCTTCTTGAGTTTCGGCAAGTAAAAGGCTGGCTAGTTTTTCAGCCTTGATCGCCCTTGCCGCAAAAGCAAACGAAACGACGGAAGTCACAATCAAGCAGGCGGCAACAACCGCAGCGGACGAAACGGCGAAACGATTTCTGGTGAGGAATTTTTTGAATCGATAGATGCTGCTCGGTGCTGCGGCAAGCACCGGTTCACCCTTAAGGTGGCGTTTGATTTCGTTGGCCAGTTCTGCCGCGGAGGCGTAGCGGTCATCTCGGTTCTTTTCTAAGCATTTACCGAGAATCCAATCCACGTCGCCACGGAGGAAACTGTTGAGGCCTCGTCGGTCAATTTTTCGGTTGAAAGAAATTTCCTTGATCGTGTCTGCGATATTGTTGACGCGAGTCGAAGCTAGTTCTGGTTCTTCAGTGCAAATCGCGTCACAAAATTTCCTAAGTCCACTTTCGCGATGTCGAAAGAATGGTGTAGTGCCTGTCATCAACTCGTATAGGACGACGCCCAGAGAATACACATCGCTACACGTATCCATGTCCAAGCCGTTCATTTCGGCTTGCTCGGGACTCATGTATTCCGGCGTGCCGACCATGTTGCCGTAACTCGTGAAGAGCGTTTTCTCCGTCAAAGGTTTATCGATGGCTTTAGCAATTCCAAAGTCGATTATTTTGGGGACCGCAACGCCATCAAGGTCCGTCACCATGATGTTGCTCGGTTTTATGTCACGGTGGATAACGCCTTTTTGGTGAGCGTGCTGGACAGCGTTGCAGACTTTGAAAAACAGCTCCATCCGCTGTCGCAAATCAAGCTTCTTTTTGTCGCAATATTTGACGATCGACATTCCCGTGATTAATTCCATCACGAAATAAGGACGCCCCGCTTCGCAAACTCCCGCATCAAACACTTTCGTGATATTCGGATGCTCCATCATCGCCAGTGCTTGACGTTCGGCTTCGAAACGCGCGATGACGTTCTTGCTATCCATTCCTGGCTTGATGATTTTGATGGCGACTTTTCGTTGTACCGGGGCTGTTTGCTCAGCCATAAAAACAACGCCCATTCCGCCGACACCAATTTCTTGAAGCAGTTTGTAGGGGCCAATTTCAGATCCCGGTCCAACGCTATCTAAGTCTGTCCTTGATTTTGTCGTGTTGGAGCCACCAGAAGTGAAGTCCAAAACGTTGGTGTTTTGGAAATGCTGTTCCACTAATTTTTCAATGCGTATTTGCTGACTCTCATCGCCGGCACAAGCCTTTGCCAGAAACGCACCTCGGTCGGGCGCATCTAGCTCGATGGCTGCATGGAATAATTGTTCTTCGCGCGAGATAGTTTTATTCATGGTTGCTGGCCTTGATTCACTGATTGCAAAGCGATCAATTCACATTGCAGTTTCGACAGAGAGAATGACTTTCGCAAATGGCGTAATGCCACTAGTTACAACTGTGTTACAAAACATGGCTTCAACAGTGTTTGACTTGCACATAAAAGCATTCCAAACGAATTGGGAATAAGCGTCGGCTCTTCACAAGGCTTACCCTTCCGGTCCGATTTTTGTTTCACAGTCTCCTTACGGAATAACTACTGGTTAAGTGGCAACTAATTAGAAGATGCACGTCAGATTTTTTGAAAAAGACAAAAATAGAAAGTCGACGAACAAGGTGAAATTGGCAACCAATGATCACTTAGTCCAAACCCGGAAACCTTAATGCAAATCGCACTGGGCGATTCGTCCCCGTAAGAATGCTTGCTCATGTTTTGAAATCGTTTTCAAAATCGCTTTCTCAAAATGTTCTTTTGCCAGCACGTATTCACCCTTAATGCGATACTGCTCACCAAACGTTGTGTCGAGTAGATGAGATCGGTTGAGGTGCACGTCAGCTTGAAGTGAATTAAGAATTTCGATTGCTGCTTCGGGGCCGTCTTTTTGTCCGATGGCAATGGCTTGATTGAGTCGATAAACGGAGCTTGGAAACAATTCAATCATTCGATCGTAAAGCCCGGTGATTACCCCCCAATTCGTTTCGGCGAAAGAACTTGCATCGCAGTGTTGGAGTGCAATGGCCGCTTCGAGATGGTAAATAGAAATCGCTTTGCCGTCCGACTGACGCAAATACTCTTTGGCCCGTTCGATCATTTGACGATCCCATTTACTGCGGTCTTGAGCTTCCAACAAAACCAAACCACCTTCGCCATCCATGCGCGCATCAAAACGACTAGCGTGAAATAGCATCAACGACAATAAAGCGTAGGTTGTTTTCGTACTGCAATGCGGATGCTCGGTCAGCAGATGACAAAGTCGCGCGGCCTCTTCACAGACATCATCGCGAATGGCTTGTTCATTACTTGTCGAACAGTAACCTTCGTTAAACATCAGGTACAAAACGTTGTGGACATAATGCAGTCGAGCCGGAAGTTGTCTTGATGAGGGCAAGTCAAGCGAGACATTGTTTTCTATCATCGTCTGTTTCGCTCGGTAGATTCGCTTGCGTACGTTGTCTCGCGAAAGCAACATTCCACGTGCGATTTCTTCTTCACTGAATCCACACAACGTTTTTAACGTTAGTGGAATGGCCGAGTCAGGTTGAAGAGTCGAGTGGCAGCAGGCAAAGATCAAACGTAGCTGGCTGTCTTTTAGTTCGCTTTCGTCAAACAAGCGGTCTATCGAATCAGAACTATTGGAGTTCTCCGGTCGGGCAAAGTTCTCGGCTTTCTCTTGGAAGTTTTTGTCTCGTCGAAGAGCATCAAGAACTCGGTTCTTCGCAACTCGATGAATCCATGCCGCCGGCTGGTCTGGCAAGCCTTGGACTTTCCAAACAGCAAGTGCTTCAACGAGTGCCGCCTGAACCATGTCCTCAACCAAATCAAAATGCCTCAGCCCGAAAAATCGAACGAGGCTGGCAATTAGCTTGCCAGATTCATGGCGAAAAAAATGATCGACCAGTTGATTGGGCATGGAACCGGGAAATTTATAGACTAAAAACAAATTCTAAGGAAAATGGAAATTTGTGTCCCATCACATTTTCTTCGTTCGTCATCTGGTTGAAAATGGCGATCATTAGTAACAAAATCGTCAACTGTCTCAATCAAAGGAGTAACGTCGAAATGGCCAAATACATGTTTATCTATCGTAGCTCGAAAGAACAACACGCACACGAAATGTCTCCTGATCAAATGCAGACGGTCATGGAGGCGTGGAACGCGTGGATTGGGCGCGGGATGCAGGAGGGCTGGATGGAAAATCCCGGCGACGCTCTCAAGGCCGAAGGCAGTATCGTCAACCACGATAAAGTTGTCTCTGATGGCCCGTTCGTCGAGTCGAAAGAAATCGTCGGCGGTTTTTCAATCATCAAAGCTGACAGCCTTTCTGCCGCATCGGAAATCGCAAAAGGTTGCCCGGCTGTTGATTCTCCAGGCGGTACGATCGAAATCAGGGAAATGGCAGAGATGGGTTAAGCCAATTGGCCGTTAGGAACTGTTTTAGGCTCAAAGGACTCGGATTTGCTAGGGCCTTACTTGAGGTCTTTTGCAAACTTGCTCCAGAGAATCACGTTGAAATTGTTGTTCCGGTGTGAGTTTGCAAAAGCCGCTGAACTTAAACCAAGGGGTGATGCTTTCGGCTGTCTAGATTCATGTTGCCGGAGCGATGGGAAATGAAATTTCCGATCTATAAATCGATGGCGAGTAAGCGACGTCAACAGCGTTGGTATTTATCGAAATGGCGGGCTGACTGGGCCAGGGGATTTTGAAACCGAAATGTTCAATGTTGATTTCATTTTCATTCAAATGCCAGGTCGCGGCTTAAAACCACCATAAATCACTCTTCTGGTTCGGCACCAGGACTGGACTCGCCAATTTGGTTGATCAGTTTATCGTAGTTGCGTTGAGTCGCTTCGGCTGCTTTTCTCAATCCCTCCGCTTCCGGAAACACTTCAGATAGTTTCAAGATCGGGTCCATCCAAGTTTGCAAAACTCGGAATTGATTGCGAATGATGTCGAGAAAAATATTCGGGACCTTGTTCACTACTTCGATCTTCTGTTGCGACGGCGTTTGAGCTGTTGCCATCGAAGACGAGGTCTTGATCCCATCGCCCATCATCGTCTTCATCGCACCGAGTGTGTCGTTGAATTTCGCAAGCTCGGAAACCGCGTGGCCAACTTGGTTCATCGTCGCCGTTTCAATTGCATTGGGCTCATTCGAGTTTTCCGTCAGTTGTTTTACGCCTCTGTCCAACGTCGAGCGAATGTCGTGCAAGCCCTCACTGAACGTCGTTAGTTGCGCGATGACTTGACCAAGCTGTCCGTCTCCACCCGCTGCACCAAGGAGCAAGTTTCGTTTGAAGGTTCGTTTGATATCGTTCCAACGCTCCAGGTCTTCGCCCTCAAGCGATCCAGTTAAATCTTGTAGTTTGAGTAAGTTCGCTTGAGCTCCTGAGGTCAGCGTTTGAGCTTGGTTTTGATAATGAGAGTTGATCAAAGTGTCGAGTTCTTTGTCATTCATGATCGGAGCAAGTTGCTCGGCGATCTTGTTCATGTCGCGATACGAACCCTGAAGCTTAAACGCTGGCTCGGTGCGGTACTCATCGGCTTGTGCGGCCGAATCAATGTACTCGCGATTGACTTTGAGGATCACATCACGAGCGGTCAACAGTTTTTTCATGACGGAAACAAACTCGTTGATTTCTTCGATCGAATAATTGCCTTCCAGTGTCGCACCGGTCGCATTGTCTTGTTCGGCCATTTTGATGACCGAGTAAATGTCTTTTTGCGAACGCGAATTCAAACGCGTCAATGTTGGGTTTGAAGTCAGACAGTTTTCTAGGTAGCTCAATTCAAACGATCCGGCATTGTCACCGATCACGTCGCCGAGGTTATAAGTGTCCGCACGCGAGGCAAGCATGTCCGGAATTTGGAATTTTTCGCCAGATTCTGTGTAAGGGTTACCCGCCATAACGACCGCGACTTTTCGCCCGCGAAGATCGTAGGTCCGCGTGCGTCCATTGAATACGCCTTCGATTCGACGCGTCGCATCACAAAGCGATATGAACTTTTGCAGAAACTCAGGGTTACAGTGCTGAATGTCGTCGACATAAATCATCACGTTGTCACCCATCTCTAGCGCGAGGTTGAGTTTCTCGACCTCTTCACGAGCACTCGCGTTGGGGGCTTCGGCGGGATCAAGTGATGTCACCTGATGACCAATCGCCGGGCCATTGATCTTCATGAAGGTAATTCCCAAACGATTGGCAATGTATTCCATCAGTGTGGTTTTACCGTAACCCGGTGGGGAAACGAGCAGCAACAGCCCCATTAGGTCAGTACGTTTGTCCTCGCCGACGACACCGATTTGTTTCGCAAGGTTGGCACCAACCATCGGCAGGTAAGTGTCGTTGATCAGCTTGTTCCGAACAAAGGATGTCAAAACGCGTGGCTTGAATTCTTCAAGTCGAAGCTCTTCACGACGTTGGTCGATCACTTCTTTTTTCAAGTGAACATAGGCTTCGAATGCGGGCACCGTCACCGCTTGGAATCGGCTCAGACGCGTCATGAAATCGTTGTAGTC
>JBGCDK010000150.1:0-16175 GCA_045105295.1 Mariniblastus sp.
GGACATTCCTATCCGTCGCGTCAGTTGAAGCACACAAGTCGGACAAGAATGTCCAACCTACCTATGGATAGATCGCAATCGCAAAAGGTACCTATGGATAGATCGCGATTGCAAAAGGCTCCGTCTCAACATTGCTTTGTCCATCGCGTCCCCTTCCTTCGTAGGATGGACATTCCTATCCGTCGCGTCAGTTGAAGCACACAAGTCGGACAAGAATGTCCAACCTACCTATGGATAGATCGCAATCGCAAAAGGTACCTATGGTTAGATCGCGATTGCGAAAAGCTCCGCCCCATACCCAAAAACTCTCAACGTACCGGCTTTAAAAGAGAAAAAAACTCGCGAGTGAAAAAAAGCATCACATTTCAAAAGACCGAAGTTTCCAGTCAGCTCAAGAATTACTTTTCGACCTTCATGCTTCCTATCATTTCACTAAACAGCGATTCATTCTCGCTGATTGTGGCGTGAGGACCGTATAGTTTGACGAAGTAATTCCCGTGCTCTTTGGTTTGAATAATCGCAGCCAACATTCGGTAATTCTTGCGTTCGATTTTCGGCTTTCCGCTGAACGGACCACCCGGTGCGTCCATAAATGTTCCCGCGATGTGAACAACAGTCACGTTGTCTGGGTAGTTAAATCGCTCTGCCTTCGCACCATTGAATTGGCCTTCCCATCGTTCGATGTTCGCGTCGACAGAACCTCCAGCGCCCATAATCGTCAACCGGCCATCCTGTTTGTCTGCCCCTACTCTTGGAATCTTCATTTCAGTTTCGAGCAATCGATTGGCGGGTTTAACCTTTTCCCAGTCATTCGTGTAATCGAACACAATCTTTCCTTCGGCGACCTTCACCTGCGGCTCAGGGGTTGCGAGCAGAGCTTTTAATTCCTTAGCCTGTTCAGCATATTTAGAGTCGAGAGAGACGATCAAGACGACTTGATTGTCGACAATGAAAGTTGCTTTTTTTGTGGCGAGAATTTTGTTTAATACATCGCCAGCCGGTCCGGTCCCGATTGCAATAACTTTATCATCAGCGGTTAAAACACCAGCCGCCGAGCGATGATGGATGATGTTCAGGCCCAACCTGTTCTCGATGTCTTCTTCTACCTCCCCCCAAGGAACTTCACCGAGGTCCGTCTTGAAATCGACGTCCAAGCGTTTTGCAACGTCTGTGTTGTCACTTTCTTCACGCTCCAACCGCTCCCACTTTTGCCTGGCGGGCTCTTTCGGCGCCATTCTTTCAACTTCGTCGAGAGAACAAACGACCAGCTCACCATTGCGAACGAAGTAGGTCGCATTGTGAGGATTCAACATCAGAGTCAAAGCGTTTTTGATCCTGATTCCAGTCACATTGATCGTGATCGGTTCGTCCAGTGCGAGACTGTCATGGATCGCGGAATCATCCAACATGATCTTGATTTGGAAAGTTTTTTCGAGATCTTTTTGCACGTCGCGCCACGGGCAGTCGTCATAGTCAAACATCCCAACTGATTCGAGAATCTTTGCTATTTCATCGTTGGCTGCCGCGATTTCGGTTGCCTTGTCTTTGCCAGTTTTTTCCTGAACTGCCAAAGCAGAATCAACGGAGCCTGCCACGAGTATCAATCCGAGAACAAGTAGGCATAAGTTTGCCAATAAGCTACTTTTTGTCACCAACATGTAATTGTTCTCCGGTTTAAGTTGTTGAAAACGGAACCGCATTTGGGAAGTCAATTGACAAGGATTGCTGCTCTTTTTGTAACAAGCTTCGATTGATCGTAACGATTTTTTTCGAACGTTACACAAAAAATTACACCAAAGACCTAAACCCTGTCATTCCGATGGGCTCACGCGAATGATAAGGCTCGCCGTATTTGACTCCAATTGATTTACCCCAATAAGCTGCCTCGTCTCGCAACTGTTCAACAAACGAGGGATCCAAATGCTCGCGACCCTTGATGAACTGGCTGTGGTAACACTGGATCGATTCGAATTTCTGGTCCCAATGCTCACTGATATCGAGCACAAACGCCGGGGTGGCGTGCATTTTCAAATGGACGCAGTAGTAATTGAAAATTCGCTGGGGATGGAATGGCTCGCCTGGCATGTCAGTGTTAGAAAGCTTCGCCCAGAATCTCGCTGCCTCGACCAATTGCGTTGCTGCAACATGATCGGGATGTGCGTCAATCCAAAATGGGGCGAACAACCATTTCGGTCTTGTCTGACGAATCACCCCTGCCAATTTTTTCCGCGCGTCGAGTGAGGCTTCAAGGCTGCGATTGATCAACCCAAGATTTTCCCGCCAGCTAAGCCCTAAGACTTTCGTGGCGGCGGCTGTTTCGGACGCACGGATCTCGATCGAGCCATGGGGCGTCGGTTCGCCGTTGGTCAAATCCAAGACTCCGACTTTCAAACCGTCGGCCAGCATTTTTAAAATACCGCCGCCCATTCCAAGCTCCGCATCGTCTGGATGTGGCGCGATCACAAGGGCATCAAGTTGCATTGTTTTTCTCAGTGAAACAGATTTTTACGCTCGGTTGAAATCTTAGTGGAGCGTCAGAACTAAACTCGGCAACGTCGCTTTTCTATTTGGATAGTCCATCAAGATTACCAACGGGGTTCCCAACTGAGGTTTTATGTTCACAGCTGGAGAACGTTTTGTTTGGCAAGCCCGAACAACGTTCGTCTGAAGCAGCCAACGATATCACGGCAACGAGAGTGCTGGCAATCGGTTTGGCAAACCGAGGCGGCATTTAACGTGTCAAATGGAAAAATCTTTGTTTGCTGCCAGAATTTCTAAAGTCACCAAAGCTCTAACCTTGACGCTCTAAATCATTTTTGCCAAAGTCTCGCTGCGTGTTTGGGCTTCGTAGGCTTGGCAACGTAAATTTGTGACCGACGTCAAGTTTCGATCGCGGTATTGAAGGATTTCAAAATGCGTTTCTTTGCTTCAGCCTGCCTTTTCTGTGTGACGATTGCCAGTCTTGGCTGCATGACAAACAATTGGTCATCACCGTTATTTGATGGCAAGGGACCATTCATGCGAACGCAAGCCGACTCGGACTCGGTTCCTTCGGATACGATCGAAACAAAAAGAAATTTTTGGAAATCAAGGTTCGGCGAGGCATCAGGTATCGATGCTCGATCAAGAGAAATCGAACGACGATTGGGTGTCAGATAAATTCGCCCCTTCGATTGCAACACTCGTTCCAACACAGGCAAGGGATCCAAATCAAATCCCAACGCAATTTGCGTTTTTCCATTTGATTAGTTCTGTATCAAATAAGCAGTGGCCAGTTTCTTACCCAACTGCACAATCCCAGCAGTTGAAATGACCAACTTTTTCTCTTGTCCAGGCAAATCGAACGTTTTAATGTGAATGATGTTGGCATCGTTAGCAGCCAAAGCGGAAAACTTGCTGACAACCTCGATCTTGTTTACTGACTTGTCATCCGTTGGTCGTTGCTGACTAACAAACCACTTGAGATTAGGCTGTCCCAGATCAATTCTGCTTTGTTTGATCATCGCCGCAACATGTTCCGATGTGGCTTTTCGAAATGGCCCATAAGACATATCGTTTTCGCCAACGTGATAAAAAATTCCAGCGAGCTCGACCTCGTTGCCGTGTGACTCGATTTCTTTCACAGACTGGCGTAGAAATTCGATGAAGGACGGGTAGAGGTTTCGAGATTTTGCCATGCTGCCTCCCGGTGACCAATCAACGACTTGGGAACCGCTGTGGGTGTACTTGAGGATCGCAACATTGTCGTCCTTTGCCGCATCGTTTAACGTCGCGCCGAAACTTAGCTCTGGCCCAAACGTATCGTAGAAACCGGAAGGGCAGAGTGGCATCCAACCATTAGAACTTTTATGTCCGCCACCGATCGAATATTTGAAAGCGACTTGTTGATTGGGTGTGAGTAGCAATTTTGATTCGTCAGTTTTGAGCTGCTCTAAATCTTGGACAAAAGCACGCTCGCCTTCCATGTTGCGATGACCGGCAAGAACGAAAAGTTTCACCTTGTTTGGTTTCTTGTAAGGCCAAGCCGTCAGTTCCGGTTGCCTTTCTTCGAACTCAATACCACTAGATCGCATCCAAGCGTCCGCGTAGTTTTCTCCGTGTTCCAACTGCCCCAGCGTTCCGTAGTGATAGTGAAGCCCTACGCCGCCTCCGATCTCAACGCCGACATGTGATGTCGGTACGTACTCTACAAGTGGATCGGATTCGGCGACTTTCCTTTGCCCAATGCTGATTGCGTACATTCGCGGGCGAAGATCCATCCCCCAAATTGTTTTTGTGCAAAGCTCTCCGACAAAGAACTTGAGCTTCGGGCATTCTAAATCCTCGCGCCATCGGGCGACAAAGTTCTCGAGATTCGAACCGTAGTTTTTCATGTACGTTTCATTGAACATGTCATTTTCGCCCTGGTGCCACATGAATCCTTCGACTTCGTATTCAAAACCATCTTTTTCAAGGCCGGCTAAACAATCTTTCACGTGTTGCAAAGCCAACGGGTAAAGCTTGAATCCAGAAGGTTCGTCAGGGTTCCAATCACCGCCAAGATGCGTGCCACCTGCTGCGACTTTGATGATCGCGATCGGTTCTGTCGTGTGCCGCGATATTTTTCGGGCAAAACTTAGTTCACTTCCAACCATGTTTTTGATGGGTCGTAGCGAAACCCAACCCTCAGATTTAGTTTTCGTCTCGCGCCCAATGCAATAAGAGAATTTGATTTCGTCTTGGGCATCTTCAAGTCCAGCGAACGGCGGGAAGTTCTTGATATCGTCGGCTTTGGAATCCGCACCGACCATGTTGGATTGGCCGGCAAAGATGAACACACGTATGGTTTTCTCGTTCAACTGACCGAAAACATCGGAGCTCGCGAAATTGCTGACGAGGCAACAGGCGAACGTAAAACAAACGAGTCGACGAAGTGATTGCTGCATGTTTTTTCTTATGCTAATTGTTTGGGATAAGGGAGCACCAATTGCAAGGGCGATTCTCCCTCGACACAATTGTAACGCCTAGATCCAAGCAGAAACGATGTCTTCGATTTCTTCCCACTCCAGCCATTCATGGGCTTGCAAATTGTCCACCAATGCGGCCAAGGCTGCCCAGTGTTGCTCGCGAGAAAGTATCTCATGCAGGTCGCGTGTCGTTTGTTCGAGAAACGCCATGCGTTTGCTTTTGTCGGGAACCAAAGATTCGGCAATTTCCCAGGCTTCGTTCCAATCAGATGACCACTCCGGCACGGTGGCGGGGTGGAACGGTTCGCTACGGAAAATCATCTCGGCAACGGGACCGGCAAGGCACACAAAGATATTGTTCTTTGCAAATTCTTTTTTCGAATACGTTCCCGCGGGCCATTCGACTTGGGCTTCTCCAAATCGGTTCGGCCCATCGTCGTAGTCTGGCGAGATCGTCAACGCCTTCACACGAGCTCCAACCAAAATCGCAACCAACGCGTGGCCCGATTCGTGGTAGGCGGTCAGGTCTTCTAATGAATCATTCAAGCGATTGTTAGCGGCGAAAAATTTGGGACGGATGATTCACCGACTACATCGCAGGGCCGATTTCGCCGGTGACACGTGCCATGGCGGGTTCCGGTTCACGATCGTGAGATGTCTCGTTTTGCTTTTCTTGCCACTGCTGATAATCGTTATTCTCTGATTCTTCGTCCACATCATCGTTTTTGTAGAGCGGCATGTTGAACTTGCTCAGCATCGAACCATACAGCGAGTAAAACACTGGCACCAAAATCAAAATCAATAGCGTTCCCGTGATCAATCCGAAAACCAAACTCGCCGCCATCGGAATCAGCACTTGAGCCTGCAAAGACGTCTCCAACAACATCGGGAAAAGTCCAGCGACTGTCGTGAACGACGTCAACATGATCGGACGGAAACGACGTTTTCCAGCGCTCATCAATGCGTCGAACAATGGAACGCCTTCGCGGACACGACGGTTAATAAAGTCTACCAGCACGATCGAATCGTTAACGATAACGCCCGTCAAAGCAATCAAACCGAAAAAGCTGAACAATGTCAGGTCGAGTTGAATGAGAGCGTGTCCCAAAATCGCCCCCAGCCAGCCGAACGGGATGATTGCGAGAATGATGAGAGGTTGCAAGTAAGACCGGAACTGCAGCGTTAGCAGTACGAACATGCACAACAAAGCGATGAAGAAACCGATGAACATGCTGTAGGTTGACTCTTCGTTTTGCGCCTGCTCGCCTTCCCAGTTGAGTGAAAGGTTGGCATCGTACTCTTCACGGTAATCTTTTACGAGCTGCGGTACGAAAGTCGATTTCATCTCTGCAATGATCTCGCGAGCGTTTGCCTTCTTTGCGTCGACACTGGCCGAAACGGTAACACTTCGACGTTGATTCAATCGGTTGATCTTGGAATAAGCGCGACGTTGGATGACTTCGGCGACTTCTAGCAGCGGTCGCTCAATGCCTTCGTTGTCCCGAATGCGAATCCGTTCAAAATCTTGCATGTTCTTGCGAGCGTCTTTTGGATAACGCACCATCAACTTGACTTCGTGCCGCCCTCGTTGGAGACGCATGACTTCTTCGCCAAAATAGCCACCACGAATCGCAGTCGCCAAACTACTTTCGTTCAACCCAAGTGCCTTGCCAGCTTCGTTCAGTCGTAGAATCTGTTCGACTTTACCTTCTCGAGAATCATCTTCGATGTCGGAAACACCAAGCTTAGTCGCAAGATACTCTTTGCACTCTTCTGTAGCTTTATCGAGGAATTCAACGCTTTTTTCATCGGCCAAGATCTTGAATTCGATCGCAGCGCCACCCGGCCCCATTGAACGAGCTCCAAATTTGAGAACTTCAGACCCGGAAATTTTGCCAACCTCTTGCCGCCAAAGTTCGTTCAAGTCTCTTGTGGTAGCCGTTCGTTCTGACGGCGGAGTCAGTTGGACTTCGACACTGCCGACGTGGCTGCCCGCTGTGACACCGGTTGGCCCCATGTTGCCATCACCAATTTCACCGATTCGGCGATACAAGTTGTGGATGACACTTTTTCCAGTTTCTTGTTTAATCTTGTCATCAATCCGACGGAACGCGTCTTCGATTTCGTTGACAGCGTTCTTGGAGAAAAATTCTGGGCTACCATTAGGAAACGCGACGGTCGCACTAATTTCGCGTCCGTCCATCTGTGGGAAAAAGGACAATGGAGCAATTCCTGCGGCGACCAACCCCATCGTGAACATGAAAAATGCCATTACCGACGACATAACAATCAACCGATGGTTGAGCGACCAATAGAGAAGCGGTTGGTAAAATTTCTCAACGCCCCATTCCATAAACGCGCTGGCTTTTTTGTTGGCCCAAGTGAACACGAAAATCAACGGCTTGAAAATGTAAAACACCAAGCTGACAAACTTCATGAAAAGATTGTTTTCGTGGGCCAAGTGAGCGGGCAAAATCAAAAGGCTTTCGACCAATGAAATCACCAGCATCGCGATCACGGCGACCGGCATGATAGAGATGAACTTTCCCATCACTCCAGTCACGTACATCAGCGGCATGAAAGCGATGATCGTCGTGGCAACGGACGCACAAACGGCGGGCAACACCTCGGCCGTTCCATCGATCGCTGCCTGCACATTGGATAGACCCTCCTGACGCTTCGCATAAATATTTTCACCGATCACGATCGCGTCATCGACCACAATCCCAAGAGCCATCAGGAACGCGAACATGGTCAGCATGTTGAGCGTTTGCCCCGTGATTAACAAAATGAATCCTGCACCAAGAATTGAAATTGGAATTCCCATCGCAACCCAAAACGCCAGACGAAGGTCTAGAAAAATTGCGAGAACGATAAACACGAACAGCAATCCTTGAGCACCGTTTCGCGTTAGCAGTTCCATTCGATCCCGGACGTCGACAGAAAGGTCGCCCCAAGTTTCGATAGTGTAGCCGGCGGGCAATTTCTTTTCAGATACGTATTTATTGACGGCTTCGACGATCGTAAAAAGATCTTCTTCAGCCGTTTTGGAAACACGAATGACCAGACCTTTTCGTCCGTTGATCAAATGGTCAGACGAAGTCTCCGCAAAGCCATCGATCACATCTCCGATGTCGCCAACTGTTAACGGATCCGCGTTGTTCGAGGTTTTGATCGGAAGTTTGGCAATCTCCGTACCGACCTCGCGTTTGTTGTTGCCTCTCAAAAGCAATTCTTGGCTGTCCGTTTTCATCGTTCCACCAGGCGTGTCGGCGTTTTGCTGCCTGATACGCTGGGCGATGCCGGAAAGACTCAGTCCATACTGACGAAGGTTGTCTTCGGGAACTTCGATGGAAATTTCGTAAGGCTGAGTTGCCACAATTTCCGCTGTGGCAATCGCAGGGCCTTTGGGTTGAAACAGTTTGGCAAACGGCCGGCGAATCGGACTGACGGGATCCACCGGTCTAATGTCAAGCAACTCAGCGCGTATCTCTTCCGCAAGTTCGCGAAGCTCGATTTGTTCTTCGAGTGTGGGCGGACCGTCTCGTTTGGGCGCAAGAACACCCACCGATATCGCTGGGGCTTTGAACACGATCTGTTTAACATCGGGGTCCTCCGCGTTTGGCGGAAAGGTTGAGACTTGATCGATAGCGGAACGCACATCGTTGAGAACTTTTTGAACGTCGCTCACGCCTCCGTCGAGTTCCAAAATGACGTAACCGAAACTTTCCATCGCAACGGAAGTCATCTTTTTGACGCCGTCAAGATTTGCAACGGCTGACTCGATTTTTTGGCAAATGCCTTCTTCTGTTTCGTCCGGAGTCGCTCCAGGAAACGGGACCGTGACGAGAACCAGTTCAAGAGCAAAGTTCGGAAAGACTTCGCGTCGCATCACCACCATACTGATGGCTCCGACGATCATCGAAGCGATCAGAAACGTGTTCATGGCTGGTGAATTTCGGATTGCCCAGCGAATTACAGATTTCATGGCATTTCTCGTTGTCTGGTCTGACTGTCGTCAGCTGATGTTTGCGTTGTGAATCGAGTACGTTGGAAGGGAAGCAACAGATTCAGCTACCGATCAAAGTAATCATTAAAATAGAGGATTTTTCAATTGACCAAGTTTGTGGATTGACTGGCCGATTTGTTCCTGTGATGAATTGTTATTCTGCCGCTGTAGTTTCTACCGACACTGGCACGTCTGCGGATTCGTTATCGAGCATGACTTCGACTCCATCGGTTGGCTGAGTCAAAGGCGTTGTGACAATCATGTCGCCACGCTGAAGCGATCCTTCTTTTTCCGTAACAACGACGATTTTTTCAATTTCTTTTCCGATCAAACGCTCGGAGCTATCGACGACTTCGACTGAGAGCCGTTTAAGTTTTTTGTCTCGTACGATCCAGACGTAGTTTCCAGGGCGAAGGGCCACAGAAGGGAAAGAAAGAAATCCGCGTTTGTTTCCTTCAGCACTCGTTTGGACTTGAATTTTGCATTTGACGTACATGCCTCGCACCAAAGCGCGTTTGCCGTTTTCAGTTTCGATCACTGGATTCTCTACGGTGATGCGACAGGGAATTGTTCTTGTTGATTGATCACGACCGATTCCGTCGAAACGCGAAAGGATACCTTGCCAAGTGTTTTCAGGTTCCTTTGAGTCGAAAACGGAGACTTTTGTTTTGGGCAAATAGTAGACAGAGAATGAGTTTGCATTTCCGTCGTCCGTTTCGGTTCCAAATTCAGCACTGGCAGGCGAGTTGTCCCGCACCCAAGCCAAATCGCTGGTGGTGAGATTGCAGATGACTTCGGATTTACTGGTGTCTTCAAACGTGACCAGTTGGTCTCCGGCGCGGACGTAATCGCCTTTTTGAACCATTTCCCGAACGATAACGCCATCGTCAGGAGCGACGATCACAGTTTTTTCAAGGCTAAGCTGCGTTCGATTCAATTGTGCTTTTGTCAGCGCGAGTGCTGCCTCCATTCGTTTGACACGAGCTCTCAAAGTATCCATAGAATTTTTGCGAGTCGTTAACGCGGATTCGGCAGTTAGCAAAGCTCGTTTCGATTGATCGAGTTCCGTTGACGAAAGTGCGTTCTTGATTCGCATGTTTCGGTTGTACTCATCTAAAACCAACTGATATTCATTTTCAGAAAGTTTGATGTTCCGCTCGGCACCCGCGATCTCTTCTTGGGTCTCTTCAAGCATTTTCTGAGACTGCTCAACCTCGGCCTCTTTCGTGCGAAGTTGAAGTTGATAGTCGGTTGGATCAATCTCCAAAAGCTTGGTTCCCTTTTTCACAAAGTTACCGGCTTCGAAGGCCTCGTATTTCTTCGAGATGTTTCCGCTTACCTCTGCAGCAACCCTGATCTCCCGAAACGGAACGACGGTACCGGAAATGACTTTGTCCAGCTGGCCGGAGAAAGGCATCGCCTCAAATGTGGATACCATTTGAACGAGCTCTTTCGAATCCTGTTCTTTGGGTGGAACTTTCATTGAATAGAGAACGACAAACGATGCCACTCCGAGGCCGAGAATCCCAACCGACAAAATGTATTTTATGATCTCACCGCGAGTTGTCTTTGGTTTGGGAGACGGATAAACCGAAGGCACACTAGATAGGATCGGCGCAGTTTTCGCAGCTACGTTCTTATTTTCCGAGCCCGAATTTGGAGCGGGCTCAGGCGTGCTTGGTTTCGGAGGTTCAGAAACTGGTTCAGGTTTTGTTGAGTGGACTTCGGGCATAATTTATCTCAAGCTGAAATTCGTAAGCGAATTATTTGTTTTGATTGAATGGGCTAATTTTCTCTACTCGCGTAATTGAACCGAGGTTTCGGTTCCGTTCGAATTGGCGTGCCTCTTTATTTGTTCAATCGCACCAAGCGAGAACTGCGTGATGTGGTCAGACAGTCCCTGGTGTGTGAAATGTTCGTCGTACTGTGGTTTGTCGATCATCATCGAAGTTACATCCGCTGAGAAACGGTAGTGCATACACTGGCCAATGATGCTGAATCCGATTTGGGAACGCTTGTGATCGGCGAGCTTGAAGCCGACCAGGTCGTCGATCACTCCAAGCAGCGTTTCAAAAAATGGGCGGAAGTATTCCTTGACCAAATGGCGGCAGGCTTCGGTTGGTTGCAAAATTTCTCGCATCAACAACCGGACTTGCCACGGCTCTGTTTGCATGGCGACCAAACGGCGGAGCAGCAAATCGACAAAATCCGCCAGTTTCTGTTCGGGTAACGTTGACGATTCCCAAGTCGGATAGGGAACTTGCTGGACTCGCATTTCGCGGGCCATCACCACGGTTTCGTTGTAAAGTTTTTGCTTATCGCCAAAATAGTAATTAATGCTCGCAACATTGACTTGGGCGCGATCGCAGATCTCTCGAACAGTCGTGCCACGAAATCCTTTAGCGGCAAAAATCTGCCCGGCTTCGAGCAAAATTCTGTTGCGGGTTGAGTCGTTTTCGTTGGTCGTGGGCATCAATCAGTGGCTCGGCGGAATTTGAAAAAGTAAGGATCGCAACGTTGGGCAACGGATGGGAAATGCGAAATCTGTTCGCATACCCGAACCTTCTTGAGTACAGCGGCTCCAGTGTTTACAGCAATTGGCTTTTGAAGCGGTAAACTACTCCCAAATGGTCGTTAAAACAACTGTATTAAACAAGCGTTTGAAAACAAGTTTTTGGTTAAATTTAGGCGATTGGTGTATAAAAACACTTTTGGCCAAGCTAATTGCTGACATGAATTCAATCTTAGCCGCCATCATTAGACTGAATTCATCAAAAACTGAACGATGGCACACTCAAGTTTGACCTTTCGTTTCAAATTTTCTCAATATCTCGCGTCATGAATCGTCGCGAAAATATGACAGCTTCAAAACTCAGGCGACAAATCGCCTACCAGGCTGCCATGCTGATGTACCAGCGGCAGGAATCAGAGTACTACCGGGCCAAAATGAAGGCCTCCAAGCAAATCTGCAAGGGCTGGGTCAAACCCAAAGACTTGCCCAGCAATGCTGAAATCCGCGACGAGATCCAGAACCTTGCTCGAATGTTCGAGGGAGATGCCCGCAAGGACAATCTTCAGGACATGCGAATTGAGGCACTTCGGATGATGCGGATTTTGGAAAAGTACCGCCCGCGTTTGATTGGAAGTGTATTCACTGGCCACGTTCGCAAAGGCTCCGATATCGACTTGCACATTTTCGCTGACAGCATCGAGTCAGTGACTGGCGAGCTCGACTTTCACGGATTCACTTATGACACCGAATACAAACGAATCGTCAAAGGCGGCGAGCGACAACTTTACAAACACATTCATGTGATGGATCGGTTTCCGATTGAGCTAACAGTCTATCCGACTTCGAAACAAAGCTACGTTTTTAAAAGTTCGATCACGGGAAAGGCGATTGAAAAGGCCAGCATTTGTCAGCTGGAAAAATTTTTGGAAGAAGAGTATCCGGATCTTGATTTGGAAAACGCCGTGGCAGCCAACGCAGAGAAAGTCGATCGGTTCCAAGTTTACTACTCGCTGCTGTTGCCGCTGGAGAACGTCAAGCAATCTCCAAAGTATCATCCAGAGGGTGATGCGCTTTATCACAGTTTGCAAGTCTACGATTTGGCTTGTGACCAACTGCCTTACGATGAAGAATTCTTACTGGCTGCATTACTGCACGACGTCGGTAAAGGCGTCGATCCTTACGATCATGTTTTCGCGGGACTGGAATCGCTTGAAGGGTTTATTACCGAACGTACGGCTTGGCTGATCGAGCATCACATGGCGGCTCATAAGATTCACGATAAAACGATTGGAGCCCGGGCGAGGAAGCGGTTGGAGCAAAATGAAAGTTATCACGATTTGGTTTTGCTGGGAGAATGCGATCGAGGCGGCAGGCAGATCGGCGTTCAAACAACAGAGCTAGAAGCCGCGTTGGACTACGTTCGTGAAATCAGTGATGCATACGGCTAGTGGTGTCCGTCACAAAAAAAGCAGCACGTAAAAGTGCTGCTCCATGTTTTGCTAACTCTGGGTTTCCGATTTTGGCATTTTCTTTTTAAGGATTGTAAGAGTTGCTCAGCAAGTGATCTCCTTCGAGACCGTTGAAGTCGTTCGGATACTGGAACGCCATCATCCAGTGATCTGGAAGCACGTAAAACAGGTCGGCACCATTGCCGCCCCAAACGCCACTCTCCCCTTCGCCCGTTCCGGCTTTGATCCAATCATTCCCATCTCCACCAGAAACAAGGTCTTTCCCTTTTCCCCCGCGAAGAATGTCAAAACCTCCAAGGCCAAAAAGGCTGTCACGGCCGTCGCCGCCTTCTAAACGATCGTGCCCCTCGGTGCCGAAGATCGTATCGTCACCCGCCTCTCCGTAAACATAGCCGCCTGCGCAACTTCCTAGGTCAACGTAGTCATTACCGGGGCCGCAAAAAATGGTGGCTGAGATATCACCCCAAGTACCGTAAAACACCATTGTGTCTTTACCAGACTTTGCATTGATCCGGATGTTCGTTACTCCCGCGCCGGAAACCGAGCGTGGAACCTGAAGGGGAAACTCGAGGCTGATCGTGTTTCCGACTCGACTGATGGATCTCTTGATCCTAACGTTGTCCGACCAGTCCGTTAGTTCTATGCGCACGGTGTTGCCAATTCGCTTGATGGATTGCGCATCGACCTCATTCTCGTGACAGACCCCCATCCCAAATGTCATACAAACAACTGCTGCAACTAAAAGCTTTCTCATTTTCCGCTCCCAACAAAGTGTTAATGTTTTGCCAACTGTTTGGCCCGCTGCACTAAGTGCAAAAAATGGGAATGGCAGACAAAGTTTTTTGAGAAAATGTTTCTTAGCAAGCTCACGATTCATCAAGTCGTGAGAACTCCGACAAACGATGGATGGGCAGCGTGTGCGAGAATCGCTTGTTCCGAATAAATTGAACAAAATGATTATCGAAACATCCATTTGCGTTACGGCGAGCGAAGTCGCGCAACATTAAAGTGGGCCAGCACGACTGGAATCGAAGAGCACCGAACATTTAGTCTGGAGTTGGGATGAAAAAAGCACTTATGGTTTCTACGCTCGTCATGTTGTCGTTGAATTTGTTGTTTTCTTCGTTGTGTCGGGGGCAAGAAGTTGACGGTTCAGTTAAACCTAAGCTTGAACCTAAGCTTGATGAAGTTGCACAATCCAAAGAGGCCACTGCAGCTGATTTAAGCAGTTCAAGGTTCTTACAGTCACGTCCGACCAACATGATTGGATTTAGATTCTTGTGCCCTGGGCAAGAAGACAAGCCTCTCCATCCTTGGCTTACCAGAATGTGTGAAAATGGCGAGGTGGTTTTCGCTGGAGGAGCGTACTACAGCGTACGGACAAGTAAAGACTTCGGGAGCCCCATAAAAACCGGAGTCTTATCTCAGGCTCTTTTCACTACCAAGTTACCAGTGGGAGCCAAGAAGAATCGAATCACCAAAGTCGAGTGTAAATTACTTTGTCACTGCGCGATTGATCTCGCAATCATAAGGATACACACGCTCAACAACGGGACTTATTTGATTCAAGCCGCTCCAGAAAAAATAAGAGAGTTGCCAGAGGTAGATCAGGAAAAACTAAGATTCATTGGCGGGCACGAAATCAAGAAGCCTGGTTTCTATCTGCTCAACACCGATGGGTTCAAAAGTGTCGAATTCCCTCGTGCGTTTCTGGTTGATTGGAAATTGAGAATTTTCGAGACTCCGGGTCAAGAATCCTTGATGGCGGTCAGTTCAAACCACAAGGGAGGCGAGTGGTTCGTGAGCCTCGCTGAATTCTCTGCAAAAGTTGGTGAGCTCGGTAGCGTCGTTCGATTGCCCATCCAAGCAGGGGGTCAACCGAGTGTAACGTATGCCGATCGAGACAACCTCATCGTAATTGATCGCATCGGAAAAGACGGTCGATCTGTAAAGCGTATTCGCAACATAGGTAGAGGCTGGGAGGTGCAGCTTGCCGAGACATCAACCATTCATTCAATACAGCCAAAACATGACTCGATCATTCCGGTGTCAGATTCTGAAGGCACGCTACTAAATGGCGGATACGACCAGCCACACATCACAGAGTTGAATTTCAAAAGCGGCGAGGTCATGCGGGAGTTTGACATTGAGCTTGAGGCGAACGCCAAAATTTACATTGGATGCAATGGGATCAATGGCTGGGGCTGCCAGTGGGGGTTTGCCGGCTGGAATTTGGGTGGCGTTGGATATGGGCCAGCCTTCAAATCGGATACGCACGAGGACAGGAAGCTCTTTTTTGTTACAGGCGTTAATGATTCCGGCAAAAAGAGTTTACTCGAGGTTTCGCTCAAAGATCAAAAGCAAGTCGCTCTTGACACCCGGCAGTGGACCGAATTTAGAAATGGCGTCGACGGATCATCCTACTATCGCCCTCTCGTCAAAGGAGTCACTTGGTTGTCACCGTTCTCCATAGAACAGTGATTCGCTTCCTTAAACAAACAGGAAGATTCGGGAGAGCGACGCATATAACAAAAGCCTAGCGTTCCGGTCGAAGGTGCGTTACACCGGCGTTTGTGTTCCGTAAAATGTTCCGTAAAAGCAACCCTAAGGATGCTGATTCCAAATTCGAAATTGAGTCAACCGTTTGCAAATTGAATTGGGCAACGTCGGCTTTGCAACCCAGGACGCGAGCCAACATCATTGAAATTGTATTAGTCGGTTCCATTCAAAAGCGACCAACACAGACACCAGTACGGGGGAGTAAAATTTCGAAAACGCAAACGAGGCAGGGCTTAGCGAAAAAATCAACTTGAGGAATACGCGACGAAAACCGAAGCAACGAATCGTTTTGAGATTTCTTTTTGAAATAGAGTGAATGGGGCTTGTGATATTCCCGATCATCTTTATAACTTTGCACATCGCTGACGCAGTGAGGTTTCACTAGTACGCAGGCGACGCACGGAAGTAGCCATGGGTTGTGAGTTGGAAATTAGTTCCGACTTGATCACTGCCCCGCAATTTGGCCTTTCTTTAAAATCGAGTTATTGCTGCGGTTGACAACGACCGAATCAACAGTAAAATCGTCGATTCCCCATGTGACACAAGTTGGTACCGGTTCGGTCTAATGTCGTTGTTGAGAATTTCAACGCGAACCTTTTAGGACGAACCGCTCTCAATTTGAGTTGCGAACTGTTGAACGAGAATTCAACAGTATTGATCTTTGACAATTTGGTTGTGAA
>JBGCDK010000151.1:0-5135 GCA_045105295.1 Mariniblastus sp.
TTCTTAAACCAACCTTTGGCGGTTAGATCAAAGGTCGCCCATTTTCCCGCTGATGAGTTGGATAAACTCTTCATTGGTTTTGAATCGACCTAGCTGCCGAGTCAGTTGCTCCATGGCTTCGATATGATGCATGGAAGTCAATGTTCGACGCAGCATTGTGACTGCGTGCAGTGTATCGGGGTTGAGCAGCAGTTCCTCACGTCGCGTACCTGACTGCGAGATGTCAATCGCAGGCCAGACTCGTCTGTCAGCCAGTTTGCGATCGAGCACCAATTCCATGTTACCCGTTCCTTTGAATTCCTGGAAAATCAGCTCGTCCATTCGGCTGCCAGTATCAATCAACGCGGTACCGACGATGGTTAGCGATCCGCCTTCTTCGAATGCACGAGCAGACGAGAACAGCTTTTTCGGGATGTCCATCGCTTTGATATCGACACCGCCGGACATCGTTCGTCCAGTATTGCCAACCCATTTGTTAAACGCACGGGCAAGTCGCGTGATCGAGTCCATCAGCAAGAACACGTCTTGGCCCATCTCTGTCAATCGTTTGCAGCGTTGGATCACCAGTTGAGAAAGCCGGACGTGGCTTTCGATGTCTTCATCCAAGCTACTTGCGATGACTTCACCGTTGACATTTCGTTTCATGTCGGTGACTTCTTCGGGGCGCTCGTCGATCAGCAATACGATCAATTTTGAATCGGGGTAATTGGTCGCGATACCGTGAGCAATGTGCTGCAGCATGATTGTTTTACCGCTTCGAGGCGGGGCGACAATCAAAGCACGCTGGCCTTTTCCAAGCGGAGTTAGCAGGTCCATCACACGCGTCGTTAGCGGCGTTGGGCCCGTTTCCATTTGATACCACTGCTCCGGGTTGATCGGAGTCAATTGGTCGAAGTTCGCAACTTCGAGATAATCCTCAGGAGAAAGCCCGTCGATGTCGATCAGCTCACGAAGTCGCGGACCTTGTTGACGTCGAGCCGGTTGGACTTTGCCTTTGATCATGACGCCGGGACGCAGACCGAATTTTTCGATCATCGTTCCAGGTACAAACGGGTCGCTGCGTTCACGTGAAAAGTTGTTGGAGGGTTCGCGTAAAAAGCCGTATCCATTCGGATGAAGCTCCAGCAAGCCAATGCCTTCTGTCAATTCTGCATCATCAAATTCGACTGGTTCGGCAGAGCGTTTCTGTCCGCCTCTCCGGTTACCGCCACCGCGGTTGTTATTGTTGTTGCTTTTTGGACCGCGAAAATTGCCTGACTTGTTTCCGCCGCCGTTGCCACCACCGTTGCCACTCGAGCGACGCCGTCGGCTTCGGCCACCGCCGTTGTTATTATTGCTGTTGTTGCTGTTATTATTGTTTCCGCCACCTCGTGCTCCGCCGCGGTTGGATCGGCGTGATCGGCTTCTTCCTCCCCCCTCAGAGTTGGAGTTATCAGAGCCTGAGCCGTTTTCAGAGCCGCCAGCTGAATCGCGGGGATCACGCTCATCGTGCTCTCGAGATTCGTCTACCTTGGCAGGCCGAGGTTGGGGCTTGGGCGCGCGAGATTCAGATTTTTCTGAACGTGGCTTAGATTCGTCGTCGCGATCTTCTGATTTGGATCGAGAGCGAGTTGTTTTTTTGCGACGGGGTCGATCGCTTGGGGAGTCATCTGATTTTGACTCTACCCGTACACTGTCGTTCGTTGTCGTTTCTTCTGAATCGGAACTTCGCGAACGCGTTCGTTTTTTTGCCATAAAGCACCTGAAAAATGATGTACCAAAATTGGTACCTTCGTCCGTCAGTCGATTGAATTAATCGATTGACAATTGAGTCTGTCGAGTAGAAAGATGGACACGACGCCAAAAATCTGGCTCAAGCATACAGACATAGACATTCAATCTGAGCGGTCACATTGAGCCTAAAACGCCGAAGCCGGAACACAGAAAGGTGTTACCTTGCAGAGCGCTTCCAATGCTTGCTCAAAACACAGTAGTGAAAGAAGTAGTGCCAGGGATTGGTCTCAGTAAATCTGGAACTACAACCGTTTGGTTGATCGATGCAATCGCAGCCATGGGGAACATTTAAAAACAATCCAAACCTAAAATGGTGGACAGGATTGAAGTTCACAGCGGAGCAACAATCATCGTTATGGAGTTCCAAACTCGCATTCTCAACCAAGTATCCGCAGACAACGAATGGTGGATGCCAGAAAGAAAACCTGAATCCGTCAGGTAATCATAGGATGAAAGGTGACCCTGCAAAACATAGCCCGTAAGCAACAGGCGAAAGCTTGATCTGCTGAAAGTGTTAACGAAACACAGTTAGCTGTCAAGCATAAATCAAAAAATTACCCAAAGTGTCATTCTTATGATTGTGGCGGCTATTTTCAGTGAAAAACTACATGCCAGCTGGTGAAAACCGAAATAATCCGTCAGGTTTTCCTAACCAACGCATTCAGAATTGCCGATCGGAGAGAAAGGTACCTTCACGTCTCCGCGCTCTCATTTCGGCCTTAATTCATGAGAACTCAATTCATATCCTTCCAGAGTTTTCCCCTCACATTGCTGGTCGTCAATCTCGCTATTTTCGCAGGTATGTTTCTGCCTCAAGGAATCAGTGCCCAAATTGTATGGCATCCAGACGTCGCGACAGCAACCAAAGCTGCCGCCGAAAATAACAAATTGGTCATGATGCATTTCACCGCATCGTGGTGCCGGCCTTGCAGGACACTCGATACTTTCGTGTTTACCAATCGAGGCGTTCAGCGCGTTTTCGAGGACAATGTCGCGGCTGTAAAAATTGATGTTGATAAACAACCGGAGCTTGCCCGAGAGTACGGCGTACTTTCAGTGCCCAGTGATGTCGCGATGACACCTGCCGGGCGAGTTGTGTCCAAACGAAAAAGCCCAAAAGATCCATCAGCCTACGTGCGAATGGTTTCTGGTTACTCAAAAATCTTGAGCGAAGGTACGGAAGGCGAAAAAGCTGCGGTCGTTCAGAATCTTGCCGAGCTCCAAGAGCTAATGGCAAGCAAGCAGCCAAAGTTCGAAGGCCAGCCAACTTCGTTCACTCCTGACGCACCGTCTTATAAAGCTCCCGCGCCCTCGTACCATGCTGGCGAGCTCCAGCGTAAGTCTCGATTTGTCACAAATCCATTTGCCCCAAAAGCAGCCCCCGTTCAACCAAAGCCACAGCATGTCGCCAACGCATTTGCCCCAGCTTCTGCTCAGCAAGCTCAACCGAACTTCAACGGACAAGCTCAGAATCAATTTCAACCGCCCGCGCAAAATCAAGAGCAAGCTTTTCTGGTAGAGCCACAAATCCAGGGCCGCGCTGTTTCGTTGCCGGCGGCCTCTGCCGTATCATCTGGTTCTACAGCGGCTGATTTCGCTCCGCCGTCTCAGGATAGGTCCCAACTTGTGCAGCAACCTGCGGGGCAATTGATGGCACCACCCCAGATGCAGCCTGTGCAAGTTCCGTCAAATGCATCTGGTGGAAATCAATTTCAAGTCGACCCTAATGGAGGGCTTGATCAGGCTGCAGTTGAACAAATGTTCGCATCGCAAAGACAGGCTGCAGATTCACTTAACTCGATTCAATCCAAGGTCGCCGTTCCGACTCCCAATCGAGTAGCTTCAGCGCCAACGATTTCAATGCCGCGTGCACAAGATTCAGTAACGCAGCATTTTCTGCCACCGAGCCGACATCAATCGTTTCAAGGCCCGGCGATTCAAAACCCATCCATTCAAAGTCCGGTGCAGCAAGGCCAACTCAATAATCAAATTAGCCCGAATCAAATTAATGCGAATCAAATTAATGCGAATCCAATCAATGCAAATCAAATAAACTCGAATCTATCTGAACCAAATCAAACTCAACCACCCTCCGGGCAGTTGAACGCTCCGCCATTGGCAAAGCCAACACCACAATGGGAACAGCCGGTGGTCGTCAGCCCCCGACCGCCAGTTGAAATTAAGGTTGCCGACGTTGTACAAGGGGAATTTCAGTTTGAAAATGAACCACAACCAATGAACGTTACTCCCGTGTCACCAAATGCCAATCAGATGTCGACTGGTTTCGCACCAGGCAATGTTGTTCCTGATTCGCGCGGCGTCGCGCCGATGGCTCCTGGCAGTACTGCACAGTCCGCACCCAACGTTGCCCCTAGCGTGCCGCCGCGGAACATCGCTCTTCAAAGACTTGAGCAATCTGACGTGGCCGCTCGCTTGATTCGCGAGAAAGCTCAGAAAAAAATCAACGCCTTCAAGGCTGAAGCGAAGATCGTCACTGATGACAAGTTTTACGGATCGCCAAGAGCAGAGCAAGCTGATGGAACGGTTGGTAATTACCAGGCAAAAATCAACTTTCCCAGTTCGAAGAATTCTCATCCAGGTGCAGAAAACGTAGCCTCGGAAAACTCAGAGTTTGACGCAAAAGCTCAGATCGTCATGGACGATGATCGAAAATTTTCGCGACAGCAGACAAAGGCAACTTCTGCATCGAGCAAGAAAAACCTTCGCCAGCCATCGGGCACTATGGGTGAAGGTAACTTTGCTGGACATAGTTCGGCAGGTTTGCAGCATGCTGCGAAAAAGCCAACCAAACCAGAGTTTGCTTTGCACGGTAAATGCCCTGTGACCTTGTTGACCGAATCAAAATGGGCCGCTGGAAATGAGAAGTGGGGGTGCATCCATCGCAACCGCATCTACATTTTCGCAAGCCAAGAAAAGCTTCAACAGTTTCAGTCGGATCCGGACGCGTACAGTCCAATTTTGGCTGGCTATGATCCGGTCGTTTTTCACGAAACTGGCGAGTTGGTCGATGGGCTTGAAGAGCATGGTGTCTTCATGGGCAAGGCTCCACATCAGCGAATCGTCTTGTTTGCGAATGCAAAAACAAGAGCTCAGTTTCAGCAACAGCCAAGGAAGTATCTCGACGTCGTGCGTCAGGCAATGTCTAACAGTGGCGGCAGTTCTTCAACGCTGATTCGCTAGTGTGAAAACGATTCAGTAGAGCGAGACTCGAGCGTTGCAGAAGTAACGTGAACGTGGCGGTCGAAAAGATCAAGGCTGGCTCAAACGACTGCAGGCTTTTAGGGCGGCACAGACAGGCTTCAGCCGTGTTGTTATCAATTAGACTTCTGTGGATTCAATCG
>JBGCDK010000152.1:0-28061 GCA_045105295.1 Mariniblastus sp.
CAACACAAGCAGAAGTCGCCGATACGATGGAAGCCAACGTTACAGCTGACATGTTTCAAAAACAATACTCCAACGCTTTTGATTCCAACGAAATGTGGAACAAAATCGAAACGGGCGAAGGCGATTTGTACGAGTGGTCGGGAGAAAGCACTTACATTCAGGAACCACCATTCCTTGCCGAGATGACTCCCGAAGTCACATCGATCAAGCCGATCACCGGAGCACGATGCCTTGCCTTGCTGAGCGATTCAGTCACGACAGATCACATCTCTCCGGCGGGTGCAATTGCAAAAGACGGTCCTGCTGGAAAGTATCTGCAAGAACGAGGCGTCGAACCTCGCGACTTTAACAGTTACGGATCACGCCGTGGCAACGACAGAGTCATGATGCGTGGAACGTTTGCCAACATTCGAATCCGCAATCAGCTTGCTCCCGGCACAGAAGGCGGCGTCACGACGCACGTTCCATCTGGCGAAGAAATGTCAATTTACGAAGCTTCGATGAAATACCAAGCGGATGGCATTCCGTTGGTCGTGTTGGCTGGCACAGAGTACGGAACCGGAAGTAGCCGCGACTGGGCTGCTAAAGGAACCATGATGTTGGGCGTCAAAGCTGTGATCGCAGCAACGTACGAGCGAATTCACCGAAGCAATTTGGTCGGCATGGGAATCTTGCCGCTAGAGTTTGCCGATGGGAAATCCTGGAAAGCGTTGGGACTGACAGGCAAAGAAACGTTTGACATCGCCGGGCTAAGCGACGATCTTCAACCACGCTCGACAATCAAAGTCGTTGCCAACAAAGAAGACGGTTCCCAGCTAGAGTTCGATGCAGTGGTTCGGATTGATACCCCTGTTGAAATGGACTACTACAGAAACGGCGGAATCCTTCAGACTGTTTTGCGGAACCTTCTGTAAACAGTCACCAGGCCGGATGGCTACATCTCGCCCGACTGGTATGGAAACACAACCCAACGATTGTTGAGCGTTTGTTTTTAGTGTCTAGAGAACTGGACAAACAAAACTCTCATTTGCAAAAGCGGTTTCGTTCCGCAGAGAGAATTCCCTGCCCGATCAATCCGACAACACGTGCACCGGTTTCGATTTCGAAGCCGGTGCATTTTTTTGCAGTCGCCCTATCTCAACTTGCGGTTGCTGCCTCGCTTTGCGAAACGATCATTAAGCTTCCCCAATGACTTGCTTGATCCGTATTCGCACAGTCTTGAGAAACTCGTTCTCGAATTTCCTGTCCCCAGATTGGAGCAACATACAAGTCATTGGAACAAGTCAGGACGCTAATTTTTTAGCTGATTTCAGCGTTATGAAAGGCGAGAACGTTTTAGGTTGAACGTTCTAGGTTGAACGTTCTCACCTTGATGATAGAAAATGGCGGCTCAGCTCAACGCGAACTACCTGAGGCACACAATTAACCAAAGTGTGTTTTCTAGCGTAGGATTCCCCTCAAACTTGTCCGATACAAACAAGTAACAATAAATAACCGTTCATTTATTTGGAATTTCTTAATAACATGTTAACATTAGGTCAGCGTTTCCAGAGTCAGCAGGCATTTTGAAACGTTCCTTCCTTTTCCCTTTTCTTCACCCTCCCCAATTCCATGCCAAAAACAACGACCGTCCCAGACGAGTCACTTTTACTTGATCTATCAATGGACAGCATTCCAGTAAAACCCCTTCCTCAGGAAGACGGGCCTAAGTCACATCGCAAACGTCGCCGAATCATGTGCTTCGAATGCAATCGCATGGAGGGGCACTTTTTGTACTCGCGGAGCCGCTGGTTTTTCTCATTCTTGGTCGGGTTAACTTTCGGTGCCATACTTTTAATTGGCCCTTACCAATGCCAGTGTTGTGGTAACAAACGTCTTATGATGACGAACTGGCTGAGCTTGAAGTACTGGGCAAGAACGCTGAAATACAAACGAGTCGTTCGAGCGAAAAGGTAATTAGCCTGAGACGACTATCTGTCGCGTCTCACGAGCTTAGTTGCAAGACTGCTACCAACGAAGTACCCAATCAAATCCGATTACCCTTCGTTGCTTTTTTGAGCCACGAACCTCAGCAAAAAGCACTTTTGGCTTTTTTGTGCTTCGTGATAATGGTACAAGGCAAAACCTCCCTGCTCGCAGAAAAATCCGCTCGTACTGAAACCAATGAATTCGCTCGCGAACGTAAGAAAAATCTTTCTCGTCGATGGCTTAGGAGCCGTTCTGTCAGCGTTAATGCATGGTGTCGTTCTTGTGCAGCTGGAAACTACATTTGGTATGCCAGCCAATGTTCTGCTTGTGCTCGCCGGTGTTGCGTGCTGCTTCGCCGTTTATTCGCTCACTTGCTCGAGAACAATCGGCGAGCAATGGCGGCCGTTTCTTCAAGCGATTGCAATCGCCAACCTGATTTTTTGTGGCGCGTCCATCCTCTTGATCATCTACTTCCTTCAAAGAATCACGATCTTGGGACTGGTTTATTTTGTAGGTGAAATTGTTGTCGTGGCGGGCATCGCAATGTTTGAACTAAAAACGGCTGGAACGACGAGCCGTGATACGAAGTAGTCGAAGTAGCCAAAAAGTGACGAAATGAAGCAACGACAAATGGTTTCATCGATTTGCTTTTCTTTCTGACTCAAGACACGGCTGCCATCCTGAATTCATTTTTGAAGGATGCCTGGCAGAACTTATCCCAGTAGGAATGGTTTGGCTGTGACTGGACGTGCCTGAGACAGGTTGGAAAGGGCTCGTGACAGGCTGGAAGCCTATCCTACCAATCTGATTTCCAGCCGCATGGACTTGCTAGGTTGGGATACAAAAAAAGCCAGTCGTGAATTCACGACCGGCTTTTCGATTTCTGCTCAACTCGATGCTTGATCAGGCGGATACTTGATCGGCCTGATACTTGGCGATCCGAACTTCGAGCGATCAAGTTTAGGATCAATTGAAGCTCTTGGACCAACGTTGATTACTTTCGGCGCTCTTTCAAGCGAACGGCTTTACCGACGCGGTCGCGAAGGTAATAGAGCTTGGCTCGTTTTACGAACGACGATCGTTTGACTTCGATCTTCTCGATACGAGGCGAGTGCACTGGGAATTTTCGCTCAACACCCTGCCCCGCAACGATGCGACGAACGGTGAACATTTCACGAGCACCATGGCCACTTCGGCCGATGACGGTTCCTGTGAAAACCTGAGTACGTGACTTTTGGCCTTCAAGAATTTTGCAGTGTACGTCGACGGTATCCCCGATTTCGAATTCGGGCATTTCCTTTTTCAAACTGGTGGATTCCACCAAGTCCATAATCTTCTGAGACATGTTTGTATCCTCTTTATGTTTCGTATTGGGATGTGGCCCGATACGTGATTCTTGTTTTTAAAAGCTCTTGGAGTCCAATGACCAGCAATTTACTCGCTGTCCATGTTATCCAACAAATCGCTTCGTTTCTCTTTTGTATTCTCTAAACTTTTGACTTTACGCCAATCGTCTATCGCTTTGTGATTGCCACTCAACAGAATCTTGGGGACTTCGCAGCCCTCAAATTCTCTAGGCCGAGTGTATTGAGGATACTCAAGCATTCGGTTGCCTCGCGAAAACGAGTCATCCCAACTGCTCAATTCATCTCCAAGCACTCCTGGCACCATGCGAACCAAACTGTCGACCAGAACCATCGCGGCGACTTCGCCACCGTTGAGGATATAGTCTCCAATCGAAACTTCGACTGGTTGAAGGATATCAATCACTCGTTGATCGAAACCTTCGTATCGTCCGCACAGAACAATCATACGCTTGTTGGTTGTTAGCTCCTCGACCATTGGCTGGTTTAGCCGGCGGCCTTGCGGAGTCATCATCATGACAGTCCCAGGTTCGGGTGCCATTTTTTGCACATCACGCACACAGTTGACAACGGGTTCCACCATCAAGACCATTCCGGGTCCACCTCCGTAAGGCGTATCGTCGATCTTGTTGTGTTTTCCCTCTGCCCAATCTCGCATGTTGTGAACGTGGATTTCAACCAAGCCACGTTCGATGGATTTATTCAAAATGCTTTGGCTCAGGTAGCCCGGAAAAATGTCCGGGAAAAGAGTCAGCACGTCAAAACGCATAAGAGCTTACTCTGACTTTTCTTCAGCAGGAGCATCAGCCGGTGCGGCTTCGGCTTCTGGTGCGGCTTCGGCAGCTGGGGCCGCGTCGTCTGCTGCAGGAGCTTCAGCCGCTGCTTCACCTTCTGCGGGTGCAGCCGCTGCGTCCTCAGGTTTGGCTTCCGGCTCTGGCTTTGGCATTTCAACTTTGGATGCTGCTGCTCGAGCTGCTTCAATCGAAGTCGCACGACGAGAAGACAATTTAGCGACCGCGGCCGATTGTGCTTCCAAATGCGTGCCTTCGGCGCCGTACTTTTTGATCAGGGTTCCGACTTTAGGAGTCGGTTGTGCACCAACGCTTAACCAATACTTGATTCGCTCGCCATTGAGGATGGCACGCGCGTCTGTATCTGGAACCATAGGATCATAAGTGCCTAGCTGCTCAATCACGCGACCATCGCGCGGGGCTCTGCTATCCATTGCACATACACGAAAAAACGGACGGTGTGTACGTCCCATTTTCTTCAAACGAATTCTAACTGCCACATTTTCCTCTTTTAAACTCAAGTAATTAAACGTTAGTCCTGACCAGCCCGAAAACGTTTCGAGGCTTGGCCTCTTCACTGGGAAGATGAACCAAATTTGGTTGTATTGTTGATTGGAATCGCATTGAAATCTTTATTGGACTTTTGAAATAGAAGCCCGATTCGCGATCGACCAATCCTAAGAAGTCCCGTCGCTTCCGCCACCTTTTCGCTTGTCGCGTTTCATTTGACGTAGGCGTTTCTCACGTTCCTTTTGTTGTTTCTTGCGCTGTTTTGGCGTTAGTCTTGCGCCAGTGCTTTTTTTCGTCTTTGGCATCCCACGAGAGGGATCTTGCATTTGGGCCTGCAATGCCTGGATTTGATCCATTCGGCCCCCAGCGCCCATCCCAGCCATGCCGGTCATCATGGGCTTCATCATATCATACTGTTTGATCAATTCATTGACCTGTTTCGGCTGTACGCCGGAGCCGGCTGCAATCCTTTTCCGTCGGCTTACATCAATTAATTTGGGGTCTTTGCGTTCGGCCGCTGTCATACTGTCGATCATGCCGACCATCTGACGAATTTGCTTTGAAGTCTCGCCAGAGCCCATCACCTGATTGAGCTCTTTCATATTGGGCATGCCTGGCAGCAATCCCATCATTTTCTGCATCAAGCCGGGTTTCGCCATCTTTTGCATGTGATTTCGGAAATCATCAAGCGTAAACTGGCCCTTTTCCAGGGATTCTTGCAGCTTTTTCTGTTCGTCTTCATCAAACAGCTGCTGAGCCTGGTCCGCCATCGCGGTAATATCGCCAAGCCCCAGAATTCGCCCCGCCATGCCTTCTGGGCGAAACGGTTCGATGTCTTCGAGGTGTTCACCAGTTCCGATAAACCGAATCGGTACACCGGTAACGTGTTTAACTGACAGCAATGCACCACCACGTGCGTCGCCGTCAAGTTTCGTCATGATGACGCCGTTGAGCTCAAGTGCCTCGTGGAAAGCTCCTGCACTTTTGACGGCATCCTGCCCCGTCATTCCGTCAACGACCAAGAACACATGGTGCGGTTGGACTTCGCGATCGATCGTTTTGAGCTGATTCATCAACTCTTCGTCGATCGCAAGCCGACCCGCGGTGTCGAGGATCACGACGGGATTGCCGTTGGCTTTCGCCTGAGCCACCGCAGCCTTACAGACTTTGACGGGATCTTTTTCTTCTTTATCGCTGTAAACATCGATGCCCAGCGTTTCACCAAGCACATGAAGCTGGTCGATCGCGGCAGGGCGTTGAAGATCAGCCGCACACAACAAAGGTTTGACTTTAGCGTCACGAAGCAGCCGTCGAGCAAGTTTACCGCAAGTGGTTGTTTTACCGGCACCTTGCAAGCCACACATCATGATGATGTTGACTTCTTGATCGAGTTTGAGCTCTGTCGTATCCTCGCCGCCGAGCAGAACAATCAATTCATCGCGAACGATTTTGACCAATTGCTCAGACGGAGCCAGCGACAAGAGGACTTTCTCGCCCATCGCCTGTTCGGTCACTTTGGCCATAAAAGACCGGATAACGTCGATGCTAACGTCGGCTTCGAGAAGTGATGTTTCCACCATCTTCAATCCGTCGCGCATATTGCCTTCGGTCAGCTTGCCCTTACCGCTAAGCGTCTTGAAAGCACCTTTGAGGCCGTCTTGGAGTGAGTCGAACATCTTTTGTTAGTGACGTGGTCTTTATGAAAGAAAAGTCCGGCTAGTGGATGACCGCTGGCCGGACTGTATCTGGGTTGAACGAGACTTAGAATAATAACGGTTTAACTGAGTTTTCGTAAGGGCCAATGGAGCGTTTCCGACCAGATTGCTTTCTCGTTCCAGATTGCCATCTGCCTCGCGAGCAGGACCTGGTGTTGTGAATGATTTGCCAGTCCTATCCAGCCACAAGCTGGGCAAAGTGCTCCGAAATCGAGGATCGAATTTTCATAGAGTTGTCGCAAATCAAACACTTGCTGATTTAAAAATGGCCAGTTATTCTCGTTGTGGGGAATTCAATGGCATTCCGGCGATATTTCAGGCATTTCGGCCACCCCAGCACCTTCAACCATGAGTTTTTGCAATGAAACGATCCAAGCGAATTGAAAATCGAACCCAGAAGACACGCTTTGATTACAACACGCTTGAGCCAAAGCAGATGCTCTCGGCCAACCTTCCGTCTTTCGAAGCCCAGCAGTTCCTAGACCATTTGAGCTCGTCTCAGGAAACTGCTTATTTGCAATCCGACGCCAATGATTTGGAAGTCGTCTCTCTTCGAGAAGGTGACGATGCCACGACTGCATTGTTTCAACAAACCCAAAATGGCGTGCCTGTCTACGATGCCTTTCTGACGCTCCATCAAGATTCGCGCGGTCAGTTTGGCGATCTTCAAGGCTCTGGTTTTGAAAATCTCAACACAGGAAGCCGAACGCCGCTGATCCTGAACGCTTACGCTGAGCAAGTTGCAAACGATTCGTTCACCGACCCGATCAAGAATACAGTCACTGAACTGACTTGGTTCACCGCAAGCGATGACTCGGCGAAATTGGCTTGGAATGTTAACACTTTCCTTGGCACCAACGATACTGAGACAGCCAACTTCTCAACTTTAGTTGACGCGTTTTCCGGCGATGTTTTGCAGCAAGAAACACCAACGAGCGTTCACCAACTGCTTTACAACCCGAACACAAAAATCGGAACCCACGAGCGTATCGTGATCAACGATGCGATTGGTCCAATCGGCTCACAAGCCTACGCGGCACCCTTTGATGCTGTTGTGGCATTGGCACTTGGTTGCACGGGAACTTTGATCGCTCCCGACGTTGTCATTTCCGCTCGACACTGTGGTGCGGCTCCCGGCGGTCAAATCTTGTTCGGCGACAACAGCAACGCACCTGATTTCACGGCTACGATCGCAACTGCGGTTGATCCATCTGGCCCAGGCGGATTGCTTGATGGTGGAGATTTCTCAATCCTTACACTGACTGCTGATGTTCCTTCAACGGTTGCGACTCCAATGCGGTTGGTTGATTTCACTGATGAATTAGAAGGCATGGTGGCTGCGACGATCGGTTACGGCCTCAATGGTGTTGGAAGTTCTGGCCATGAATTTTCATCTGACGGATTTCGATGGGGCGGTGAGAACATCATCGACATCTACGGAGCCGCTGGCGGAAACAACTCTGGTGCCAACATCATCTCAACCGACTTTGATGATGGTTCCAATGCCGCGAACACGCTCGGCTCCGACACAACGCCTCTCGAATTTGAAGCCACAACCGCGCCAGGAGACAGTGGCGGTCCAATCTTGGTTCAATTTGGATCTGAGTGGGTAATTGCAGGAGTTCTTTCTGGTGGCACATCAAGCACAAGTGTTTACGGTGACATTTCTTGGTGGACAGGCGTCGCTCCATTCCGCGCAGAGATCGAAGCCGTAGGCGGCGTGTTCGCCGAAGGCACGGTTGAACTCGACCAAGAGTCATACATCATCGGCGAAACGCTCAATGCATTCGTCGAAGATCCGGGAACAGGCATTGGCACTGTTGTTTTCACATCGTCTTCGGGTGACGTGGAAGTTGTCTCTGTTACGGGAACGTCTCCGAACTTCACAGGCTCAATCGGTACGGCCGCTGGAGCAGTCAACATTAATGACGGTTCACTACAAGTCTCGTTTGACGATGTCGTTACCGTTTCCTATGGAGCGTCAAGTGATTCCGCAACCATCGAAGGCATCACTGGAACGATCGACAACGACCTAATCGAAGTCGTTGTCGGCAGCTCAAACGCGACGGTCACCATCAACGGTGCTTCGCAAACATTTCCGCTCGGCGGCGGATTTGCAATTGATGCATTGGGCGGATACGACACTGTGACCATTTTTGACAGCTCATCCGACGATGTCGTCGTAATGGATTCCAACTCAGTTTCTTTGTCAGGCTTGTTCACCTTCAACGCAACCAACGTTGAAGACATCACGACGACCAGTGGTGGCGGTGATGATTCCGTCACAATGACTGGTGCAGATACTCCAGACATTTTCGATAGTGCCAATGGAAAATCTGTTCTTCGCGGCAATGGCTATCGTCTAGAAGCCAACGGTTACGACACGACCAAAGCGTTTGGTGGCGAAGGAAATGACCGAGCATCCATCGATGACACAATCGGCGACGATACGTTTTACGGCACGACGGTATTTGCGAACTTGCAGAGCGACACTGGACTTGTCATCAACGTTCGTGACTTTGAAAAAGTAGCCGCCTTCGCTCGTAACGGTGGCAATGATATCGCAACACTCGTTGGAACCGACGGTGCAGATTCGCTTTACGCAGTTCCTGATTACATCAACTTCACTGCAGGCAATGGCGATCTACTGAACGCTGGTTTCTTTGAGCGAACCACGACGATTGGAAACGGCGGAGAAGACACTGCCAACATTTACGGCAATGAAAACGACGACACTTACAACTCAGGGCCTTACCAAGCCTACATGTTCGGCGAAGGTTACTTCAACCAGGTCAGAAACTTTAACAACGTCAACGCTTTCGCTGGTGAAGGCGGAACCGACAAAGCGTTCTTGCGTGACTCACCGGGCGAAGACACGTTCCACAGCACGCCGGAATTTTCGATCTTGTTCAGCGATCAGTTCCGCAGCCGAGTCAAGGGTTTCGCCAACGTTTCGGCATTCGGTACAGCCGGCTATGACAACGCAACGTTTATTGACTCCACTGGCAACGACCGCTACATCGCTCGCGACGATCGTGCTTACTTGATCGGCGACGGATTCCTGAATTACGCAACTGGCTTCAATCGAGTCAACGCTTACAGTAGCCTTGGAAATGACGTTGCAGTTCTCTACGGTTCAGACGAAGACGACCGCTTCTTTGGCGGACGAAGCCAATCCTACATTCAAGGTGCGAACTTCTTTAGCTGGGCTGGAAGCTTCAACCAAGTCACCGTTGAACTTGGAACTGGCGGTTTTGACACCGGAGTTTTCGAAGACTCAAACGTTGATGATCAGTTTGTAGGAAATGATTCACGTGCGGTATTGCTTGGGGAAGACTATATCGTCTTCACCGACAAGCTCGATCGTGTTCGTGCCATCTCTAACAAAGGTGGAACTGATCAACTCTCTTCGGCTGAAGTAAAATACGAGCTAATCACAATCGGTGATTGGACTTAGAAAACCTCAGGGGCAATTCACAAGCTGGACTGAACCCAGAATTTAAAGCCATAACAGCGGTCATTGATGCATTTCAGTGACCGCTGTTTTCGTTTAAGGGCGCCCATTTGATATAAAGATAGAGAGTTTCTTCATCGACTTGTATCAAAAATCTCACCAGTTAGGATTTTTGATAAAGTTGAAGCACAACTTTTCCTTTTCCCACCTGTTCTATTCCGTTGACACCTCAACACTTCCAATCATTGAGAAACCGATGAAACGTCAAAGACCAAACCAGCGACCCACGAAGGGCGGCAGCCTGTTTACCTATCAGATTCTTGAACAACGGCAACTTCTATCTGCCAACAGCCCGTCACAAGACGATCAATTTGAGTTGTCTCGAGATTATCTCGCTGCCCAAACCGACACGAATTATCTCGTCGAAGGCGCAAGCGATGTCCGATTGGTTTCCGTTCAACATGGTCTTGCATCCACAACAACCCGATTGCAGCAGACGATTGACGGCCTGCCAGTACACAACGCGCATATCACGATCGTTCAAAACGTTGACGGCGAATTTCAGTCCGTCCATCACTCGCTCGCGGTTCACGAATCCGAGGTAACGTTCCCCGAGATTGGTGACGTTAATTTTGACATGAACGATGCTGAGTTCGCTGCGATGGCGGCAGCGGGAACGACTCATAAACTCGTTCCTGCCCGTGGCGAGTTGGCTTGGTTTGTCGAAAACGATGTTGCCACGCATGTTTGGGACATCACGGTTTTCAGCGGACTCGATCCTGTTGGCGATTTCCTGACCATCGTTGATGTGAACAACGGTGAAGTGTTGATGCAGGAAAACCGAGCCGCATTTGCGACGGGCGAAGGCCATGTGTTTGAGCCCAACCCTTGGCAAACACAAGGAAGTGGTGCCGGTCTTGCAGACAACGATGACGCGACCAGCCCAGCTCTCGATGCCCAGCGAGTTCAAGTGACGCTTGAAAACCTCGATGAAGGCACCGGTCTGTTGATCGGAACTTGGGTTGATCTTGCCACTCTCAACAGTGAAACACTCGCCGACAATGACGCCAACGAACCCACCCGCATTTACGATTACGACCGTGACGATGATCGGTTCGAACAAGTCGTTGTTTATCACGTGGTGGACCGAATCAATTCCTACTTTCACGAGTTGGGATTCGACGATGATACCGGCGTGGCCAACGGCATTCGAGATTTTCCGACCTTGGCAAATGCTCATTGGTACGATCAGGATCAATCGTTTTACTCAACGGGTAACGATGCGATCCACATGGGTGATGGTGGTGTCGACGACGGAGAGGACGCGGACATTATTGCTCACGAATTCGGTCACGCGGTCCAACACAATCAAAATGCAGCTTGGGGTGGCGGCCAAATGGGTGCGATGGGCGAGGGGTTTGGCGACTATCTTGCTGCTTCGTTCTTTCGTGAATCAGGCGATCCTGATTTCCAAGCGCTTCATGCGCCAGCCGTTGGTGAGTGGGATGCACTCTCTTATTCATCTGACGATCCACCCAACTTGCGTCGCGTGGACGGCACCAAAATGTTCCCAAATGACTTGGTTGGACAAGTCCATGCCGATGGCGAAATTTGGTCTCGCGCACTTTGGGATCTGAACACCAACATGGGCCAACGCTATGCGGATCAAATCATTCTTGAACAGCATTTCATGTTGCCCGCCAATGCCGACATGCCAACCGCGGCCAATACGATCCTGGCGGCAAACTTGAACCTTAACGCGGGCGAGAACTTGGCTCAGGTTCGTCATCCATTCGTCGAAAGAGGAATTCTTCAGCCGATCACGCTGATGAATTTTGACATGGAAAACTATGAAGCCGGTGATACGATCACGATTTACGTTTCAGATCTAACAGCCACAGTTGGCTCTCAAGTCACCGTCACATCGTCCGATGGAGATATTGAATTTGTCACTCTGGTAGACACAGGAAATGGATTGCTGATGGGGCAACTGGCGACCGCATCGGGTGCGGTAGGAATTGGTAATGGCGTGCTGAACGTGTCCGGCCAAGAGGCCACCATTACTGGAACGTACAATGGCGAAACGGACACGGCCGTCATTGAGGGCGATGTTGTCCTTGGAACTGACGACAATGATGTGATTGATGTGGTTGTCGGGCACACAAATGTCACTGTGACAGTCAACGATCTTCCTTTGAGTTTTTTAGTCGGTGAATCTTTCACGATCGACGCGTTAGCCGGATACGATGTCGTTACCATTCGCGACAGTTCGACTGGCGACGCGGTCACTATCGGCAATAGCTCGGTAGTCCTGTCCGGACCATTTGATTTTTCTGCTTTCAATGTCGAATCCGTCGATGTCACCAGCGGTGGCGGGAATGACCTAGCCGAGATCACAGGCACTTCGGGTGTTGACATTTTGGACAGCAAAAACGGCACCACCACGTTAAGAGGCGGTGGGCTTAAATATTCTGTCCACGGGTACGAGCGAACTTTTGTTTGGGGCGGTGAGGGCAACGACCGAGCATCCATCGAAGACACGACTGGCGATGACACTTTTTATGCTACGCCTGATTTTGCGAACCTGCAAAACGGAAACATGATCGTTAACGTTCGTGACTTTGAAAAAGTCGCCGCATTTGCTCGCAATGGCGGTTTCGATATTGCGACAATCAACGGCACGACCGGCGATGACTATCTTTACGCTGTGCCAAACTATATCAACTTCACAACCAGCGAAGACGAAAAGTACAACGCTGCGTTTTTTGACCGCACCGTTACCATTGGAGGCGGCGGTCATGACCGAACGAACATTTACGGAACCGATGGAAACGACATTTACAACTCAGGACCTTACCAAGCGTTCATGAGGGGCGATGGGTTCTTCAACCAAGTTCGGAATTTCGCAGATGTGACTGCTGACGCGGGCAACAACGGCGACGACCGTGCCTACCTTCGTGACTCACCCGGCGCCGACACATTCCACAGCACGCCGACGTTTGCTGTTCTCTATAGCGACCAATTCCGTAGCAAAGCCATCGGTTTCAATAACGTAACGGCGTTCGGAACGGCTGGTTACGACAACGCGAATTTCATGGACTCAAGCGGAGCCGATCGTTATGTCGGACGGCACAACAAGAGCTTTTTGATTGGTGATGGATTCTTGAACTCAGCTTTCGGTTTCAATCGTACCAACGCATTTAGCTCAAGCGGCAACGATGTTGCGGTTCTCTTTGGTTCCGATGAAGACGATCGGTTCTTTGGAAGCAAAGCTCGTTCTTACATTTCAGGGGCGAACTTTTTCAATCTTGCGAGTAGTTTCGGACAAGTCACCGTTGAACTTGGAACGGGCGGTTTTGACACCGGCGTGTTTGAAGATTCTGGAATCGACGACCAGTTCGTTGGTAACAATTCCCGAGCCGTTTTGCTGGGCGATGACTACATCATTTTCACCGACAAACTTGACCGCGTTCGAGCGATCTCCAACAAAGGCGGTACCGACAGACTGTCTTCGGCACAGGTGAAGTACGAACTCACAACGATCGGCGACTGGACTTAATGGACGCGGACAATTTTGACTCAGTCGAATTTGCAGACTGACCAAAGCTGACCGGTGATCGCTAATTCATCGACTGACAACAAAAATCAAAACGACCGCTGTATGGGCAGCGGTCGTTTTTTTGTTAGGCTGTTCTGCAAGCCATATCCCCGGCAGAAGTTCTCCTACACCTTGATTGCAATCGAATGCTAAAAAACGACTTTGACATGATCATTTTTGACTGTGATGGAACTCTGGTCGACAGTGAGCCCATTACCGTCAAAGTTCTGGTGGACTATGTAGCCGAATTCGGTTTGACAATCGACTATGACGAGGCCCTTTCGATGTTCGTCGGTCGGGACATGCCCGGTATCGTTGAACTTTTAGAAACCAGAATTGGCAAATCGCTTCCTGATCATTTCTGCACAGAATTCCGAGAACGTCAAAGCAAAGGACTGCGCCGCGACCTACAACCGATCGACGGAGCCGCGAATCTGCTGGACGCGATCACAAAAAACTTCTGCATCGCGTCAAACGCGCCTCAATACAAAATTGGCATCAATTTAGAGGTCACAGGGTTGAACAAGTATTTCCAACCGGAAACAACATTCAGCGCCTACGACATCAACGTCTGGAAACCGCAGCCAGATTTGTTTTTGCATGCGGCCGAAAAAATGCAAGTCGCTCCCGAACGATGCGTGGTCATCGAAGACAGCATCATGGGTGTCGAAGCCGGACTTGCAGCTGGAATGCAAGTGATTGGCTACGCCGATGATCTCGATTCGAAACCAACAGATTCGGTTCCGTTTGTCGATTCATTGTCAGACTTGGTTCCAATTTTGGCTTAGCCAAGCCACCCTTTTCAAACAAACATGCCCATGGACGAAACCCAGTACCACTCTTTAACGAACGGAAACGATCGCTGGGTTGTCGCAAGGCGTTACGATTCCGAAATGGTGACGCTGAATCACACCGAAACAAAATGCATTTTCCCAGGATCGTTCAACCCGATTCACGATGCCCATGTCGAGATGGCTAACCAAGCCTCGCAAATTTTATCGTTGCCCGTCTGGCAAGAAATCAGCATCGAAAATGTTGAGAAAACTTCACTGCGCTGGCCAGATGTTCAAGACAGAATCTCCCAGCGTTTCGACCATGCTGGCAGTGCAGGGCTGATTCTTTCCAAAGCAGCGACCTTCGAAGAAAAAGCTGAGCTATTCGGCCAAACAATATTTGTTGTTGGAGCTGACACAATCAATCGCGTGAATGAAATCCGCTTTTATGAGAATCAATCCCATCGTGATTCGGTATTCGAAATGTTCGCAAAACAAAGCTGCCGTTTTCTAGTTTTCGGCCGCTCCGTTGCAGGTCGATTTCGCTCTTACGATCTAGATCTAACGCCAAAGTTAAAACAACTTTGCCAATTTGTTCGACGAGATGAGTTTGAATTTGAAATCTCATCAAGCCAATTGCGCGAGGAATTCCGCAACGACACTCCTAAAAAAACGTAGCAAGACTGCGTGCCAAAAAATTGTCAAACTTAGAAATTGCATTTCGGAACGTGGCAACGTACCAAAAGACTGGCGATAGGGTCGCCGAGGCATTATTCTTGAGGGGCCGATTCCTACAACTTTTTCATTGCAGGCTGCCAACATGCAACCACGCTCTTTCCCCTTCATTTGCCGCCAGTCTCTCTTCGCTGTCGCGGTGATGTCCATCGCGTTTCAGTTTTTAGCTTTCACCCCAAAATTGGTTTCTGCCTTTACCGACATTTCCAAGAACAAATCTGACGCCCGTCCAAACATTGTTTGGATCATGTCAGAGGACAACTCAAAACACTATTTGAAAATGTTTGATGAGATGGGAGCCGAAACGCCAAACATTCAAAAACTGGCAGCCAGTGGCGTTACTTTCAACCGCGCGTTTTCCAATGCTCCCGTTTGCAGCGTTGCCAGAACGACGTTAATCACAGGCGTCTATGCACCGCGGCTGGGCACACATTTGCACCGTCGCACCAAACTCGCAACGATGCCTGGCGATTGGAAAATGTTTCCGGAGTACCTTCGCGACGCAGGTTATTACACGACCAACAATTCGAAAAAAGATTTCAACGCCAACGAAAGCCCAAACGTTTGGGACGAATCGTCACCACGAGCGAATTGGCGAAAACGTCCTGAGGGAAAACCTTTTTTCCACGTCCAGACGTTTGGCGACTCGCACGAAAGCAGTCTACATTTTGACCAAGCGTGGGCTGATGCTCCAGACAACAAAACCGATCCTGATTCGGTCACGCTTGCCCCCTACCATCCAGACACGCCTTTGTTTCGACTTACCTACGCGCGCTACCACGATCGCATCCAAACAATCGATCAAAAAGTCGGCGATCTAATCGGACAGCTTGAAAACGACGGTTTGCTCGAGGACACGATTGTGTTTTATTTTGGCGACCACGGCGGCGTGCTTCCGCGAGGCAAAGGCTACATTTACGAAAGCGGCTTACATGTTCCGTTAGTGGTCCGAATCCCAGAACGCTGGAAACAATTGTCGCCGTTTTCGCCAGGATCCTCGACCCAAGGGTTTGTTGAATTCGTGGATTTTGGTCCAACAGTTCTCAAACTGGCGGGCATCGAACCGTCTGAACATTTCGACGGCAAGGCTTTTCTCGGTGACGGTGTGCTTGAGAGCGAAGTCAATAAACGTGATGAGACATTTTCATACTGCGATCGCATGGACGAAAAATACGACCACTGTCGTGCGATCCGGGTTGGCGATTGGAAATATATCCGCAACTACAACGCGATCTATCCCGATTCGTTGCAAAACAATTATCGCTACATCATGCTGGCCTATGGCGAGTGGCGTCAGCTTTTTAAATCTGGAAAACTCACGCCAGCCCAGTCCCAGTTCTTTCTACCGAAACCAGTTGAACAGCTTTTTGATTTGAGCAATGATCCTCACGAGATCAATGACCTTTCAAAAACTCAGCGTCACCTCGCGAAATTGGTTGAAATGCGAGAGCGACTGGGCAATCGCGTTGCTTCGCTTCCCGACCTTGGAATGTTCCCAGAAACCCATTTGATTGCATCCGCGCTGGAAGCCCCGATCCAGTTTGGGCAGGATCATAAGAAACAAATCGAGAACTTGGTCAACATAGCCGACCTTTCACTGCTACCCTTCGTTAACGCGGAACCTCGAATCGCGATGGCGATTGAATCGGAAGATCAATGGGAGCGTTACTGGGGATACACCGTTTGCAGCACGTTTGGCACTGAGGCAGCACGATTTTTCGAATCAGCAAAAAAGGCGGCGGCTTCAGACGACAACGAAATGGTTCGATTGCGAGCCGCTGAATTCCTTGGCGTGGCAAAACATGCTGACCCAATCCCAACGATTCGAAACATCGTTGAAACCTCTGAGTCGGCAGTGGCCAATCTCTACGCTCTCCAAACGTTGGTTCATTTTAAAGACGGTCCGTATTCCTTCGATACCGAAATTGACTCCGCAAAGATTAATTCGTCCAACGGAGAGGTGATACGTCGCGTCGGCTACATCAACGGTTTGAGCCAAAGTGAAATCAAAACACAGATCAGGGATCTAAGGCGAAAATCCAACAAGCCAAAACAACCAAAGAAACGACGTAAAGCCGGTTAACACAAAACAAAAATCTCGAAAAATTGTCTTGCTATGCGGTTCGTGTTGGAAGCACGGTTCAATTCAATTGGATGCGAGGCAAGTTTAAGGAAAAACAAATGAGCAACTCAGCAGCCAGCCAATATCCCTGCCCCTATTGCAACGATGCACCGTTGGAAACAAGCGCAACCGCACCTTACGTTCGTGGTTTCTTGGTTGCGTACCAGATTGGGACCAAGTCATTCATGGGATGCAATTCGTGCGTTCAGAAAAAAATGCGAGGCGAAGCAGGTAAGTCGTTACTTCTGGGTTGGTTTTCGCTCGTCGCTTTTTTCCTCAACCCGTTCATGATTCTTTACAATCTGCTTCGGTCATTTTTCATCTCTCCCAATCCGGAAGCGGTGGCGAAAAAGCTTAGAGAACTGGGGCTCCCTGATAATCCTCAGGTCATTGACATTCAGTCAGTCGGATTCGCGCTAGCCGCAGCAATGATTCTTGCAGACGGCGTGGTCGAAGAATCAGAATTGCTCGCCGCAGAAAAAGCCGGTGATGAAGTGTTCGGCGAGTTCGACGAGGCTGCACTTCGGATGATCGTGCAGCACGGCAAGGATCTTCCACCAGTTGAAGATCTTGCGGCGATGCTGACTGACGTGTTGGACGACGAAGCTAAAGAAAAAGTCATGATCTTTCTCGCTGAGATAGCGATGGCTGATGGAAACGTCGCACCTGAGGAGCGTTTGGTCTTGGAAAAAGTCGGCCAAGGATTGGGCGTCACCTCACCGATGGCTTAGTGCGAGACGCGCGGCTTAGGAAATAGGTAAACGAACCTCCAATCGCGAAAGGAAACTCAACGGTTTTCTTTTGCGGTTTTGGCTTAGCTTTTAGTTTGTGTTTTCTTTAACGTTGAAGTTGTAGGCAGCAATAGAACACCTGCTGAACACCTGCCACGCGAACGTCGCCCTACTCATCCGCAATGGCGGTAACGCTTCGCGCACCAACAAAGCCCAACGAGAAACACGAATCTTCGGCCACAAACGGCTCTTTTTAAGGGAAAAAATCCACAACAATTGAATTCCTGTGCAATTCTGGATAACCTAATCGAAGTGTTTGCGAATTGTTTTTCGAACCGCGGAGAAGAAGCCTTCGTAAAAGTGACACAATTCTCAATCGCCCAGTTTGGCCCAAACATCAAACTTGCACACATAAATGACTTCCCATATTTCTGGAGTATCAATGACTAAAAAACAAAATCGCCGAGAGTTTGTTCAATCAACTGCGGCGCTTGGAGCTGGAGCCTGGGTAGCCGGTGGTGTCTCAGTTAAACCGAGCATCTCCGCTTTGGAAGAAATTCGTTTCGCTTGCGTTGGTGTTGGTGGTAAAGGCGCGAGTGATTCAACGAACGCTGGTAACGACGGCAAAGTCGTCGCGATGTGCGATATTGATGACGAAACGCTGGGCAAGAAAAAAGGCGAGTTTGGCGATGCCAAAACTTACAATGACTTTCGTAAAATGTTCGACGAGATGGGCGACAAATTTGACGCCGTCACCGTCAGCACGCCGGACCACACCCACGCGGTCGTTGCGCTTCGAGCGATGCGAGAAGGCAAACACGTTTACTGCCAGAAACCTCTAACGCACTCGATCGAAGAATCGCGAATGATGGGTGACGTCGCCAAGGCAAGTGGCGTGGTGACTCAAATGGGCAACCAAGGCACAGCGATTAGTAACCTGCGAGAATCAGCCGCGTTGATCCGCAAAGGCATCATCGGTGACGTTTCGGAAGTCCACGTTTGGACCAATCGACCCGTTTGGCCCCAAAGCTACGGCTTGAAAGTTCAAGAAGCCGCTAAAGCTGGCCAAGAAGAAGAATGGAACAAGCGGCGGAACATGGTGCACTGGGACGAGTGGATCGGACCAGCTAAGAAGCGACCTTACAGCCCGGAAATTCACGATTTCAAATGGCGTGGATTTTGGGATTTTGGAACGGGAGCACTTGGCGATATGGCTTGCCACACGCTCAACATGTCGTACATGGCACTGGATCTCAAATTTCCAACTTCGGTTGTCGCAGAGGCTGATCGTCATGATGGCAACTGCTTCCCAGCTTGGTCAAAAATCGTTTTCGAGTTCCCAGAACTCGATGGCCGGCCTGCTTTGAAAATGGTTTGGTACGACGGTGGCAAGAAACCAGATGAGTTGATGAGCGATCTGCCAAAACGCAAAGACGGTAAAGGCAGAGAGCGTCACTACACAAGTGCCGCATTGCTCGTTGGTGACAAAGGCAAATACTATTCGCCTGGTGATTACGGTGGCGACGCGAGAGACACTGGAATGATTGTCGATGGTGAGTTCACTCGTCAAAGCACGATCACTCGTCCAGCCAAAGAAGGCCAAGAAAGCCCGTTCTCTGAATTTAAGAACACCGAGTACACGAAAGCAGTCGGGACGCACTTTAACGAATTCGCGAATGCGATTCGCGGTGAAGGCAAAACGGTTTCTGAATTCGTGAAATATTCTGGTCCACTATCAGAGACCATTTTGCTCGGCAACTTGGCCGTTTGGTCTGGCAAGAAAGTCGACTGGAACGCGAAAACAATGATCGCTGATGGTGCTGACGAATCAACTCAGAAAATGGTTCGCCACGATTACCACAACGGTTACACGATCCATGAAGACGCAAAAGCCACGGTTAAGTAGTCCCTCAAATCGGAGGCACTTAAATTTGTCGGTTGATGTCTAACAACGCAACGCGTGGTGGAATTTCCATCACGCGTTTTTTCGTTGAGGTTGAGCTTGATGTTTCAACGCGAATTAGCAACGTGGTGGTGAAGAAGAGCGTGCGGCAAAAGTCCGAGACACCTAGTGGTCTGCCAGAACTGAATTGACGGGCGTCATGTTTGCGAGGTGTGTAAGCATGCTTAAGCTGCGAGTGAACACCAAACTCATTTCAGCTTTTTACCAACCAGAGTTTAGACCTGAAGCGAAACCATCACAGTCCGACTGACAACTTCCAATTATTAACCGCTTCTAAAATCTTGACCTTGCGTTCTTGATCGGACATCGTGTCGACGATTTCCAAATACCATTTCAAGAGTGCTTTTGCGTCATTGGTTTTACCACAGCCGTAATAGACTTGAATCGAGGTGAAAGCCAACTGCACCAACTCCGTTCGGCTATCTGGATTTTCAGCCAACGCCAAGAAAAATCCTTGAATGTCATCACGCGTCTCTTGATCGTCGATTTCGATTCGCTCAAGAATCGTACGCAAGTCAAATCTTCCGAAGTAAAGTTTCTCTCGAAACGCAGCTGCGATTTTTTTGATCTCGGGATCTTCTCTTTGTTCGTAAAAATTTAAAATATGTTTTGCTAACGCGACGGTTTCTTCTTCCTCGCCGTACAACCGTTCCACCAGAAGATTAGTCACCTCTGCCAGTCGCCTAGCGCTCGTTGGGTCAACCAGGATTGACTCCATCCGTTCATCGAAACCATCCTTAAAAACTTCTAGCATATCGACATCACGAGATGCCAAGCACATGTAAACAGGACGAATCAGCACGGTCAAATTGGCTTTGGCAGCGATCGCTGGATTGCGATGGTTCGAGAACGTTTGGTCGACCTCTTCAATTGCGGCTCCGGTTCCAAGGATATTCAATTTGTCTTCGATGTTTAGTGAATCTAAAATACTAACCGATTCGATATACGAATTAATCGCGTAAAATCTTTCGGTATCTGATGTTTCCATTTCCATCAATCGCCGGGCGATTTTTAGCCGCTCTGAGAAAATCACAAACGCCAACGTTGGATTTACTTTCTTGGATTCTTCACGCAAACTGAGTGATTTTTCAACCAGCTCTTCGACACTCGCGGTTTCCAAAAATCGCTGAAGCTTGCCAGAGCTTGGCTTGGTGTTTGGATTTTCATCGTCAGCGGATTTCGCCAAACCAATATTTGCTTTTGGAATTTCTATTTTGGCAGACACGCCATCTAACGGGTCTTGGATTGCTTTTGTTGTATCAGACTCCAAGTCGGTTTTACGTCGAACCGTACGAGCAACCTGCCGTTCTTCGTTTTCCGATTTGGTCAGCGAAGTTTGATAGAGCCACAACCCCAGCCCAACCAGCAACGCGATACCGATGAACACTTTACGGTGAAACCAAAGAAACCCGACCGCCAGTCCGCCGATGATACTCAAATCGAGCTTAGGAGCCTCAGGATTAACTTCTGCGTCCTTGAATGGATCTGAATCTTTTTTAATCAATGAATCTTCTCGAATGAATCGCGCAAAATCGGATGGAAAACAAGCTGGATACTAAATTGGCGTGACTGGAATTATCACACAATTCACAATCCGAGCCAGCGCCGATTCTCGGCACGTTGCGGTATAATTTCGTGGGAGTTAAAACGGAAACCAAGCCATAAGCCCTGAAACCGTCTGGTTTTGCTTTAAACTGACGCTTCGGGCGTAAATTTCGCCTCTCGAATTGATGATCCCACAAACCGACATTCGGACGTTTTACGAATTCCAACCGATCGCCCCACTCTCGCAGTGGTGGCAACTGTTGACTCTTGCCGTGGTGACACTTGGGATTTTTGTTTTCGTCTGTTGGATGTACCGTCGCGATTCTCGAGACTTGCCGCGAGGGCTGACCATTCTGCTGACGTCGCTGAGAGTTATCGCTTTTGCGACAATACTCCTCTACGTGATCAACCCAGGGAAACGAAGCGAAACTCGAATCGTAAAATCTTCACGACTGGCGGTCTTGGTGGATACCAGCTTGAGCATGGGACTGCAGGATCGAAGCAGTAATCAACCGCTCGCCAACATACCGACGCGAATTGATGAAGTCGTTGGTTGGATGGAATCGAATTCAGAGATTCAATCGCTTCGTCAATCACATGATTTGACCGTTTATCGTTTTGGTGAAACGTCTCAGCCAGAGCCCATTCTCTCGGTGACGAAAAATGGGATTCAAGAAACAACTCAAACCAGCGAATCCAATTCGGCAACCTCAGATCGAATTGCAAGCCAGTTAGATTTGTTCATTCTTGCGTCGCAGCGAATTGGCTGGCTGGCTAGTGCAATTCTTGTGCTTTCCATGATTGTGATGCTGGCATGGCTTTGGTCAAAACTTGCAGGCCGCCCACCTGAATTCCAAGCGTATGTTTTGTGCGCTGGCGTGCTTGGGCTCATTCTTTCGCTTGGATGTTTTGCGTGGAGCGATCTTCAAACGCCGCAATTCGACATTTTGACTTCGCTGGGCTGGAAAAGATCTGCCACAACGATTCCGCCTATGCCCAGCAGCATCACTAACAGCGAACTTGCCATTAACCAATCAGATTCAGATACCGCACAGTGGGACGACATCGATTGGAAAACAGAACTTGCTCCCAAAGGGACCGCCACCGAGCTGGGGTCCGCCATTCAGCACCTGGTAAATAAAGAACGAGGCGGCCCCATTGCGGGAATCGTTGTGATCACCGACGGGCGCAGTAACTCAGGCGTTCAACCGGCTCGTGCAATCGCCGCTGCGGCTAATGCGGGTATTCCCATCTATCCAATCGGAATCGGCACCACCGAAACTCCCAAGAACGTACGAGTCGCCGACATCCAGGCTCCGCCCAAAGTTTTCCCCTCGGATAAATTTTTGGTCAAAGGAATCATCAAATCGTTTGGGCTTTCGGGGCAATCGATCAGAGTCAAATTGGTTTCAGTTGACGACAAAGAACAAGAAGCCGAAACGATCGAGGACGAAACTACCATCCGACTGCTCGACGATGGGAAGGCCGTTTCTGTCGACTTCAACGTCACCCGTCAAGAACAAGGCAAACGTCGGTATATCATTCGAACCGAATCCGTAGATGGTGATTCAGATCCACGGGACGACCAACGTGCTGCCATGGTCGAGATCGTCGAACGTCAAACGAAAGTTCTTTTGATGGCGGGCGGCCCAAACCGCGAGTTTCGTTTTCTGAGAAACCAGCTTTATCGCGACAAAGACATTTTGCTCCACGTTTTGCTTCAGTCTTCACCCGAAGGTGCAGACCAAGAATCTGATGTTTTGCTAACCGAGTTTCCAAAAACGCGTGAGGAAGTTTTCTTCTACGATTGCATCATTGGTTTTGATCCTGACTGGCGAGACCTCGAACCGAAACAAAGTGAACTACTCGAACGTTGGGTCGCAGAACAAGCCGGCGGTTTGATTCTAATCGCGGGTCCCGTCAATACACCCGAGTGGACTCGCAAACCTCGCGGCGATGAAGCCATCGACAAGATACGGCGGCTGTATCCCGTTTCGTTTTACAGCCAAGGCACGGCTCAATTAAAGCTTGGTCGATTTGGTGGCGAGCAACCATTTCCGCTTGAGTTTTCACGCGAAGGTCGAGCTTCAGAATTCCTATGGTTAGGTGACACTGGATCCGAAAGCCAATCCAACTGGAGCCAATTCGAAGGTGTGTTTGGTTACTACGCGGTCAATGAATCCAAACCCGGCGCTGATGTACTGGCGAATTTTGCAGATCCCAACACCTCGATTGATGAACAGTTGCCAATCTATCTGGCCAGCCAATTCTATGGAGCTGGTCGAGTATTCTTTCAAGCCAGCGGTGAGATGTGGCGGATCCGTCGATTGGACGTTGACTTCTTTCAACAATATTACGTGAAACTGATTCGCTGGGCGTCACAGGGCCGACTGCTCCGCGATTCGACGCGTGGTGTTTTGTTGACCGACCGAGAACGTTGCTGGATGGGGGATCAAGTCGTCGTTCAAGCAATTCTGCGAGACGCTCAAGATCAACCGTTGCTATTAACCAAAGTCGACGCAGTTGTCCTACGCCCCGATGGAACACGTCAGGATTTGAGTTTGGAAGCCACAAAGAATGCCGTTCGTCCTGGCACATTCAATGGTCAGTTCACCGCTGGAAGCGAAGGCGACTATCGAATCAGCCTGCCAATCCCCGCCAGTCCTGACTTGGAAGTTTTAACATCCACGGTCCAAGCCAACATTCCTGATTTGGAAAAAGAGCAACCGCAACGCAACGATTCGCTGTTAACGGAGATCGCCGACAAAACCAATGGATACTTTTACGTCGGAATAAATAGCTTTCAATCGACAGAATCGAACCCCGTATCGCCGACCAAAATCATTCAGTCACAAGACCAAGAAACGTTTTTGACGGGTACGCTTGATCGTTTTTTCCAACGAAAGCTGATGATGTGGTTGCTGACTCTGTTGGCAACTTCGCTGGCAATGGAATGGACCATTCGGCGTCTTCACAAACTGGCTTAAAGCAATCTGTGGCAGCTTTCGTTGCAATCATGCATGCTCCGCCGGTTCTCAATGTCACTTATGTTTCTACGACAATCGTATAAAATAGATTAGGACTCAAACCAACCAACGGACTGTTCGCGGCAGCATGGATTCTCAACTTACAAAACGGCCGTCACTTAAAAAGCTCTCGCCGCGAATTGCGACGGTGCTTGGACAGCTGCGTAGGCGTATCCGGCTGGTTGTCCTGGTTGAGGGTTTTGCCATCGCGATTGCTTGGCTGGTCATCACATTCTGGGCGGCGCTGGCCCTAGACTATTTGCCCGTGATGTTCGGCTTGCCCGAGCTGTCGCAAGTATCTCGCGGGATTATTCTGGCTGGCGTTTCAATTCTGATCGGCGGGCTGGCCTATCGGTACATCTTGTGTCGTACGTTCGTACGATTAAAAGACGAGAGTCTCGCGATCCTCATTGAACGACGCTACCCACAATTTAATGACAGTTTGCTAACCACCGTTGGCCGCACCGTTCGCCGCACAGCAAAAAAAGTATCGCACGAGAGTTCTTGCGAGATGGAAGTTCCCGTCGACGAAGCGATGCTTGAGCAAACCAAGTCCGATGCCGAGTCTCACATTTCAAACGTCAATGCCTCTGACGTAATAAATAGTGGGCCCTTGAAACGAAGCTTGATCATTGCCGGAATATTGCTGCTGAGCGTCGGTGGGCTGGCGATCGCACAGCCTGACAATTTGAAGATCGCCGGCAAACGATTGTATCTTTTGGATGACATTGTTTGGCCTCGCCAGTGCCGAATTGAAATGGTTGGCATCAAGGTCAAGAGAGAAAACGCAATCGAAGGGATTACTGAACTTGGAAAAGTCCTTACTCCCAAATCAGGCGAATTTCGAATCGCAAAAGGCTCAACGCTGACCTTGATGGTTCGCGCCGAAGACTTTCGTGACGTTCCCCAAAACGATCCCGACATACAACAGCGAAAATTGCCCAATGCTTGTTTTATGAATTACGAAACGGCAGACGGGAATCGGGGAAGCCAGACCTTCAAAAAAATCGGGGCGCCTCGCGATGGGTTTCAGCTTTACTCGCTCGATGGTCAACCGCTCCGTGGAATCTTGGGAGATATTTCCTTTACCGTTCGCGGAGGTGACCATCGCGTTGGGCCATTCAACATTACCGTCGTCGATGAACCAAGTGTTCTCGAGACGAAACTTGGCTGCAAATTCCCAGAGTACATCGTCGACCAATCCTCCATGCGTTGGACTGACCGGACGATTCAATGGTCGGGTCAGGCTCGTCTTCCTGAGGGAACCAAACTGACAGTTCAGGCCAAAACCAACAAACCGCTGACTAAGGTTTATGCACTTGATCGAAACCAACAAACCATTCGATCCATTGACGTCACTGGCTCGAATTTCAATTTTGAATTGCCAGCTTTAACTGAGCCTGTCAATCTTCAGTTTTTTCTTTGCGATGAGGATGGTCTTGTTTCCGAACAGCCTCACAACGTGATGATCGAGCCAATCGAAGATCAAGCTCCCAATGTGAAAACTCGGATAACAGGCATCGGCACCGCTGTCACACCCAACGTTCAGATTCCGTTCTCTGGTTCAATCCTGGATGACTACGGCCTTAACCAGACATGGATGGAAATTGAAATCGCTAACTCCGAACCAATTTCTGAATCCGTTTCAGTAGCAACCAACGGTGACCTTCAAACGGTTTTAGATTTTAAAGAGCGCGTTCAAACCAAGGGCAATCAGTATCAACTTCCTATCGAGGAGGGCAGCACCGTTTCTTTGGTTGTCAAATCGGATGACAAATTCGACTTGAAACAGTCACCCAACCTCGGAATCGGCGACCGTTACGTTTTGGATGTCGTGGCTCCCAATCAATTGGTACGAATTCTCGAACGCCAAGAGGTCGGCCAGCGGCGACGGCTAGAACAGATCTATATCGAACTTGCAGACGCACGAAACTATCTGTTGAGGGCCAAGTCAAAACGCGACAACATTTCATCAGAGTTGGTAGAGCCAGGCGACCAACCGAATTTGACTGAGCCATCCGCCGAAGACCGTGATGAGGGATCAGAGCCCAGAATTCGAAAACAGGAACTGCAACTGCTGTTTGCACAACGAGCCATTCTTCAAATCGAAAAATCTACCCAAGAGATTTTTGGCTCATCCGAAGCCTTCGAGAACATCCGTCTACAACTAATAAATAACCGAATCGATTCAGAAGACAGGAAAAAACGCATCTCTGAGCAAATCATCGCCCCTTTACGTTTGATTGCCAACAACTCCATGCAACAATTGAAGGAACAAGTTGTTGATTTGGAAACTGGGCTTCGCAATTTACAGCTGAGTCCGCAAGATACTTCAATCATCGAGTCAACAGATTCGCTTGCCATTAAGTCAATTGAAATGACCGACGCCGTACTTGGCCAGCTCGAAGAAGTATTAAACGTGATGGTTAAATACGAAACCCAGAATGAACTCTTGGAAATCGTTCGCCAGATGATCAAGCGTCAACAGGCGATTATGGAGAGAACGAAAAAGGAAAGGCAGAACAAAGCGTTCGATGGATTGTTAGATTAAAAAACAACGCATAACGAAGTGACGTTGGAAACACCAAAACATCTACGCATTTTCAAGTTCAGGAATCCGTGAACAAATTTGAGTTTTCAAAAACTGGTATCGCATTGGCGATTTTTATCGTCCTTGGAAGTGGTGCGCCTCTGATGCCCGTGTGTCTCGCAGCAACAACCGTTATCTTGCAAGACGGCGGCGACAAAACAACGGCTGACGAACAGCCATCCGAAGCCGACAGAATCGAAGAAGAACAGAAACGACTGGCGGAACAATACAAACTGCTAGAAGAAAAATTGTTCGCGCTTCACGAATACGAAAAAGGATCAAATCCTATTCGATCTAAACTGCTCCAACGTGCATTCACTCAGTCGCAAGAGAAAATGACGACGACTCAGATGAAGATGATCGTCAAACTGATCACCAAATCAAAACTCAAAGACGCAGAGAGTGAGCAAAAGGAAGTCCTCGGGCAACTCGAGTCACTTTTGGAACTTCTTCAAAGCGAAGACCGCGGAAAACGTGTCCGCGATGAAATCCAACGTCATCAGGATTATTTGAAAGAAGTAGAACGCATCCTGCGAATTCAAAAGGGCATTCGCGGTCAAACTGAAGGCGGCGTTGACGAAAATCGGCTGTCCAATTCTCAAGAGAAAATTGCGAAGCGGACCAAAAATCTTGGCGACGAGATTGAGAACAACGAGTCCGAAGCAAACACCGAAGATTCCATTGCAAACAAAAATAGCGATTCCCCAAAACCACAAGACGCGACGGATCCAGACGAAGGCACTGAGAAAAAAACTGAAGCCAAGGAAGGCGACGCAAAAGAGAATCCCGCCAAGGAGAATCCCGCGGAGGGACACCCCGACCAGCCTGGTGAACCACAAAGCGGTGGCGAATCAAGCGGAGAAAAACCTGACGGTGCTAACCAACAGCCTGATAAAAAACAGCACCCAACTCGAAAGCGCATCCAATCCGCGGAAGACAGAATGCGGAATGCTGAGAAAAAGCTTGACGATGCGAAGCGTGATGAAGCGATCGACGAGATGAAGAAAGCCGAACGCGAGATGGCGGCGGCGAAAAAAGAGCTTGAAGAGATCCTAAGGCAACTTCGTGAGGAAGAAAGTGAAGGAGCGTTGGCGATGCTTGAAGGCCGATTCCGAAAAATGCTTGAGCGCGAGGTTCGGCTGCTTGAGTCAACGAAAAAGTTGAACGACATCGTTC
>JBGCDK010000153.1:0-15131 GCA_045105295.1 Mariniblastus sp.
GATGATTCCAACTATCAAATGCCGCCCGAGGGAGACCGTTTGACGAAAGCGGAAATCGTCAAAGTAAAAGCTTGGATTGATCAGGGATTGGTTTGGCCAGCTGAGTTGAGCCTGAAAAAGCCAACCTTCAAACGACCGCTAAGCCTTCGAAAGATTGATCTACCAAAATTCGACGCGACGCATCCAATTGATCGCATGTTAGGAGATTACTTTGCCGAAAATGGTGTGCAGTATCAGGTACCGTTAAACGATCAGCAATTTTTGCGGCGGGCGAAACTAGATTTGCTCGGTCAGCTTCCGACCGCGAAAGAGCTGGACGAGTTTTCTCTTCGAACTGAACCGAACAAGCGTGAATTGATGGTCGACGAGTTGCTTGCTCGTGATCAGGACTACGCTGATCATTGGATTTCGTTTTGGAATGACCTGCTTCGTAATGATTACGCGGGGACCGGATTCATCGACGGTGGCCGAAAACAGATTACCAACTGGCTGTATAAATCGCTTTTGAAAAACAAACCGTACGATCAGTTTGTTAACGAGCTCATCAGTCCAACCGAGCAATCGGGGGGCTTCATCAAAGGCATTAAATGGCGTGGGCGGGTGAATGCGAGTCAGATTGAGCCGCTTCAGTTTTCGCAAAACATCTCTCAGGTGTTCCTTGGTATCAACATGAAATGTGCGTCGTGTCACGATAGCTTTATTGATGATTGGAAACTGGACGATGCCTACGGTTTGGCTGCGATTATCTCTGACACGCCGCTTGAGATGCATCGTTGCGATGTGGGAACAGGGAAAAATGCGACCAGCAAATTTGTGTTTCCGACGCTTGGTGAGATTGACCAAACCAAACCGAAAAAGGAACGATTGGCTCAGCTGTCCGCGTTAATGACGACGAAACAAAACGGACGATTCTCCCGCACGATAGTGAATCGAATTTGGGATCGGATGACCGGGCGAGGTTTGATTCATCCGGTCGATGTGATGGCCAGTGAAGCCTGGTCTGAATCGTTGCTGGATGTTTTAGCTAACGATTTGGTCGACAATGGCTATGATTTGAAACGGACAATGAAGTTAATCGTAACTTCGAAAGTCTATCAATCGGCGTCGGTACGACTGGAAGAAAATCCGAACCCAAGTGACGCGTTTGTTTTTGCGGGCGTCATTGCAAAACGGATGACAGCGGAGCAATTCGTTGACGCTGTTTGGCTGGTGACGGAGGCGGCTCCAAAAAACATCAACGCAAAAATTGATGTGTTTAGTGCCGGGAAAGGGAAAAAGCCTCTTCGAAAGTTCAATGTCCGAGCTTCGTTGCTCCGATCCAATCCATTGATGCGATCACTGGGCCGACCCAATCGAGAGCAAGTTGTCACGACTCGCCCCGCTGAGCTTTCGACATTGCAGGCTCTTGATTTGAGTAACGGAAAGATTCTGGCAGGCTGGCTAAACGCGGGAGCAAAACGATGGCTTGCTCGCAAGTCAAAACAAAGCTGGAGTAATGAGCAGGTTGTGAAGAATCTCTTCCTGGAATCTCTTTCGCGACAGCCTTCAACGGCCGAATTAAAGTCGCTTGGTTCGGGCGAGGAAATGACGCAGGAGGCAATGGAAGATCTGCTATGGATCGTGACCATGCTACCCGAGTTTCAATTTGTGAAATGATCCGTTCGATCGAAATTTGTCGCAAACCATCTAGATAAAGAGTTGCTTAGGAAAAATTGATGAAGCCATTACCTTTCGAAGGCCGACGAGATTTTTTGAAAAAGAGTTCAGCGGCTGCATTGGCCGCGTTGGGCTCCGGTTATTCGCCCCTACTTGCAGGCACGTCCGCTCGTGAGCAGCCGGCAGCCACCGCAGATTCATGCATCTTGATTTGGATGGCTGGTGGGATGGCGGCGCCAGATACGCTTGATCCGAAACGTTACGAGCCGTTTGAGAAAGGGCTCGAAGCTGAAAAGATCATTTCGACTTTTCCAGCCATCGACACCGTCGTCGACAACATCAAGATTTCGGCTGGGCTGGAAAACATAGCCAAAGTCCTCGATCGCGGCACCCTGATCCGCTCCCACGTTCAAGCCGATCTCGGAAGCATTCTCCATTCGCGTCATCAGTACCATTGGCACACCGGTTACGTACCGCCGCAAACCGTGGCTGCTCCGCACATCGGTGCGTGGATCGCGCGTTTGCTGGGGCCGCGAAACAAAGCCATTCCCGCATTCATCGATATCGGGCAACGTTTGGAAGGCGTGGGTGAAAAGGAAGAACTAAAAGCGTTCCATACCGCCGGTTTTCTCGGGAGCGAGTTTGGCCCCTTCGTGCTTCCTTTTGCAGATCAAGCGATTAAGTCGGTTCGTCCACCAGCAGGAATGACGCCCAAACGGTTTGAGTCTCGTTTCAAAAAGTACCGTGATTTGGTTAATCAGAACCTCGGCGACAAAGCCAGTGACTACCAAAAAGAATCGTTGATGCGGTCGATGGAAAATGCGTATCGGTTGCTAAGCTCTCCGGAACGAAAAGCATTTGATCTGACTTTGGAGCCCAAAGAGTCGTATGAAAAATACATGGGCACGAGCACCGACTCATCCCACGGCCAGCCAGGTCATTTTGGCCGCGGTTGTTTGTTGGCTCGAAGATTGGTCGAGTCTGGAGCTCGATTTATCGAGGTCACATCGGAGTATGTTCCGTTTTTGAATTGGGACACGCATGAGAATGGCCATACGACGGTCTCAAGGATGAAGCAGGAAATTGATCGGCCCATCTCTCAATTGATTCTGGACTTGGAAGAACGAGGTTTGTTGGATCGAACGCTTGTTGTCGTGGCCAGCGAATTCAGTCGGGACATGATGATTGAAGGCGTCCCTGGCAGCACGGCAACTGACCAGTCTCGCGCGCCGGCCAAAGTGATGCAAGAAATGAAGCAATACGGATTGCACCGTCACTTTACTGGCGGAAGCAGCGTCTTGATGTTCGGCGGAGGAATCGGCAAGGGGAAACTTTATGGCAAAACAGCGGATGAGCGTCCGTGTTTGGCAGTGGAGAATCCTGTCTCGATCTCGGACATGCACGCAACGATTTTCCGTGCGATGGGAATAGCGCCAGACACGGCGCTGGATGTAGAGAAGCGACCATTCTATGTCACTGAAGATGGCAAAGGGAAACCAGTCGAAGCGCTGTTTGGTTAGTCAGCCAGTCGGTTTCAATGCGTGCGGGGAGGCTCTGCGGCCAGGATTTTTTGCGTGGATTTCTCGTGTTGGATCTTGTTAAAGATCCTGAATTGGTCTCGGGCTTTCTAACTTCCCATAATCTACGCTGTGAAAGGAAAGTTGAGCAATACGCGGTCCACGGAGCGTCCAGCAGACACAGGTCCACACTCCGTTTCGGATCTCTTTGCACTCCGTGTCGTTTTGTCGCACTAGATACTTTCGTTTTACCGTTATGTTCCCAAATGAGTATCCGGATAATTCTGTGTAACAACTCACCACACAAAAGGAGTCGGCTATGACGACTATGGTTTGGGTCTATCTCGGTTATCTCATCGTTTGCGTTCTAGTTACTGTGTTCGTCGCACGGACATTGAGGATTCACGGTCCAGTCTATATGGCCGAACGAAGTTCTGACACTTCTCCATTGGTAAAAGCCAAAACCCATTTGATGGTGGTTGGTTTCTACTTGATCACGTTCGGGACCGTTGGATTTGCATTGCGGTACGGAGGTGACGCGTCGGACGCAAAAACGGCGATCGAACTGCTGAGCACGAAACTTGGCGGAGTCATTTTTGCAATCGGATTCTTCCACTTTGTGATGGTCGGCCTGTTTGCCAATGCGGGTGGCAAAAATCATCGCCGAGATGTCGTACTTGCCAAGCCGGTTAAACTCCCCGAAGTTTAATTGACGCTTTCAAAGTTATCGTTAACGCGTCTTAAAGGAGTTTGGAATGGCGATTGCAAACCATTTGATCTACTTGTTGATAAGTCTCGCGTTTACCGTTTGGGTTGGCCGCTCGCTGTACACGAACGGCCATCCTTTTTTGCTGGAATGTCTTGGTAGCGACAAGTTGGCTGACTCGGTGAACAGGTTGTTCTTGGCCGGGTTTTACCTGATGAACATGGGGCTAGTTTTTGTTGCTTTGAAGTACGGCGAAACGGGACTTGCGGTTGAGGATTCTTTAGAAGTTTTGGCGGGACGTATCGGATTCGTTGCTCTCGTCATGGGGCTAATGCACTTCAATAATTTATTTTGGTGTGACTTTGTCCGCTCTCGACGGGCGAAACTCGGTGGCTAGGCAAGGTCCCCGAGCGAGCAATCGAATGTTCGTTTGATTTGTGCACGAAATAAGATTGCTGGTTGAACAGTGATTCAAATGTGGCTTTAGTTGGCTTTACGTGGTCACGAAACGGCTTACATTTGAATCTTTTTTTCTCCCACCGGGCTTTTGGAGTTTTCGATGTCCACTCTTTTCAAAGACTTGATACGTAATCAATACTTAGCAGCGTTTCGAACGTTGAAGCATTGTATTGATGGATGTCCTGACGAAAGCTGGCACCAGGCTGTGTGCAACCATAGTTTTTCGCAGTCCGTCTTCCATAGTCTATTTTTCGCAGATGTTTATTTGGGAGCTGATCCACAAGCCGTCGAGGACCAGGATTTCCATCGTCAACATGCGGATGTTTTTGCTGGCTATGAAGAATGGGAGCCTTCAATTCCGTCGAAACAATACAAGCGTGAATTTATTGTCTCGTACTTGGATCATTGCCAAGAGAAAGCGAAGTTTGTGATCGGTCAATTCACAAATGAGAATTTGGAGCAGCGATCTGGATTCGACTGGATCGATGGAACCGTTGCCGAAGTTCACGTTTACAACATCCGTCATATCCAGCATCACGCGGCTCAGTTGAGTTTGCGATTAAGGTTGGATCACAAAGTCGAAGTACCTTGGGTAAAATCGGGTTGGGAAAACTGAACGGCGGACTTGCGAGCGAACGAAAAAAGGCCAAGCGATGGCTTGGCCTTAGAGATTAATGTTATCGAACGGTCGACTGTTCAACTCATTTGAGTTACTTGCTGCTTCTTATTGTAGTTGTTGGAGCCTTAGTGGTATTGGGGGCGTTGGAACGCAATGTCGCGTTTGAGCTTCGACCGGACAAGTTCAGATTGGATGAATTTGGGAACGGAGTGCGAATGCCAAACGTACTTGGGGTCGTAAGGATACGAGAAGATTGTCCCGGCCATCCAAGGTCATCAGCTTCTGCTTCAAGCACCTGCATTCTAAGCTTGATCATGTCTTCCTTGGCAGCTCTTCTTTTGTCAAGTTTGTCTTGCATTTCAGCTAATTGATCGGCCAAACGCTGTAGGTTTTTGTCGTAGTCGGATAGAAGCGAATCGTATTCTTCGCTCAAGGCATCCTGCAATTGCTTTTTGGCTTCAGCTCGCGAATCGCTGTCCGCCGCTTTTAGTTGTTGAGTGGCAATTTGAATTCGGTTTCGAAGTTCCCTCCGTTTTAGTGCTGACTCATGAGATTCTGACCGAGCTTCGGTCCATTGAGCGAGCTGACTGGCGTCCATAGGGGCATTGAATTGTTGGGTGGCGCGATTGTGTGCTGAGTCAAATCGGAAACTTTCTTGACCGATCAATGAGCCCGTGAAAAGTATCGCGACAAGCAATCCGAGTGAAGTTTTTGCAAACATAATATTTCCTTACTAAAATTTTTAACTAATTGACGATCCGGTTTGGTTCCCAACCGGCAACGGATGCCATGGCAAAGCACAAATTTGTTTTGATGTCGAAGAGAACGGTAGAACTGACTGCATTGTGTTATTGAGGCAACGCGGAATTCAGTTGTTCAAGTTCTCTTGAAAATTGGTTGATTTGTTCATTCAGTGCCGTGGGGCCGGGCATGTCTTGGGTGGTTTGAAACGATGACTCGGCCTCCAGGAACATTGCGTTTAGGCTTCGAAGTTCGGTTTCGAATTCCTCTTGGCTGGACAATCCGTGTTTCTCAGATACTTCTGCCCAAGTGAGTCGTTGTGTTAGTGGCGGTGGTTTGCGAGAGGGCTCTTTTGGCCAAAACTGTTTTCCCAAAAACACACCTACCAAAATCAATGCGGAGATGATCGCTAAAATCGCTGCAGTGCCTGCGAAACCAAATTGATTCCAACCAGTGAGGGATTGACCCGGTTTCTGTTTTTTAGGAAGTGGAACAGTGGGAGCTGGGGTTTGGGCTGGCTGATGCAAATGAGCCAGAAACTCTGTCGAGAACGCTTCCAATTCGACGGCTGATTGGAAACGGTCCGATGGTGATTTCTCAAGCAAGCGATTGATTACGCGGGTGAGTGTGATTGATATTTCGGGGTTCAGCGATTGCACGTTGGCATGGGGCTCGCCGCCGATCTTGTGCAGGATTCCGATTGGCGAAGAGGCACGAAACGGCACCTCTCCCGTCGCGAGATAAAATAGCAGGCTGCCGAGACTGAACAAATCGCTTCGGGCGTCGACGTCGTCGCCGCGTGATTGCTCGGGGGACATATAACTGATCGTGCCAGCGAGATATCCCGTTTGTGTCATCGCAACGTCGGTGTCTCGTTGAGCCAACCCGAAATCTGTGATCACGACACGATTGATTTGGTTGTCGACCAAGATGTTCTCTGGCTTGATATCGCGATGGACCAAGCCTTGCGAATGTGCAGCGGCAAGTCCGGAAGCGATTTGTAAACCAATACGAACAATGTCACGTTCTGGAAGCGGCCCGTTTTCTTCGACGAGAAGTTTTAAAGAGGGTCCGGCGATCAAAGGCATGACAAACCAGGGAATTCCATCCGATTCTTCAATGCCGTGGATAGAGATAACATTGGGGTGGAGGACCGCTGCCGCAGCGCGGGCTTCGCGAGCGAATCGTTGTTTCGCTGTTCCGTTTTTTGACAGCCGCGGCAAAATCATTTTGATCGCGACTGGACGGTGGAGATCCCGGTCAAATCCTCGCAGAACCACTCCCATGCCGCCGCAACCAATGACTCCTTCGATATCGTAACGTCCCAATCGACCCAGCATTTCGGGATGGATGGGTGGCTGTAAAACCTCGTCAAGCATTTGATCTACCGTTTGCAGGTCAAATTCATCTCCCGAAACATCGGCTTGTATGTCTGCAGCATTGGGACCACGGAAAGCACTTGTGATTTGGTCGTGATTGGAAAGCGATGGAAGTTCCTTGAGGTTGCTGGAGAACTCGTCTCTCCAATCATGATCAGCAGCGATATCAAGCATCTTGGATTGACACTGAACGCAGCTTGAAACGTGTGTTTCAATTTTTGATTGTGGCCATTGAGTTTCTTTTTCCAAAACGATTTGGCGAAGGTCAGCATCGGAAACGTGTTGTTCTGTTTTCATTTGATTTCCAATCGTGATGCGTTGATTCTTGATTCAGCTTCCGATTTCAGTCGAGCCAACACGCGAGACCGAGCGACGTAGATGGCACCGGGTGACATGTTTAGTTCTTTGGCGACGTCGTCAACAGACTTGCGTTCCATTTCAGTTTCCCAAAACGCTTGCCATGTTTTCGGTTTGACTTGCGAGCGGACTTCGGTCGCAACCACATAGAAAATCTGTTTTTGAAATTCTTGGTAGAACTCTTGCGAGTCAGCACTTGACGGTTCTGAAGCGAATTGGAAATCGTCGATCTGAGCCATCTCGTGCTTGGAGCGTTTGCGAATAAAGTCGATCACGAGGTTGCGGGTGATCCGGTAAAGCCAGCCGCGGAAGCTGGAGTTTTCCTTTGTGCCATCAAACTTTTCGATTGCACTGGCGACTTTTGAGAGCACTTCTTGGGTGACGTCTGTTGCGTCGGCGTGCTGTAGCCCCTTCTTTCGGGCGATGCGAAAGATCAGAGGTTGATAGATGGCCGTGAACTCGGACCAGGCTTCCGCGTCCTGAGGATCACGGATTTTGCCGATCAAAGTGTATCGAGTTTCGGGTGTAGATTTCATATCGTTGAGCCATCAGGTGCGATTCACCATGCTAAACGGGATTTGAAACCCGTTCTTACACGAGGACAACAATATTTTAAGATTTTCTGTTCGATTTGTGTGGGGTATAAGAAAAGCAAGCGGTTTGCCTGGATCAGTTTGTGAGGCTTGCGGTGCAATGCGAGCCTGAGGGCTTGGTTGGTTGGGCGTTTCTGTCTGACTTGGACATTTCTGTCTGACCTGGAAAACGACGGACAAGAGTGTCCGTCGTAAATTTTCGAATCGACGTAGCGGCAACCTTTGGATTGACCATGATCGGTCGCGGAACTAATTATTTTCCTCCACTTTCTCCGCCTGATTGGAAATGCGGTTTAGAATTCGATCGAGTTTTCGCTTGGTGGCGCCTTTGGTTTTTGATTGCAGATCGCGAAGAGCCTCTACAGCTTTCTTAAAGTGCTTGGCAATTTCCTCCGTCTTGGCTCGACTAGGAGCGAACAGTTCGGTATCTCGTTGAGTTGCGAGGTCCAGTTCGTCCACGATTTGTTCGAACAGGGTTTTCTCCGTCGGAGTTTGGGGGAGAGAGGTTTGGCCCGTCCAAAGATCGTAATCGAATGTTTGGTGAACTTCATGAAGGCATTTCGGATTTTCTGCAAGGATTCTTGCGTAGAAAGGTTCAAATTCGATTCGATGGAACCGTCGGTTCATCCAAATGGCTTTTGCAATATGACTAGGTTTCTCGAGGGTGCGAAGGAAGGGAAACATAAATGTGGCTCCTCCGCTTTGCGAGAGATAGATTTGCATTGTTTCCAATAATTCAGGCTCTGTTCTCGCTAGGTTCTTGGATCGTTGTTCGACGGAAAGTTTGGGATTGAAAGATTTTGAGAGGTATCCCAGGAAGTCATCGTCGTAGACAAACAGGCTCAATGCCAACGCTAACGATCTTCTTTGGACATTGTCATCGGGTTGCATTGCAGCGTCGAACAACAGAGGTGAAACACGATCTCTGATCTTGCTAAATGCAAACGTGTTCTCAGTGTCTAAATTTCCTATCCGTCGGATTACCCATAGAAGATAGGGATAGTCGCCTGTTTGAAAACTATCAAGGTTGTCCAAAAGTTGGATTGTGAGATCACGAAAAACGGCTTTGTTTCGTATGTTTCGTGTTCCGGCTCGGGGAAAAAGTCCAATCGCGACCGCCGCGTTACTTCTTTCATCGGTTTCGTCGACGGTATCGAATGACAAAACGCGAAATCGTGGAACAACGGCCAGCACCATGCCTTTTGGGTTTTTGGATTGATCCTGCAACGCAACGATTCCTCGCAGACCGCGGCTCCAGTCTGAACCGTAAGCTTGGTCCGAGGAATCTGCATCTAAAAAGACTTGGAGCCAATGTTCTAGGGTATACCCATCATGTAACTTGTTGGAGCCAAGCAATTGCTGGAGTACATAATCCGTTTCCGCAAATAACGCGTTTCGTGCCAGGGGAGTCAGATTCTTGAATTCGAACTTGAATTGACTTCGAAGAATTTTGACCAAGCTATCCCTTTTCTCGTTTGAGATTTGGATTTTTTTGCGAACTGTACCTCCGCTAAGGCCACCACCGCGTACATTGACTCGCAGTTCTGATTCGGGGTTTGTCCGATAGCTATTGCCAATCTCTCGAATCAAGGCTTGTCGCATTGAGTAAAGTCGACTGGAGTATTTCCGCGGAAGCACGATTTGTTTTGGCAATTGGTTTTTAGTTTCATTGAAAACTACGGTTCCCCAGCTCTCGAGTTCCAAATTGGATTCCATCTGTTTCATCAACATCGGCAATCCTGATTCTTCCATTTTCATTGCAAAGATGGAGATTTCCTCGATTGAGAATGTACGATTCTCTACCCAGTCAAAAATCTTCTCGGGCAGCGTTGAATCTTCAGGGGAGGCTTTGAGAAGAACAGGCATCGTTTCAAGGTACAGTTTGAGATACGCTTCGTTATCAATTTGGGACAAGACAGTTTCTACGACTCGCGGATCATCGATGAAGTGATCAATCAACGCTCTGCCAACAGAAATGGCGTTCTGAGGATCGTTCGTGTCTTTAAAAGCAGCAATCAGTGGCAATTTCCAAGTTTCATCAAGTCTCGCGCCTCCGCTCGATTCGCGTGAACTCGCCCAGGCAACAGCAAGAGATCGTTTCCAAGGAACGTTCGATTTGATCAGTTCTTGCATTTTGTCCAAAACTCCTTGCGGGTTTTCGGTTTCCAAATGTTTGATCAAGCTGATTGGAGAGGCGGGGCTCACGACTGAAGTGGTGCCCTCAGTTGTCGTCTTAATTGTGTCGAGCGTGTATTCGAAAACGGTGTCAAATACGTTTTGGGATTTGCAAAGCGGTGCCAGCGATGAAATCAGATTGGAATGAACCTGACCTGCAATTTCGTTTTTGTGGGCTTGGATAAATAATTTGGCCACACGATATTTTTCTTCTTCTGAGGTCTTAGCCGCCATGACAGAGAGGATGTGCTTTTGCTGCTCACGAATTGGCCCGTTAATCTGAGTAAAGTCTTTTACTATCGACTCAAGCCCCAGTCCCATGTACGTGATTTGATCGGAGCTTGTTTCAGTTTTTGCTGAACCGGTATCGGAGGTCATCATTGACGATGCGGATTCATTCTTTTGTGACTTCTTTCTAATGCGAGCAACCACTTTCTCACCTCGTTTTAAAGAAAACCGATCGTTGTCAATCATTAGGCTGTCGGAATCACCTTTAATCACGATTTGGTATTCACCCGCATACAAGCGTGTCGCCTCGCTTCCGTGTTCGACTTGGAGTTCAGTTGTTGGTTTCTTATTTTTCAAAACGGTAACCGTCACATCATCAACTTCTGTTTCAACAACCAATTGGCCCGTTGAAGTGTTGATGTACAGAACGATTCCGCTCCAGCAAATCAATCCAGCGACCGCGAGAGCGATTGCGGATTTTACGAAACCGCCCCAGTCTCGATTGGGGCCTGTTTTAGAAAGTGTTTCCCTTGAGGCCTTTGGTGAATTGCCTGGTCGTGCGGTGTGCTCCGAATTGCTGCGAGATTTCAAGTGGTTGTAGGCTGATGGTGTTTGGTCGACCTCGTTTGTAATCGCTGCTTCGGCTTTATCCAACAACGAAACAAAATCGTAGTCGTAACAAAAGGTTTCCAATTCGGATGCAAGTTCTGCTGCCGAGCCAAAACGATTCTCTTGCTCGCGAGAAAGGCATCGGTCAATGATTGCAACGAGTTTGGGGGGTACTTTTGCAGTCCGGTCAGATACAGGGATTGGCTCGCTGATGGCCATTGCTTTAAGTTTCTTAAGTGCCGTGTTGTTTTCTGCACTCGAATAGGGAGCCACGCCGCAAAGCAATTTATAGAGCGTCGCACCAAGTCCATAGATGTCTGTCCTGGCGTCGATGTCTTGAGAATTACCGCACTGTTCTGGGGCCATGTAGTCGAGCGTTCCCATTAATTGACCAACTGTTGTCAATTCGTCAATTGCACTATGAAGCCCTCCCAACGTTGCGAGTCCGAGGTCTAAAACTTTCACGATTGCGTCACGAGAAAGCATCAGATTTGACGGTTTTACATCGCGATGGATGACGCCTTGTTCGTGAGCGTACTGAATCCCAATGGCGGCTTGCCGGACAAGCTCGCACGCGTTGGCAACGGACAGCGGGCCACAGCGTCTAACAATTTTTCCGAGGTCCACGCCGTCGACTATTTCCATCGCAAGATAGTGAACACCATTTTCGGCCCCTGCGTCTGTGGCCGAAACCATCGAAGGATGCGACATCTGGCCGATGATTTTCATTTCGCGAGAGAACCTCGCAATTGCCTCAGGATTCTGCATCTTGCGCTCAGGAAGCAGTTTCAACGCCACAATTTTTTCGAGACGTGTGTGTCGTGCTTTGAATACGGATCCCATTCCGCCGCGGGCCAGCACTGAGACAATTTCGTAGTCACCGATTTGTCTTTGCTCGTAATGAGAATCGTCAATTGAGCGAGAAGGTAACGGAACCGGATCCTGAAAAACGTCTTGCGATCTAACAAACGCGCGTTGAAAGTCGTTGTTGTTATCGTAGGGCGACTGGTGGATTTTATGATTGCCGTTCGTCGAACCTTTTAACAATTCGACCAGATTGTCGGCAGTGTTCTCAAGACTGACAATGGTGTCTTCGCACGCGTTACACTGATCGAGATGGGTGCTGATTTGGTCCGTTTGTTCCTCTGGCAGATTGCCCAAGATGAAAGACTTGAGTTCCTGCCGCGTGTAGCATCGAAAATCGTTCATGACTTGCTCGTAGTTTTTGTTGGTTCATAACCTCAGCTATATCAACAACGTTTGAGCGCGACACAAAAATACTGTGGATTGAAAAAAGCGTATTGGCATCAAGATTTTCAAAGCGAATTGAAGAAAAGCTAAGTCAGATGAATTGAAATTCTTCAAATTAAACTTCGCCAAGTTGCTCTCGAAGACGACGTAGGACGCGGCTTTTGGCTTGTCGAATGCTGTTTTGGCTGAGCCCAAGCTCTTTTGCGACGGCACTTGTTTCTACGCCATCGACTGTGGTGCGCCAGAATGCCTTCCAAGTGTTAGGCTGAAAATCGACCTTGATCTGTTCGAGGGCTCGATAAAGAAAACGGGTGTTTTCAAGTTCTCCTGTTAACTCGTCGTCCTGTGTTTGATTGTGAGAATCAATCAGCTGTGAGAATCTTAGGTTCGCTTCGGTTCCACCAACGCTGTTGACCTGGTGATTTTGTTTTCTCCAGAAATCTCGAATCTTGTTTTGGGTAATGACCCACAACCATCCGCGCAACGAACCGTTTAAGTTTGATTGAAATTGATGAACAGCCGATGCGGCTTTTGAAAAGACTTCCTGCATAATGTCGGCCGCGTCGCTCGACTGGAGACCCCGCTGAACGCACCAATGAAATATCAGCGGAGCATAAAGTTCAACCATCTCGTTCCATGCACCTGTATCGTTGTCCTTCAAACGGACGATAAGGCTGGTACCGTGGGTTGAAGTTGAAGTCATTTGCGCGTGCGATTGAATTAGAAAGTTGCGACAGCGTAAGTCTATCGGTAGTTGGCTGCAAAATCTAGCAAATCAATTGATTCAATGTTTTGAGATGGCAAACTTGCCCCGTTCAATTGAGGACAACACCAGCGTTCTATGTTAAGATTCAGTCGTTGTTCTCGGATTTAGAAAGTATAGAAAATGCGATCAGTGACTCACTTTATAAAATTTGGTTTCCTATGTTTTGTGTTGGCCGTTAGCATTGCCGACAATTCCGAGGCCTTCGATGGTTCGGCTGCGTCGATAGCAGGTGAGAATTCGGAATCAAAGAAACCGAACATTATTTTTATCTTGACCGATGATCTTGGCTGGGGTGATTTAGGTGTTTTGCATCAAAACGAATCGAAGCACGACCGAACGCACAAGACTCCGTTCCTTGATCAAATGGCTGCCGATGGAATGCAGTTGCGAGCCCACTACTGCCCTGCCCCGGTTTGTGCCCCCAGTCGTTCGTCTTTGTTGACCGGTGTGCATCAGGGGCATGCCGTGATTCGAAATAATCAATTCGACAAAAGTTTAGAAAACAATCATACGCTTGGCACGGTCATGAAATCGGCTGGCTACGACACCGTGATGATTGGGAAATATGGACTGCAAGGACTAAAGGCCGACTCGCCCGAGACTTGGACTGGCTACCCAACCAAACGTGGGTTTGATGAGTTTTACGGGTACGTTCGGCATCGCGATGGGCATGTCCACTATCCCGCTGACGAATGGGCGATGGCAAATTCAGAAGGTCATCGAAACGGCGCGGAAGTTTGGTGGAATGACAAAGAAGTTTCCAGTGGACTTCAAAAGTGTTACACGACCGATTTGTTTACTGCGAAAAGCAAACAATGGATTGCGGATCATCAAACGAAGAAACCAGAAACGCCATTTTTCCTTTGCTTGACATACGATACGCCACACGCGGCGTTGCAAGTTCCTACTGTCGAATACCCCGAGGGCAAAGGCCTCAAAGGCGGCCTGCAGTGGATTGGCGAGCCAGGAAAAATGATCAATACCGCAGTTGGAGAGATCGATTCTTATCGGCATCCTGACTACGCCGATCAAAAATGGACCGACGTTGAGATTCGATTTGCGACGATGGTTCGCCGAATTGATAACGCGGTTGGGGATTTGCTGCAGACGTTGGTGGATCTTGGGATCGAAGAAAACACGATGGTGGTTTTCACCAGTGACAATGGACCCCACCATGAGTCATACATCAACAAAGTCAATTACGAAGCGAGTTCGTTTCAGTCGTACGGGCCGTTTGATGGGACCAAACGCGATACTTGGGAAGGCGGAATTCGAATGCCGACTCTCGTTTGGTGGCCGAAAAATATCCCTGCGGGAAAGATCAACAACCAGCCTTCTCAATTTCATGATTGGATGACCACGATGGCTGCCGTGGCAGGCATTTCGGCTCCGGCTCGTGCTGACGGCGTTTCTCTTGTCCCATCTTTGACGGGAAAAGGCGAACAGTCTGCTTCCACGATTTACATTGAGTATGCCCAAAACGGCCGCACTAAACCCTATCCGGATTTTATGAGATCACGCCAAAAAAAGAAGCGCGGCGAGATGCAAGTCATCCATGTGGATGGCTTCAAGGGCATTCGAACTGACACCAAATCTCACGCAACGCCTTTCGAAATTTACGATCTCAATGCAGACCCTGGCGAGGAGAATAACCTGGCTGGTTCAAGCGAGAAATTTGAAACGCTTCAGCAAAAAATGCTTGATAGAGTTCTTCGTCTTCGGATCAAAAACGACTCAGCGAAACGGCCTTACGATAATGAGATGATTCCAGGATACGAGACCATCGCCGGTATCGAACCGGGTGACATCAAACAGCGAAATTTCCACGGGGCGTTTCCACACGTTCCGAAAGTTGATTCTTTGGAGCCAGCGTACACCACGCTCACTCGGACTCACCCCAAAGCCATCACCATTGGTCTCTCGACGACGGCTGAGAAACCAGGCGCAATCGAATTTGAAACCGTCTTGATGATTGAAACCGCTGGCCAATACGAACTAAGTTTCAATTGCCCAACCAAAGGGTTCGTGCGTGTGCACGAAGCCGGAGTTCTCGATGCAGATTTTGGATATAAACC
>JBGCDK010000154.1:0-27017 GCA_045105295.1 Mariniblastus sp.
AGTAATGAACCAGAGTTGGTCAAGCAGCTTTCTCAGGCGTTGGAAGCATGGCAGGCTTCCTGTAAAAAATCTGATGGTGGCGGCGATTATTGACTGAGCAATCTGCGGTCGGCTTTGTTTGCCAGGCAGTTCAATCTGCAACAATGTCCCAGTCGATTTGGCTGATTGCGAGGTCAACTCTTTAAAATGAGTTTTTTTGTACACACTTTGCTCAAAAGGGTGTTTGTTTCTCTCACTCGAGTTGTTTTGGCGGGCTCTGCGCCAAAGAAACTGGTCGTCCGATGATTCGCGACTTTTGAATCGCGTTTTTTCAGTGTCTCGTAGACCAATGTTGAGATTGTGGGAATTTTGAAAAGAATAACTCTTGCTACTTCGTTTTACTTGTTGCGGACTGGTTTCATTTGGCGGGGACTGAAATACGCTTTTGGTTCCCAAGCGCCGATCCACGCTGTAGGCAAACGGTTTGGATCGGCATTCTACTCAACATACCTTCGTGTAGTTAACTGCTTGATTTGGCCCACCTATGAATTATTTTGATCGTGCCGGTGTTCGTGTGTTTCCAGAATCGGTTGCTGCGATCGTTTTGTTTTGCAGCTTCATTTTCAGCGGCAATGTTGTCGACGCACAGGTCACCATCGTTGGGTACGACGTCACTAACCCCAATGGTTCCAACGGCAGCCCCTCTCCTGATTTGCCTGCTGCAGAAGCAGCATCCAACGTAACGACGTTGCTTTATTCGCGCGGAGCAGGATTGATTCCAAACCAAGGCGTGACGCTCAACTCAAGCGGATGGGCAACAAGTAGTTTGGCGGCGGCGATTGCTGCTGAGGATTATTTGGAGCGGGGGTGGTCAAATTCAGCAGACCAATACGATTTGGAAGACATGACCATTCAGTACGACCGATCAAATTCGGGGCCGACCCAATTGGCGATCATGCTGGCCGTAAACGGTGGAGCGATGCAGACCGTTCACACGGATTCCGATATTTTTGTCGGCGACGAAACGCACACGATAGATCTCACGGCGTTTGACAATGTTCTCAGTGCGACTGTTCGTTTGTTCGCGTTTGACGCGGCATCTCCTGGTGGGACACTGGATATTGAGCGGTTCAATGCCGAACCGGAACCTTCACGAGGTATGATCGTTCGTGGTTTTGTATCCTCCGTGCCTGAACCCGGATCTGTGGTGGTGCTATGTTTGGTTGGAGTCGGGTTTTTTGTAAAACGACGACGAGCGTAAAACGAGGGTGAGCATAAAACGAGGGTGAGCATAAGACGAGGGTGAGCATAAGACGAGGACGAGCGTAAAGCGGGGTGAACGTACACTACGGTGACTAAACGACGACGAACCAAAATCGAGCACGCGTTTGATCGTACCTACGCTTGATTGCACGTGAATACCGAGGGGAAATTACCTTTGCTCGTATCGTTTTATCAAAGCAAGCGTTTTTTCCTCGCCTAGAATTCCAACGAGGTGCATATAGGGACGCAACCCAAGCACTTTGTTTTTTTGCCGTCCATGGGGATGTCCGACTCTTTGACAAGAAGAGCATTTTTCTTCTCGCGGATTCGAAGCGTCAAAATCGTTGGCCACTTTCTTACAGTTTGGGCAATGCGAAAACAGCGTCCATTTTTTTCCGTCCGAATTGCCCGGCGGCAGTAGATCGACGTGAATGGAAAGGCCGTGTTTCACAGCGCGGGTCAACGCGTCTCTAAATCGCAAGACGTGCATCCGATTGGAATCGGGTTGGTTTTCGAATTGCTGTAACATCTGGTTAAACACTTGAAGCAGCAACTCGGCGCGCTCGCAGTCAAGAATTTTGGTCTGCCAAATGCCAAACCAATACGGATTCGTCGTCGCAAAATGTTCTTCGATTTTAGATTGAATGTTAAGTGACTGGATCGCGGTATCCATCGTCGCTACCAAACCGCCGTTGATGTCGCCACCGGTTAAATGAGTGGTTTTTGCCAAAGATTTTTCGTCTGGATGTTCGCATGGATCTATCGCAGGATCAAGTTTGCCTGTTTCAGGAACCGATCGGCTGGAGTCCAACGATTCATTCTGTGAATTCGAGGAAGCGGTGACTTCTAGTTGAAAATTTCCATTGGCGGGCAACCAGCCATAGCAACCAGCCCAAATTCCATCGCGTTGATTGGACACCGCATTTGCCGGGCAATTGTCGCAGCAGCTTTTGACAAATTCGGCGTCCCCAAACGTTTGCAAGATTTCCTCAGTGGGAAAGCCTCGGGCTGCTGCAATATCGTTTGATGATGAGTCAGGATGAACGCAAATGTCGTCCAGCACTCTGTTTTCAATCAGTCCGTTGGAAAGCTCTCGCAACCCACGGAGCTGTCGAAACGTGGTATCTGGAAGGTTATCTATGTCCATCATTCGAAGCGGGCATTCTCGCGCAATCGCCCAACGGACAAATTGCGGAGTCGGGCCGAATATGGCGACGCTTCGTTTCATTTAATGTTGTTCGTTGCTAAACGAGCCAATCGTGCCGGAGAAAGCTTAGTGGCGAAAGTGCCGTTTTCCCGTAAATACCATTGGGATGCCGTGCTGATCGCAGGCTTCGATGACTTCTTGGTCGCGAACGCTGCCACCAGGCTGAATGATTGCGCTGATGCCAGCGGCGGCAGCGATTTCAATCGAATCAGCGAACGGGAAAAACGCATCCGATGAAAGAACGGAACCTTTGGCTCGCTCGGCAGCTTTTCGAATTGAAATTTGAACAGAATCAACACGGCTCATTTGTCCGGCCCCAACTCCGATCAGAGATTGGTCCTTCGAAAGGCATATCGCATTTGATTTAATGTAACGAACCATCGCCCAACCGAATTTGAGCTCGTCCATCGTAGCGGCATCAGGTTCTGTCTTGGTTGCGACGGTCCATGTCGAAGGATCGTCGACTTGGTTGTCTGAGTCTTGGACTAACATGCCTCCGAGCAAATACCGAAACTCCCAAACTGGCTTACTCGCTGCCAACTCGCCAACCTTGAGAAGCCTGACGTTCTTTTTCCATTTCGGTTTGGTTTTGAGAATCGTCTCTGCTTCGGAAGTGAAATCTGGAGCAACGATCGCTTCGATAAAGAAATTACCCGTGGCAAGATACTCAGCAGTTTCCGCGTCCAGGGATCGGTTGAGTCCAACAACGCTACCGAAGGCACTAACCGGGTCGCCCGCAAATCCTTTACGACACGCATCAAGCAAGTTCTCGCCAACGGCGGCACCACAAGGATTGTTGTGTTTGATTACTGAACAGGCTGGTTGGTCCATGTTTCGAACAATCGCAAGAGCACTGTCGAGATCCAAGAGGTTGTTATAAGAAAGCTGTTTTCCGTTCAGCTGGCGAGCATTGACGAGGTTCGCTTCACGACATTGGTCGTTGCTGTAGAGGGCAGCTTGTTGGTGACTGTTCTCGCCGTACCGTAAATTATCCTTGCGGTTGAACGACAGCTGAAGTGTTGTTGGGAAATTCTCACCTTCGGTCTGGCCCGAGAAATATTCGGAGATCGTTTTGTCGTAGCTGGCCGTGTGCTGGAATGCTTGAGCCATTAGTTTTCGACGAGTGCCAGTTTTGGTTGAACCTTCTGCGTGGATTTCATCCAGGACGGTGCAATATTGTTCTGGGCTGCAGACGATGGAAACGAAGTCACTGTTTTTGGCGGCCGCTCGAATCAGGCTGGGACCACCGATGTCAATTTGTTCGATGGCTTCGTGTTGCAACACGTTGGGACGCGCGATGGTGGCAGCGAATGGGTACAGGTTGACGACGACTAATTCAAATGTGTTGATGTCGTGTTCTTCCATCGACGTTTTGTCGGCTTCATTATTGTGTCGACAAAGAATGCCCGCAAAAATTTTCGGATGAAGCGTTTTGACGCGGCCGTCCATCATTTCCGGGAATTTGGTGTACTCGGTGATATCAAGAACTTTGACACCAGATTCTTCCAGGTGTCGTCGTGTACCGCCGGTGCTATAAATCTCGATGCCGGCACTCATTAGCCCTTTGGCAAAATCGACAATGCCCAGTTTGTTGCTGACACTAATAAGGGCGCGTTTTATTTTTGGAGAATTCATTGAATCCGTCGTGTTCTCAAATGCGAATGGGCGTTTGCCAAGGAAGCGACGGTTGCGGATTTGCCGCCGTCATTAAAGCACAGCATTGTTAAAGAGGTGTTGCTGTTTATCAACCGGTGATTGACAAAGCGGCGAGATTACGGCCAAAAAAGGGCCGGGACCCTCGCAAAATCGGCAAACCGAGCAAGGTGAGAGTAAGTGGGATTTACTGAAGGATCTCGTCGATGACCCTTAAAAGTGCTTTGCAGGAGGGCATAGCGACTGAGGCGGCTTTTTAGTTGTTTAGCTCTTGGTTGGTTTTTAGCCGAAAACAAAAAAAGCCCCTCAATATTTGAGGGGCTCGTTTGGATTGTCACTTTGGAAAATCGGGCTTGGTTGCTCAAGGGCAATTCAATTGGCCGAAACTTGATCTGCTTTCCTACTTTCCCGTCGCGAATGGATCCTCGTCTTCGCCGGATGGTTTTTGGGAGAACGGGTCATCGTCTTCGGATTTCTGTTTGAACGGATCATCGTCATCACTTTCAGAGGGTTTCGCACCAAACGGATCCGCATCCTTGGCACCAAATGGATCCGTCAGGTCGGTGGCCGCAGCTTCAGGTTTCGTTGGATCGTTGTCGATGGCAGCTTTTGCTTTGACAGCCATTACCGGCGCGACGTACTCGGCAGAATGGAAGTAAGGGATGTTACTCGCAGATTCGCGAACGCTCAAAATCATCCCTCGTTTACTCGCGATGTACAGACGATCGTTCAAGGTGTTGGGTAAAATTTTATCGACAGAACCAAATGATACTCTGCTCAACGTCTGGCCGGTGTTTTGGCTTACAACCCGCAATTGTCCAGAACTGTCAACAATGTAAAGGTTTTCTTTACTGGCTCCAAGGAATCGTTCCATGTTTGGCCGAGGGAGTTCCCACCCAGGAGCTTCGATACCCGTTTTGGTATCTAGCTTGAAAAGTTCTTTGTTGTCATTGATCGCAAAAACAAAGTTGCGAAGTGGAAGGGCCGACTGAGAAATGCTTCGTCCTGTTGAAACCTGCCAGCGAAGACTTCCACGACCCTCATCAAGTGCATAGATGAATCCGTCAAGTGAAGTCACAAACAGCATGTCGTCTTTGAAAACTGGCGGAGCAACAATTGATTCGTCAGCTCGCAGTTGGTAACCGACTCCGCGACCACCCCATCGTCCAGCAACATTAAAGTCACCTCGGTTGGTTGCCCAAGAAACTGTTTTCTCTGTAACCAATGGGCGAGTCGTACCCAGCCCAAGTGAAACATATGAAGACGAATTGAAACCTTTGTTTTCAATCTCAAAAGATTCCAGACGGCCATTGATCAGGGGAACATAAATTTTTTCGTCAGAAACGGCTGGAGGAGCACTCACACCGTTTCGGCATGGACGTGTCCAAAGCGTTTTTCCGGAGTCAGCTTCGAGGCAGTAAACAGTTGAACCGTTGATCGCTGCAACGTATTTGTTGCTCGCTCCCACTCCGATACTAGGATGCCGACCGTTGCCCACACGAACGGACCAATTTGTTTGTCCTGTGTCCGCATTGATTGACTTGACCAATCCACTGTCTGTCATTGTGTAGATCGTTGACTCTGGCAGCGTGTATTGATCGATTTTTACTTCGACGTCAGTTTTTCCGTCATTGGCAAGTTCGGCTTCGAGGACTTCTTTGCGAATTTGGCAATAATCAACCGCATCGTCGACACCGAACGGCTTACCAAATGCGTTAAGCTTGTTCTGCGAGAATTTTTCCCGATAAGTGCCTGCCTCGATGACGAAAAATGTAGTGGGTTTATCTTCGTTGACGGTAAGGTGCCAATCGACCAATTTGCCTCTCGCTCCAACGCCGGAGTGAGTAAACCAATCGACTTTCAAGCCAGCCCTATGGATGACCGCATCAGAAGCCACTTCATCGCAGGATTTCACAGACCCAATGTTTGCCGCCAAAAAAGCCACGGCGATAAGCAGGGTAAGTTTGCCAATCGAAAATCTCATTCTTCGCTCCTGATCCACTATTAAGTTGCTACCCTATTCTATCAGCCAAAACAGCTTTTTGGCATCAAATCCCCAAGTAGATCAGTATCGCTCAGGTGAGGAAAAGATCCATTCAAAATAATCCGAAATATCGGATTCACTTCCCCGTTTTTAAGCGTGAGAACTCCAGATTACGCATTTGCGGGAAAAAATTGGATTGGGAACCCTGCCCTCACTACCTGTCCGCCACCATCCATTGTGGATCAAACCGTTCATTGGTCCGCTGGCGCTGTTCTGATCCACCAATCTCGGAGACTCGCTGGACGTCATTCAACACAAAGAGTCAATCGACCCTGATAAGCAAACCCCCATCAAGCAATTAAAAAAGGATTGCAAAATCAGCCGAACGGTCAATCAAGGCTAGACCATTGGCAAGACGATTTTTACGATGGTGGTTCGCCATTGTGATTTTTCTTTCTGGCATGTCACTGCTCCCAGTTGAATCATTGCAGTGGATCTTCTTTAGCCTTTTCGATGATAGATGGAGCGCGGAATTTGATGGGATCACCCAATCCTGAGCAACCGATCGACGTGATCCAGGATCAGGTACTTGGCTATTTGAATTTCTCTTCGGGGAATCACGACCCTAAATTTTTTGCAAATGTAAATCTGCTTTTCGCTCGATTGGCTGATCAGGCTGGAGCATCTGAAAGTCCAGATAAGACTAAGCTTGGAAGGGCGAGAAAGGTCAACTCGCTGGCTGAGTCGAATGAACACGTTTTGGCTCGGCAGGTTGGTAAAGGGTTACTTAGTCGGCTTGCGGAAGTCTCCAAAGAGAATCCAACGTTTCGAGACGCGACACAGTGTCAGTCCGTTTTGGATATCACTTTCGGCAAATTACTTCCTGCGTATCGCAAGCACCATCGAGATTTGTTGTTTCATCAATCCGATGAATTTTTGTTCAATTCGTTTTTCGTATCGCGCGCTCTCGAGACCACACTCTCCGTCGTGCTTCGCGATCCAGATTCACGATCATGGGATCAAGTCGACGAAATTGTTGCGGATTCACTGCGGCGACTAAACGACTATCTTGGTCATCGCCCCGTCGCGACGTTGGAATCGCAAAAGATTGAGCCGTATTTGCACGAGTGGATTCGGCCCGTCCCGATTTACATTGCCGATGGCGGTGTTGCTGTCGGGCGGTATCACGATATTACCCAGCGAGCCATTCAGATCTTGCGTGAGACCGATCCGCACATTCTCCGCGCGGCACATTTTGATACGTCAAAACTGGATGAGTTGGCCATCGATCCGCGGGCTTTCGATTTCGATCATCCCATCAATCAACGTCCCAACCACCATTTTGGCGAATGGGATTCACAGCACATCGACGGTTCCGGTTACTTTCGCCGGTTCATTGTCCACCAAGTAACGATTGATGCTTTGAACAGCCGAGTCGAAAAATGTTCCAGCGACTCGGGAGATTCAATCGACTTTGATGAGGCCATGTGCGAAGCCGCCGCAGTCATGGCAGGCACGATGCTAATGGGATCCGGAATTTCTGGCTCTGGCCCAGGCACGTATGATTCCAACACAACGCTTGGAAAATTGTTGCCTGGAATCGCCAACTATCGTGATCAATTTTATGCGGACCTGCTTTATCGTTTGCCACCCGAGCATCGGGAGCGCTTGGAACAAGAAGCCGCGACCAAGCACCAGCCGTTCGGCGCCGTGCGACAGGACCTCAACGCGCAACTCGCCCAGCGACGCGCTTCCCAATTGGTGAATTGCCGTTTGGCTTCCATTTTTGCCCGAATGGGGTATCCCGCCGAAGCCCAAGAACAATCGAAAATCGTTCCTGTGGCCGCCGCTCGGATCAACTGCCAAATTGATTGCTTGTTGAGCGCCGCGTCGGTCGCAACCAAACGTGGCGAACTGGATGAAGCATTCGCTGCCGTACCGAAAATCATGGGCAGGTTGAAACGTGGAATCCACTGCGGCGCAATCGTTGATCCTTGGAACATCATTGGATTCGACGCGAACTACAGTTTGTTTCCTGCGGTCGAAAATTCCGTTCGCGATCATCGAGTATTTGACTTGGTCGACGTGATGGAGCGCATTTTTGCTCACTGCTCACGATTGTGGAGCGAAGCCGCAGCAAGTGATCGCGAAGACATGTGCGTTGCAATTCGAAAAGAATTTTTGTCAATCGTCGACTGGTGGCGGCAGTACGCTGCTCACGAAGTCATGGCCGTTGATGCTGTCGACGCCGATGATATTTTTCAGGCTGCTGAATTGGTCGCCGAGGCGCTCAGCCTCTGGCACAAAGGCGGCGCCGCTGCTGGAGATATCGAATTTTGGGCACAGCACGCTGACCTTTTTGATTCTCCAAAAGCCTACGCATTGGTCGTTGACGCATTAATGCAACGTCGCGACTACAAAACTTCGATGGCGATTCTGGTTCACTGGATGAGCCAAGCTGAATTCATTTTGCTTCACTACGGCGACAGTTCGTTTCACACTTCAGTTTTTCGTTGGATTACCGATCAAAAGAAATTGCTGGACAATCGAGGCGAGGTTACACCAGACGAAAAAGATAATCCAGAACCGACCGAAGAAACGGAAGATCAAGCCACGCCTGAAATTGTTTGGAATCGAATCCGAAAGTTTCATGACTTCCTCGAAGCTAATGCGGAACAGTATTGGGAAGTTCCTACGTTTGATTTGAGCCAATCCGCAAAACGAAGCGAACGGCCAGATCCCTTCGACGACGAGGACGACGAACCTGATTCTGAGTACGGCGATGACGAAAGTGAAGAAGACATTTACGGAGCCGCATACGACAACGTCATTTTTACCGATACCGCCGATGACGGGCATGATGGCGAAATTTTCGACGGAAGCCTGTCGTCCGATGATGCATTAGAAGCCGAAGTCGATCGTGTCATGGATCGCCTGGAGTTTCTGACAACCATCGCCGAATATTGGGAAGTCGCCGCAAAAATTCCGCTTCCAGTTTTGAATGAAGATGAAACTGTTACCGACGTCGTCCGCGAACGGTTAAACAACCGTAAAAACATCATCGAAGCTTGGGTTGGGCAAGCGGCACGCAATCGCGGCAAATTGCTGGAGCTGTTGAACAAGATCAACCGCCACCCGCTTTCGGCCACCGGATCAGATCATGAAGCGATGCTGTTTTACGATCAGCAGCGTGTCTTAAAAGACTCGTTGTTGGAGCAGGCGATCGCGACTTGCATCGAAACCGAAAACTCAATTCGAATGTTGGTCGCCGTCGTTCAGGCCGTCGATCACATTCTCGGTGAAGGCAATCCGTCCAGCACAGACATGCCAAGCGATTCGCTTAGTTCCGAAGTGACCAAACACGTCAATGGAGGAGCGCCCGTTGTCAGCGTCTATGCAGGGATATTGCTGCAGAAACCAAAACTGGTTGTAGAGAACTTTCCCGCTCTGACTGAGTATTTGCATGATCAATCGTTGCTTTATGTTCCGCTTTCAAAAGGCGGCGACCCTGCTGCGATCGTCCAAGCTCGCGTCGTTCAAACCGCAATTCTAGATTTGCTCAAACGGATGCCGGCCATTGGTCTGTTTGTCGAAACCCACGAATTGACTCGCACCGCGCTCGCGATGGAACGAAATAATCCAATCGGCCGAGGAGCCGTCACGGAGTTCGACGAAATATTCGAGGTCGCCTACATCTCGATGGTTCATGTGCTTGTCCAAGCAACCGGTCAACTCAAAGAACAACGGGTAGCTGAGGGCTTGAGCAAATCAGAGATAAAAGAAGAAGGCCAGTCGGTTCTCTTTGACTGTATCGAGATGTTGACCGAGTCCATGTTGATGTTGTGGCTAGAGCACAGCAAAACACTTCGGTTGAGTGTGTTGGAAAAAGTCCATGACAAACAGTCGTGGGAAAAAATGGTTGAGTTTATACAGAACTACGGAAGCGGACTCTTCACGCAACAGTTTCTGCATCTTTCCAATATTCGAGCCATCCTCCATCAAGGCGTTGACCGGTGGCTTCCGCAAATGCAGCAATCAACAACGAGACCAGATCACCGGTTGTTCGATGAGCTCGGGCAAGTGTTGCCTGAACAAAAAGCGGTCCGATATTTGACTTTGATTCTTGAAAGCGTCATCGAAAATTACAACGAGTATCGTGACTACAACACGACAACAACTCAGTCGGACAGTGGCGATTCGCTTTTTATGTTCCTTGACTTCCTTCGATTACGCAGCCGCTATGACCGCGTTTGTTGGAACCTCAAACCAGTCGTTTGGGCTCATCGAATTTTGGTCAACGATCAGGAGAACGGCGTTGCTCGAATGTGGCGACGTTCGTTGACGGAGCGAGTCGGTCCCGAGGCTGAGAAATATCTGGACAAGCTGGAAAAGCTCCGCGGCAAGTATTCGATTCGCATGTCTTCGGTCGCACGTCGGCTTGAGGGACGCTTCGGGCACCAAATGCAAATCGACCGATTAAAAGCCTTGGTTGGTCCCGCGATGGCAGATCCAGACTCGCGAAAATCCGCTCGCGTTTTCGAATTGCTGCATCATGAAGCACAAGCGTTTTCGAGATCAACCATGGGCGTGGGCGTTGATCTTCCTGCTTGGTTGGCGGCTCTTGAAAATGAAGTTCAGAAACATCTCGATCCACATCGGATCCATGATGCCTCGATGAACTACGCCCTTGAGGAAAATGTTACGATCGCAAAATTGCGAGAGCAACTCGAAGCCCTGCCACGTCGTGAAGAGTGAATGTAGTTTCAGTTTTACGGTTCGGCAGCCATGACAGGATCGCAGAGCAACATCAATTCAATTCCACAAAATTAACCAACACGATTTTCTCAAATGGCACTCCCTAAAAACGTACTTGGCACTGAGTTGGAACTTTGTTGCACCGATCCAATGACCGGATTCTATCGAGATGGTTTCTGCCGAACGGGGCTCAGCGATCACGGCTTGCACCTCGTTTGTGCGATAATGACGGAGGAATTCTTGACGTTCAGTAAACAAGCCGGCAACGACCTGTCCACACCCGTTCCAGCGTACAGTTTTCCAGGACTGCATCCTGGCGACCAGTGGTGCCTCTGTGTGCAACGTTGGAAAGAGGCGCTCAAGGCTGGCTGTGCTCCACAAGTTAAACTCGAAGCCACCCATATGTCTTCCATCGAATTCGTTTCATTGGAAGAGTTAAAGGCGCACGCGATTTAAACATTAGTTGAACAACGTTGGATCAAGCATCTCGTGGCGCTGCATCTCCGCAAGACGCAAGAGATCTTTCGTCCAACAGATCGTTCAGAGGAACATCAATCAATGCGAAACCTAATTTGCGTTGGTCGCGGTCAAGCAAACAATTCGTGAACGACATTGCCTGCGACATCGGTCAACCGAAAATTTCGACCGGCGTATTCATACGTCAAACGTTCATGGTCCAATCCAAGCAAATGAAGAATCGTCGCGTGGAGGTCATGCATGTGGACCTTGTTCTCAACTGCGTAGTGTCCGATCTCGTCTGTTGAACCATGAACATATCCCGCTTTTACACCACCACCTGCGAGCCAGGTCGTAAACCCCCGCGGATTGTGATCGCGTCCGTCTTTACCTTGAGCAAACGGCGTGCGACCAAACTCTCCGCCCCACCAGACCAGCGTGTCCTCCAGCAACCCGCGTTGATGCAGGTCGGCCAGTAGTCCAGCAACGGGTTTGTCGATCGCTTTAGCATGCTCTGCATGTTTGGGCATATTTGAATGTTGATCCCAACGTGGGTTGGCAGAATCGTCCGAGTAATTGATTTGGATATAACGCACGTCTGACTCGGCCATTCGCCGAGCCAGCAAACATTGCCGACCAAAATCATCGGTGGCTTTTTCGTTGATGCCGTAACTCTCTAACGTCGCAGCCGTTTCATTGGACAGATCCATGATCCCGGGAGCGTTCATTTGCATTCGATAGGCCAACTCAAACGATTCAATGGTTGCTTCCAGTCTTTCGTCATTTTGCAAACGAGCAAGTTGCGTTTTGTTCATTCTTTGCAAGAACTCAAATTGCTTTTTTTGAACCGTTTCGGATAGGTGCCGATTAGAAATGTTCTTGAGTTTCGAATTCTTAGCCGGTTGGCCTGCTCTCCCAATCGAAGTGCCTTGAAAACTGGTTGGCAAAAACGCGTTTGAATAGTTTCTTGGTCCGCCATTGGCAGCCGATGGGTTAATCGTAACGAAGCCCGGTACGTTTTGGTTGACGCTGCCCAATCCATAGGTGATCCAGCTTCCTACGGAAGGCCGAATGAGATTGGTCGCTCCCGTATGTAGGAACAGCGTGCTGGGGCCGTGAGCCACACCCTCGGTATGCATCGAATGAATCATGCACATTTTGTCAACGTGCTCAGCCATGTGTGGGAACAAATCGGATACGTATTGGCCGCGTTCGCCATATTGTTTGAAATCCCAAAGAGGTTGCAATAATTTGCGTTTACTCTTGCTGCCGAATGTTCCAAATCGGACACCCGTGAAATCAATTTCTTGCCCGTCTCGTTTCAATAATTCAGGTTTGTAATCGAAAGTATCAACGTGGCTTGGGCCGCCTTGCATGAAAATGAAGATCACGCGTTTGGCGCGAGGTGCAAACATCGGCGTGCGAGCAGCCAACGTGTTTCGACTCTGTTCTTGAGTTTTGTCCGTCGTTGTTTCATCGCCCCTGGATCGGTTGGATAGTAATCCGGCCAACGCAAGGCTTGCGAAACCACAGGAGCTACGACGAATCATCTCGCGTCGAGAAGTAGGACGGTCGAATTCGCAAACAGGTTGCGTCTGATTGAATTGATTTCGCTCTGTCATTGTTTATTCCACATACCGAAATTCCAAACTTGCAAACAAAGCGTGACAAAAACTCGACCAAGCCTCAACCTGTGCGTTCTTCGAGTCAGATGCTGCCACAAAAGACTCTATGTAGGCGAGAGAATCATCAACCTCGTGTTTGGTAGGCCTTCGACCGAATGATTGTCGATACGCGTATTCGACTCTTGATTTGGATTCCAAGTTTTCCCGCGCAAGCAATCGTTTGGCTGCTTTTTTTGATTGCTTGATGATCATCGGATTGTTCATCAAAAACAAAGCCTGAGTCGGAAGCGTACTCGTGTTTCGATCACCAATGACAAGGTTGGGGTTCGCGAAATCGAAGACTTCGAACAGGCCAAGCATCGAGTTTCGAAACGTCGGGACATAAACGCTGCGGCGCGATGTGTTGAATTTGTAATCGAAATCGTATTGCGTGATCTTTTGAATGGTCAATCCGCCAGGAGTCAAATCAAGGTCCCCGGAGATGAACAGGATCGAATCACGCAAAACTTCAGCGTCTACTCGGCGACGATTGCTTTTCCAAAGCAACCGATTGCGATTGTCTTTCTTGCGAGCTTGATCATTATCGTTTGTGCTCAACCGATAGACATGCGAAGACATGATTTTTCTGATCAGTTTTTTGGTTGACCATCCATTGGAAACAAACTCGTAAGCTAAATGATCCAGTAGTTCAGGATGCGTTGGGCGTTGTCCCATGGCTCCAAAATTATCAGTTGTCGAAACGAGTCCACTACCGAACAAGTGACGCCAAACTCGATTGACGTAAACGCGAGCGGTTAGTGGGTGGTCAGGACTTGCGATCCACTCTGCCAATTGGAGACGGCCACTCTCATTTAAATCCAGTTTCGCCTGCGGGCTTTCGTCGCAACAAACGGTAACGAAGCCGCGTGGAATAATGGGGCCGAGATTGCGGACTGATCCACGGATGTGTAGATGTCCGTCGCTCGGGTTTTTCGTATCGGTCACCGTCATCGCAACGTCAAGTCGTTTGGGTGGTGACTTTTTAAGTTGTTTTAAACGCTGGTTGAGAGACTGGATCTCTTTGTTGAGTTTGGCGATTCGGTTTGCTTTTTTTGCGTCGATCTTGAGTTCTGTACCGTCCGGTTTGGCGACTTGTTGCGTGTCGCTCGTGGCTGTATCGGTGGTAGAATTGTTTTCCGCTGTCTGATTCGATTGAATCTCTGGTTGGGCAGATTTATCTTTCTTTAAAAACTGAACCGCATCTACGATGACATGGCCATCAGTGTCCGTTGTTGAAATGGTAACCGAGGATTTATTGTCGGCTTCGAATCGAAACGTGCCAAGTGAAATGAAAATTCCATCAATGGGCGGTGTTTGAGACTGGTTGACCAAGATTGTGGACTTGCCGTCTTGATGATCGACAGTGACGGGCACGTTGGACGCTCGATTGCCGCCTGCGGTGTAAGCCAGTCGGACTTCGTATTGTCCGCCAGACTCAAACTTGGGAGTGAACACCGCCAGTTTTTTGTCCTTGCCTCCGTTGTTGTCGTGAAGATAGTGGCCGTCGATAAATAAGCCAATCGAAGTCGATTCTTTCCAGTATCCGGTGAGCTTTGCCGTTCGATCGTCCAGCACAATCCCTTCGAAATTTTTCGAAAGTCGATTCTTTTTTGGGTCGGAAATGTCTGTTTCGTTCTTGCCAGTCAGGCCCGAAAGCTCCTTTTTTGCCGCGGTGAGCTTTTTGCTGAGAGCCGCAACCCTATCCCCATACTTTTTCTCCGCAGCAAGCTCGGCGTCTGTCGCCAGCGGGCGCTCAACATATTTTGAAACGTTGCCGTCGACTAACGAACGTGTGCTGCCGAAAATTCCTGCCATGGCGTAATAGTCGGTCATTGGAATCGGGTCGAACTTGTGATCGTGGCATCGAGCACAGCCCAGCGTCAGCCCAAGAAACGCGCGGCCGATTGTGTCGACTTGCTCGTCGATCACTTCCATCCGCAACAGCTCTTTGTCCTGTTGTTCGTAGTTCGTTGGCCCGAGAGCCAACAATCCCGTCGCAACGATGCGTTCAGTTTTTTGCGCGTGAGAATCAAACGGCAACAGGTCACCTGCAATTTGCTCTTTGATAAATTCGTCGAACGGTTTGTCGTTGTTGTAAGCATCAATGACGTAGTCCCGAAACCGCCAAGCGTGAGGGAACATCAGACTTCGACCGCCGCCACTGGACTCCGCGAACCTAGCGACGTCCAGCCAATGTCTGCCCCATCGTTCGCCAAAATGTTTTGACGCCAAAAGTTCGTCGACAACGTTTTCAAAAGCGAGTTTAGTTTCGCGTTCATCGGACTCGAATCGGTCGATTTGCTCGATCGTTGGTGGAAGACCCGTCAGCGCGAGGTGTGCTCGGCGAATCAGTACTTCTCGATTGGCATCAGTGACAGGAGCAAGCGATTCAGATTCCAATCGACTAAGAACAAATTGATCGATTGGCGACTCGGGCCACGCGTCGTTTCGTGTTGGCGGCGGAGTTGCTTGTTGTGTTTTTTTGAAAGCCCAAAATAGTTTGCCTTTTTCGATATCAATCGTGTCAGGTTTCATAACATCGCCTGGCTCTCGCGGGTCAGGGAGCCCCATTTTGACCCATTCGGTCAAGATCTCGATTTCAGCATCTTTCAATTTGCCTTTAGGCGGCATCTCATAATCTTGGTAATGAATGCTGCTGATCATGAGGCTATCGTCTGGTTTACCTACGACTGCCGCCGGACCAGAATCGCCACCCAGTAGGATTTCAGCTCGCGAGGACATCCGCAAACCGCCGCGAATTTTCTTAGCGTCCGCCCCATGACACTGAAGGCAATGTTCGACAAGCAAAGGCCGAACTTTGTTTTCGAAAAATTCAATTTGGTGCGGCGTGAAGCCAGATGGATCATCCTTTTTTAAGAGTTGCTCTTGAGCTGAACTGTTCGCCATAGACCATGAAAAAATGGTGGCGGTAAGAACCGCAAGCAAAATGTTTCGAACTAGATTGCAAACGAAGCGCTTCATGAGTCAGGCTAAGAACCGAGAATTGTTCGAGTAAGTTAGTCCAATTATAGCAGACCGCTTTCAAACGACGGATGTTAATTGGATTGGCTTTCTTCAAAAAGCTCGACCGATTTTTGCACTTCTTTGAGAGACAACTTTGTCGTGACGTTATAATTCTGGGTTGGCCAGCCTTGAATGCACGTTTCAACGTCAAGTTTTAGATTTACGATTGAGTCATAGGTCGCTTTGGTTCGAGCGTTGCTTTTCCCTTTTCCACGCACCCAAATTCCGTCGTCTTGAAAAAGTAGCTTGTTGGTGGGGATGTAGAACAGCAGGTAGTCATCGGTGTGCAGTGACGCTTTCCCGATGTCGAATATTTGGACTTTAAAATCACCATCGGCGATTTCAGTTTCCCCTTCGAATTCGAGAGTCTTTAGCTCGCGAGGATTATTCTGCAATGAGTCAGGGCTCCGCGAATGCTGTTGCGCGGCCAACTGCCGGAGGTATGGAGCAACCGTTTTCGTTGTAACGATCGTTGTCCCGTTGGCAATAAATGGTCGGACGCCGCCGAGATAATGGGGGTGATGATGTCCAAAAGCAAAATATCGAATGGGTTTTTTGGGAAAGCGTTTTTTGGTTTCGTCAATGATCAACTGCCCGTTGCGGCTGGACTTAGGGGCGTCGATTACCATCAAGTATTCTTCAAACTCGAAGATCACTGATCGCGAATCAGTATGCTTGATTTCGAGGAATGAAATCCGATCGTTGAATTTTTCGACTTCGATACTTTCGGTTGTCTCGCTTTTTTCATTTCGAAGTTCGTGAGATTTTGGGATTTCGACAGGTGGAAATTCTAAATCTGGACCGCTTGCGGTGACAACACATTTGTAAGTTGCTACATCAAAACTCACCTCGTGAATTTCCTGCGCAAACGGTATGCCGTTCTCGGATTTTGGACGCAAGTATTTGTAGGCCGTTGTTTGATCGCCCCACATTTCGTGACTTCCTAACCAAACGATCTCCTTCAGATGGGAGTCTGCTTTGGAGAAACAGATTTGAAACTCCTGATTGGCATGTTGGCCCCGGAGAATCAGTTGATCGCGATTGGTTTGAAAGGTTGGCTTGTCCGCTGCGTCACTGGCTGAGAGGGTTTTGATGCTATGCCGAAGTAGGAGCTGTGGAGAGAAACGACAACTTGTTTTGAGATAATTTGCATGATCGGCAGCGGTTGGCTCGCTTGCTCGACCTCCCGAAGAACGCCAAAAGGATTCGGGGGTAAATGCGATTTCGTTTCCGAGTGAATCGCGAAGTTGAAAACGATCTCCAGCGAACGAAAACGATCCAGCGATGTTTCTTTCTCGTGTTTGCCATGGCCGGTTTAGATGACCAAAGCTGTGAGCCTGGGCTTTGAAGCTAAAAACTGTTTCGTCCTTGGTCAGGTATGGCGACGCCAGTTCGCGAAACTTATTCTCAAGCGTTGGGTAATCTTTATGGGAATTGGTGACAGCTTGATCGCTCTCACTTGTAACGAATTTTTCTTGAGCAAAAGTTTCAATCTGGGGCCAAATCCCGACCAAGACAACGGCAGTCAAAATGAGAAGAGTTTTCATAGCTTGCGTTTCGAATAGGTTGACGTTAGAAAACCGGATTTTTGTGTGGCGAAATTGTGCATTGCAAAATTAAACGTAGGCAAAATAGAGTGTGCGCAAAATAAAGCGTTCGGAATTGAGCAACCTCAGGTTCAGTCCTTCTTTAGTTGGCTACGTTTTACCGTGATGGAATGTGGTTTTTCTCCATCGATGTTGACCACCTCATAGGTTGCCGTTGGGTCGCCGAGAGTAGTGTCAAACGTCACCAATCCAAATGATTGAGGTTTGTTGTAGCTGAAAATCGCTCCCTGTTTTTCCATCGTCGGGTGAATGTGCTGGTTGGTCAGTCGTGACGAATTGAATTCGTACAAATCGTATCCATCCGGGCGTTCAATTTTCCAGCAGTCAGAACGGTGGCGATCGGCAGACATCAATACGACGCCTTCGATCTCATTGGACTCGATGAATCGCATGATCTCGTTGTGTTCCTTTTTGTAGCCATTCCAAGTGTCTTTGCTGCCGCCCTTGGTTCTGAAATCCCAGGGGACCGAAGAGCAGATGACTTTGAAGGTTCCTTTGGCACTGGCGAGCTGTTCTTTCAGCCATTTCTTTTGAACGGTGCCAAGCATGGAACGAGGAGCAATCTTTGGCGACATGCGGTAGTACCGGCAGTCAAGCATGATGAAGTCGACGTCGCCAATGTGGAACGAATACCAACATCCCGGTTGGTCATCGCCGCCACCGTAGCCTGGATTGGCCCAGTTCTGTCGGAAGATTGGAAACACCCAATCCTTCTTCCAAAACGGAATTGCGATATCCGGCCCGCCCCAACTGTCATTGGTTCCAAAATCATGATCGTCCCAAATTGTAAACACGGGCGACCGAGCAGTCAGGCGTCGCCATTCCGGGCGCGACTGTCTTCGTTGATACGTGTACTGCTGCATGACGACCGATTCAGGATCATCGATGTAAACATTGTCACCAAGTAGTAGAATCGCGTCGGGATCGAACGAACCGATCGTGTCCCACATCCGTTCGTTTTGAGGTACGTACCCCGCTCCGCCGCCGAAAGCGATGGTGAACTTGGACGGTTTGCCTTTCTCGGCCAGGGTTCTAAATCGCTGTTCGAACTCTGATACAGCGGGTTTTCCGTCAATCAAAATGGAGTACTTGTATTCTGAGTTGGGTTGCAAACCTGCAATTTTCGCAACCGCGGTATAGTCCTCAGTTGAAGTTGATTGGACCGTTTCGCCCAATCGTTTCTCGCCTGTGGCGACATTTTCGACTTCAACCGAAACCGTGACTTCTGTGGCGGTTCGAACCCAGAACGAAGCGGAGGTTCCCGAAATATTTCCAGCCAAAGGCCCATGGACCAAGCGGTTTGCAAATTTCTTGTGAAGGCCTTTTATCAAATCCGAGTCAGCCAGTGGTTCGATCATTTTCCTCGGGCCCGCAATCAAGCGACCCTCAGGCAGTCCGGCTTCAATTGATTTCGCCAACAGCAATTCGGATTTCTGTAACGCTTCCTCGCCCTCACGTTGCGCGTGCAACAGACCCAGCATGTAAAGTGACTCTGGATCGTCAGGGAAACGCTTAAGAAACGAGTTCAGAAACGTTTCTGTTTTTTCCAGCTCACCACGCAAGATAAAACGAAGCGACGATTGGTGGACACGCTTGTATTGGTTTTCTTTTTTGAAGTCCAACTGAGGTTTGGGTTTGCTTGCTCCACCGAGGTCGTATTTGGGAATGACCTGAGAGTGACAGTTGGACGGTAGAAGCAAAGCGAAAACGAATAGCGCTACAAATTGTTTCATTGGAGGTCTTTGGTTTGTGCGATGATAAACTCAATGATTTCGACTGTATTCTATCGTAGTTTTTTGCGAGGCGGCTTCCATTGAGAGTGAGCGCACAAAAAAAGCGGCACGTCAGATGACGTGTCGCCCAATGGAGGGGAATCAGATTTTGGAGCCTAGTTTTTGCGTTCGTAAACCGGATAGATTTTTTCCTTGGCACGATCGTAAGCAATCTTGCCAGCGACCATAGCGTGTTCAACGTAGGTTCGATAATCAAGCGGAGATCCGTTCAAGATTAGAAGATCAGCGTCCTTGCCCTTTTCGATACTTCCGATTCGATCTTCAAGACCAAGCATTCTTGCTGGCGTGATCGTGATCGCAGCGAGCGCGGCTTTTTCACTGGCTCCGCCTCGAACTGAAAATGCAGCTTCAAGTGGAAGGCTTGAAAGATCGCGTCCAGCCAATCCGTTCATGCTGATCGAATTGCTGAGCGTTGCGATTGCGAATGGAACACCGGATTCCTCAAAGATCTTTGGGGATTCAATGAAGCTACCAGTCGTGTCTTCAGAGCCTTTGCGAGGACGTCGTCGTTGACGTGGCGTGTAAATTACACTGACCTCAGATGCGCCCAATTCTCGTCCAACCACCCAAGCTTCGATGCCGCCTTCGATCACGAGATCGTATTCAAGTTCATTGGCCAGATCGACCATGTCGCGAATTTCGTCGACAGTGTTTACTCGAATACGCATCGCCGTTTCACGCTTGATCAAGCTTTCGATCTCAGGTTTGACTTTGCTCGAACGAGATGAACGAGAAGAAGTTGTTGGCTTTTTCGTCGAGACTGTTTTTGATGCGGTTGAGCTCGTTTTTTTCGCGGCGGCCGCTGCTTTTTCTTTAGCCGCTTTTTCGTTGGCAGCAATTGTTTCGCGAGCCTTTTTGATTTCTAAACGCCAATTGTGACGCTGAAGACGTCCGCTCAACGCACCCGGTGATGGGCTGTAGAAAGCAGTTTCTTTCAGCAGCATTTCATCCAGATTGCCATAACTCATTTTAATCACAGCCATTTTTCGCGGCTGTTCTGTCGTCGGTCTGGCTGGAGTGATTGGTTCTGTTGGCAGAATTGGCAACCCGCAGCAGGGGCAAAGAGCCGTGTCTTCGTTGCCGTAGTCAAGCATCTCCTCAGTCTCGTATTCCTCGATTGGAATTTCCAATCCCGGGAAACGTTCAGCCGGTTCGCCACTTCTTCGTCGCCGTCCACCACGTCGAGATGATGTCTCAATACAGCCCGAAGTGATTCCTATACCCAGTGAGTATTTCATGTTGCGATCGAATGGATCAAGTGAATCGGCAAGCTTCGCGGTTCCTGTTGGTGCAGTTCGAACGCCGATGCCTTGCATGCTAATTGCGACGAAACCAGGGGTGATGGTTTTGCCTGCAGCGTCGATCACGATTGCGTCTTTGGGGACTTCGACTGTTTGGCCAACGTCAAGAATTTTTCCATCTTGAACCAGGATCGTTCCCTGACGAATCATGGGGCCAGTTACGGTGTGAATGTCCGCACCGACGATTGCCGTGATGGGTTTGTCCTTTCCTTCAGGCTCAGCCGAATCTTTGTCTTCGGTTTTGGTTTCCGTTTTCGTTTCTGGAGCAGTCGGGCGACCACGTCGTCGCCCTCCACGTTCCTGAGCGAGCAATGGAAACGTAACGCAGGCGATTAACATGAGGCTCATGCAAAATCGGACCAATTCGATTCGAACCAATTGTGAGCGGACCAAACCGAGATTCATAGGATTAGTTTTCATAGGTTTGGTTTCCATTCAAAATAACTTGCTCTAAATTGCTTCCTGTTTTCAACGGGTCTCCATCGAAGATCAACAGATTCGCGTGCTTGTCTTTTTCGATTGAGCCGTGTGTTTTGTCGATTTCCAATAGTTTCGCTGGCATCATGGTAACGGATTTCAAAGCCGTTTCGCGATCGAGTCCTGTGCGAACAAGCATCGCCAACGGAAACATCGGGTCGTCTTGTGATGCTCTTAATTGCGAGCCGCTCAACGTCATTGAGATGGCAAACGGAATTTCTTTGGTGGCAAGCATTTGCGAGACGTTCATAAGGTCGGATTTGAACGGGACCCGGTCGATTCCCGGTTGCAGGACCACCGTCACGTTCTTGTTCGCTTTGATTTCGTCGAGCGTTTCGTAAAGGTTTGGGCCTGTCGCGACGAGAACCAAACGAACTTTTTTGTACTCTTTGATGGTTTTCAAAAGATGAGCCACGCCCGCTTGGTTGTTCACATTGACAAATAAAGGCATTTTTCCATCGCGGACTTTGGTCCACATTTCTTTGACTTCATCTGCTGACGATTTGGGCTTTGTTGACGTCGTAGTTTTGGCGGTAGAAGTTTTTGAAGCCGTCGAGCTTGTCTTAGGTGGTGTCAGTGGTTTGCGAATTACATCCAAGGCAGCAGTCGCATTGGTAAGTTTCGCAAAAATGAAACCGTCGTTCTTGAAAAGCATGGCAGGAGTTCGGTCATCAAAAATGTTAGCCAAGGCCGAAAGCCCACGTCCATCAGAAACGAGATTTCCAGTCGTGACTCCGCTGCGCAGAGCTGGTTTGAAATCGAACTTGTAAGGATAGAAATACTCGCCGATGCGATTAAAACTTCCCGCTGAAAAAGTTGCGGTGCGGTTGGGGATCGTAAAGGTTCGACCATTGAACACAACGGTTCGAGTGGATGCACTAGACGGGTTTTGCTGGAATACGAAATAGGGGTCAATCATTCCAGGCATGATTGTCTTTCCCTTCATCGAGACCACTCGGGCATCGTCAGGAATTTCAACATCCGTTCCAACGTCGACGATTTTGTCGCCACGGGTGACCAACGTTGCATTCTTTAGTTGTCCGTTTTCGCCCAGCGTTTCAATCGTGGCATCAACATATGCGATCGTTTGAGCGTCACTGTTAGAAGTGACTGCGAAACAGCAGCATGTCAACGCGAGCGCGAGGGCGGACGCGAATCGGATTTCAAATCGAAATGGGAAACACAATTTCATGTTCTTAGAACCTTCTTCGATCTTTTTTGATGTCATAGATACTGCGTCCATCGATGAACACCTGTTTCACGTAATTTCGAGGGTCAAGGATTGAGCCAGTTGAGATCACAATGTCCGCGTCTTTGCCGACTTCTAGTGATCCGACGCGATCGTCGATCATCAGGGCCTTCGCAACTTCGATCGTCAATCCTCGGATGGCTCGCTCTTCCGACCAACCGTATCGAACGGCCATGGTGGCTTGGAAAAATAATTCTTCTTGTGGAATGACGGGTGCGTCGGTGTTTACTCCCAGCACTTTCACTCCGCGTTTTTCGTATTCATTCACGATGCCCATGATTTGACCTTTGTCGCGGTCAAGCAAAAACGCTCGTGGGCCGGCCATGACAGGAATGTCACGTTTGGCTAATTCTTTGCCAATTTTGTAAGCGTCGAACGTTCCGTGATCGATCACGACTTTCAAATTCATTTCATCGTGAAGCATTCGAATGGTCGACTGAATCACCTGGAATTGCTGTGTGTGAACGACGACTGGGATTTCGCGATGGAACAAAGGTTTGAAGTATTCCAAACGCAAGTTGAACTCAGGTTTCGAGGCTTCACCTTTTTCGAAATCATCCCACTGGCGAACGTACAACTGACCTTCACGAAGCTGTTGGCGGATGACGTAATTCATTCCCATCTTGCCCGATCCCGTCTCTCCTGAACGTCGTTCTGGGTTTCCGGCTTGGGCGATTTTGAGAACACCGGGAGCACGAATGATAACGTCTTCGCGGGCTCCAGGACCGGTCTTCATTAGTACGCCGAATCCACCCATGTTGGTTCCACTACCGGGGATGCAGCAAATTGTAGTGACGCCGCCAGCGATGGCGACTTTTAGTTGTGGGTTGTGTGGGATGATCTGATCCCAGTTTCTTAGTTCTGGGTTGGTCTGATAAACCATCTCGTTGAGGTCACCCGTGCCGCCAACGTGGCTGTGGGCTTCGACCAATCCGGGCATCGCAAACTCGTCGGAGTGGTCGATGACGGTGTAGCCCTCGGGGACGGTGATTTCTTTTCGAGGACCGATCGCTTCGATCTTTCCGTCTTTGACCAAGATTGTCCCGTCGGCGATGGCATCACCGGCACAAGTCAAAATTTTGCCAACGTGGATGGCAAGTTTCGGTTTTGCTGGTTTCTTAGTTTTCTCATCGTCGAGAGCGAACGCAGGTGCGCAAGCAATCGCAAGGCAGGCCAGAATCGCGATCGAGGTTGAAGCGAGGTATTTCATTTGATTCCAATTCACTTTTGTTCCTCACGTTCGTAAACCCAAACACCATCAATCATAACGGCGAGGACTTTAGTAGAAAATTCAAAGGGTGGTCCGCTAAGAACCACAAGGTCAGCGTCTTTGCCACTGGCAAGGCTGCCGAAATTAATTTTGTCAGAAAGCATCTTTGCCGGGCTCGCCGTTAGTGCTTCGATCGCGTCGGTGGACGAAAGTCCTTGGCTGACGGCGAATTGAATTGCACCGGGCAGTTGGCCTGCACCAGTGGTACCCGAGGATTGGAAGCCAAATTGCAAACGCTCGTTGGCGAGTAGTTGTGGCAGGTTGGTTGGCGGGTTCTTGTCGATCGTCACGGTGAACGATGGGCCAGTCACAACCGATACGTCGTATCCGGCCAACAATCCCGGTTCGCGTGCCAAATCATCGGCACCGACAATCGTCGTGCGAACCTTGTACTTTTTCGAGAACAATTCTGCGGTCGCTTTGATTGAGTTTAAATCGCGAGACTCAACGAACGCTGGAATCTTGCCAGCAAACAAAGCTCGGTACGGTTCAAGTGCTGCAGTAAGACGCGGTTTTTTGGGAGCCTTGGGGGCAGCCTTTTTAGCCGCGGCAGCTTTGTCAGCTGCAGCTTTTTCGGCAGCAGCTTTTTCGGCTGCCTTTTTCTCGTCGGCTGATTTTTCTTCAGGCTTCTTGGAATCTTTTGAATCAGCTTCCTTTTTGTCGTCTTTGTCAGCCGGTTTGTCTTTCTTGTCTTCTTTTTTATCTTCCGGTTTGTCTTTCTTTTCCGGCTCTGGTTTCTTGCTTTTATCGACAGTTCGTGTGGCAGTCAAATCAACTGCACCCATACGTCCCATCTCGATGCTCGATTTGAACTTTCCGCTTTCGTCTAGGGTCCCATTGATTGGTAACGCTGTGCCACGTCGAGAGATGGTCATTTTGAGTTCGCGAGTTTCCCGGTTGTAACTGCCCGATTCGATGTCAATCGAGGCGCGGAAAATGTCAGCGGTTCCGGTGACTGTGTCACCTTCGAGTACGAGTTCAAATTTGACTGTACGAAGTGGTTCAGGCAGTCGCTCCGACTCAAGCTCGCCTTCCCAGGTTCCGGTGATCGGATCGGTGAGGACTTTCTTTTTCTCTTTCTTTTCTGGATCCTTTTTCTCGGGATCTTTCTTTTCAACCTCTTTTTTATCCGTTTCCTTTTTGTCTTCAGGCTTTTTCGAATCTTCTTTTTTCGTTTCAGCCTTTTTCTCGGCCGGCTTGGCTTCTTCTTTCTTTGGTACCGCTTTTTTTGCTTCTGGTTTGGCGGCTTCCGCTTTTACCTTCGCCTCGTATTCGGCAAGATCTTTCTCATATTTGATCCAAGAGTCAGCGTATGCCTTTCCAGCTTTCAACAATTTTTCGTTGGTTGAAATCCCTGCAGCGGTATCGCCTGTCAATTTGAATCGAATTGCGATTGGATCTGAAATGACCCGAGCGTCCGAACCAAGCTTAAATGCCACCAGTGGTGACGGTGTCGAACTTGTTCCCAGTAAAGCCGTTGTGATTCCGTGGCTTCGAGCGTACTCAATCGCCGGGTCATCACCATAAAGCTGGCCTCCCAGTTTCGTAGAAAGCGTGACCGCACCTGACAAACGTCCGCCGATTCCCAGCCCTGCTCCAAGGTCTACATAACCCGGAACGATGACTGCACCGTCAAACGTTTTGACATCTGCACCGGTTGGAGCTGAAACGCTCGATCCAATACCGCGAACAGTTTTTCCTTTGACGACAACGCTCGCATTGTCGAGATATTTTCCATCACCAATGTAAACGCGGTCGGCTTTGACAACCGTCGTTGTGGCTTCTTTTTTAGATTCAAACGTTGCGTTGCCGGAAACGTAAGTCGACACGACACGAGAGTGCAGCTTGAAAGGTGCATCGTTGAGGACGACGAAATCAGCACGCTTGCCTTTTTCGAGCGAGCCCACTTCAGAATCGACACCCATCAATGCAGCTGGGTTGCTCGTGATTGAGGCTAGTAATTCCTGAGCTGTCAAATCGTCTTGCATGAATTGGCCCGCAACAAACATCATTTTCGTGAGGTCTGAATCGGTTCGTGTTCGGATGGAGACGGGAATTCCAGCGTCGATCAATTCGCGAGCGAACTCCCAAGGTTCTTTCTGGTTCTTGATTTGTTCAATTGTTGGGTTGGCAATTGTGCCGGGGGAAAAACCTGAAAGGACGACGCCTTTGACAAACGGCTTCCAATCCTTGAATGATTTTTCGAAAGGCTTAAGTCCAACGCAATCGACAAGCACAATATCCAAGTCGAACTCTTCTGCCAAACTCACCGCCCCACGAATTTCTGGAGTTGTTTGGGCTGAGATTCGAATCGGTGTTTTTGAAGAAAGTAGTTCGGCGACGGTGTCGATAACAGCATCGGGCTCTTCGGCAGAATCTGATTTTGATCGGGCAGTCGCCTGTTTGAAAATTTGACGCAGGCCAGCCAGTGAAGCGGTCAAGGTCGCAAGTTGCGGTCGAGTTGCTTCAAGTGGTCGATCATTCGAAACTGGACCGACAGCCGGCTCGAAAATTCGCGGAGGATTGCGCGAGCTGCTCGTCAGAATGATCCGAAGGCTCTCGCGCTCAGATAGAATTCGTTCACCAATGTTCTTACCAGAAAGCTGAACAACTCCACCGACACCCGACATCAATCGCGATTGTCCAGTGGAGATTTGAGCCGTTGTGATTCCTGATTTAAGCAGTTCGTTTCGGTCTGCGAAAAAGTCAAAACCATCGAGGGCACTGATTTGGGGTGTGAGCGTCCGTTCTTCGTCGGCAGCTCCAGATAGATTTGTTTGAGCCGCGATCAAACCCGGAATGATCACGCGGCTTCCAAGCTCGTGTCGATTGGCGGTCGGTGGAATCGAGGCATTGCTCTTTGGGCCAACGGAAACAATTTTTCCATCAATCACTACCATTGCGGCATCGTTGATGGGTTCGCCAACTCCGGTCCAAATCTGTTTTGCAAAATAGACATCGGATTGCGGTGGTTGAGCCATCGATGGACTCGTGCCGATCGCAATTGCTGCCGCAACGATAAAGGCCAAGCGGATATTCATTCGCACACCTAACATGATCAAACTATTCCTTCGGGTAATTCAGGGTGGTAGGTGTACTAATTGTCTTTGTCTTTTTTATCAGCGTCAGGCTGCCGGCGAGGTCGTCGACGTTTAGCGTTGTCAGTGGCTTCTTTTTTGGCCTCGGCCTTCTTTGCCGTTTTCTTTGCCGCAGTTTTTTTCTTTGGAGGCTCAACCGGATTGCCATACTCGTCGACAAGTCCAAGCAAACGTTTGAGTTCTTCGTCGTTGTCACGGTCGTAAACGACTTCACCATTTACCAAAGTCATTTCAACC
>JBGCDK010000155.1:0-4535 GCA_045105295.1 Mariniblastus sp.
CAAAGCGCGACAAATACCATCAAGCCAAGTGGTCTAGGGCGGATCGCAAACGAAAAAGCAGGCTTTTGGACGTGATGTTCACCGCTAAAGTTTGGCATAGCGTGCTCCAGATTTAAGCGCGGGGCGTAGCGAGCCAGGAATCTCACGGAAAAACGCGGGAATAGCCCGCATTTACAATTGTGGGGTCGAAAGGTTACCGATATATTTGTGAACTTGCTCAGGGACACCTTATGTCGGGTGTTTCTAATTATTAATCACTTTGAAAAATCACTCGGTGCTGTTCCTGCATAAAGGACAGCCAAGTCAGCTATTCTGGTTGTCGATAAACTCCGAATGTGATGGAAAGAAAACTATGGCGAATCCGCTAGTTCAAGATCTAATCGATGCGGGTGTTCACTTTGGCCACCGTGCCAGTCGTTGGAACCCGAAAATGGCGCCGTACATCTACGGTCGCAAAAACCAGATTCACATCATGGATATTCGTGAGACTGTCCGTGGCCTGCTTCGAGCCAAGAAGTACATTTCTCAGGTTGCCGGTGGTGGCAGCCTTATCCTGTTCGTTGGAACAAAACGTCAGGCGTCTGCCGCCGTTCAACGCGAAGCCGAACGTTGCGGAATGCCGTTCGTGAGCGAGCGTTGGTTGGGTGGTGCTTTGACAAACTTCCGTACCATTCGTAGTCGAATGGGCCGATTGGAAGAGCTAGAAGCGATTCGTGGCAGTGATAAACTGGAGTCCTACTCGAAGAAAGCCCAGTCTTCACTTAACCGTGAGTACCGCAAGATCCACCGTAACCTGAACGGTATGCGATCAATGAACCGATTGCCTGAGTGCTTGGTCATTGTCGATCCGAACAAGGAAAAGAATGCAGTTCTCGAAGCTCGCAACTTGGGCATCACAACTGTTTCGTTGATCGATACGAACTGTAATCCAGATTCGATTGATCTTCCCATCCCAGGAAACGACGACGGTATCCGTTCGATCGAATTGATCATGAGCCACATGGCTGATGCCGTTTTGGCGGGTCGCAAGGACATCGTTGCCAAAAACGAAGGATCAGACAAAGTCGCTCCTGCAACTGCCGCAGCCCCAGCGATTCCTGATAAAGACGCTGAAGCAGAAGCTAAACCAGCCAGCTAATCTCAGCAGCAGAGTTTGCAATCGGCCTGCTCAATGCCCAGCGGTATTGAGCGGTTTGCCGAATATTTGTGGTCAAATCTCAACATCGTTGCCGTTTTGATTTCCCACCTGAACATTTTGATTTGCACACGGTCTCTATTTCTCAAGGGGCCGTGGGCGATCACTTTCGGACGCGTCATGAAGTCCGCTCTGAAAGTTTCGCATCTTCACAACCGCCAACAAACAATGCCTTTGAACACCGCGTTCGTAAAGGCTGGCGAACCAAAACAACAGCAAATTTGAAAAGGATAACAATGTCTATTTCAGCAAAAGACGTAAGCGAACTTCGACGATCAACTGGCGCAGGCATGATGGACTGCAAAGAAGCCCTCAAAGAATCTGGTGGCGACATTGATGGCGCAATGGATTGGCTTCGCAAGAAAGGCCAAAAAGTTGCTGCAAAGCGAGCCGATCGTGATGCCAACGAAGGCGTCGTGGTTGCTTTAACAGAAGAATCTGGCAAAGCCGGAATCATCATGGCACTTAGCTGCGAAACTGACTTCGTCGCCAAAAACGAAAACTTCACCGGGTTGGCTCAAACACTCGCCGAACTTGCTTTGGCTGAGATGCCTGCTGACAAAGACGCGTTTGCTGGGTTGGCGTACGACGGTGCGACTGTTGCCGAAAAATTGATTGAGCAAACCGGAAAGATCGGCGAGAAGATCGAGATCTCCGATTACCAAATTGTAAAAGGCGACAACATTTCGTCTTACATTCACGCTGGCAGCAAGATTGGCGTTTTGGTTTCTTACAAAGACGGTGGCAGCAGCGAAGCAGCAGGATTCTTTCGCAGCGTCGCCATGCACATCGCAGCGATGGCTCCTTCGATCATGCGACCTGAAGAGTTCGATGCAGATTTCGTCGCCAATGAAACAGAAGCGATTCAGGCTCAAATTAAAGCTGAAAACGATTTGAACGAAGCCGAAAATCTTGGTAAGCCAGTGAAGATGGTTCCACAATACGTAAGCCAGCTTCAGTTGACTCCCGAAGTCATGGCTGCTGCTGAGGAAGCAATCAAGGCTGAGTTGGCTGCAGAAGGCAAACCAGAAAAAATCTGGGATCGAATCGTACCAGGCAAGCTTGAGCGTTTCATCTCGGACAACTCTTTGCTTGACCAAGAGCGTTGCCTATTAAGTCAGAAATACGCCTTGGATGACTCGGTAACCGTTGAAGAGGCAATCAAAAACTTGAGTGCCGAAGCTGAGCTTGTTGAATTCAAGCGAGTAGCGGTTGGTTAAACCCAAACATTGATTGAGCCCTGCTTTATGCGGGGCTTTTTTTATACTCTAATTGGGACTACGGAGCCCTGAGAGTTAACAGAGTAGCCTTTAAAAATTTGACCGACAAGAAAAGCATGACTGAGACTGCAAAGTACAAACGAATTATTCTGAAACTTTCGGGCGAGAGTTTTAGCCCGTCGGGCGAGCGTGGAATCAGCATGGAGGAAGTGGTTCACATTTCCAAACAGGTCCACGAAGCCCAGCAGCTAGGTTGCGAGATCGCTGTCGTTATCGGCGGTGGAAATATTCTTCGCGGAAGCCAATTCAAAGCTAAAAATCAAATTGTTGAGGAAGCCACAGCTCACTACATGGGAATGATGGCCACGATCATCAACGGATTGGCACTTCAAGATGCCTTGGAATCTGTCGGCTGCCAGACTCGGCTGATGAGTGCGATCAAAATGGACGGCGTTTGCGAACCCTATATCCGACGTCGTGCTCATCGCCATTTGGAAAAAGGCCGAATCGTGATTCTGGGAGCCGGAACGGGAGGCCCATTCGTGACTACGGACACCGCGGCAGCGCTTCGCAGCATGGAACTCGGGGCCAATATTTTAATGAAAGCTACACGGGTCGACGGAGTGTACAGCGAAGACCCTGAAAAGAATCCGCACGCCGTCATGTATTCCGAACTGGACTTCCAAACCGTAATCGAGAAGAATCTACGAGTCATGGACTCGACGGCTATCTCGCATTGCATGGAGCACAACATGCCGCTGATGGTTTTTAACTTCCGCAAAGACGGAAACATTGTGAAAGCCGTGACCGGGCAGAAGGTCGGAACATTGGTGACCAACAAGCCCGTGACTTAGACACTTTTTAGTTTTTCAATATCTAGAATTTCAAATCCGTCGGCAGGATACAACTGCTGATTGATCAAACATTCAAAGACATACAACACTGCAACGCACTGGAGGATCACATGCCCGCGACTGAAATCATTGAAGACGCCCAGCAACGAATGGACAAAGCGATCGAGGTCCTGAAAAAGAGCCTCAGCGGAATCAGAACTGGTCGGGCCAATCCCGGTTTGGTTGATTCTCTTCGCGTTGACGTCTACGGTTCGCCAACTCCGATCAAACAAGTGGCTCAGGTCGGAGCACCTGAACCCACACAGATCGTGATTCGTCCCTACGACGCAGGCATTATCAAGGAAATTGAAAAAGCCATTGTGTCGAGCGATCTTGGTTTCAATCCACAAAGCGACGGACGCGTGGTTCGGATTAACATTCCGCCACTGTCGACTGACGTTCGAAAGAAAATGGTCAGCCGCATCAAGGACTTGACCGAAGAGGCGAAAATCTCGATCCGCAACGTTCGACGCGATGGTAACAAGGCTGCCGAGCAAGAAGAGAAAGACAAAGTACTTTCTGAAGATCAACGCGATGACATCAAGGATCAGATCCAAGAACTGACAAAGAAGTTCGAAAGCCAAGCTGCGGAAATCGCGAAAGCTCGCGAGACAGAAGTGATGGACGACTAACGAAAGACTGAAACGCTGGGCCCATTAAGCCGGTCATTCATCACTGCGATGATTCAGGTTTGCAAAGGTTCTTGATGGGGTAAACAGCGATTGGATGCGCAACGGGTAACCCTGGATCGAAAATTTTTGGACGGCCCAACGAAAAGCTAAAATTCCAAGCCTGCTAAACTATAACGGTTAAGCAGGCTTTTTTCGTAAGCGAACCTACTCTGGTCGGCGAAATTCAAGGCACTGAGAGAATCATTGCGCCAACGAATCCTCTAAGCGAATCCTCTAAGCGAATCCTCTAAAACCCTCCTGCCGTATGTCCTTTTTGCGAAAGTTCCGTGTGGTACGCCTGGCGAAAGATAACACGGATGCTTATTTGACTCTACCGATCAGCTAACCCATTCCCGTTGGTTAGACGTTTCGGCTTCTTTGTGTGCTATTGAATTCAAGGGTCTTAGAGATCCGAAGGATAGTGATGTGTATAACTTCTGCGCTGGGCAACGGCACTTGCCATCACCAGCCACTATCTCGGAGCAAAATCGATGCTTACTGCAGTTCGAAACTCATTTTTGTTTTTGACAATCCTGGCTTTGCTCGCGGGCGTTGG
>JBGCDK010000156.1:0-13172 GCA_045105295.1 Mariniblastus sp.
GCTTTTCCCGAGCAGGAATAATATCGCTGGCAACATAATGACATCGGCAATCAAAGCAATCAGCAGCAACGTGCAAATTGCCCAGGAAAATCTTGCCACGACTAACATGTCGCTAAAGTAATAAACGATCAGGCCAGCACCAGCGATCAAAGTCGTGTGCAACATCGCGGGCCCACATTGAATGATTGTTTGGCCAATCGGACTGACAACATTGTCGAGCTGGCCGCCATGGTCTCGAAATCGAATCAGAAAATGCGTTGTATCGTCAACGGCGATCCCGAGAGCTACACAGGCGGTCATTGCAATCGCCAGATCGACGGGATAGCCGCACCAGCCCATGCCACCAAAAACAATCAAAGTAGGAAACACATTAGGCAGCATCGCAATCAAGCCCAGCGACAGAGACCGAAGCACAATGATGAGCATCGGTGTAATGATCAAAAACGCCAACATGAAATTTTGAAACAGGTCAGCCAATAAGGTGACTTGGGCGTGATGAAATAGCTGCGTTTTGCCAGTGTAGATAAAACGTGGTTTGTCTAACGGCGTTTTTTTGGTTTCATCATCTGTTTGGCTTTTTGAATCGTCATTATTCAGACTGGGTGCAACCAAGCTCATCGCATTCCGATCCGTCATACGTTCGGCAATTTGGTTAGAAGTCGAAATGACATTTTTCGCCAAACCAGCAAAGTCATTTTCTTCAGTAAAAGGAAAACGTAGGCTGATTCGCCAGGCTTCCTGATTGCCATCTACTTTCAACAAATTACCGTTGGCAAGGTTTTCCCGCTCGCGTCGCAGGATGTTGCGGTAGGTCGCTCGTTTGGCGAAAGATTTTACGTTCTTTTTCGTGGGCTCTTTCGGTAAAAAATTGGTCAACGAATAAGTCACGCCAACACGCGGCAATTTTCCAATCGACGACTGAATTTGGCGAATCAATTTGGCTCGATCAGGAAAGCCGTCCGCATCGGCGTTGTCAAAAACGACCAGGAGTTCGGTTTGGTCCATCGGTCCCAGTCGTGCCTCTAAATCTGTCAACGAACGAATGATTAAAGAGTCAGCTCGGAAAAGTTTTTCAACTTCGACTTCGGCAACCAGTCTCGATAAACCGATTCCGCCCAACACCATCAGCCCAATGCTTGCGAAACTCACGAGATACTTTTGACGTCGAATGGTTTCAAGTAGCGTTTGCCAGATCGAAGTTATTTCGCTTCTGGCAGCAAGTTTTCTCAAACCGTTCTCGCCGAATCTTCCCAATAGCCAAGGCACGACGGCCAGTTGGAAGAGTAGCGCGAACATGACTCCCGTCGCGCAAAAGAATCCAAAATTTCGAATCGCAGGAAAACTACTTCGAGTCAGGGACAACATCCCGACCGCGGTCGTGGCTGTAGAGATCGCGCACGGTCTCCAACCAATCGCAATCAGTTTTCGGGTATCTCCAATCACGCCGAGGCTGTAACGAATCAAATGAATGCTACCCGACGTTGCCAGTACAAATACCAGCGCAGGGATGATTGACATTAGGCCGCCGTACTTCATTCCACAAATTGGAACAAAGGCAACGCTGACCGCCGCCGCGCCGACTGCCGTCACGAACACGATCATCGTTAACACAATGTTGCGCAAACAAAACAACGAAACCAGCGTTGCCAGAACGACAGAGGGAATCAAAAAATTGCCGTAGGAGTTTTTTAGCTGCCCATCAATATGGGTTGCGATATAGGGATAGCCGCCAAGCAAGACCGTTTCTCGGCCAAGGCCATCGGTGGTTTCAATCGCATTCCAAACGATATCCATCGAGCCCATACGGTTGGCGGTACCTGCAGCCGAGAGTTCGAGATAGGTGCAGGTGAGTTCCGTATTCTCAGCACCAAAGAAAACGCCCTTGAGTCTTTTGACGATGCTTTGTTTTGAGATCCGCAACTCGCGCGAAAGCCGATCGACGACTTCGGCTCCATTGGTCACCGTTTGAATCAAGCCATCGGGGTCGTTTTTGCGCAGCTGTTGGGCGAACTGACTTAGACGCGGATCTTCGACGGTACAGCCGTCCCACGTGGCGATCAAAAAGTCATCAGAGCCGAAATGTTGTTCGAAATAGTCATAGTCTTCACGGGCTTGCGACTGGTCAGGCAGCCACTGCATTACGTCTTCGGTGTTGGTTTTTAGCTGAGTCAAACCAAACACGCAAAACGCAACGCTCAATAGTGCGAAAACGATTCCAATAATATCTGATCGCTTCAAACCTACTCCCTGGCTTCGGATCAACGCGGGCTGACCATTGACCAGCGAAATGAAAACTACGGACGGTCTTATTTATATCCAGTTTCATCAAACGGCGTTAGCTGGCTTGTCCGTCCGATCGGAAAGCCGTCAGAGAACTGACTCATCCGTCACAAGGCTAAGACTGCGAGTCTTCGCCTGGCACAGAACCGACGACCGTGTCGCCAAACGTTACGTTTGCATGAAAATCAGCTCCGATTCTGCCCAACGGCAAATCTTGCGAGCCTTCACCGTGGAGAAAGTCATCGCCAATGCCGCTGTAAAGTTTGTCTTCGTTGCAGCGCCGTTAACTCGATCATTGCCAGATTGCCATTGTCGATTCCATCGCCACCAGAAAGTCGGCCGTCTCCCTCGTTCCTGCTAATGGTGTCGTCGCCGTTTTGCCCAAACAAAAAAATCGGCCGACTACGCCGCTAGTGATGTCGCCGTCACCACCAAACGCAGCTGACGATGAATGCTTCGATGAGATTTTGACACGGGAGGCCTGCAGAGCGAGCTTGAGGTTGGTGATTCAATGATGGGCTTCATTCCAAGAGAGATCCCGACCCTCTGCCAGCTGGCAACTAGCGATGTCCCAGTGTGGTTGTTGCAAACTACTCAGAATCCATCAGTGCTCAGCCGAAAGCTGATCTTTGCTCTCCCGTTCCAAATTGATTTTTCGCTAAATCCGCTCGAAACTTGGTCGGCGACATTCCCGTTTCACGTTTGAAAACAGCCGCCATATATTCGGCGTGCTCGAACCCCGCATGTTTTGCTACGTCAAGAATCGACAGCTCGGGCTCTTTCAGCAGTTCCTTGATCCGGTTCGTTCTGACACGTTGAATTTCCTGATGCGGCGATCTACCAATCGCTTTTTGGAATCGGCTTTCGAAGACACGGCGTGACATTTCAACTTGTCTCAACACATCGCTGACTCGTATGTTGTGGTTGGCGTGTTGGCGAATGTATCTGAGTGCAGCTGCAATGTCTTTGTCTTCATTTGCCAAAACATCAGACGACTTGCGCGTTTCAATTCCAAGTGGTCGAGTCAGTAATTTCTGAGTGGGCACGGTTTCGCCAGACATCATTTTATCAAGCAACTCTGCCGCTTCGAAACCAGTTCGTTTCGTGTCCGGGATGATGCTCGATAGTGTCGGGCTGGCGAACTCGCACATAAAGTGATCGTTATCAACTCCCAGGACAGCGATTTCTTCTGGAACCGAAATTTCCAACTCGCGACAAACGTCGAGTAGTTGCTGTGCTTTGAAATCGTAGCAAGCCATGATCGCTACGGGACGGGGGAGTTGTTTGAGCCAAGTCGCGAGCTTCTTTTTCTCTCTATCCAAACTGTACTTCGGATCGTAGCGTGGGATCGATTGGTAGTCGAAAAACGAAAGCCCCTTTTCGACTACGATTTCGGCATATCTTGCGCAACGAGCATCAGACCACCGAAACGCAGGGTCGCCACAAAATGCCAAGTTGGTGAATCCACGCTCGACAAAGTGGTCCACTGCGAGTTTTGCGATGGCCTCGTCGTCCGTGTCAGCCCATGGAATGTTGGGGACATGTCTCGCCGCACTGAGATCCACCACAGGCAGCCCGAGCTTTTTGACAGCTCTCGCGATGTTATCTGTTTCAATTCTCGCGATTACTCCATCGCCGTTCCACCCAGCCAACCATTTCGGCGGGTCGGCGCCGCGCTCTTGTTCGTTGACGAACATCGACCAATTCGAACGTTGTTTTACGTATGCCAGTACGCCTTCGAGGAGACCGCGCGAATACGCATTGGACGTTTCAACCAGCACCGCGACCGAACGGCGTTTAACCCTGAATGGATTGATTTGCTTCATAAAACGGACGGTCAAATGTATTAGGGGAGGATGGGTGCATTAGACGGAATGCATGGAATTTCCTAATTGATGGCGGTGAAATTTCTATGGTAGTTAGCGAAACATCTACTGGCAATCGAACGTCAAAAGATTCAAATGTTCTATGAGCCCAATTCTTGGGTGAGGCGTTGGCGATTCGTTGCTGGCTCTCGCTTGAGTTTTGGGCTCGCTTAAAACAAACACCCAACGTCGAGTGAAATTTCTCGACGAATACGTTGGCACGATACGTTGGCACGAACACTTTTGAAGAACGAGGCACTCATGAGCGCATTTCCTGAAATCAGCAAGATCCAATACGAAGGTCCACAGTCAGACAACCCTCTGGCGTTCCGTTGGTACAACCCGGAAGAAATTGTCGAAGGCAAAACGATGAAGGAGCATCTTCGTTTTACCGTTTGCTACTGGCACACCTTTCGAGCCACGGGAGCCGATCCGTTTGGTTCCGCGACGATGGTTCGGCCTTGGGATGATGGAACTGAATCTGTTGAAAATGCGTGTAACCGAGCCCGAGTCGCGTTTGAGTTTTTTGAAAAATTGGACGCGCCTTTCTACGCGTTTCACGATCGTGATGTTGCTCCCGAAGGAAGTTCGCTGGCCCAGTCCAATGCGAATCTTGATGCCGTGGCCGCAGTCTTGAAAGAAGAGCAGGATCGCTCAGGCGTCAAATTGCTCTGGGGTACAGCTAATATGTTTAGCAACCCACGATTCATGCACGGTGCGGCAACAACCTGCAACGCTGAAGTTTACGCTTACGCTGCAGCCCAAGTAAAAAAAGCGATGGAAGTCACCCACATGCTCGGTGGTGAGAACTACGTTTTCTGGGGTGGTCGAGAAGGTTACATGAATCTTTACAACACCGATATGAAGCGAGAACTCGACCACCTTGGTCGTTTCTTTCACATGGCTGTCGACTACGCGAAAGAGATTGGTTTCACCGGTCAGTTTTTAATTGAGCCAAAACCAAAAGAGCCAACAAAGCACCAGTACGATTCAGATTGTGCAGCCTGCTTGAATTTCTTGCGTGCTTACGATTTGATGGATCACTTCAAATTGAACATCGAAACCAACCATGCAACACTTGCTGGTCATACGATGATGCACGAGCTTGAGTACGCTGGCATGCAGGGAGCGCTTGGCTCGATCGACGCCAACACAGGTGACTTGTTACTTGGTTGGGATACCGATCAGTTTCCAACGGATTATTACCTGACAACTCAATCCATGTTGGTCTTGCTGAAATACGGATTGGCTCCGGGCGGTGTTAACTTTGATGCGAAAGTTCGTCGTGAAAGTTTCGAACCTGTCGATCTATTCTACGCACACATCGGTGGCATGGACGCGTTTGCACGTGGACTGAAAATTGCTGCTTCGATTCGAGCCGACAAAGCGATCGAAAACATCGTGACCGATCGTTACAGCAGTTGGGATTCTGGGCTTGGACAAAAAATTGAAAAGGGCGAGATGAGCTTCAGCGACTTGGAAACTTTGATGCTTGAAAAAGGCGACATCGCTGGCAATCAAAGCGGACGTCAGGAACTGCTGGAAAATATCGTCAATCGCTACATCGATAAAATGTAATCACGTTTTGCGTTAAAGATTTACACGGATTCACATTGAGAATTTGAGTAGTTTTTTGATCCTCGTTGGATATTATTCAGCGAGGATCTTTTTTTGCCTCAAGATATCTGTCAAGCATTGCTTTGTCGGTTGACCAATCAAATCAGCCTTCATAGGCTTGCATGCGGTAGGCCTCAATTACAGGTCTGCGGCGTACGTTAATGTCTCAATTTCAGGAACTGAAAAATGCTTAAGCGAATCCTCACTGCAGTGACGTTATCGACAGTCGTGTTTGCTGTTGGGTGTGTTGAACCGATGGCGGAAAGCAAATCAGAGAAGAAACCGATCTTGAACCAGACCACTCAAGACATTGGTGAGTACGATGCCGACGGTGACGGCGAGGGGGCAAAGCTTGCTGACACTCAGGTCAAGTCAAACAACCCCTACGGCGCGGCAATGCAAGGCTACGGTTTTGCGGCCGGCCAAGTTTCAAAATTGGCGATCGAAAAAAATATCCAACTCTTTCATGCGACCACCGGCCGATACCCAAAAGATCATGAAGAATTCATGACCGAGATTATAAAAAAGTACAATCTCAAGCTGCCGCAATTACCGAAAAGTAGAAAATACCAATACGACGTCGAGAAACACGAGTTGGTGATCGTCGAAGCTGGCGACGCAAAGTAATCGAGAGCGAGGGCGTCGCAGCTTTTTGTGCCCGCATGTTTTTTCGATATGATTCTTGCGTGCACTGGTGTTCGTCGAGCCAGACATCTCGATGTCGTAGGGCACTCTGAGAACGATGACATTGAAAGTTCGGCTTTCACGCGTACAAGCTGTATTGGTCGTGTGGAATCGTTTTATGCCCGCGAGAATTCTAGGCCGCAAAACACAACCGTTAAAAAAACAATTGGAACGGATTCTAATTTGAACTCTAACTTAATTTCCCACAGAACCTATGGTGCAGTTCCTGTCGCGCCAGGCGAAACCCAGTTTCGTGTTTGGGCTCCCCAAGCAAAAAAACTATTGGTTGAATTCGTTGCTCGAACGGGTGATCAAGAAGATCTCATCGCCAGCCATCCGCTCAGGCGTAACGCGGATGGATTGTTCACCGGAATCATCAAAGATTGTCCCGTTGGAACTCTCTACCGGTTCAAGCTGGACGACAAAATGGGTAGACCCGATCCTCGCTCGCGGTTCCAACCGTTCGGTGTACATGGGCCTTCTCAAGTCATCGATTTGGACAGCTACGAATGGTCAGACAAAAATTGGAGCGGCGTTCAAAAACGTGATCTTGTAATCTACGAGATGCACGTTGGCTCTTTTACGCAAGAGGGAACTTACCTCGCTGCAATCGAGCGTTTGGGCGAACTCAAACAATTGGGCATTACCGCCATCGAGGTGCTTCCGCTGTCTCAAACGCCAGGTCGATGGAATTGGGGGTACGACGGGGTCAACTACTTCGCGCCGCGAAATAACTTTGGTACTCCCGATGAACTGAAAGCCTTCGTCGACGCCTGTCATGAAAACTCAATCGCAGTCATCAACGACGTTGTTTACAACCACGTCGGCCCCGAGGGAAATTATCTCTCAGAGTTTGGTGGCTACCGCTCGAAGAAATACGGAACTCCATGGGGGGATGCGCTTGATTTCGATGTGGATGAAGTCCGAAAGTTCGTCGTTGACAACGTTTTGTTTTGGATGGATGAATATCATTTTGATGGTCTCCGGTTGGATGCTGTCCACTACATGTTTGACGATAAAGCTCCGCACATTCTTCAAGAGATCAAAGAGCAGTTCGAACGCTATTCGGAAACGATTGATCGAAAGGTTTACCTGATCGGCGAGTCGAACATTTACGATCCCGAGTTGGTGGGCGATGTTGAGAATGGAAATCCAAACTACGACGCGATCTGGTCCGACTGTTTAATGCACGCGGTTTATTCGGTCGGAGATCCAGAGGTTCGGCTGACCAATCGGTCGTACACTGGTTCCGGCGATTTGGCGAAGGCCCTTGAGCACGCCTATGTTTTTTCGACGCCCGAAGCCGTTCGCGTGACCGATGCGATTCGAAAACAGAACCATCCCAACGGCGATCGAAACTACATCGAATCGTTGATAATGGCACTTCAGACGCACGATAGTGTTGGCAATCACCCACATGGAAAACGACTTCATCAGTTGACATCCCATGCGTTTCAGTTGGCCGCTGCGCCACTGTTTTTACTTTATCCGTCCATTCCGATGATCTTCATGGGCGAAGAGTGGTCGACTGACGCCCCGTTTCCATTCTTTGCCGATTTCGAAGATCAGCGTTTACGCAAATCCGTCGACAAGGGGCGGCGCGATGAGTATCCTCACCATGACTGGGCGGGATCGCCGTTGCCATCGGATCCTGCCGCGTTCTTAGAAACGAAATCAACTCCCGCCATTCAAAACTCCGCCACATATCAGTGGTACAAAACTTTGCTTGATTTTCGAAAGCAGGGAATTGCCGGTGGTTGGTTGTCCGTTGCAAACATGCGAACCGAATCAGATACTGCCAACAATGTTTATCGATTGGTTTACTCGATCCCGAAATCGTTTGCTAATGGCGATGGAAAGTTAGCGGGTAGAGAGCTGCATGTTTGTGCGCGGTTGGATGCGGAAACGAGTAAGCCGATTTCGTTTGGGGGCTTGGGGGTAGGCGAGATTCTGTTTGATTCTCGTTCAGGTGAGGGTGGTTCAGGTGAGAATGGCTCGACGACGCTGGAAGGCCAGCACGGTTTGATTTGGCTTGCCTAGAATTGGCAAGATTGAATTTTTTGCCACCAGCAATACGAATTTTCACAAATGCAAAGATACCGATTCGTATTGATCGGTGAGATTGGCCTTTGGAGTGCTTTTGCCTCAGTCGTCGCGCAAACTACGCGCCTCGGCCGTTGTAGACGGGTTGATCGCTATCTCCAAAGTCGCGGAAAACTTGGCAGGCTTCATCGGCCAGGATGTCTTCGATGACTTCGATGTTTCGCTTTTGCAACTCGGCTTGCCAGTTCGGATGGATTGGGCCTTCGTCAAAACCTGTCAGCGTTTCAATTTGCTCGCCCGACGCACCTACGACTAAACTTCGGACGCCAGACCATGGGATCGAGCCGAAGCACATCGCGCACGGTCGACCGTTGACAACAATTTGGTATTCCGGCATGTCCGGGCCGCCCAGGTCGAATGTGCCAAGTCTATGTTGAGCCAACGACAGGGCAACGATCTCGGCATGTGCGGATGACATGTTGTTGGGAACGACTCGGTTGACGCCAACTACGACAACCTTGCCTGTCGTCTTCTCGAAAATTCCAGCTGCAAACGGGCCACCCGTTTCGTTTTCAAAATTCAAACGTGAAAAACGAATCACTGCCCGCATGCGATCTTCAATCGATTCGATGCACTCAGGTAGTGCTTCGTTCTCTTTGATCGCCCATTGCGGGAGTGATATTTCGAAGTTCATGGAATGCTATAGGTGGGCCGTTGGCAGTGTTCAGTAAATAATTTACCAGGGCGTTCAGGCGGAAGGTGCGCTGAAGGCTTCCAACGCCGCGTTAAACGTTGCACTTGGACGCATCGCTTTGGAGGCTTGTTCTGGATTCGGGAAGTAGTAACCACCGATATCCATTGGAACACCTTGGGCGTCATTAAGTTCAGCAACGATCGTGGCTTCGTTTTCACCAAGTGATTTTGCAAGAGGTGTAAACTTTTGTTGCAAATCAACATCTTCTGTTTGAGCCGCCAATGCCTGTGCCCAGTACAACGCGAGGTAGAAATGGCTGCCTCGGTTGTCCAGTTCGTTTACCTTTCGAGAAGGCGATTTTCCAGAATCCAAAAGCTTGCCCGTTGCATCATCCAGCGTCGCGCCAAGTGTTTTGGCTTGTGGATTCGAGTTGACTTCTGACAAGTGCTCAAGCGAAACCGCCAACGCCAAAAACTCACCTAGGGAATCCCAGCGAAGATGATTCTCCTGATTGAATTGCTGAACGTGTTTGGGGGCCGAACCGCCAGCTCCTGTTTCAAACAATCCTCCACCATTCATCAATGGAACGATGGAAAGCATTTTTGCGCTGGTACCAAGTTCCAAAATCGGAAACAGATCCGTTAGGTAATCGCGAAGAACATTTCCAGTGACAGAGATTGTGTTTTCGCCAGCTTTTACGCGAGCAAGTGTGAACGTGGTCGCTTCGGCGGTCGACATGATCTCAATTTGAAGACCATCAGTGTCGTGGTCGCCGAGGTATTGATTGACTTTCTTAATCACTTCTGCATCGTGAGCGCGATTGGCGTCCAACCAGAAAACGGCTGGCCAGCCAGTGGCACGGGCACGCGTCACGGCTAACTTGACCCAGTCGCGAATCGGCGCGTCTTTGACTTGGCACATTCGCCAAATGTCACCTTGCTCAACGGTGTGCTCGAAAACAAGGTTGCCGTCGGAGTCAGTCACGCGAACCGTTCCTGCACTTGCGACCTCAAATGTTTTGTCATGGGATCCATACTCTTCAGCCTTTTGAGCCATCAATCCGACGTTGGGGACGGTGCCCATGGTGGTTGGATCGAATGCGCCGTGTTTTTTGCAAAACTGAATTGTTTGCTCGTACAGGCTTGCGTAGCTGCTGTCAGGAATGACAGCTTTGGTGTCTTGCTGTTCGCCCGCCGCATTCCACATTTGCCCTGAGGTGCGAATCATCGCCGGCATGGAAGCATCAATGATCACGTCGCTAGGAACGTGAAGGTTCGTGATACCCTTGGACGAGTCAACCATCGCAATGGCGGGACCGTTGGCGAAAGCCGTTTCTAAATCCGACCCAATCGCTGCAAATTTTTCTTCGGGTAGATTTTCGATTTGAGAAATCAAATTGCCCAAACCGTTGTTCACGTTGACGCCTGCTTCTTCAAGTGCATCCGCATGTTTCGCAAACACGTCGGCGAAATAGGCTCGAACGGCGTGGCCGAAAATGATTGGGTCAGAAACTTTCATCATCGTCGCTTTCATGTGCAACGAGAACAAAACGCCCTGCGCCTTCGCGTCAGCGATTTCAGCGGTGAGGAACTCTTTCAATTTCGCGACATTCATTGCTGTTGCGTCGACGACTTCGCCAGCGAGAACAGGAACTGATTCTTTCAGTACGGTTGTGGTGCCGTCGCTGCCAACCAGCTCGATTTTCAACGCGCCTTCTTTTTCGATGGTTGTCGATTTTTCGTTGGATTGGAAATCACCTTCACCCATAGTTGCGACGTGCGTTTTGGAATTTGGATCCCACGCACCCATCGAATGTGGATTCTTTTTGGCGTAATTTTTGACGGCGGTTGGTGCGCGGCGGTCAGAGTTGCCTTCTCGAAGAACTGGGTTGACGGCACTGCCAAGAACTTTTGCGTAACGAGATTTAATCGCTTTCTCGTCTTCGTTCTCTGGCTCATCGGGATAGTCGGGAACTTTGTAGCCTTTGGCTTGAAGCTCTTCGATGGTTGCCTTGAGCTGCGGAACAGACGCACTGATGTTAGGAAGCTTGATAATGTTGGCTAAAGGAGTTTTCGCCATCGCTCCGAGTTCGGCCAAAGAGTCGTTCATCTTTTGGTCGTCGGTTAGATTCTCGGGAAACGTCGCAAGCACGCGCGCGGCCACCGAAATGTCTCGCGTTTCGACTTCGATACCACACGCACCCGCGAAAGTTTTGACGATGGGTAAAAGTGATTTCGTCGCTAGAGCTGGGGCTTCGTCAGTCAGTGTGTAGATGATATTTGATTTGGACATTTTCTTGGTCGCTTTTATGCCGGGAACAGTGTGCGTCTGCCGACGCATTGGAACGCGAAAAACTATGCAATGAAGTTTTTGCTCAATTAGTCATTGTCGTGGAACGCAAGATTTTTTCCAGTGGTGGGATGGTCGGTTGGTAGCTCCAATCTCCATGAATTCATTGGTAGGTTTCCACGTTTTCACTGGGTGGATCAACGAATAGTCAATCACGACGACGATACGCGGGCCGGTGTGTGAATGGTTCGGACGTCAAACCACTTCATGCCCGCGCGTTTGGCGGCCTCAACGCCGAGGTCGGCGTCTTCGTAGACGATACACTCGGTTGGAGTGACTTTGATTTGACGTGCGACTTCGAGAAACACATCGGGCTCGGGTTTGTGCCGCTCTGTGTCTTCGGCACCGACAACAACATCGAACAGGTCGTCGACGCCGATCAGTTTTAAGACTTCGAAAACAACGTCGCGGTTGGATCCGGAACCAACGCCCATCGGTTTGGTCCCATGATAACGTCGGGCGATCTCAACGATTGGTTGGATGGGCTGAACCTCTGGCATGAACTCAAGAAAAGCGTTTTCTTTTTCCTCCGTAATTGCAACGGCATCGCCAGAGATGGACTGCTCGACAAGCAATACCTGGACGATGTGAAGTGTCGGCTGGCCAGCCATCGCGTAAAAACGTTTTTCGTCAAAGTCGATTCCATATTTGGTCGCAACGGAATTCCAAGCTTTAAAGTGCAGTGGCATCGTGTCGGCCAATGTTCCATCGCAGTCAAAAATTAATCCGGTGGAATCAGGGTTGTGTTGTTCAGCGAAACTATGAGAGGTCATTTTGAATTGTGCTTGAGGTTAGTGGTTAGTTTATGATGTGTGTTGGTTGTCGGCGCTGGAATATTGATTGGCGACGTTGGAATAGCGGGATGGTATTTTTGTGCGGCAGTTAAGGGAACGGACAGGGCAACGGACAGGGCAACGGACAGGGCGACGGACGGGGCGACGGACAGGAATGTCCATCCTACTTTTGTAGGCCCGCGTTGATCTCGATATCCGCGATGACGGGACGGTGGTCGGAGAGATCTGTATCAATGGAGCGATAGTCAACGAAAGACAGGGTCGGTTTACCACCAGCAGGAATCATTATCCAGTCGATGACTGACCGAGGCGAATACGAAGAAAAAGTATATTGCTCGTCGGTTGGATTGGAATCGGGGCGAATCTCGAAGAGCCCAGATTCAATGATCCAGTCAAGCGTGTTGTCACCATCGTTCGTTTTGGTCGAGTTGGGAAAATCGCTTGGTGTCGAGTTGAAGTCTCCCGCAAGAATCAACGGCGGACCTGACTGCTTCGCGAGATCGCCAAGCAGTTTTGCCGAAGCGAGTCGCACCGATTCGCTTCGGTGTTCAAGATGAATGGCAGCCACTCGGACACTGGTTATTTCGTTAAGCGTGACCTCGCACACGACACCGCGTTTGCAACCCACAAGCCAGTCTTCCCAGTGCTTCTCCGGTGGGTAGTTGATGGGGTTCACGCCACTGAGGGGAAACTTACTAAGTATCGCATTACCAAATTGCCAGCTACCGTAAATGAATCTGAAATCTAAGTTTCGTTGTTCAACTCGATATTGGTAGCCTGCTGAAATCGCGATCGCCTCGGCTTGGTTTTGGTGGCCACTCCAAGTCGAGTAGAAATCCGCTTCGT
>JBGCDK010000157.1:0-28090 GCA_045105295.1 Mariniblastus sp.
AGAATTGCCTTTCTCACAAACTGGGACCTATAGCCCATTAAGGGCTGAATTCATGGCTGCCTTGTGAGCCTCCGAGTTGAGGCGATGGATCTTTCTAAAAAAGTAGTCATTAAATCAAAACAAGCGTGCGCTCAGACTGTCAGCGGGTATTAAGAATTTGGAGCACGCAACTTTGCACATTGGAGACAATTTACCGGAACTTTTTCAAACCTGAGCGATCACATGGAAAAATAAATTCCAAGAACAAAGGATGCACAGAGCGACCAAACGAGTCATTGAAGCTCGCTACGATCCCAACTGACGACTATTTTCTCGATCTCCATTTTCGAAAGCAAATTATGAAACGTAAACGACGACCACAGCAAAATCGGCTGGAGTCTTTCAGCCTCGAAGAACGTGAGACTTTTTCGTTTTCCTCCAGTGCATTTCCGATTTTTTTGGAAGGCATTCGGCAGACAAAAAGCTCTCAGTCTCATCTCCACAGACGACATCGACTGCAAATAAAAAGAACCACGCGTTGTTGTTTTAAGTAGCGACGAACGGATTGCTTCAGAACTAAGTTTTTGCAGCAAGAAATCCCGGCTCGTTACGGCTTGAACATCGCACGGGCTGCGGCGGTTTCCTTTTCTCGTTCCAACACAGAGATTTTGGTCACGAGATTATTAACGACTGGACTTGAGTTGCCGTTGTGTCTTCGCGCCTCTCTAAGCTCCGATTTTAGATCCGCGAGCTGTCTTGCAATGTCGTACTCTGGCAAATGCTGCCGATACGATTCGAGCTCCTGCTCAAGCAGTTGGATTTTCGCCTGATCGGCCATCCGGTTGGAAACAAAAATAATGACCAACGCGACCACTAACATCGACAAGAGCCAAGTGCTCAATTTGATCTGGAGAAGTTTCTTTGGAATTGCCATCGTCTCAATCAAACAAAGGACTGATTCAAATTCTCCAACGAGCCTCAGACTCATTTGCCCAAGCCGCCGGTTACTGGATCAGTATCCTTGTTCAGATGCTACTTTACAAGCAAAAACCGGATCTCCTACTGGCCGTTTCCAAACCATTTATTGGCAGTCTTCTCGGCGGCGTCTTTGAGCATTTCAGCGCTTTGCTGGCGAATAAACTCTTGGCCTTGCTGCTTCAACTCTTCACCTTTTTGGCGGAATGGCTCAAGCATTTGCTTACTCGCATCTGAGATTTCGAATCCGGGATCCCATCCTCCCGTGGAGGTCGGGGGAACCTGTCGCGTTTGCGTATTTTGCGTTTGCGTATTGGCCGCCTGCCCCCAGCCAGTGCTGTTTGCTGGTTGCTGGTACCCTGCCCCGTTTTGATATCCAGGATTTTGATATCCATTTTGTCGAACGGGTTGCTGATAGCCAGCCGGTTGTGCGGGCTGTTGAAATCTAGGTGGCTGAGCCGGTGGCAACCAAGTCCCTGGATAATTCTGTTGATTCTGTGGAACTCCATTTTGGTCAGCCGAATAGCTGCTTCCAAAAATTCCTGTTGGCTTTCCGTTTTCATCAAAACCTGGCTGCCCAAATAAACCACCGGGCTCCGTTGGACCTTCGGGATGACCAGAGGCTTCCATGTAACTCTCAATATGAGGATCGACAAAAGAGGCAATCTCTTCTGGCACATAAGCCGAAACGGTCCAGATCCCCTGCTCTACATACGGCCCAAACTTGGAATTATCGACCGCGTTATGAGCTCTCTCTCCCATTATTGAAACGGCAAACATCGTGATGACCATGCAAAGCAAAGCACCTTTGAATGCGCCCAGCAATGCGCCAGCCTGTCGATCGAACCCTTTAAGTTCATTCTTCTTTAGTGATTTGGAAATCGAAGCGTAAATGGTCCAGATGATCAGTGATGTTCCAAGAAACAAAATCAACATCGCGCCGATTCGATTCCATGGCTCAGCGGTCTGAATATACGGAGATACGTAATCGCGAAAATTCACCGAGACAAAATAGCTAACTCCAATCGCGGCGACTGAAGCAACCTGCCAGGCAAGTCCCTTCCAGTAACCAAACCAGACGGCTCCAACCATGACGACCAGCATCACAATATCGTAAAACGACATGAATTCCTCCGTGTATTTCTAGCGCCAGCTCGGCACTCAATTTCAATGTGACCAATAAGATCGATTTCAATTAATCTGATTTGGGAAATAATCTGTCAAACGGTTTGTCGAATGAGGTTCCGTAACCGCTTGTCTTTCCAACTTAGATGATCTCGAACTGATTGAGCTAAGCAAGCTGGCCAAACTAATTCCATTTAATTTGCGAGCGGATTAGAGTTGATTCTACCGTTCGCCTCAATACAGAAAGTCATCTTAGGAAATCCCAAGCAATCGGTGGACAGTTCCAATTGGAATTGTTGAACTGCACCCAACGTTCATCAATTGCTAGCGAGCTCGTTCCATTGCAAAGCCGTACCATTTCGGGATTGGGGCGATTCGCCGTGTGATGTCTAATTAGTCTTGATACGCTGGTTAGCAGGATCAGTTTTGGCCCCAAGCGAAATTTCATAATAGAATTCGCAGAACCAACACGCCCCAGACACGAGAATGGATTTTCGGTTTGAACCATGGCAGATTTTAAAACACACATCACGACAAGCACGATAATTGGCTGCGTTTATGGAGGTGCTGGATTTTATGTTTTCCAACAACCTGCTGCCCACTGCCTGATCGCAGGAAGTCTATGCAGCGTTGCGGGAATGCTTCCTGACCTCGATAGCAACTCAGGAATCCCTCAACGAGAAATGCTTTCGTTTGTTTCCGTTATCGTGCCAATGTTGATGCTGCCTCGATTCGAAGCCCTTGGCCTGACAACCGAGCACATGGTTTTCCTTGCCGGTGTTATGTACGCGACCATTCGATTCGGCGTAGGTGGTTTGTTCAAACGATTTACAAAACACCGGGGCATGTGGCACAGTATCCCCGCCGCATTAATCGCAGGCATGGTCACGTTTATGGTTTGCCTCTCAACGGATCTCGAAATTCGTTTGTTTAAGTCATGGGCGGTCGTGCTGGGGTTTGTTTCACATTTGGTTTTGGATGAAGTCTATGCAGTCAACTGGGAGGGCAAGCTTCCCAAAACTAAAAAGAGCTTCGGCACCGCGTTGAAATTCTGGGGCAACAACCAAATGGCCAATCTGTTTACATACGCAAAATTCGCTGCCCTGATCGTGATGATCGCTAGTGACGACTACGTCATGGAGTGCGTGTGTGAACATCCGATAGAGCCGACCGACACACCAGTTGGATTGATCAAAAGCTGGTTTGTCCACGACCATGCACACTCTGGTATCGGAGAAACGTTTCATCGTTAGTCAATGTAGGTACTGGCCGCTCCGCTGCTTGCAATTGCACGCAATGTCCGCGAGCGTCCAATACACATTTGCAGCACCAGAGTTAGAACTTTCGCCGACTGTCAACCAAAATCGTAACCGGTCCATCGTTGACCAATTCTACAGCCATGTCAGCTTGGAAGACCCCCGTCTGGACATTGATGCCAGCCTTGCGCCCAAGATCAACGAATCGCTCGTAAAACTGATTTGCAATTTCAGGTTTTGCTGCGTTATTGAACCCAGGCCTGCGTCCCTTGCGAACATCACCCAATAACGTGAACTGACTGACGACAAGAAGTTCCCCGCCAACGTCGGCCAGAGAAAGGTTCATTTTCTCTTGGTCATCTTCGAACACGCGCAAGCCAATCGTTTTGTTGAACGCGTAATCTAAATCTCCATCCGTGTCGCCATCTTCAACGCCCAAAAGAACCAGCAACCCTACTCCAATTTCTCCAGTGATTGCGTCATCAACCACTACACTGGCTCGGGTGACTCGCTGTATGACTGCTCGCATGATTGACACTTTTCGTTGTGTGCTGGACGCTCCACGCCCAGCGTTTGCACATAAGCCGCGGGAGCGTTCACCCCACATTGACTATTTAAATTACGCAAAATTTTAGAATGGCGTGTGCATCACTTTGGCGTTACCGAATTTTAGCACCCTTGGCTTCAGCTTTTTGGGTTTCGTTGGTCGGCTGCGGCCGAAACGGGAGTGCACGAAAAAGCTGAATTCGCTCGATGTAATTGTCAGTCGCATCCACCGACTCAAGATTTGAAGAATCAATCACAAAGAACCGATCGTTGAGCTCTGGCAGTGACTTAGGGCTATCCAATCTCAGTTTTACCGTTGGCTTCATCACCACTCGCTCCTCTTGGATCGAGAACTTCTGAAAACTGATTCTTTTTGGAAAGTACCCAAACTGATCGTACTTTTCAAACACAATCTCAACAGCGTGCGGAAGCTGTCCAGGAACCTTCTCCCAATGAATTGGCGTTCCCAAATCAATATCGTTGCCCGTGGTCACAATTCGACGAAGTGCGTTCTCATCCCAACTGCCTCGCAACAGGATTTGATCGACTCCATTGGTTTCCATTTCACCAAAATTAAACGCCGAGGCGAGATGTTGAAAAAGGCTTGAAATCCCACCGGTTGCCACCCAGCCGGTGGGCGAAATCTGCTGAGACTGCTCGCCTGATGTCTCGCGAACCCGCATTAGATCCACAAACTCAAACGTTGGTATTGAGCTGGGGCCGGAAGTCTGAAGGTTGTATACGAATCGCCCGTCACATAGCTGAAAAACGGTCGGCGAGTCGTCTGTCTCGCCAAATCGAAGATCTATACGCGACTTACCACTCCCCTGCCCCATCTGAAAGTATCTACCGTTGGCCGTGACCGTTTGCTCAAACAGGTTTCCGGTCAGTATTAAAGACGCCCCAAAACTTGGAGAGCCAGCGAGTTGTTTAGAGACTTCCGCGAGGAACTTTACGGAATCAATATTGGAAACTGCATGCACATAGACGGCTGCCTCCTGGCTGACCGCTGAACTTGCCGATTGCTCTCCGGCTTCTATATACCCTGCAGTGACAACGGCCTGAGCCGTCAGAGTCTCATCAGGATTTTTGATTTTTGGCTTGGCGTCGCCGTACCAAGCCTGCTGAACTTGACTTTGCCCCGTGATAGCAGAGTCCGCGCCAGCAGTTCTGGTATTTGCATTTTTGCTCGCCAGATCGGACGAGGCTTGTTGTGCGTGCTCGTCACCAAAAGCCGCTTTTTCCACGGCCAAAGCAATGCTTTCTTTTGCATTGATCGCTTCGTCATCAGGCTCACGCTGCGAAAGCCATAGGAAGCTTCCGACCGCTAGCAAAACGATGGCAAAAGGTAATTCTTGCTTCATGAATGGGATATGCGGATTTTTCCAAAGAAGCGCGTTGTAACGCGCCGAACAAAGATAACGTGACTGAGTTGCGCAGTGCGTATCTTAGGAACGGCATGAGGGCTGGTCTATGTCAGTTTGTTCGAAGCCAAATCAACGTTTATTGGGCTTTGATTTTTGGACAAACATTTTCACACAACCAACGACTGGCAAACTGGAAACATTTATTGAAAAGCACGTGCCAACATGGCTCGGGCGAGTGAACTGAGTCGGCACACTTAGCATTAGTGCAAACGCACCGAGCTGTTGCCACGAAAACCTTTTTAGGGGGAATCTGATGTACGCACGTTACGTAACGGGCATCGCAATGTTGGCGTTAGCCACTTTGACTACCACGGCGGTCGCTTGCCAAGTGCCACGTGCCCGCACTGGACTTCCGGTTGGTCACAACTTGCCGCCGGCACAAATGCTCATGGAACCTGGACCTGGCGTCGGTGGCCCTGGCCCCGGTGTCTTGAATCGCGGTTCACGAGGCGGCGCTTCTGGAAGCACGGCAGCTTACGGCCCTTTTGGAGCCGTGGTCAACCAGTCGGTTCAGGTCTTGTTTGACAAACCTGAATTGATGCAAGTTTCATGGGACGTTTCTTCTGTGGGACGTTACGATTCTGCTCCATTGATCGTTCCTGGTCGGCAGAATTTCGCCCAAGGCGGCATCTACCGCTTGAAGGTCACCAACATCGAAGGCCGTCCAGGCATGGAGCTTTATCCAACACTGGAAATCGGCCGAGCAACGCCACGCACAGCGGCTTACCTTGCTCACGCAGCGATGCCAATCCAGTTCACTCAAGAAGACTTCGACCAAGTCGCAGCTGCGAACTTTGTCACCAAAGTCATCTACGTTCCAGATCCTGAGTACCAAGAGTTGGCTCTTGCTGGTGTCGACACACTTGTCAGCACTCGACTTGATCCAGGCGTGGACCCGATCACTGAAGCTGATCGTCGTGGCTCAATCCTCGGTATCCTTCGTATCGGTAACAAAGATCTTGAAGTACCCGGTGTCGATCCTGCAGAAGCCGCTGGCCTTCTAGGTTACGGTGGTGGCGGAGGCGGTACATCCGACTACATCTCAGGCGTCACTGGTCCTAACTATGGAATGCCTTACACAGGAACAAACATTGGACTTCCTGGTCCTCCACACGTTCCACTGGGCGGACCTGCTGGTTTGCGTCGTTACGACATCCACAACCACACTGCAATGCAGATTCCTGGCCCAACACCACGTGTTGACGTTCACGTAAAGCAAAAACCTGGATTGAGTTATCCACGTCCTGCTGACCGCGTAACGATTCAGGAAAGCACCATTCGACCGCCACACTACAACGGCCAACCACCTGCGGACATGGTTCGTGGAGTATTGCCACCGAACTGCCCTCCGGGTCAGGCCGGCGGTCGGTTTCGCTAACTGACGGTTTCAATCAAACCGAGCCGCGAGAGTGACTTGCTTTCGCGGCTCGTTTTTTAGATTCAACTACCTTCGCATGGACAGTCCAATGAAGCATTCTTTTGCATCAAAACGATTTTGGATTTCTTCGTTGGCTTGTTCAGCCGCGTGGTTGTCATTGTTTTCAATCGCCGCCCCATCTTTGGGCCAAGGTTACCACCCGAATCGCCACGAGTTGATTCGTGGTGACATGCCGCCGGGAATGGCCGCAGACCTACAACGGATGAGTCATCCGAAACTCGAGGCACGCGTTCAGCCAGTCCGAGTTATCGGTCCACTTGGCACCCGAATCGACGTTGCCGCCCGAGGTGGGTTTATTCAAACGAATTCGTCACGCGTTTCCGTTGGGCTGAGAATCGGCCCCGTCTATCGTTTGAAATTAACCAACATCCCCAAGTTCGAAGGCAAAGAGCTTTATCCTTCGATTGAGGTGCTAAACAAACTCAATCCACCCCAAGGACTTGATCACGAATTTCCTGTTCAAATTGTCCTTACCCAAGACGATCTCGCACAAGCATTCGAAGGCCGATTGGTCACCAAAGTGATCTATCTCGAAAACGGTGACAACGCCCTGCCCCATCGACACAAGGAAGACGAGCAACCGTACTTCGACGTTGGAGGTGGAGAGGATCCGCTTCGAGCCGCAAGGAAACTTGGGAAACCAATGGCGATCGTGAGAATCGGTTCGCGAATTCCATTGCCATCAGAGCGCGTTGGAGAATTTAACTTCTACGCACCAGAACCGACTGTGCTGCCGGACCCTCAGACCATCCGCGCACCGTTGGATTGGGATGCAGTCGAATCGCTAAACAATGTTCAACCACTCCGCATACCTGATTCAAACTCGTCGACAATTCCTGGTCAAACCAGGCCGATCCCCAGAAACAACCGGTAACTAAAACCTTGTGAATGCAATCTGAAGTTGGGTAAATCCGGCTTTGAGATGGAACGACGAAAATGAAAACTACACGTCATATCAAAAATCTGAAACTTGCAATCACAACCGGACTAGCGCTGTTTGCTTGTGACTTAAGCCTCGCCCAAGCTCAGGCAGTCCAAGGTCAACATTATCAAAATCAGTATCAGCAACCGCAAGAAGAATCGGCTCAAAACGGCATCGCTCAAAACGGGCTAAGCCGTCTGATGAACAAAGCAAAAATGAAACCGCCGGCGGTCAAGTTTGTCGACTTGAAAGTCCGCGCAGCCACGTTTCAATACGACGAAGAGCAAGTCGCACCACCAACTACCGCGCCTAAAGTCGCAGGCCCAATCTGTTCGGAAACCGCCTGCCTCATTCCCAGCACAGTCGCAGCCGCAGACCGTAACCACAGAGCGAGCTTGACAACCAACGAAGGTATCAACTTCACGGATCCTTCTGGATTTCTAACCCGCCAGGACGTTACGCCGCTCAACGACATGGTTTACCCCATGCCCCTTGGCTACAACCTGAAACCATTTGGCACCGAAGCTCCAAAGCAATTCAATCCCGAACGACTTCCAAAAATTAGCACGCCTGGCTACAACGGGTGGAATCCTGATGCAGCCCGCGACGAATACGTTTTCGACGGAAACGATCGAGCCGAAAAAGTCCGCGTTGATCAGTCGTTCAACCTTTACGGTTTGGAAACCGAGGACACCGTTGGGCACTTTGATACGCTTGATGGACGACGACTGGTAACGCCAAGTAACCGCGTTGCGATTTACGCGCCTCGATTTGGTGCGGTTCGAAAAGTCGACGGAATCTTCAAAGCAAAACTAAACACACCCGTGGGAGCTCTCGAAGAACAAACTCCGATTGCGATGCAAGGTGGAAAACACGAAGCCACCACCACGAAACAACACCTTGCTCTCAACCGATACGAAGGTGCAACGCGAGCAAGCGGTTTTATCGATCAAACAAGAGGCGTCACCTCCGGAGCAGTCACGCACCTATTCGGCGTTCGTAATACGTTTCAAGCTTACGAAAATTTGATGCTGATTCGATTGGGTAAATTCTCCAGCGGAGAGTCCGCTCGCCTGAACCTTGGTATCCAATCGGCGTTAGCGTGGGAAGACAACCTCGGTCTTCAGGTCGTCACGAAAAAGGCATCCCCCATCATCGTTCGCGATGTCGCAACCGTTCAACAGTTGGTCACGATCGAATCAGAAGACGGTTCCGCCATCTTACGAGTCACCAAAATCGCCTCGAAGATCGCCGCCAGAGCTGGCGAAGAAGTCGAGTTCACGATTCGGTACGACAACCTCAGTGGCAAAAAGATTGGTAACGTAACGCTGATCGACAATCTGACTCGTCGTCTGGAATACATCCCTAACTCGACAGAGTCATCACTCAAAGCCGATTTTGTCACTGAGCAAAATGATGGCGGGTCGCTGATGCTTCGCTGGGAAATCACCGAGCCTGTCGACGCTCATAAAGGCGGAATCATTCGGTTCAAATGCCGAGTTCGATAAGATCGCGTTTGATAAGATCGCGTTTGATAAGATCGCGTTTGATGAGGTTGCGGCGAACGAGATCGTGACGTGCAGTGAAGGTGTGCTTTGAAGAGACGCGTTGCCGATGATGGTCACGGTCTCAAACCACGATTTCAAGCAACTCAATCGCAGGGGAACCGTCACAATAGATGAGTGCTGTGCGGCCGTAGATCATGTCTCCCGCCTCAAGGCCAAACGTGCCAGCCAACTCAGCCTCGGCTTTGATCTTTAACAAGCTGACTAGTTTCACCGATCGCAAAACATTGTGGTTGATCAGGATCCGGCCAAGCGGCGTTTCCATTTTCAAAATCTCTTCGCTTACCTCTGGCAAAAGCACCGCCATGTTTAAACGGACGATACCGTACTGAACCACGCCACCGTCAGACTGTCGAGTAAGGAGAATCTTTCGCGAATAATGTTGGCCGTCCGTTCGCGACTGGAGAACTTTGACATCGACGTTGGTACCGTGATGTTTCTCCACAGTAACTGTCATATGATGATCATGAGCCAGTAGCGAACGAGCAGGTTCCGTGACATCCTCTGCGCTGACCACTTCAAAGCGGCCAAGCTCGGCAGGGTCGTCAAAAAACAACTTGATCAGCAACTCAAGTTCGACATCAGCAGAATCAGCGGATTTCAATCGTCTATCCTTGATCTTTGGTAAGGAAATGGATTTAGACGATTAAGAAGTCACTTCACTGGTGGGCTTACCAGCATCACTGGAAACAATCGGAAGCACTTCACTGAAGGACAAATGATTGATATCGATGGTTGGTTTGACTTCTGCAGTTCGGTCCAAAACCGTATCTACCAGATAGTACATCAAACGTCGGAGTTCGTCAGGTTGAATTTCGTCAGCGACTTCTTCAGCCTTTTGTTGGTGCTTATCGACCAACTTGTATGCTTTTTCGAAAACTCGAGCCTCGAAATACAGATGCCGGGCACGGGTGATTTTCTTTTCGGGCGGAATCGTTGAATCCGGGTCAATCAGACTCAGCAGCTCTTCACGTTGTTCGCCTTTAAGTGAATCAAGCGCCAAAGCAAGCAAAACTGTCGGTCGCCCGCCGAGCAAATCGGCTCCGATTGATTTCTTGTTGTCGTCATCACGCTCCCAGTCTTTGAGGTCATTCAATATTTGGAACGCTACGCCGAGGTTACGTGCGAAAGCTTTCACTGGTTTGAGATACTCGTCAGCGGGACCTGCCAATCGCAGACCACTGTAGAACGCGGCCTCAAAAGCAGGCGCGGTTTTCAAAGCGTAAATTTTGAGTGCATCAATTGGCTTGAGGACTCGGTCGGCACTGTCGCGCCAAATCAGTTCAGCCCCCTGCCCTTCACTCAATCGCTGGTGGGAGTCAGCCAAGTAATCGAGGATGTCTGCTGCGGTTTCTGCACCCAACTCTTTGCGATCGCGACTAACCAAACGGTATCCCATTCCGACCAAGTAGTCACCAACGTTGATTCCCGTTGGGACACCGTACTTCACATGGATGGCTTCTTCGCCATAGCGAAACTGATCGCTGTCTTCGATGTCGTCATGAACGAGCGAAGCCTTGTGGAAAGTCTCAATCGACATCGCCGTTCGCCGAAGCGAGTCTGGATACGCGGCGACCACTTCGGCACCATTGGACAATGTCGCCTCGCCACCACTGACGGCATCGTACACCGCCATTGTGATAAACGGACGAGAGTGTTTTCCACCAGCGGAAAGAAAGTCGTAAGCGATGGCTTCGGTTGCGGCGATCGGATCAAGTCCGGCAACGCCTTGCCCGTTGGCTTCTGCAAGCGTTTTGCCACCGCGAATCCGAGGCACCAAACGCTCGAGGCTTTCAGCGTCAAACAATTTCGATGACTCACGCAACAAGTGAATATAGCTTCGTGTCGCTTGCTTTGATTCTTCGTGTGGAACTCGAACCATTTGCTCGACCCAGTCTTCGTCGACCGTTGTGTTGCGACAGTCACTGGAAAGTAGCGGTACGGCCATGCATGGAATGCCAGCCAACATGATTTTGTCGATTGCTTTTTCAAGCACATTCAAACAAGCCACGCCAACGATCGCGTCCACGTGACCGCTGACGATAATTTTCAAAACGATCGGAGAACCTTCGGCGACCAGAACTTTGTAACCAAGCTCTTCTGCGGAAGCACGAAAATCGGCAATGCTACACGCACCACAGGTCTTGCACGCCAAACCGAATTCATCGTAGTCAGCCGGACAACCTTCTGCGTGCTTCAAACAGTGGGGCAACAAGAACAATCGCCGCGAATGCGGAATGGATTGAATCTGCTCTTCCCAGAAACAACTGGAAAGCACGACCATGATCCAACCAAGGAAACCTTCAGGCTGACCTTCGTCGATCAGCAACTTTCGGCAGACCGCTTCAAGTTCATCCTTAGACGGCGGCACGTTGCGATCAAGTGTGTCAGCAATTTCACGACACCGCGCACGGAGCGATTCTCTCAGCTCTTTGGTTGACGGGACCATCTTGAGATGGGCCGTTTTTCGACGACGCGAACGTCGAACTGGCTTGTCGTTGGAAGCTTCGGTGGTGTTGTCAGTTGTTGTCGACAAGTCGATTCCTTCGAGTAAAGTTTGACTCAACCTGGCGGGTCGAATCTGAAAGTCATCTTTTGTATTTTTTGGAACTACGTGACTGCGTTGCCGCTGAGTCTACGTTGCTCATCTCAGTTTTGTTTGTCAGTGTCAATTGTTGCCAACGCACGACCAAGTGCCGCACTCGCAAAAATCAATGGATACATTTTTTCGAAGTACCAAAGTTTTGCGAAATAGAATCCGATTGGCCAAGGTCGATCAATGCAACCTAACTCAGCCGCATTGATCAGCCAGTCAACTCCCCGCGCTGCCGCAGCGCGAGACTGCGGGTCATCGTGATCGAGCAGCAGTTCAGTACAAAGCGCGGTTTCTTCTACGCTACTATTACCAAGTTTGTCGACTGCCAGTTCCGGCCATTGAAGTGACTTGCCGCCGCCCCAACCACCATCTGAATTCTGGTTTTCACACAGCCATCTTAAACCAAATTGTGCCTCTTTGGTATCGAAGGAATCTGCATCTCGATACGCCATTAGAACTTTAGCCGTGCCGTAGCAAGGGTTTTCGTCGTCATGTGTATCTTGATTACCAAACCAAAGCGGTAACCAACTACCGTCTTTTCGCTGGTGCTTGGCAAGGTATGCAAAACCGGACTCGATTGAGTGAACGATTTTTGGATCATCAATTTGATTTTGCCAAGCCAGAAAACTTCTGATCGCATGTGCAGTTATATCCGTTCCGCTTCGGTCGAATGGCAATTTACCCCACCCTCGGCAAAAAGTTGGCCATCCTCGATCCCGATTTTGTAACTTGACTAACCAACCGATCCCAAGTCGAGCCGCTTCGTGGATTTTGTCTTTTGTGGAATCGTTAAAGTCACCGTCTTTCAACATGCCAGAATCAAGAACGTGTTTGAGTGCGATCAATGCTCCCGGCGTATCATCCGCGTCAGGGACGGCTCCGCTCAAATCGCTCCAGCCCCATCCACCTGGCGCGGCGCCCGTGAACGGATGAACTTCTGTATTTTGGCAGGAGAGCACCCACTCGATACATGCCTTCCAACGTTCAGAGTTCGAACTGAGAGTTCGTTTCAATTCGCTGGGATGGTTCGAGTTCGCATTGATGATCAGCGTCGTGTTCCAAGTCGCGAGATTCGTATCGATTGGCCAACTGCCGCAAGGCTGACCTTCAACGGATGGCTCGTCACGATACGAATCGATCAGGAATCGCACTCCGTCTTTGACGACTTGGTGCCCTGCCCTGCCCGATGTGATCAACGCCATCGATACAAAACTGGTAAGGGGGACGGCTTCGAGATAGCCACCGCTGGCAGGCTGCATTCTTTCAAGAACCTTGAGGCTGCGATTGATACTCAAACGTCGGATTGTTTTTCGGACGGGGTCCCACGGCGGATCGGCGATAAATTTCGCCTGCCCGATCGCAACCAACGCCGGGATGGCATAGCTCACGACTGGAAGCTGCATCAGGTGGTAAAATTTTTGGGGCACACAAGCGGCTTCGAAGGGGAGCGCGGAGACTTCTTTCCAAGACACGATGCCTGCCATGGCACAGTTTGCCAGAATTGGAACGGCGAAGGTTTTGTCTTTTCCATAACGCTTTCGCAGCCCATCTATTCCACCACAGCCTTCGATGTACTTTTCCGCCAATTCGATCTGCTCACTAAATTCTTCCGCTCGACCGGCTGCGTGAAGCGCTGCAACCACCAACATTGTGGTTGAAATGTTCGAGTAGTTCTGAGCCGTATCTCCCCAGCCGCCATCTTTGTTTTGCTCGGCCACCAGCCAACGAATGCCTTGCTTGATTTGACGAGCGATCACTGGGAACTGGCTCGGATCGCCCTCTGAATCGCTGATGTAAAACGACAAAGCACTAATTGCCGTTGCGGTTGAAAGCGCGGACGCCGAAAGCTCACCCTCCCAATGCCCCGCAGGCAATCTGGCCTCTTCGATATGATTCTGAACCAATCGATAGGCGGACGCCAACCGTGCGAGCCTGTCCTGCGCTAACGGGTTAGCAGCTAAAGGGACACCAGCTGGTAGAGGATCGGTCTTATTCTTGAACGTCGAAATCGTTTTGCTTTCTGAAAGTCGCGGGGGATTAATCGGAATTGGAAAAAGTGACCTATGCAGCGATGAAAGTCAGCAGACAACGAGCTTGCCTGCAATGCAAAAGTTGCTTAACACGCCCCACGACACTGCCAACAAAACTGCACGCCGCAAATTCTAACAACGATCAGCCTCCTGGAGCCTGGAATGGATTGCCCGTTTCTGTTCCGACAATCATATCCTTGTTTGCGTTGCCGGATTCTCGTTCAACTGTTTTTTTGAATTCTGATTGCAATCCTATCGCAGTTTGCATGAACTCAAGTGCTCCACCTTCATCAAAAATTCTTTTGGGAACGACTTGGATAAGGTCGTTAACTGTTCTGAATCCAACACAATACGAATTCTCATAGAGGCTCTTGACATCGCGCCAGTCGTAGCGAAATGCGTATTGCGGCGTGCCCATCGCCCAGCCATTGGACAGTAAACGTAGTTCAAATTCGTCAGGCGGAACGACGGGATTAGCTTTCTTAAAAACGTTTTGCATTGTCCTGCCAATCATTCTGAGGATGCCAAAGGGCAACATAATCGCCATTCCAAGCAAGAGGATTGTTACAACGTTTAATCGCACGGGACCGGCCGACCAAAAAAATGCAATCACAAGTCCCAATGTGACCAACAGCACACCAGAAAGACCAAACGTACTGCTTTTGGAAATTTTCTTCGCAGGGGCGCCCTCAGAATCTACGTTTGAGTCAAACACGCGAAGGGGTTCCGCTCCCGCGTTGTGGATGTCCTCAGCAACGAACTTGAATTTGTAAGTTTTCGTGCCCGCTTTCTCTGCACTTCCATCACTATCCTGAGAAAACAAGTGGGAGTAGAGCTTTACCGGTAGCTCATTGCTTTGCGGCTGGAGGTTGACACCGGCCAGACCTTCTCGAAATTCTTTCAGCTGTTCTTCGTCGATCGCACGCTTGGGAATGATTCCGCAACGCCCCAATCGCCACAAGTAAAAAGAATTTTTGTTTTCATCGACTTTATCGTAGTGGCTCAACTTGATTTCGAATTCGGAATTTGAAAACTCAGAATAAAGAGTCTGCCCCTCTAGCGTGACCGTATGTTCGTAATTGTTTCCAACTACAGTTCTGGTTAACGAACGCTGTACCATGACAATGAGCATGACAAAAATAATGGCGACAAAACTGAGTTGTGCGATCCATAGTCCTGTCAGCCAAACCAGAACCCCAGAAGGAAGCAAACAAAGCAGTTCAATGCAATGGTTGCGCCAGCCATTGAACCCTAGCAAATTGCTTTTTCGGCGCGACTCGATGAACTCGGCATCAGTTAGCCGGAACTTGATTTGCATTTGAATCAACTCCGTGGGTGAAGCCCTGCGACTTCTCAAAGCCAAGCATATAAATCTTTCGCAATCGGAAAACTATCGCGGAAAACTATCGTCAACGCCCGCCGATCCACCGCTGGCAACCAGCGTTCTATCGCTGACTAAGTTCATGAACCGCATCCACCAATGCGATCGCGTTTTCGACTGGCGTTTGCGGAAGGATTCCATGACCGAGATTGAAAATATGCCCTGCCCTGCCGCCAGCTTGGTCTAGTACGAATTTTGCTTGCTTGCGAATCTCCGTCGGGTTAGTCAATAGCACGGTCGGGTCGAGATTCCCCTGAACGGCTCGGTCGTAGCCAACGGTTTGCCAGGCGTCATCGAGTCGCGTTCGCCAATCAATCCCAACCACTGCCGCGCGCGTATCGGCCAGTAACGGCAACAACGACGGATTGCCTGTCGCGAAATTGATGACCGGGACGTTGGATGGCAGACTTGCGATAATCGTTTTGACATACGGATGGCAAAATCGGCGATAGTCTTCAAAACTCAAACAACCGGCCCACGAATCAAACAGCTGGACGCACTGTGCACCGGCTTCGATTTGTCCTTTGAGGTAGATCGAAATGGAAGTTGAAAGATGCTCCATCAATTGAGCCCAGGCACCAGCGTCGGTATACATCAACGCTTTGGTGTTGGCGTAATTTCTACTCGAGCCGCCTTCGATCATGTAGCTGGCCAGTGTGAATGGCGATCCTGCGAACCCGATCAATGGCATGTCGGCAGGCAAGTCGTTGCGAGTTTGCTTGACCGTGTCCATCACAAACTGAAGTGGATCGTTGTTTTCAAGTGGCTTAATTCGATCGATATCGGCGACCGTTCGAACTGGATTGTGAATAACAGGCCCGTCGCCTTTTACGAATTCGAGATCGCATCCCATCGGCACAAGGATCGGCAACAAATCTGAGAAGATGATTGCAGCATCGACTCCCAATTTATTCACCGCGGTACACATCACCTCGCTACATAACTGTGGGTTGGCACAGAGATCGAGAAAGGAGACTTTGTCACGAACGGCTCGATACTCGGCCATGTAACGTCCTGCCTGACGCATCATCCAAATTGGCGTGACATCCGTTGGCTCGCCGCGACAGGCTTTCATGAATGGACTGTCGTACCAAGGCGCGTTGGGATCTGAGTTGTTTGTTGCTGGACCTGACATATTGAGCCGAATAATTACTTTCTGTTTTTTGACTTGATCGAACTGATTTACGATTTCTTCAAATGCAATTTTAGTTTCAGTAGATTGTGTAGTAAGGTCAACGACAAAGCCACCGTCGGTAAGTATTTCCGATGTGCCGTTGCCTATGGCTAACACAATATGATTGTCCAGCAGATGACTCGTCAAACGGGCGCGACCATAATGTTTTGCAAGAAAGCAAAAGCGAGCTGCGTTTTCGGGCGAGTGGAACAGCATCGCCTGAAACTCGCCGGCTTCGAGTTGTTCAAAAAACTCGATCGTGGCCTGCGGGTTGACAGGAAACGATTGAGCAAAAATCGGCATGCGAACGACTTTGGCACCGCGTGCTTCCAAGCCACTGGCCAAGCCGTAGATCGCGGCGGATTCTTCGAGTGCAACCGTTTGATTGATCACGGGTGCGCCACGATCAATCGCCATCAAAACATCCCGCCACGAATTGTCGCTGTCCACCGAAATAGTCGGTGCGATTCCAAATTCAGCCAAAGCCACCCGAGCGTTCTTCGAGCCTGAGACCGTCGTGACGTCGGAAAGGCAATCAAGAAATCTTTGGCGGTCGACTGTTTTGCAAGCTTGCTCAATCAAGTGCCGCACGCCAACGCCGGTCACAAAAATCACCGTTTCCACGCCCGCGGTCAATAACCGATTCGCGAAATCAGAAATGGCTTTACTGGTTGTCGTTTCGTTTTCGTTAAATTCGAATAATTTGGGTTCACCTTGCTGACCAACAATCTCAGCATGAATTTGTTGATGAAATTCCGCTGACGGAAACCCTCCGATTGCTGCGACTGCGAGGCCTTCAAATGTGTTGTTTCGTTTCGACATGCCCCAATGCTAACGGCATAGGGTTTTGTGAACAGGGCGCAATAAACCGTTCCATTTGACACGAGTTGCCTGACCATCGCTGCAGACGCCATCTTTCGACAATCCAACGATCAACTTAAGCTGGAAATCGAGACCCGATAGAGTTCCCTTTTGAGTTGACCGAATCTTCAACCAAGCGATTCCCGAGATGCCCCCAACGAACCCATCCGTATTTGACGAATTGACGCGGCTTTGCAACGAATCTGGAATCGAGAAATCGTTAGATTTTTTAGAACACCATTTCCGACGCGACAAAGAATATTTCAAATTGTTCGAAGTTTTGAAGATGCGCTGTCGTCATCGCATCGGGCTTCCCATCATTTATTCGGATACGCCAGACGAACTCGATGAAGGCCAACAGCGCGAGCTAGAAGACGCATTGATCGGAGCTTGTCGAGAAGTCGGCACTCTGTTTTTCAAAGCAGGAAAACTTCAAGAAGGCTGGATGTACCTTCAACCGGTCGGTGACAAAACTCTGTCTGAAAAACTGATCCGATCAATTCCTCCCGACGAAGACAACACCGATGCGATTGTTGATGTGGCGATCACCCAAGGCGCCGCGCCCATCTACGGTTATCAATTAATGCTGAAGCACTATGGGACGTGCAACGGGATCACGACGTACGACACACAAGCCGGCCGATTCGACAAAGCCACCGAAAAAGGAATGGCCAGAGAGTTGCTTCATCATCTCTATGAAGAACTGGTTGCAAACATCAGGTACGCGATTGGCGAAAACAATCCTGACAAAGCCGACGCAGCTTCAAAACAAAACTTGGCTGAGTTGATGAATTCGCATCCAGATCTGACGGTCAACGGAGCCCACCACATCGACACAACTCATTTAGCTTCATTGATGCGTATCGCGCGTGCGGTTGACGACCCGCAGGATTTGGAATTGGCTTGCCAACTGGCGAAATATGGAACTGGGTTGGCGGAAGATTTTTGCTACCCAGGCAGCCCGCCGTTTGAGAATACGTATCAAGATCACTTAGTCTATTTCCGCGCCTTGGTGGGCAAAGACGTCGACGAAGCAGTTGCACACTTTGAAAAGAAGATTACTGCAGACGCAAGTGAAGAATTTGGGCCTGTCGTTGAAGAGACGTTCGTTGATTTTTTGGTGCGGCTGGGCAAAACCGAACAAGCGATTTCCTTCGCGACCGAAAAATTATTAGGCAAGCATGATTCGTTGGGCATTGCACCCAATGTTTTGAACTTCGCCAGCACGTCAAGCGAACTGAAAAAACTGATGGAATACTACCAAGCCGAAAATGATCTTTTGGGATTTGGAGTTTGCTTGCTCAAGGGCGGCAAATAGTTAAACCACAAACTGAGCCACAAAGTCCAGACAACGCTTTGAGATTTGTTTTGAACGCGAATGGATTGGACTTCCACCACACGTTTCAACTCGTAAACTCTGTCAGAATACCCCACGAAAAAAGCGGCTTGGTTGTTAAAACCAAGCCGCTTTCAATTATCGCTTTGTCCTGTGATCGGTGAGCGATTGCTTCCCGATCATCAATTTCCTAGTTACGCTTGATCACAAAAGCACTTGGATCAACAACTGGCTTGCGAATTCGTGCACCGTCAGCAGCTGGAACAACAACGCTACCTTCAGTTGACTCAGGAAGTGCTGTTGGCACTGCAGCAGGAGCAGTTTGCATTGGAGCAGCTTGAACTGGGCTGTAGATAACGTTGCCAGAATCGTAATTCATGGCATCACCACCGCAGCTGTTGCAAGGAGCAGCCATGACTTCGCCACCACCGCAGCTTGAGCAGCCAGAGTTAGGGCAAGGAGGATTGCAACCGTTTCCAGTGTCACAGTCAGGCCGAGCAAGTCGGTTTCCACGAAGACGATCAAGCAAGCTCAAACGACTTCCGCCACAGCCACCGTCACATGCAGAGCTTCCGCATCCGCCGCAACCGCCACCTTGGAATGGACGTGGAATCTTAGAGATGATTCCACGAATAGGAGCTCCACCGCAACCGCCGCCACAAGAAGTGTCGCCGCAACCACCACATGGTGAAGCCATTACAGGTGCTGGTGCACCGCAACCGCCATCACAAGCTGAAGTTCCACATCCGCAACCACCGAAGCTTGGACGTGGAATTGAAGAAACGATTGAGCGAACAGGTGTTCGGTTCACGTCGCAACCACAAGGTGATGTGCTTCCGCAAGAACCGCAGCCGCTGTTTCCAACTCGGCTAAGCAATCCGCTAACTTTTCCGCGAAGATTCAATCCGCCGCCGCAACCACATGAAGGTGCGTCGTTGCAACCGCAGCTTGAAACTGGTGCTGCACATGGTGCAGGTGCAGGTGCAGGTGCAGGTGCTACGTAGACAGGAGTTGGTGCAGGTGCACATGGAGCAGGAGCAGCACATGGTGCTGGGCCAGCGTTGCATCCGCATCCGCCACCGATTCCACCAAGTCGTGAAAGCAGTCCGCCGCCACCACAATCGCATGATGAATCAACGCCACCGCAAGTTGGTCCGCATGGAGCAGCCATCATTTCAGGAGCTTCGCAACCGCATCCGCCGCCACGACTGAAAATCTTGCGAAGGAATCCTCCGCTGAACAAACGACTTCCGCCGCCACAGCCACAACCACCAGAAAGCAATCCGCCGTCTGCTAGAAGTCCACCGCCGCAGTCGCTGACGACTTCGCCACCGCAACCACCGTCGCATCCGCCAGTGACGACTTCGCCACCGCAACCACCGTCGCATCCGCCAGCAGCAAGTCCGCCGCCGCATCCGCCACCAAGTAGACCTCCACCGCCACCGCAACCACCGAACAAGCGTCCAGGCATTCCGATGTTGATGTTCAGGCTAATTCCAAATGTCTTTCCGCATGCAGGAGCAGGCGTATCACAACACGATGAAGCAGTTTGACAACCGCCACAACCACCTCGTCCTAGCATACGGCTGAGCAAATCGCCGTTGCTTTCGCTGCAGATCATTGCAACACTGGCAAACAGTGCTACGGCAGCAATTTTAAGTTTCATTGAGACTCGTCTCCTTGAGTTTAAAACGTCAATTGTTTTTTCCACCAAACCCCTCCAACGCTAATGATGTTTTCGGCCGCCTCATCATTGAGCGTCGTTCGCAATTGGCGTTTCGCCAAATAGCTTGGACAACAATGAGCACACCCGTGGGTGTGGAGGCTTGATTTTTTGCGCAAACAATTGAGTTTTGATTTACGTACAGCTTGACCTCTCCGTCCGTTGGAGAAAGTAAAAATTCAAGCTGATCGTTTGTGCTGACTAATTCAGCATAGTTGTCTAGATTTGCCTCTGGTGGGATCGTCAATCAATTGGCAACCCCATAACAGTACTGGCACAAATACCGCTGGTACCTAATGCTCTCAAGATGCCGGTTCGTTCCGTGATTCCAATCCCGGGCTCATTGATGCATGTACCCAAACTGCTGGTCCGACAAAATAGTCGGCTCAGTTAAAGACTGCTGATTACTTGTCTGCGGATACCTTGGATATGGACCGAGAAAACGCGAAAGCCGGCAAAACCTGGTGCGATTTTCGACGCCAATGAACGATTCCCGTCAAGACTTGCGGGCACCGACACCACATTATCCCTTTGTCTGAAACACCCGTTGAAGTAAACTTGAACGGTCAGTAGACCTAATCGGATTGTGAGTATTGTTTGCTCAGACGTATGGCCCAGTCAGTTTCATGCAGACGATCCCAGACTTTCGCCACAGTCTCAATATTCCCGCACGAACAAAATACACTGCGAGCTTCGCGGCTAACTTACGATAAAAAATCCATGCAACCAGTTTTTAAAAACGCTCGATTGACTTCTCTTTGCTCACTGTTGGCGATTGTTATTTTCGCAACCGGTTGCCAAGAACGGTATAAACCGTCCCAGTGGAAAGCTGCCGAGCGTGGTGTCACACCGCCGTCACTTGACATTCCTGCAGCAGGAATCGCTGCTACGGACACGAACAACGGCGGATCGCTATCTGGCGGTTCATCGGCTAACCAGCCTCAAAACGGATGGTCGACGATGCCTGGACGAGGGTTCGGAAGCACACTCCCCTATCGCGGATGGTCAACGCTGCCCGGACGAGGTTGGTCAACGCTACCCGGACGCGGGGGTTCAACGTTGCCGATGCGAAATTGGTCAACGCTACCAGCGAGAGGTTGGTCAACGTTGCCACGTGGCACGGGAACAAGGTCCGTGTTGCCAATGCCAATGGCTCCTGGATTCCGTGGATCAGGCGGATCAACGTTGCCGAGACGAAGTGGGAGTACATTGCCCTCAAGAGGACTTGGTGGTTTAGAAATGCCTCGTCCACTGACCGACAGCTCTTTGCCACTGCCACGCTTCAGTCCACTACGCGCCGGATCGACGTTACCTGCTCGGGATAACAACCCACTTCGGTAATGCAACAGAGTGCGATTGGGGGCTGAGCTGAAATGGGCAGTTGAGTTGGGCTGACACACAGGCATTGAATCGGAATCGTATGCCAATTTGAGTTAAATCGAGACGAAAAAAAATGCATGGACGAATCCATGCATCCTTCTAGATATGTTTTCTATCTCAGTTTGGCATCGTTGCCTTTGGTCAGTTTAGTCATTGCAGAACTTTGAAACGCCGCCCCTCAAACGAAGAGTTAACAATTTACTAACTCTTGGCAGACTTTTTCTTTTTTGCTGCCTTCTTCTTGACAGGTTTGCCTTCTGCCTCAGCCTCTTCTGCAGCCGCTTGTTCCTTTAGCTGTTTCGCAGTTAGCTTCTTTTCTTTTTCTTCGATGATGTCTTCTTTGACTTTTTGGACAAAGTGTGGAGGCTTGCCTTCTGGAGAAAGCTCTTCCGCACGTTTTTCCGCAGCCTTGCGTTGGTTGAACTCATAGAGCGCAACTCGTTTCATGGCATGGTTAAAAACGCCCCAGAAAAGTTTCCGACGAATGACTTCAGCCGCTTTGGCCCTTGTCTTTCGTTTCTTCTTTACTTTCTTGGGTGCTTTGCCTTCGTCGTCTACTTCAGCTTCTTTGGCGGCTGCCTTCTTGGTGGTCTTTTTTGCAGTTGCCTTTTTTGCCGCAGCCTTTTTCTTGGCCATGTTGTTCGTCTTTAAATTCTTAGACTTGAGAAAATCGTGAAAAACTTGATCGCGTATCGTACTGTTTTTGCCGGTTTTTGCCTAGCGACCGTGAGCATTTAGAATTCCAAGCGGCACTATTGATCCGTTTCACCGCCAAATTCGTCGATTGGGGCTGCTCCTGGTGGAGGCTTTCCGCCGCCTTCTCTCACGTATTTTGATCGACTGCGGGCGTAGTCTGAGCTGGAAATTGCATCAATGTCAGGCGAAGCACCGCTGATTTCGGCCGATGGTTTGGACTCATTGGCGCGATCTCCAATTTCTTTTTCCATGATTCGCTCCAAATAGGGCCGACACCATCCACATCCCGTCCCTGCACCGAAGCACTCACTCAGCTGACTGGGCCGCCGCGGTTTCTCGACCCGGATAAAATTTACGACTTTTCGTCGGGTCACATGGAAGCAAAGGCAAACGGGATCTTCTGGATTCATGAGTTTGTTGGAGTTTTGGGCTACCGTATTTGGATAACGGTTCGGGGCAGAGTAAATATCCGTCCGTGAATGGCTCGAAAAGGTATGATATTTAATACAAGCAAGAACAACCACTGGCCGAGGAAGTTTGTTTTGACAGGAACTTCTCACGAGGTCTGCGGTTAATTATTTAGACAGAGCGATGGTGGGCTTTTTAGTAGCAGCCAAGCCACACACAATTTAAAACTGGCTCTCTGCCTCACCTGATTGGTTGGAAAACTTTTGTCCGTAAGCGATTCTTCATTTCAAAAAGCTTCAAAGTACGAACTGCTCGACCCTGACGTGCGGCTTATGCTGCAAGTGCGCGAAGGCAGCGCCGCCGCATTTCAAGCCTTGGTCGACAAACATCAAAAGCGTTTAGTAATGGTTTTAGAACACCTTGTCTCTGATCGAACGCTGGCCGAAGATCTTGCCCAAGACGTTTTTCTGCGAATCTACAAAGCGCGAGAACGGTATGTTCCAACGGCCAAATTTTCGACTTGGCTTTATACGATCACTCATAATGTCGCGAGCAACTCAAATAGAAAATCATCACGCCGCAAAGAAGTCAATCTTGTTACGTCTCCCTCTGGCTCGATGCCAGTCCGACCGCTGGACACGATGGCTAAAGACAAAAGCAATCTTATGCCAACACGACTTGCGGCTCAAAAAGAAATGGCTGTCGTGATTCACGAAGCAATTCAATCGCTCGGACCGCGTCAGCGAATGGCAATGCTTTTGTCCAAGTACGAGGGCATGAGCTACAACGAAATTGCGGAAACCATGGAATTGACAACCCAAGCCGTAAAGTCACTCTTGTCTCGTGCCCGCGGCAACTTAAAAGAAACGCTTGAGCCCTATATGAATTCAGGCCGTCTCCCCAAAACGATAGACACCGACACAGACAACTAGAACGAAACAATCCACAACACTCGTCGCCAATATCTCCACCAACTGACTACACCCAACTGCAAACTTTAAAAAGTGACCGCCGAACCCAATAACGACATCGAAGAATTGACCGCTTACCTTGATGGTGAGTTGGATCAGACTGCCGTGCAAAAAATCGAGCAGCGATTGGGCGAGGACCCGAATTTTTTGGCGGAAATGCAAGCCTTGCAAAAGACCTGGGACTTCCTGGACCAACTGCCCGACGTCGAACCCAGCGCGTCTTTCACGAAAACGACGATGGAAATCGTCATCGGCGACGCGCTGCAAGAGACACGGCGAAATCGCAACAAAACCTTCACATGGCTTTCTCGGCTCGCACTACTGATCGCGCTTCCGGCAATTTTGTTTGCGATCAGTTTTTCAATTATCAGCAAACTCAAAGCCGAGCCGAATCGGTACTTGGTTGAAAAATTATCAGTCATTGAAAACTATCCCCGCTATCAAATCATTGAAAATGATCTGGAGTTTCTGGCGGAATTGAACCGCTTGAATCTTTTCTCCAAAAGCCCAGACGGTAATTCCGGAATTGCAGGAATCATCGAGCCTCAAAAGAACAAAAAAATCATTCCGGACCAAGAAAGTGATCGCATTGCTTTCATCGAATCATTCGACCTTGAACAAAAGAGCACACTTGAGAAAAAACGCGATGACTTTCTCGCCTTGTCAGAGGCTACTCAAACTGAGTTCGAAGAATTTGATAACCGAATAATGAGCCGTGAAGATCGTGACCAACTCGTATCTGTCATGAACGCGTATGTGGAATGGCTGAAAACGATTGACTCTTCTCAAAGATCAGAATTGCTTGACATCACTGACAAGACAAAACGAATCAGAGCAATTCACAAAATTCGCGACCAACAATCAATCGACTCCCTGGCGACAACTGGCGTTGCGAGACTGCCAACGCGTGAAGACGACAATTGTGTGTTTACTTGGTACACAGGAGTGTTCCAAAATAATGAAGACAGAATCCGCAAACAGTTTGCCGTTTCAGCAAAACGATGGGCCAAAGAAAACCGGTACCCATTGACCGACGCTGCCATTAGACGATCAACAAAAACGGAGCAACTGACGAACTTGGTGGGATACCTGATGAAAATGGATCCCGAATTTCTAGCCGACCTTGCGTTCAGCGATCAGGACTTGCTCTATACGATGCTTTCGCCTGAAGCCAGAACCATCATGGATAATTGCACCGAACCGGAACGCAAGCGATTGTTGTTGTATTGGGTTGCCTCGGCGAATCAATCAAAGCGCAACGTCGATTTGGATGAACTGGACGATTTTGCCAAGACAACGCTTTCAACCAAAGAACGCAGCGCGCTTGACAAAATGTCGACTGAAAAATACTACGAAACGCTGCGTAAGAAGTATCTGGAAAACCAAAACTTCGACCAAGCACCGACCTTTGGTGACTTTGAGGATTTGCAATATTTCTTGGAGTTCCAAGAAGAATAGCCCTAAGAATCTCGGCATGACCACGTAAATAGTCTGGAATGTGGTTTGTTTGGGCCTCTCAATCGACACGGTCCTGACGACTGGCTAATAAACCTCCGCTATTTCGCGTTTGAGTTCGCCAATTTCGAGCTTTGACTGAAACTTGGCATCCCCAGAAGCCGTCTATAATATAGAGGTTCGGAAATTGGGATGCTCGAGCACTGTTTTGCGATCGAAATACGTGCTGACTATCTAATCGGATTCGGATTCAACCTGTCTGAGAATCAACTCGAGGGAAAGCCTGCAGTATGTCCACCCAACTCAAGACCCCTCCGAAACAAATCTCTGCATCAGCTCGGCAGGCCGCGAAGGTCAAAAACTATGTCAACGATCAACTGGAACAAACACGACAGCAAGTAAAGTCTACCGACTTCATCGCCGGTGTGCTGGTCGTCGTTGCATTCATGCTTGGGTTCTTGATGCTGGCGGCCATCATCGATGGCTGGATCTGGTCATTCGGAACATTCGGACGGTGGGCTTGTCTTGCGATCCTGGTTGGCGGTTCGATTTCGTATGTCTTGTTTGCCATCGTTCCTCTTTTTCGAAAACGAATCAATGCCGAGTATGCGGCAAAGATGATTGAAGAAGCCAAACCAAGTTTCAAAAACAGCTTGCTCAATTACGTTTCGTTTCGCAAACAACCCGGCGGGATCAAGCCAGCCATCTTTGATGCGGTATCGCGACAAGCCGCTGCAGACTTGGCATCTGTTCCCAGCGACGCGACCGTCGACAGGTCCAAATTGATTAAACTTGGATACGTGTTGATCGCACTCACACTGTTTGCCGTTGCTTACAAAATTTTATCTCCCAAAGATCCGCTTCAGACTTTCTCAAGGATCCTTGCTCCCGGATCCAAGATCGCTCAACCAGCGGTCGTAAAAATCGAAGACGTTTTGCCTGGTGATGCACAAGTATTCTTTGGCGACCAAGTCACAGTAACGGCGGTCGTTCTTGGAAGCCACCTTCCCGAAGACGTACGGCTGACCTATTCAACGTTGGACGGGCAACTGGTCGACCAATCAATTCCAATGACTGCCGAAGGTTCTGGCAATCGTTACTCTGCCGATCTTTCCATGGGTGGAACTGGCGTTCAATCATCACTGACATACCGCGTCACCGCGCGAGACGGGGCTTCGCCGGATTATCAATTGATTGTTCAGCCCAACCCATCAATCTCAATTGAATCGCTGGTCCTCTCACCCCCGCGATATACGAAGCTTGGCGTACGAACGCTGATGGGGCAAGGCGATATCGAAGCCATCGAAGGCACCCAAGTCAGCGTCCACGCAACTGCGAACTTACCCATCAAAGTCGCTTACATCGAGCTGCTTAACGAAGTTACCAGCAACAAACCGATCGGCGAGCTAAGTTACGACCAACGCTACCGGCCTGCCAGAACTTCCATCGAGATGCAATCAGAAGGCAACACCGCGACCGGTCGTTTCCAATTGACATTGAATGCATCAGGCGAAAGACCAATGGCATCGCACTATCGGATTGGCTTTGTCAGCACCGATGGCGATCGCAACATCCAACCCAACGTTTATCCAATTCGCGTCATTCCTGATCTTGCTCCAGAGATCGTATTTCAAAATCCAATCCAGCCAGAAACGGAGCTATCTGAAAATGGAACTTTGGCGATCGAAATCGAAGCCACCGACATGGACTTCGCAATCACCTCCGTGCAACTTCATGTGAACCACGAGGGAGAGAAGATTATCGAAAAGCGATTGGAAATGATTTCTGAAGACAGTAACCACCGAGTGAAGTCTCGCTACCTATTGCGTCCATCCGAATTGGGTTTGAAAGCGGGCGACAGAGCCACCTTTTTCGCAGTCGCAGCTGACAACCGAAAATCTCCGTTCAGCGATCAACCGGATCCCAACACATCACAGACGGACACTCTGTCGTTGCTGGTTACAGCGGCCAACCAAGAGGATGACAAACGAGCCCGAAATCAAGACCGAGATACTCAAGACAATCCGAACGAGAATCCGCAAGCAAACGACGCGCAAGAGCAAGCCGGCGAAAACAACGCAGAAGACCCTAACAGAGATGTGAACAAAGGTGCGGACGAACAGGATCCCAACGGGCAACAACCGCGCGATCCTAATGAAGCCCCGCGTGATGGAAATGCAGACGAAAATGATCGCAATCGCCAAGAGCCCAACAATCAGGATCCGGAAATGCGAGACCCTGGAAATCTGGCCCAAGATCCGGCAAAGCAAGGCCAATTGGATCAAGCCGACCAGCCAAAGGGGGAGCAGAACCCAGATGATTGGAACCAACGCGATCCCGATATCGATCCAAATTTAGTCAACCCCGACCAAGACGACTCTCAACCGAACGCAAACGCTGAGAATCAACCAGGCGGTGAAGATCAAAATCCGCTTCAGCAAAATGAAGGGCAAGAGAATCGTGGTAACGAAACGGACGCAGAGAAGTTTCGCGAAATCCTCGACCACTTAGAAAACAAAGAAAAACAAAACGAAGGACAGCCCAACGAAGGGCAACAATCCCAGCCTCAAGAAGGGCAGCAACAAGGCCAGCCTGAACAAGGTGAAGGACAACCCCAGCAAGGCGAAGGGCAACAGGGAGAGGGACAGCAAGGCCAGCAAGGCGAAGGACAACAAGGGCAACAGGGAGAAGGACAGCAAGGTCAGCAAGGCGAAGGACAACAAGGGCAACAGGGAGAGGGACAGCAAGGCCAGCAAGGCGAAGGTCAACAAGGGCAACAGGGAGAGGGACAGCAAGGCCAGCAAGGCGAAGGACAACAAGGGCAACAGGGAGAGGGACAGCAAGGC
>JBGCDK010000158.1:0-21555 GCA_045105295.1 Mariniblastus sp.
ACATTGAAATCGTTGACGCAAATACTGGTGGTGTTTATGCCAGCGATGAATATGTCTTCGTTCCGAATTTGCTAGCGCCTGATGATCCACCACCTTTCTCCCCTTAGTTTTAGTGATTTCGAGGAAAATGTATGTTTCGCACGTTAATTTTGCCACTAATAGTAGTTTTTTCTGCAACCACTTTAGCCGCACAAGACAGTGAAAAGGAGGCAAAATACAGTCGAGTAAGTGGAATTTTGATGATGTTCAATAACCAAAGAGTACTTTCGGAAATTGAACCAACACAGGAACAGGCTAGTGAGATAAAGTCAATTATCCGTGAAAGAAATGAGGCTCGAAGTTTAGCCCAAGAGAAGGCGCAAGTCGGCGGTTTCTCTGGTTTGCCGTGGAGGGATAAACTCATCGAACTCGACACGAAATGTCTAGCAAAAATCCTCAAAGATGTATTGCTTCCACATCAAAGAACAAGACTGGATCAGCTCTATATTCAATCGCGCCTGCGGGAAATGAAAGGAAGCATAGCTGCTTTTTTAGTAGACCACTTAGATGAACGCCTTGGGCTCGATAGGGTTCAAAAAAAGAACTTGAAAGAATTAAGTGAGGCCAAAAGGCGCGAACTGTTTGAGGCGGTCGAGAAGTTTGATATGGCAGTTTCTGAAATTTTTGATCAGGAAAGATCAGAGGCATTTAAGGCATTGAGCAAGGAACAGCGGAAGGAAGCGGAAAACATTTTTGGCGACAAGTACGAAGGGCGTGGATTCGAGGGTACGGTTATCTCGATCTTGATGGAATATCGTGAACAAAAAGATGCAAAAAAACGGCAATGACTGCAAGCCGATTTCTCGATTTGCAGTTTTAACGATGGTTCGCGAATCGATGCATTTAGCAACGGAGGGAAAAGCCCGCCGCTCCAACTACGTTAACGCTTTGAACCTAGCAACTGAACTCTATCCCAAAATTTTCGGGGAAGATTGCTTACTCAGACGCCGAATAGAAAACGAAGAATTGAAATACTTTCGGCAAAAAGCAGATAGTAAAAGCAAAAAAGAAAACCGAAGAATTGAGCCACTTTCGTTGGTCGAAGAGGAAATCAAAGAATTATCAGATTTGGTTTCAGTTGAAGGTAAACGGGATGCAACCAGCAAACTTAGACGAAGGCTATCGACACTTGAGTTTGTTGCTGACGAGCTTCGGCCAGAATCGAATAGTGAAAACCGGCTAATATTTCGAGATTCAGAAGCCGCCCGCCCCGGCCCCCGTTTGAATTCTCTAGGTGGATCAACACGACTCTTCGAAGTGGATTCAAATTGCTTGATCAACGTTCGTACACTCCATCCAGATCAACCGGAGGTAGTAACTGGTGCCGACTTAATCTACGAAAGACACGATGTTCGCGCCGAGACCGGGACACTAGTCGCAATTCAATACAAAATTTGGAGTAACAAGCTGCTTCGGCTATCTGATGAACGCCTGTTAAAGCAAGTTCAAAAAATGAAGAGGACTTTTTGTGATCGAGGCTTATGCGCGAGCACGTCTAAAGGAGATCACTCTTTTAGATTTCCTTACTGTACTGCCTTTTTGCGGCCTACTGACCAATTGCAATCGCCTGACACTCGAATCGCATCAACTGGTGAACATATTCCAGTTTGCCAGATCGACGAGTTAAGATCGCTCGGAAAAAGAGGAGGTGAAATCCTTAGCTACAAAAACATGAAGGATCGGTCGCTCAATCATGCCGTTTTTCAAGATTTGTTTGACCGTAGGAAAATAGGATCCAGAACGATTCCTTACTCAGAGCTTAAATCCGTCTACGCCGATATCAAAGGGCTTGAAGATCTTGATAGAGTTATTTTGCATGTGCAAGAATATCGTAAGAATACAAACGAGGATTGGCGTTACTTGTAATCAGCAACAGGACCACTGCTTGGACGAAGTGATCAATTTTTAGAGCAAAAACGAACTAGATGCCGCACAGCTCAAGATTGTTCGACGATTGCGTTTACAGTGGTTTCGAGCGTTCTCCCAATGCGAGCTTTCTTGAGCGCGGGATAGGCGGCTATCAAGCAAGCAACAACGATCTGTTCCGCTGACTCGTCTAACTCAGCCGCAAGCCTGTTAATAACGTCAATCGTAAGTGCTCGATCGAAGTTGAGCATTCACCGTCAATTGGCTCGCTTCGTTAGTAGTTTTCCTGCATATTAGCGAACGTCCAAACGGCAACGGATCAACAATTCCTTGCTTTAAGTCTTTCGACTATTCCAAGCAATTCCTCTTTCTCCGAAAAGTGTAAGTAGTCCTTGCATCTAACTATGAATTTCAAAGCGTCCCCAAGATCGTCCCCACATTTGTCTTGCTCGGCTGGTTTTGACGCTATTTCTCGCATTTCCTCGGTTCCCGTAGGGGTCATTTTCTGCGTTCATGAACTCCGGCAAACGCTTGTTTGCCGGAGTTTTTTTGTTTCCGCCCAGACGCTCTGCACCAATGACGGGCGACGCGAGAAAAGCTCATGACTAACGCCTCGAATTCAACCAGCGAACTGCGACGGCTAGGAACGACTGATCTGTTTGTAACCCCCGTGGCGTTTGGATCTTGGCCAATTGCAGGGATGACCAGTCTTGAAGTCAATGATGCTGATTCTCTCGCAACGATTACTGAAGCGATTGATTGCGGGATCAACTTTATTGATACGGCCCACTGCTACGGTACATCTGGAGAAAGCGAACGGCTGATTGGTAAAGCCATCGCCGGAAAACGTGACGCATTGGTTTTGGCCTCAAAGGGTGGAATCCACTGGGACGATCAAGGCGTGCGTCACTACGACGGCAACCCCAAGCGACTGATATTGGAATGCGAGGAGAGTCTTCGCAGAATGAATGTTGAAGCGATTGATTTGTTTTACCTCCATGCCCCGGACCCAAACGTTCCTGTTGGCGAATCCGCAACTGCGTTGGCCGAACTTTTGAAGTCTGGCAAGATCCGTTCAGCTGGTGCATCAAACTTTTCCGTAGAGCAGCTCAATGAGTTCAACGCCATTTGTCCGATCACTGCCGTTCAGCCGCCCTACAACATGCTCCAAAGAGACATCGAAGCGGATGTGCTCCCGTGGTGCCAATCCAACAAAGCGTCGGCAATCATCTATTGGCCACTGATGAAGGGCTTGCTGGCGGGCAAGATTCGTCGTGGGCACAATTTTGATCCAGAAGATAAACGCCTGGCCTATGAAGTGTTCCAAGGCGATAAATTTGAAGCAGCCCAGCGTCTACTGGATGGACTTGATGGAATCGCAGAAGCGATCGGTAAAACGGTGGCTCAAACCGTTGTAAACTGGACACTGAACCAGCCGGGAATCACTTCTGTTCTTTGCGGCGCGAAGCGTGATTGGCAGATTCGTGAAACGGCGCTCGCGATGGGATGGCATCTCTCAGATAAGCAACTCGAGACCGTCGAAGGCCTGATCGCCGCCAACAGAATCGCCGATTGATTAAGGCAGCCTCGGGGAGTGGCCAACCATTGGCTGGCGACATCCACAGGTGACAACATCCATACGGGCTCAATGGGAAATCGCGAGGTAGTGACCTGACTGACTCGATCGCGGCGTTGTGGCATACGATCACGCGTTTCGGATTAATGAAGAACTTTTTTAAGTTCCGATGTGGCTGAATGTTTGACAAAAACCGCAACGTCCAATGGTGGACGCGAGACTTGACATGAGCACCGCGATGAGGCCTCAAACTTCTGGCTGATCTTTTTCATCGCCCGCAGACTCAGCCGTTTGGGCATCGACGAAAGAGCTTTCTTCCACCGAGCTTTCTTGCTTCGGCGTCATTGCGGCGGTCACAACTTGCATTCCTTTGTCGACCGCTCCTTCTGCGATGACTTGACCGACCATCCAAAAACCAAGGCCTGCAGCTGCCGTCACGGGACCACCAACGGCCAACCCCAATGCTGCCGACGAAACCACTCCGGCACTTCGCCCAATGTTTTTCGTTTGCTGTTTGTTTTTGCCATTCTTCGCCGCGACGATTTCAACGGTCGCTTGAACCGCATCCGCAACTCCAGCAACCACCGCTGGGCCGCGAGCCAAACCTGCCGTCAGGAATCCGACCTTGCTTGCTGCTGCTTTTTTCGCAGCCTGCGCAGCAATTTTTCGAATCAATGGCTTGGAACAAACAGCCGCAGTTTGGCGAAGCACCGTCTCCGATACGTTGGCCTGATGGCTTTCGCTCTCTCCACTTCGACACCAGTTCACGAAATGCTCGCAGTTATTGTCAAGCAAATCATAGCCGCGAGCCCCAATTCGCTGCGTCGCGCGGACTACGATTTCTTCAGGCGTGAAAGTTGATTTCGTTTCCACGACAACGATTTCCCGACCTTGGCAAAAAGTTACCAAGTCGACTTGCTCGACGACTGCATTTTCCAGATCAAAAATCCCACGCCCAAAGTGAATGACCGTTCCTTCACCACAGGCGATTCCGTGATGCCGGTACAAACCAAAGTCCACGACCAAGTGATCGCCCGGTTGATAATTTGTTGGGATTGGATTTTCGATAGCAGTCTCCATTTAAGTTCGGGTCGCCGGCTTGCGACGTCTAAAGTTGTATTCGCTAATCACGACCCATTCTTGAAACAATACCTTACGGAGGCAATCTAGAGTCAAAAACACCGGTTTTTTGGCATCTAGTGGCACCAGACAGTGAGAAAACGGCCGCGCGAAGCTAGGTGGAGTTTGCTGGTTATTCGGGCTTTTGAAAACGTATTGCCCGCGACTGTCGATAACTAATCTATCGACCGTTTCGGACAAGCAGTGGCCAAATGACTGACTCCATCAACGAACAAGACAAAACTAAAACGGCTTCAGCAAGTTCAAATCGAACGCTGACTGAGCAGTTGATTGCCGTTCGTAAAAGAGCTCAACTGAGATTGGTGCGGTTCGCCAACCTCAGTCCAGAAGACACCAAAGAAATTTATCTTTTTAATAAAGACGAGTTCTGTGGCGTACGTTTTACGCTGGGAGCGTTTCGGGCAGTTTGGCGACTAGAAGAAACTTGCGTCAGCATTTTCCGAGGCGAGACTCAAATCGACCGATTTGACTTGGATGAGTCTGCGAAACGGGCTGCTTAGTATGATGCCTTGAATCACACGACGACTTGCACAGCTTAAATTAAGAGGCATCACCTAGCTGTATATGTTCGCGAGCCTGCCCGCCTTCGACCCTCAGTCGCGTCAATAAGGTATCAAAGAGGCGTCTCTATTCTGAACGATGTATTTTGCTGGGCACATCAGGTGGTTACCTGATTACTTTCGCCACAGTTCTTCCAACGCCTTGGCCACGGCAAGCTGGTCGCTGAGCATCCAAACGGCAGCACACATCGCCAACAGTCCGGACGTGACCAACATTGGAACGCCGATCATGTTGGGACCGACTGGCATCTTTTTCAGTGCCTTGGCAAGCTCTCGCTCAAGCATTTGCCAGCCCTCATAGCTCTGTTGATTTCCACCTGCAGTGAGCTGAATGTTCTTTAGCCATTCGACTGGTTCAACGTGGAGATGGATTCTTTGATCCGGCATCAACAAACTATCGCCCGCCCAACGACTTTTTGGGTCCATCTTTTCTGCCACGCTGGTCAACATGGGACGCAACTGCTCCAACGAAATGTTGTAGACAACGATCCTCGAACGCATGAGGAGCACGACAAGAGAAATGCACAGCCCGTAAAAAATAACGAGCATCAACCACACCCAGCCACCAAAACGCGTGGCGGCACCTTCGGGGAAAAACAGTTCCATCGGGCCAGCGATGACAAATCCAACCAAACCGATCGCCAATGCGGCGGCGTCTCTCGCTCCAGTGGTGACGAACGGTCGGCCTTTCAAATTAATCACGCCCAACAGCAATAAGTAAACGGCCAGGGGAGCGATAGCGATACAGAAGTGCAGGGGATCCATGGATCTATCTGGATTGAAACAATTTGTGGCTCAAAAACTGCAAACGAGCTCGACGATTCCGCTTCAGTCTAAGTTCGCCACGTGTTTCGGTCAACGAAGATCAAACCAAACTAATAGGTACGTTTGTTTCCCATGCCGAGCTTCATTGCGTCTGCCTTGGGGTATTGAGCCTGAAGAAACAGACGAAACCGGTCGGCATAAAATCCAACCATCATCCGCGTTTGGTGCAAGCCCTATGCCTCAGCAACAAAAGCCAGTGATGGACCTAATTGACGAACGCATTTCGACCAAAGCAATTTGGCGAAAGCATGTTTTGAAAATCGTCTACTTGATGTCTTTGATCGATTCAGATTTTTGGGCAGCAAACAGCTGCGAAAAAATGAGGCGGCTTCCATTGCCGAACCAAGACGGTATCTGGCCTCGAAAGAAGTAGCCGAATCCTGCTAACGCTAGTGAAAACAGGACCAGTGAAAAAGTGCTTGGCATGAACTGCTTGATCACCAAGCAAATTGCCAGAAATACAATCACGATCAATTGAGCAACCGCCAACCCAAACAGCAGGTTTAGTTTCCGCTCAATTCGTTTTAACCGAGCATCGGTAGTCGAGAATTTTTCGGGATCGTTTTCCATGTCATTATCTTATTCGGAATCGCCGTCCCGTTATTGCAAATCCTAAGTGAGAATTTGTATCGACAGCCAACTACACCGATACTTCGCCTATTTTTTGTTGGCGAGATCAAGCGACGCGTTGCGGAAATTCTGAATCGCCATCATCATTTTCCCCATCGTGTTGTAGCGATCATTTGGATTCTTTTCCATCGCCTTGAGGCAGATTTCCTCCAGAGGTTGCGGGATCGTGCGGTGCGGTGCAACCAGACGAGGCGGAACGGGAGCTTTATTGATAATGTTGTCAAACGTTGCATTGATGTCCGGCCCACGAAACGGTTCTCGCTGGCATAGCATCTCGTACATCACAACACCCATACTAAAAACATCAGTGCGTTCGTCGACCAAACGATTTCCTGTCACTTGTTCGGGCGACATGTAAAGCGGCGTGCCCCCTCGCTGCCCTTTGGTGTCTTCATCACCATCGTTGGGCATACCCCAGACTTTGGCAGCCCCCCAATCGATCAATGTCACTTCGCCGAACATTCCCACGATCACATTTTCCGGTTTCACATCTCGATGAATCACGCCGCGCACATGGGCGTAGGCGAGCGCGTCTCCGATTTGGGTAAGAATGCTGAGCAGGCGATTGAGATCGAACTCTTGTTCGATGGTTTCATCACGACGAGCAAGTCCGACAATAATTTCAAACAGCGTGTGGCCTTCGATTTTTTTCATCGCAAAAAACCAATCGCCATTATCGTTCTGCCCCAACTCGTACATCGGGACAGTTGCAGGATGAGCAAGCTGCGCTGTGATGCGTGCCTCTCGAATCAATCGCCTCAATTCAACATCATCACCCGATAGTTCGGGGCGCAGCATTTTGAGGACAACTCGACGTCCGAGATTCGTGTCCTTACACGAGATCAAACTCGCTTTGCCGCCTGTGCTCAGATCGCGAAAATGAGTGTACTTTTTAAATGAGTTTGAAATCATTTTGGGTGGCTGACCTTCGATGTCGCCAACCATGACCATCGTCAGTCGCTCTTCGCCAAAAGTTCTCTCTTTTCTTTCTTCGTCGCTCATTTCACTCCGATAAGCCAAGACCCGTCTTGCTTTACGTTGATAGATGGATGGTGTGGTGACGTCGTTTTAGCAGATTCGATGCGCGAATCAATTCGGCTGGGAACGCTAAAACTTAATTCATACGCGGGAATCGCTGCGTGATTTAACAAAGCCCCCCACCCTCTGTGAAAGATCCATATTGTAGCCACTAAAGTCAGGCGGCGGCTACATTTTCCAGCGAGTGACTTGGTTCAAAGGCAGCTGGTCCTCGACGGCGGTTACCAAAAGAACTCGTTGCTATTTAGTCTGGCCAACTGTGCGGCAAATCCGGAGGACCTTTTAGGGGGGCCTTAAGTCAAAGCCCTAATCAAATTGGGGCTCGTCCAATTGGCATTTGCAATTAAAGCTCTGCAATAAAAGCTTTACAAATTGGGAGCCGTTACCCCGTCCTGAAACACCCCACAGCCCCAACGGCATAAGACAGACCGCGAAAACTAATCAACCAATCTCACGAGAGCCATCTTCGGCAGCGGGTTGTGGCCCAGAAGATGCCCCCACATCAATACCAGGGAAATCCTCTACCAATTTCTGACTGCCAACTGGCGAAATCTCAGAAAATATTTTTTCGACACGTTGCCATTTTGGCCAATCGGCTCGCAGTATTTTCATCCCAATGTCGACACGCCCGTCCGCGATCCATGTTTTCAAGATACTGTAGTGAACGGGGCCGTACTCTTTGTCCTCGTCGTTTCGAATCACCCAAGTATCGTATGGCGGCTCGATCTCCCAACGCGTGGCCGACTCGACCAGCTCAAGCCCTTTTCGCGTAACAGCGGGGCGCGTCGGACGCCGAACGACTTTCTTGTCGCCTAGAAATTCTGGACGTGGCTTGCTGCGATCCTGGATCCAAATCAAAGCCGATTTGAGCAATTCATCTTTTTGGTTTAACCGAAGTAGTTTTTGAAAATCCTTGCTGGCCTTTTCAAATTTCTCAGACTGAACATTGGCAAGAGCACGAGCATATCGCGCGGCTGCAACTGTTTTTGGATCGTGCCGCATAAGTTCGATGACTGCTGAGAAATCCGACACAGCTGGTGCAATCCGTCCCATTTGAAAGAAAACTTTGCCACGAGCAAACACGATCTCGGCAATTTCTCGTGGCGTTTTAAAACGATGAAGTGCCTTCGTAAGCCAAATCAATGCGTACTCAAATTTTTCTTCTATCACCAACGCGGCGGCTCGGCCTGAATAAGCTTTGGCAAGCTTGTCGTTGTGAGTTAGTGCCAACTCAAAATCTTCGATCGCCAGCACAGGATGACTCGCCTTCATGTGAGCCTGGCCGCGCAGAACGAGGACCTCTGCTTGTGCAGGATTCAATTCGATCGCATGGGTAAAATCACTAACGGCGTTGATGTAGTGCTGGGCTTGCATGTGAACCAAACCACGACGGCGATAGGTCATTGGATCGGTTGGATCTTCGAGGATCGCCTTGTTCAATGACTTAATCGTTTTATTAACGTCGCCGACTTTTTGGGACAGCTCAGCTAACAAAACGTGGTAGCTCGGAGAATTGGGAGATACTTTGAGAGACTTGAGCAGGTCCGACCGGGCCTCATCGATCTTTCCTTGTGCCGAATGCGATTGGGCACGACAGTAGCGAGCCGTGTGGTTGGCGGCATCCTTGCGAATGACTTTGGAAAAATCTTGAATCGCGGCGACATGATTTCCCATCTTGGCACACACTTGGCCCCGGCGAATCAATGTCTCGGCATCATCCGGCTCTTGCTCCAGCGAAGCAGTATAATCTCGAACCGCCTCGACGTTCATTCCAAGGAAATGATAGGCCAGTCCGCGTTGCCGAAATATTTCAGGCGTATTATGTCCACGCTGTTGTTGCCGATCGAAGTACACAATCGCACGTTCGGCGACGGGTTTGCCAAGTTTCTGATATTGGTCGGCTGCGGTAGGCCGGACGGCAATCGCCTGCTGCAATCCAACGATCGCGTCAGACCATTTTTCGATTCGCGAACAGGTTGCCGCTTTCCAAATCCAACATCCTGAATGGTTCGGGCGAAGTTTGGTGGATTTCTTGAAGTCCTTACGAGCTTTTTCGAAATCTTCCAGCTCGTAATACGCAGTCCCACGGTGGTAAAGGTAATTTGCTTTATCTTCGTCGGTTTCCGAGAGCTCCACGCTTCGGCTGTACTCTTCGATTGCCCGCGAATAGTCGCACAGTTTTCGATAGATCCCTGCCAAAACGGAAAAGGCTTCGGGTTGTTGGTTGTCCAGGCGAACCGCTTTTTGACAATCCGTTAACGCTTGATCGAGTTTCTCTTCCTTGAGGTGTAACTTTGACCGAACGAGATAAGCATCGAAATTTGTTTGATCAAGCTCCATTGCTTCGGCGAGATCGACGTGCGCGTGTTCTAACCGGTCAGTCGACAAGTACATTTCGGCACGTCGAATAAGTGCTCGCGTGTCTTCTGGAAAAAAACGAAGATAGCGGGAGTAGTCACTGATCGCCAATGAGTAATTCTTGATAGACCGATAACAATCGCCGCGCACTAATACTGCGAGATGCTGATCAGGCGCCGCGTTCAATACTGCTGTTAGTTCGCCGATTGCTTTGACGTGATCACCGAGCTCGCTGCGAAGTCGACTGCATTCGATCAAACGCATCGAGTCACCGCCTGACAATTCAAGCAAACGATTCAAATCTCGCTGAGCGCCGGCAACGTTGCCTTCGAGCTGATTGATCTGAGAACGCAGCTTTAGCGCAGCCCGCTCACAGTTTTCATCACCGTGCGTTGCTGTATTGCAAAGATCACGAACCCCCTTAGTGATGTTGTGGTTGAAACGGAGTCTTGCCAACCCGAGCGATGCCCAAGGGTGATGCGGCTCTTGCTTCAATGCATGGTTGAAGTCACGCTCGGCTTTTTGATATTTGCCTGAACGAAAATACATCCAGCCTCGCTCAAAAAACAAATCAGCGGACTCGTTTCCGGCTTTGATTTGTTCGCGATAATATTCGCTTGCCGTTTCGGAGTAAGAATCCATCAGGCTCAAGTACTGGTCTCTCTGATCACCGGCCAGCTCGCAAGCTTTTTCCAAATCGTCAAACGTTTTACGCCACTCATTTTGTTCACCTCGAGCCGCCGCACGCCAAGCATAGGTTTGGGCTTCTTCCCAATTCTGCTGAATCGCTTGAGTGCAGTCGTTCTCGGCTCGGACGAAATCGAGGTTCTTGAGGTGGACATAGCCACGAAGTGAAAAACACTCGGCCAACCTCTCCGGTGGCACGTCGATGATCGCACGATTGAGATAACTTAATGCGGACGTGTAATTCTCTTGCTCGATGTAGTCCATCGCTTTCTGGATTTGAAGATCCATTCCGAGCGGGACTTCGTCGATCGTTACTTTGCCATCTTTCTCTTTTAGTGGCGGCAATACGTCGTCCGTCGAGCGGTTTTCCGGCGGCGGTGGCGGAGCGGTCTTGGCGACGTTCTTTACGATGATGACCGGAGGCTCTGTAACAGCATCTGCTGCTGGTTTGGATTTCAACGTCGCGACCTTACCGGTACTTTTTCCGTTTGGCGTTTTTCCAGTTGGCATTTTTCCCGCTTCCGATGGGCGGGTGCCGCTGGCCTGCGGATTCGACCGGTCGGGCGCGGCGACGCCCGCCGCACTGTTGATGATGCTCCATCCACACTTTTCACAAGTGACGGCAAAATCAGTTAATCGTGTGTGGCATTTGGGACACTGGCTAATCATTAAAACTGCACTAAGGTGAGAGGATGTCGGAAAAGGTCCCAACGCATGCAATAATCCAGCAAGTGCTGGAGCCGTAGCAATTTTCGGAGGATCTCGATCAGCACATTATCGACTTGGGCTGCTCCAACGTCAACTTTTTAGGGTTTTTAGCGTGGCAAATGCGGCTGGAAATCGCTCCAGATCTGGGGCACTTTGCCGGTCAGGTCGACCAATCGGCACGAACAGCCCGTATTTCGAGCGATCCCGTATTTTCAGATCGCAATATTGAGCAAACCTTCAGATGGTTTCTACACTAAAATGTGGGTGAAAATCAGTTTTGAAAGTAACCTTTTTGACTGACCGCGGTTTAAGCGTTGACGACAATCTGCGTTGACGACATTCCGCCAAACGACTTACTTGCTTTTTTGAGTATCAGAACATGAAGCTTTCCATTCTCGCTCCATCCGGATTTAGCCAACCAATTGTATTAGGCTTGATTTTTTTGTTTTCGGCTTCATTGCTCTCTGTCTCTGCAGCCCAAGATCGCGAAAGAAGAAGAGGCAAGTTCGACGTTGAGGGGTACCTCAAAGGGATCGACACCAACAAAAACGGCGTCCTCGAAGAATCCGAGATGAGCGACCGCACCAAAGGCTTTATCAAAAAAATGGGAATCGACACTGATCGCCCTGTGAAAATCAGCAAGGTCGTTGGCAAGATTAACAAAGACAAAAAAGACCGCGAGAAGGAAAAAGAAAAAGCTGCCAGAAGCGAAAAGATTGTCCTGAACATCAAAGGGTTTGGCATCGACCCCGCAGAGACCAAGCCCATCTCTTCGTTTGGCCCATCAGCCGACGGCACTACAACGCAGACAAAATTCAGTGACAGTGTTTGGGAACAAGTAGACAGCACACTTGCAAGATATGACCGCAACAAAGATGGCAAGTTCGATAAAGACGAAATGAAACGGATCAGCTGGGGCAATCCACCACCAAACGAAAGTGATACAAACAAAGACGGAAACCTGTCAAAGCAAGAGTTGGCGCAACGATACGCCGATCGCGAAGCGTACGCCAAGCGTGCATCTTCAAGCAAAGCAAGTAGCAGCAGTGCCGATGCCCGCAAACGTCGCGCTCAGGAAAGAGAAAAATTCAGAAGCTCTGGGCGGTCTAGTTCCAGCTCCAGCCGCTCAACGGCTCGCACATCACGGTCGACGCCTTCGTCCAAGTCAACAACATCCTCGACCAAAAATGATGCAGCGTCTCGGGAGAAGTACAAACGTTACGCGGCCAGTCTCGTTAAGACTTACGACAAAGACTCAGACGGAAGACTGAGCAAAGACGAATTGGCGAAAATGCGGCGCCCCCCCATTGGAGCCGACGGGAACAAAGACGGTTTTGTTACAGAAGCCGAGTTGCTGGACAGCTTGACCAATAGTTCGAAACCAAAATCGGAGAGCTCCGCTTCAACCAGTTCTGATCGAAAAAAATCCAGCTCTGACCGCAAGTCACGAGGCCGTGGCGGATTTGGCTCTCGTACCTCCAGTCGTTCCAGCGAATCAGGCGGAACAGGAAATTCATCGTTTGACAAACTTGATGACAACGAAAACAAGCGAGTTGAAATGCATGAATTCTCTAAGGACTGGGACGACAAAAAAGTGAAAGAATTCTACGAGAAAGACAAGAACGGCGATGGCATCATTACGATCGACGAATGGAACGAGCGATAGTCGCCCGCATCGGTTTTGAATCCAAAAATGATTTTTGATTGTCCAATTTCTCTGGGCAGCTCAAAAACATCATGTCGAAGCCGAATCTGATTGGCAACGACGACTCACACCGATAAGTTGTAGGAGCAATCCTTCTCGACTGTTTGTGGAATTTGTGATGTCATCAGCTCAACAACAACCTTCGTTGCTCCGTCGACTCAGGTTGGTGATATTGGGCCAACACCAACCGATGATCGCGTTACTGCTTTTGGCCAGTATCGTCTGCTCCTCCGCTTACTTCGTTCAACGACATTTTGTGAACAGCGGCCTGATTGATATCGATCGGTCGGAATCACTTCACGCCGATTTTAAAATCGATATCAACGCGGCGACTTGGGGCGAAATCGTTGTGCTTCCCGGAGTCGGTGAAAAACTAGCCCGAGCAATCGTTGAGCAACGAGAAACTTACGGCCCATTCGAATCGCTCGTTGGCCTAACCGATGTGCCAGGTATTGGCGAGAAAAAGCTGGATCTGCTGGCACCTTATATTCTTGAAATCGAAAAGCCCTCGGGGCATCTACCGTCGGAGCCTCGAGAATAGATCCACGTGCCTCACAACCTCTATTCGAGTTACCGAGGCGTCATTTGCACTTTAAGTCCACCGATACTGGCTCGCTGAAGATAGAAAGATTTAAAACTTCGTTAACTGATCGTGAAGATCACGCTATTGGTTTTGAATGAGTGTTTTGAATGAGCGTTTTGAATCGAGTGCTTTGATTGAGTTTGAAATCTTCCCGAAAAAACATTTCGGGCTAGCTCCACCAGCGAATGCCAATAAAATACAAGTTTGCCCCGAACGAAGTAATTGGAACCAGCTCGCCAGCCCATGTTCAAACTCGATTCTCCCTTTCAACCCAGTGGTGATCAGCCACAGGCCATCGACACCTTGGTTGAGCAAATAGAAGCCAACAAGAAATATCAGATGCTGATGGGCGTCACCGGTTCAGGCAAAACTTTCACAATGGCCAACGTCATTCAGAGAGTTCAAAAACCGACACTGGTCATCTCACATAACAAAACACTGGCTGCTCAACTTTACTCTGAATTCAAAGCGTTTTTCCCCAACAACGCCGTCCATTACTTTGTCAGCTACTACGACTACTACCAACCAGAAGCCTACATTCCGCAGCGCGACATTTATATCGAAAAAGACGCTTCAATCAACGAAGACATTGATCGTCTTAGACTGGCAACCACCAGTTCGCTGGTCAGCCGCGACGACGTCATCATCATTGCGAGCGTCTCGAGTATCTACGGTCTCGGTTCGCCTGAGGACTATCGTTCCATGATGGTCGCCATCAAAAAAGGCGACTCGATCGACCGCGACAAAATGTTGCTTAAATTCGTCGAAATTCAGTACAAGCGTAACGACATCGAATTTGTACGATCCACATTTCGCGTCCGAGGCGACAGTGTTGAAATCTGGCCCTCCTACGAAGAATTTGCCTATCGAATTGAATTCTGGGGCGACGACATTGAGCAGATCTCGGTGATCAATCCTTTGACCGGCGAAACGATTCAATCAGAAGACAGCATCTACATCTATCCGGCCAAACACTTTGTGACGTCAGAGTCACGGATCGCAGAAGCCGTCAAACGAATTCGCTTGGAGCTTAAACTTCAACTTGAGCATTTTCAAAAAGAAGGCAAACTTCTCGAAGCCCAACGTTTGAACGCGAGAACTCGGTTCGACATTGAAATGATGGAGCATGTCGGCCACTGCCCCGGCATCGAGAACTACAGCCGCCACCTTGCCGGTCGTGAGGAAGGCGAAGAACCAGAGACGCTGTATAACTTCTTCCCAGACAAATTCCTGTTGTTCATCGACGAATCACACGTGACGTGCTCGCAGGTAAAAGCCATGTACGCCGGCGACCGCAGTCGAAAAGAAACGCTGGTCGCACATGGATTTCGCTTGCCAAGTGCGATGGACAACCGGCCCATGAAGTTCGAGGAATGGGAAAACCGAATTGATCAAGTCGTTTACGTCTCTGCGACGCCAGGCGATTATGAGCTGGAAAAAACGGGCGGAGAAGTTGTCGAACAAATCATTCGACCGACTGGATTGCTAGACCCCGTCGTAGAAGTCGTTCCCGCCAGCGGCCAAATCGCTCACTTGCTCGAACAAGTAAAAGAACGTCGTGACGCGGGTGACCGAGTTTTGGTCACGGCATTAACAAAACGGTTGGCAGAAGATCTCTCTGCTTACCTTTGCGAAAACGGGATCGCGTGCAAGTGGCTTCACAGTGAACTGGACGCGTTTGAGCGCGTGGAGCTTCTTCGTGATCTGCGATTGGGCAGATACCAATGCTTGATCGGGGTAAACTTGCTGAGAGAAGGCCTCGATCTTCCTGAAGTCTCGTTGGTGGCGATTCTTGACGCTGACAAACAAGGGTTCCTTCGGAGCGAAACTTCGATGATTCAAACCATTGGGCGATCGGCCAGAAACGTTAATGCGAAAGTGATCTTGTACGGTGATAAAGTCACCGAAGCGATGAAGAATGCGATCCAGGAAACGGCCCGTCGCCGCGCGATCCAAGAGGCGTACAACAAAAAGCACAACATCACGCCGAAAACGGTTTTCAAACCAGTCTCCGACGGAATCGCCGCGGATTTGAAAAATCGACGAGATGCCAACGACGCGGCAAAAGAACCCAAAAACGTTGTTTACATCACCGAAGAATATATCAACGAACTTCAAACGGAAATGCTCAAAGCCGCTGAAGACCTTGAGTTTGAACGCGCCGGACTCCTTCGCGATCGAATTGGAAAACTCCAAGACTCCATTGGCGAACCGCTCGACTCGGTCGACGAATCCAAACCCAAAGGACGTAAAGGACGGCGGCGAAGCAAGGCGACCAAGGTCCCCCGACCTAAAAAACAGCAGTAGGCAACAGGAAACGTTTTGGGCATTCAAAACCCGAAACGGCAACTGTTGTTTCAGCAGGCTTTCGTCCAGCGCAGTCTCAACGCGTGGCACAATTGCTGGACAACCGTATGCTTGCCGCACTTCCCTCGTTTCAAACAACGACCGTGCCTCAACAGAGCTCAATTCGCGCCGTTCAAAAACACTCAAGACCAAATAAATTTTGAAAAGCGTGCAAATCGTAAGCTAGGGTTTTCCTACGCCCCCATCGGTTTTCGAAATGCCCCAGTTCATTGGTCTATTAAATGTTTTCGCACGCACAACCGACACATTCGGAAATCAAAAAACTCAATTCGCTTGACTTTCCCAGCCTCGATTCGCTTCGCCGGGCGGCAACGACAACCACCGAACCCGTACTGCTCGTTGTTCAGCCCGACGAACTCACTGAGGCGTTGACCTGGCTTGAAGAAAAAGACGACGTTTGTCTCGACAGCAGCCCACCAGAGATGATCGAGTATCGGCTCGAATGTCTCAATCGAGAGAGGACTGGGCTGCGAGACTCATTGACCGGACTTCTCAATCGACAGCGATTCGAAACGATGCGGGATCAACTGTGTGAAGACTCCAATGCCAACCAGCCAACCTCGATGATCTACCTTGATCTCGATGGATTCAAACAAATCAACAGCAAGTACGGTCACGCCGTTGGCGACCAAGTTCTGTCTCACGTAGCCAATGTACTGAAACAGAACTGCGACCATTCCGCCTACATCGGCAGGCTTGGATCAGAGAAATTCGGAGTCGCCTGCAATCGAAATGCCCCTTCAGCAAAAATGCTCGCGGAGAAACTTCGATCGTTGATCTGCGACCAACCAGCGGTTGATGAGATAATCATTTCTGCCAGTTTGGGAATCGCAACGACTCACATGAAAACGCCAGGTCGCAAATTGATGGAGCAAGCGCAACAAGCGTTGTTTGCGGCGAAAAACGACGGCAGAAATTGCTGCTGCAGTTTCGATGATTTACTGGCCAGCTCGCAAGCCAACGGATCGAGCGTCGAAGCCATAGGGCTGGAGAATCAAGCGCGCGTGTTGGCCGAGCGGGTTGCCAATGTCATTACAATGCAAAGCCGCAAGATGATGAATTCGCTCCGCCAAGAAGCCGACGTGGACGGATTGACTGGCTGCTACAACCGGCGATGTCTTGACCGGCGCCTGGCTGATGAATTTAAAAAACGAAACGACAATGAGCTGTCGATCGCATTCCTGGACCTCGACTATTTTGGCCTGATCAACAAGGAACACGGCTGGGCAACGGGCGACAAATTATTAATCGACGTTTGTAATACAATCCGCGAAGAAATTCGCGACACGGATTGGGTAGGCCGATACGGTGGCGAAGAGTTTTGTATCGTTCTACCCGGGATGCCAATGGACGAAGCCTCAACTGTTCTGGAGAGACTTCGCAAAAAAGTTGAGTCGACCGAGTATGTTTCCGTCGAAGGCACGCCCATTGCAATGACGGTTAGCATTGGTCTGGCCGCCGCCGAGCAAACAGACGCGGACTGCTCAAATCTGATGGACCGAGCAAGTAAGCGAGCTTTGTTTGCCAAACAGAGCGGACGTAACCAACTGTGCACAAGCGTTGCGTAAGCGTAGCTCGAACAATGCCTGACCTGCTCGTCTCAACGATCGCTCCACCTATCGCCTACAAACTTAAGCCTGCATCTCATTGAGCACTTTGAGCAAATCCAACGGCACTGGGCGATGAGACTTGAACGTGTCTTCGAACTTAACGGTCACGCATTGGTCATGCTGCGTTCCAACCATAATGCCGGTTTTCCCGGCAAGGATTGCTTCCACAGCACCGCATCCCATCTGAGTCGCGCGACGACGGTCGGCCGGAGTTGGCACCCCGCCTCGCTGCAAGTGCCCAAGGATGACGGTGCGAGTCGAGAACGGACAATCGTGTTGCTTAAGCTGCTCGCTAATGGCTTCTGCGCCACCTTTTTCATCACCTTCGGCGATCACCATAATCGCCATCATGCGCCCGCGTTCTTTTAACTTCTTTAGATATTTGACGATCTCTGGAAAATTGGTTTCCGTTTCAGGTATCGCGACGACGTCGGCTCCCGATGCTAGAGATGTATAGAGCGCGATGTAACCGCTGTGTCGGCCCATCACTTCAACGAGAAACATCCGGTCATGGCTGGACGCCGTGTCGCGGATTTTGTCGACGGCCTCAACGGCTGTTTGAACCGCGGTTGAAAAACCGATCGTGTAATCGGTAGCCATTAAGGCATTGTCGATCGTACCGGGACAGCCAACGATTTGCCCGTCCCAAACTTTTCCCAATGCAACCGCGCCATTAAACGTGCCGTCTCCGCCGATCGGAATGAGTGCATCGATCTTGTGCTTTTTCAGAATCTCGGCGGCCTTTTTCTGGCCCTCGCTGGAACGAAATTCTTCGCTTCGACTGCTGCGCAAGTGAGCTCCGCCATGAGCCGCCCATGTCGTAACGCGGTAGGGCGTCAAATGAGACTCTCCGTCGGAATCGAGAAAAAACTCCTCGTTCAACAGTCCTTGATAGCCCCGCATGATCCCAACCACTTCATGCCCGCGGCTGGACGCCGAGCGAACCACGGCTCGGACACACGCATTCATTCCTGGAGCATCTCCGCCACTACAAAAAACGCCGATTCTCATTGCTTTCCTGACTTCCTCGTGGATAGATTTCTACCGCTGATTGTTATGGCAACCCAGATGCGGGCCTCGGTTACCCGCGTTTTTGAACCCCAAAAGCCGATCACAACCTTTGACCGGTTAATTCGCGGGGGCCAAGCGGCCGTTTTAACTGGCGAACTGGTTTACCCAAGCAATATAACGAGAACCATCGGTCTTCGTCAGTTCCTCAAGCCACCAGTGGCCGATAGACAGTAAACACCTGTGATAGGACGCGATTGACACGCAAATTACCGCTTCATTCGCCCTTGAAGGGTTGCCGCAGGTCCTCTATAATTCGCCGTTCGATAGAAGGGTTGAATGAGACTTGGTCATTCCAGCTCATCACAATCCGATCCAAAAAAACATAAAGCAGTTAACCGATGACTATTGATAAAAGTTTGAAAATCAAAGCTGGCTCCGCCAAGTCACGCAACGTTCTGACTCGCCCTGAGCGATTGGCGAAATTGATTAGCGATGATCGCTGGCAAGAAGGCATGCCTGTTTACGGCATTCCCAAAGTCCGAGTCGTTAAGATCTCGATGAAGAAGAAAAAGAAAGTCAAGAAAGAAGACGACGAAAAGTAATCGTCGTCTCAGATCTCGTTCTGTTATCGAGATCCAGCAAAACACAAGAACCGCGTTTGAAATTCAAGTGCGGTTTTTTGCTGCGCGGCCCGGCGTGGTTTGTCATTGAAGCACATCTTTTTTGTCGCAACACAAAGTCAGCGCAGTCAGCTCAGTCAGCGCGACTCAATTTGGGCAGGTACGAATTCAAAAGCCCGGCCGAGATCAGCAATCGCAAGAACGCAAAACCCACGAACGCTTACTAGCCGCGATGCTGGTCGATCAACAATTTGACTCTGTCGGGATCGGGAATCCCGTTGACCGAGATCTCAAGTCCGCTTTGCCCAGAGCTGGAAATCCCGACTTGACCGACGCCTAAAATCCGCTGGAAAAACGTTTGATCAAGCTGAACATTCCGGACGTCCTGATGCCAAACTTCGGTAACGGATTTAGAGAGAATTCCGCGCCGCAAGATCGTCCGTTTGTTCGTGACGGACAACGTTGTGCCTTTGCAGCGGAGCCACCAAATGAAAAACAAAATGAACCCAACAACGACGACACACAGCAACACGTTGATGACGAATTCGACAGGTCGATTCCGAAACATCGACGGATTCTCTTGGTAAAGCGTCTTTTCTTCGTTGGATGGTTTCATTGGTTTCGAGCTGATGGGTTAGTTTGTTTGCTATGGCGAAGATACCCGATCTTACGTGGTGCAATCAACTTCACAATTGACACATGCGATCAGGCAACGGTTCGGTGCAAGTAGTTTTTTTGGATAGATTACTGCTTGATCAGGGATACTATTCGCAGCCTCGCCAAGATTGTTGGAATTGATTTCAGTTTTTCTCCGAAACACAAACAAAAACACGGCATCGAGCCCCGCCAACTTGAATAAGCAACACGGTTTCGTTGTAATGAAGTGAAAGTTTAGAAGTTCCGACGTTGAGCTTACCTAAAAAATCTACTTCAAAACTGGGCAAAACTGATGGATGACACGCCGGAGCGACGCCAACTGGCTTTTAACTCACTTAACGACGCAGTCGCCGATGTTGAGCGATTGGTTCAAGGTAAAGTCCGCACGACAGGCAAACATACGTTCGGTCAAATCATTGAGCACCTTGCTCGAACTCACGATATGGTGACGGGAAAAATCGTTGGACCAAAAATGCCTTGGTACATTCGCATGGCCATGCCATTTATGAGAAAGAAGATATTGAATGGCCCAGTGACACCAGGATTCAAATTGCCCAAAAATGTTGAGGACTTCTTCTGGGAAAAAGGAGATGTCGATGTACAACAGGCACTCACCCATTTGAAAGAGTCCGTTGAATACTACAACTCAAACGGCCCGCTTCCTGTCCACCCTGTGTTTGGCGAAGCCACACGCGAACAGATTGATTCGTTAAACCGCCAACACTGTGCGATGCATCTCAGCTTCGTACACCCAGTTTAGCCGGCGCTTTGTGCGGCGGCATGCAAACAAAGGCTTGATCAACAACGGCCGCCACACAACCTGTAGGAAGATTGCTGCTAAAATTAGCTACTCGAAAGTCAGTTCAGCAGTAAATCAAACTTCGACGGTTACCCAATGGTCTCGATTCAAAAAGTCTTTTTCTCCGTTGTGATTTTTTCCGTTTCATTTGTGGTGAATCCTGCCGTTGGTTTTACTCAAGAATCTGACAGCCTCACCGGGAAAATTCATCGCAACTACAAACCAGAAGTTGGCAAACCACATCCTGACTTTGTCTTGCCTTCGATCGAAGATGGAAAACAGATTCAGCTTTCCGATTTTCGCGGCAAGAAAGTTCTGCTACTTCACTTCGCATCTTGGTGAGCCGGTTGCCGCAAAATCATTCCCGTGTGGAATGAAGCCACGAAACAATTGGTAGCTGATGGAAAACTGATTGTCATTGGAGTGACCCAAGAACAACACGCAGAACGTTGCCGACTTTACAAACAGTGGCAGCAGTATGATTTCCCAATCGTGCAAGACGCGTTCACGGAACTAGGCCTGGCCGTCGTGCCGATTCCAATCTTGATTGACGAATACGGCGTGGTGATAGCCAACCGAATGCGTAGACCTAACAAGATTTCTGAGTTAGTCAGCCAGAAAACGGAAGCTCCAAAAACCACGGCTCCAAAACTAGACCTAACTTTTGCCTACGGAAACACTGCTTGGGTCGATAACAAATTGATCGCGCTCTCATCATACGGACTAACCGTCGAAGGATCGTACTCTGACGGCGACGGGTGCTTGAAAGGCGCTTT
>JBGCDK010000159.1:0-19691 GCA_045105295.1 Mariniblastus sp.
CAACGGAACTCGATTCCTTTGCCGAGATTTGAATCTCAAAACCAGAGTCGTCTTGCCCCGTTCCTTCGGTCCCCTGAATGATTGTAGGAAAGTGCTTTTTCGCAATCCGTTTCGTTGAATCATTCGAAGGAGAATTTGCCAACCCAAAAACTACGTCGCTCAAAGACTGGCCGTCTACCAAGTCCATCACGTAAAAGTGATACCCTTCACCTTGACCAACGCCGAACACTGAAACGATGTTCGTGTGGTGAAGTTTTGCCGCAGCTTGCGACTCGCGTTTGAATCGCTCGACGTATTTCTCGCTGTTGACCAGCGGTGTCGGCATGACTTTGATCGCGACTCGTCGGCCGAGTGATTCATGGACGGCTTCAAAAACAACGCCCATCCCCCCGCGGCCGATCTCGCGAATAACTTCGTAGCTTCCGATGTGACTGAGATTCGAAACTTCATCAAGCGATGGCCGATTCGAGGCCGCCGTTTTTGACGGATTTGATTTCAGCTGCTCGATCATCGCCACCGACGCCAGCAAGTCTTCGATCTCTTCTTTTAAGTTCGGATGCTGCTCTTGATACTCCGCGATCGCCGGATGCTCGCCGGAGCGAATTCGCTTTGTAAATTCGTCAACGACCTGCTCGAGGATTTCCGATTCATCCATTTCAGGCTGATCAGGTTTGGCTGGTGTTTTATCGGAAGGGTTCGGAGTCACGACATCCCCTTTGCTGATTCCATAATTTCACGCAAACGTTTCAAAGCTCGCAAGTAGCGTTTGCTGGCGGCCGCTGGCTCGATGTCGAGAATTTTTGCAGTCTCAATATTTGAAAGTTCTTCGAAATGCCGGAGCGCAATCACCTCGCGATCCAGTTCGTTCATTTCACCAAGCGTTTTTTCCAAAATCGCAATCTGCTCGGCACGCTCAATCAAACGGCTGGGCGATGTCATCTGAGCAACGATGTGAGCCGCAAGCGCCATCGAGGTCTTGCCAGTATCAGCTTGCTGGCCAAGGTTCAGCTCTTTGCGAATGTCTCGTTTTTCCGCGCCAAAATGATGGCGATGAATCTCGTGAAGCCTTTGGCTGACTTCCAAACGCAGCCAAACGAAAAACGGCATATCGTCTTTCGCCAGAAAACTGTCAATTCGCTTGGCAGCCCGGACGTAGGTGTCCTGAATGACATCCGACTCCGAAACGCGGCCGCTCAATCGATAATCCAAACGGAAATTGACAATCCGCTTCAATCGATCCTGCACCGAGAAAAAGTATTTGGCGAGCGCTTCTTCACGATCAGCGTTCAACGCATCAACGATTTCTTCACGCGTTGGTAGAGGTTGGTTTTCTGTCATTCAATTTCCGATGGTCGGGCCCACTATGAAACACGCACTTTATTCTAACCGAGGACAGTAAATTCCCGCACTCAGTCGTCACAAACGATGATTTACGAAAGATTCTTCCTCCCCCGACCAGATCTGCCAGCCGAGCAGTATCGATAGTGGTGTTCGAACCAATATCATCTCGTTTAGTGAATTCTGCATTGGGCTGGCATCAAAAAAGTCAATTAACGAGCGCGCCGAACGTTAACCTTACCGATCGTTTCCCAGCCGCTTCCGGTGCGTCCCTTTCTACGCTTCCAAGACGCCCGCTCGTGAGACATTGACTAAGGCTTCCAAGTCACCGTTGAATCGCCCACATTGGCTTCGACTTTTCCGATTTACTCCATTATCCTCATCGACATTTCAAGATTGCTCATTTCACTCCAATCGCGACAAACCTATAATGCTCCGCTGGCTCTTTGGGGCAGAACCAATTTGAGCCGAACCATTACGCCATGGACGACCTCCTACGAAAGTCGTTGAAACCAAATTCGGAGTTTGAGTAAGTGTCGAAAAGAATTGCAATTGCCGGAGCCACCGGTGCTGTCGGCAGCCTAGTACGTCAGATGCTGGAAGACAGAAATTTTCCCTACGAGACGATCACGTTTTTGGCTTCAAAACGATCGGCCGGAAAAACGATTCAATTCAAAGGCGAAGAACACACAATCAAACTTTTGGAACCCAGTGTGTTTGACGACATCGACCTAGTCATTGGCAGTACACCTGATGAAGTCGCTGCCGAGTTCGTTCCTTGGGCCGTCGAACGCGGTACGATTGTTGTGGACGAAAGCGGTTACCACCGAATGATGGACCACGTTCCGCTCGTTGTTCCCGAGGTGAACCCAGAGGCCATTGAAAACCACAAGGGCATCATTGCCAGCCCAAACTGCAGCACGACTCAAATGGTCGTCGCGATGAAGCCGCTTCACGAGGTCTCAAAAATCAAGCGTGTGGTTGTGTCCACTTATCAGGCGACCAGCGGGGCAGGGGTGGCAGGTCAGGCCGATCTCATCGAAGGCACCAAGTGTGCCCTTGAAGAAAAAGAATGGGACTACCAGGCATTTTCACACCCCATCGCATTTAACGTCATTCCTCAAATCGGTTCGGCCAAGCACGAAGGCTACACTTCCGAGGAGATGAAAATGGTCTGGGAGACTCGCAAAATTTTTGGCGACGATTCAATCCAAGTTTGTCCAACCTGTGTTCGCGTTCCCGTTTCCAATTGTCACAGCGAATCCATTTTGGTGGAGACGGAGAATCCGATTTCAGTCGAACAAGCCAGACAACTATTTGACGCGGCCCCCGGGATTACTGTCGTCGACGACCTTGAGGCGGGCGTTTATCCGATGCCCAACAACAGCGACGACAAAGACGACGTTTTCATTGGTCGAATTCGAAAAGACCTCAGCTGCGAAAACGGTTTGACGTTTTGGTGTGTCAGTGACAACCTCCGCAAAGGAGCAGCCACCAACGCTGTTCAGATTGCAGAATTACTTGTGTCAGGGCAATTTGCGACATGCGGCACCTCAAGTTAACTGTCGCCTATGACGGCACCGACTACGTTGGGTGGCAAGTTCAGGATAACGGGATTTCCATCCAACAACGTATGGAAGAGGCTTGGACGAAAGTCACTGGCGAAAAAATTCGTATCACGGCCAGCGGCAGAACCGACAGTGGCGTTCACGCGCGCGGTCAGGTTTGTAGCCTATCCACCGAAAGTGAACTCAAATGCCCAAGTGTCCTTAGAGCCGTCAATGCCGAAACTCCGTTTGACATCTCGGTCGTCAAAGTCGAGGAAGCCGTCGATGGTTTCCATGCAATTCGCGATGCGATTGAAAAAACATACCATTACCACGTTCAGTACGGTCGCGTACTCGATCCGTTGAGATTGCGAACATGTTGGTTCGTTCCTGGAGAAATGGATGTTGTGGCAATACGGCAAGCTGCGGTCCACCTGACAGGCGAGCAAGATTTCGCGAGCTTTGAATCGGCCGGCGCCGAGCGGTCAAGCACCATTCGAAATGTGTTGAGGCTGGACGTTGAGGAAGAATCCATTAATGGGTTTCCAGGATTAACGTTTCAGATCGCGGCTAATGGGTTTCTTTACAATATGGTAAGAGCCATCGTGGGAACGCTCGTTCGCGTCGGAAAGAAACGCAATGACGCTCAGTGGGTTGAGTGGGTACGTGACCAGCGCGATCGTCAGTGTGCTGGACAAACAGCTCCTGCACACGGCCTGTTCCTCGATCACGTTGTCTATTCACCCGACAGATTGCTTTAACAGCTTATAAAATGGAAAGGGCAGGGCGGTTAGAGTTGCGAGATTATCCGCTACACGACGTATTTAGGCCGCAAATAGAATCTAGACAGCAATCTTACAGCGCGTACTATCTTTGGCAGATGCGAGTTAATGTAAAACACGTGCACTAACAAATCACGACGTTGCCGACTGGACATGATTGCTTGGTATCATCGCAAACCAAACTCGGTAACAATGCGAACTTTCAACAAATAAATCCCAACCTCAAAAGAGTCAGGGCGAATACGTGCGGAACGACTGAACAACGGCAATGTTTAGAATCTTCGACCGTAATGAAACTGGACTGCCTGACTTCAATTGAAACCATACATTCGCCGTAAACTCTCGCTGACCTGCTAACTTCCTATGCTTGAAACTGATGAACCAATCAAATCAGAAGAATCGAAAGAGCAACCAGGAAGCCACCGAACACTGACGTCCAGCCTTGGGCTCTTTTTGATTACGATTGCGATGACGGTTGCGTTTCATTTCTGGCGAGCGCATCAGTCGGCTTGGTGGATTGAAATTGGATTCATTCTTTCAGCTGCGACGGCAATTTCTGTTTTGATCTCCGAAGCCTGCGACCCGTTTGCCGACGCCGCCCAATGGGTTGGCGTACGATTGCGACTGCCATCATCGGTGCGCGGCGCGACCCTCGATGCAATCGCCAGCAGCATGCCAGAATTGTTCACGGGCTTGTTCTTCGTAACGGTCGCATTGTCAGGTTCAAAAGACAACGCACAGCGAATCCTTGAAAGTGCCGAAGGTTACGGTTCGACCGTCGCGACTTGCGCGGGCAGTTCCATTTACAACTTGATTTTAATCCCCGCCGTTTGTGCGATCGCCGTATCTTTTTCTCGACGTGAGCGACCGTATGTCGAAGTCGACCGCGAGGTCATTCATCGAGACGGGATGTGGGTAATTTTTACCCAGTTTGGACTATTGGTTTTTCTCTACCAACCGAAACTAAGTTGGTGGATGGGCGTGGTCGCTTTGATGGCGTACGTTTGTTACGTTCTGCACCTCTACATTGCGACACGGAGGTTTCGGGCAAAACTCGATGGCGGACAAATCGAAACCGAAGAGCCAAATGAAACTGCCACGGTTCTCTTTGGTTCCAAAGAAGTCACACTCAACGGGTGGACTTCGGCCGCGATACTGATCACCTCGACGATGGTAGCGGCTCTAGCCTGTTACTTACTGGTCGACCTCACCAATCAATCCGCCATTAAATTGGACGTCTCTCCGTTCTTTGTTGCGGTCATTTTGACGGCTGCCGTTTCGTCGATCCCCGACACTTTCATGTCACTTGGTTCCGCTCGCCGTGGCGATGATTCCGGTGCGATGTCCAACGTATTTGGGTCAAACATTTTTGACATTTGTATTGGCATGTCGATTCCGCTGTTGGTGAGTTGCTACCTGAACAACTGGGAGCCAATCATCTGGATCGATCCAGCAAACCAGGAGCTTACTGGCGTGGTTGGGTTGCGGGTATTTCTGTTTGTTTTGACAGCGGTCGCGATGGGCTGCATGTGGTACTTTCGAAGGATCACGTTCCGAACTGGACTCGTATTTAGCGGATTGTATGCCGCATTTGTCGCCTACGCAGTGCTGGGAGCTCTCGGCTTTATCAGCGTTTGAATTTGATTTGGCACGTTTCAATGCAGGGTGATATTTTTCTGACCAAATTTGTCGCGTCTAAATCAGATTGAGAACGATTAGATGACTTTGGAATACGCCCTGTGTCGACTAAAATGACGGTTTAAGATTTGGAAAATTCTCCAACTCTTCGTATCGTTTGATAGGAAATCTGAAGTGTCAATTGGCAGAGACTTTATTGGACCATTTCAACTTTTAAAGTTGATTCGCGCGGGTACCACGACTCAAGTGTGGGAAGCCTTGCGAACCGGTGAAAACGAACGAATTGCTCTCAAGGTGTTGATGGCGGACTTTCGTCGTGACAAACACGAAATCCAACAACTAAAACACGAGGCCAATGTTGGGGCCGAGCTGAACCACCCCAACGTCATTAAGATTTTTGGCTACCACGAAGATCAAGGCTATCCGCTGGTCTCGATGCAGTTGTACAACGAGAAAAACTTGAAGCTCCAGATGCGTGAGCGACGCGACGTCATGATGCCAATCATTTCGCCCATCATTCGAAAGTGTGCTCTCGGCTTGCAGCACATGCACGAAAAAGGTTGGATTCACTGCGACGTGAAACCGGATAACTTTCTCGCCGACGTGCAGGGCGATGTAAAACTGATTGACTTTTCAATTGGTGTAAAAGCGAAAAAGACTGGCGGACTCAGTGGCCTCTTTGGTGGCCGCCCTAAAGCCATCCGTGGCACTCGAAGCTATATGGCTCCGGAGCAAATTCGCCGAAAACATCCCGATCAACGTGCAGACGTTTATGGGTTCGGCTGTGTTGTTTTCGAATTGCTGGCGGGCAAGACTCCATTCTCAGCAAACACGCCCGATGAACTGCTGAGTAAACACTTGAGCGCTCCCATCCCATCGTTGGAAGCCTATAGTGACGCGACTCCGAAGCTGGCGGATTTGGTCAAACGTATGCTTGCCAAAAAACCTGAAAAGCGAATTTCCTCAATCGCTGATTTTCTTCACGAATATGAGAGAATCCAAGTTTTCCGACCCGGCAAACGCCCTGAAGGATTCGAAAGATAATCCGATTCATCCACGTTGTACGCCAGTGAGCTGTACTGGCTCTTACACCAACCACAAATTTTTTAATTGACGAAACATGGACTATCTCGATTTTGAACAACCGATCGCCGACTTAGAAGCTGAAATCAAGCAGTGCGAAGACAAGGCGGAAGAAACAGTTGAGTCTGTTGAACACTTGCGCGCTCTCAAGCTCAAACTGACTGAATTGACGCGAGAGATCTATGGTAAATTGACGGCTTGGGAAACCGTTCAAGTCGCCCGTCACAAAAACCGCCCTCATACGACGGACTATCTTTCATTGGTGTTCGATGAGTTCGTCGAACTTCATGGCGATAAACTTTTTGGTGACGACCGGGCGATTCGAGTAGGCTTCGCGACGCTCGACGGCATGAAAGTCATGGTTCTCGGACACCAAAAAGGCCGTACGTTTCAGGATCGCACCGAGAACTTTTTTGGATGTGCCCATCCAGAAGGGTATCGAAAAGCGATGGCCAAAATGCGGATGGCTGAAAAATACAACTTGCCCGTTGTTTGCATGATCGATACGCCCGGTGCCTACCCAGGAATTGGAGCCGAAGAACGTGGTCAAGCTCAAGTGATCGCGGAGAACATGTACGAAATGTCGCGATTGAAAACCCCCATCATCTGCGTCGTGATTGGCGAGGGCGGCAGCGGTGGCGCCTTGGGAATTGGCGTCGGTGACCGTGTCGCAGTGCTGGAACACGCTTATTACTCCGTGATCAGCCCAGAAGGTTGTGCCGGCATTTTATGGAAAGGGGCCGAGCACGCAGAAAAAGCCGCGACTGCGCTCAAGTTCACCTCCGGCAACTTGCTAAGCATGGGCATCGTTGACGATGTCATCGAAGAACCGCTGGGTGGAGCCCATCGCGATCATCACAACATGGCTTCCAAAATGAAGTCGTACCTGAAAAAGAATCTCAAAGATCTGAAGCAAAAATCGGAAGAAGAACTTCTCGATCAACGTTACGAGCGGTTTCGCAAGATCGGCGTATTTGAAGAGCAAACCGCCTGAGACAATTGAGGTTTGCCCTGGAAGCCGAGTTTGCACTTGCCAATTTTTCTAACCGCGGACTATCGTCACTTCGAACTACGAGACAAATAAAAAAGCGGCTGAGCACATTGCCCAGCCGCTTTTTTTGTTATTCATTATCGTTGCAGTCAGCCAATATGATTCTACCGACCCGATGAAAGTGGTTCGATAACACCCCGCGTCATTGGGACTTGTGTTTGCATTTTCATCTGACTCATTCGAGTAAACAGATTATCGATGCCACCACGCAGTGCCCACGCTCGGTCAGTATCATTTTGTGAATACTGAGCGTTCTTAAGAGCGGTACTGATCACGCTCATTGTGTGCTGGTCGGCTCCGGCAACACCGGTCTCCATCAACTGATTCATTGTGGACCGATATATCTCTGCACACTGACCAGGATTCCCAGCGTTGAATGCTGGAACACCGCGATCAATTGCGCTGGTTAGCAAACCCAAGGCTTCGGTAGGTGACATTGAACTACCCGGTAGCAAAACACTGTCGATGACGTGAATCACACCATTGGAGGCTTCAATGTTTTTCGCGACAACGTTTGCGTCGTTGATCGTTACTCCAGATGCCGAAACGCCAACCTTTACTGAACGTCCAAGCAACGTCGAAGCGTTGATTGCTTTGACCGCGTCGTTGTCGTAAACCCGTCCGGAGACCACGTGATACTTGAGGATGTTGACCAATTTTTGACGATTGGCCGGTTCAAGGAGGCTCTCAACTGTGCCCGCGGGCAGTTTACTAAACGCGTCGTCAGTTGGTGCGAAAACAGTGAATGGTCCAGAACCACTAAGCACGGCGGCAAGATCTGCGGCACCAACAGCGGCTAACAAAGTGTTAAAGGTTCCCGCGTTCGTTGCAACGGTTGGGATGTTGTCTAAACCTGGAATCAACACTTCGTCGATAACGTGCACGACACCGTTGGTGCATCCGATGTCAGTTTTGACAATTGTCGAATTGTTAACTTTCAAGGCTCCCGATTGAAAATCGAGATTGAGCCGCTGACCATTGACTGATTTCGCAGCACGAAGATCGTAGGCTGCCTGCGCTGAGACGCGACCAGGAACGGCATGGTAAGTCAAAATCGCGGTGAGTTTGTCTTTGTTCTCTGGCTTCAGCAACGAAGCGAGCAGGGCAGGGTCGAGTTTCGCGAAAGCTTCGTCAGTCGGTGCGAAAACTGTTAGCTCAGAATTGCTGAGCGTATCCACGAGGCCAGCCGCTTTAACGGCAGCGACCAGTGTGTTGAAGCTGCCTGCGCCAACGGCGGTTTGAACAATGTTTTTTTGCTGGGCCAAAGTCGGTGTCGCAAACAATGCAACAACGACCAGGCAAGATAGGAAACGAAGACGTCGCATAAAATTCTCCTTTGAGCTTGGGTTTTGAAATCGACCGCAAAACGTTCGCGCTCGCAACCAAATAACTCAATGGTCTTTCGAATTTCGCGCAGATCCTTCGATTGCTGCGGAAGCTACGCTAAAGCACTTGAAAAAACCACTCGAAAAAATGCTGGTTCAACCACGGTTTTAAGCGTCTGGGCTCCGTTTTCCCTGCCACTTGCCTTTTTCCTAGCCTGGCCGTCAACTCAAACAACCTCAACAGTAGACTCTGGAGCATTGCTCGATGGCTTACAGCGCATCCCGACAGTCAAAGTTTTCCTTCAACATTTTTTGTCGGATTAGTCGTTTTGACGAAGCCGGCCGATCGTCACTCCGATGATGCACCAGAACACGACGCTTGACGAACCGATGGGGCCGTTGAATGAAGAGTTTAGAAACCCCCACATGATCAGCCAGAGAAAAATCACGCCGAGGCTACGGGCGGCGCGACCAGCAGAAGAGTTTTCGATCGCTTTGGAAAGCAGCAATCTCGCAGGAATGACCATTGCTAAAAGAAAAATCGCCAGTCCGATAATCCCTGTCGTGGCTAAAACCTGAAACAATTGGTTGTGCGCGGTGTAGTTGTGAGTCGCCCCCCAAACGTTCAGTTCACCAGTTGTCGAGGTTACAAAATAGCCCAATCCGATAATGGGGCTTTGAACGTAGTGCTCCCAAATGGCTTCCCACAATTCGGTTCTGCCTGACAAAGTGGAAACCGTTTCATCACCACCAGACCGCATCGCAAACTCTTCGGTCTGGCCAAGTGCACGAGAAACATTTTCCAAACCCGGATCACACAGCATATAAGCAGGAACTGCGACGCAACCTAAAAAACAAAGAACCAAAATCGCCTTTCGATTTCCGTTCATCAACATCGTTGCCAACAACAAGGGTGGCGTAATGACAAGCGAAAGTCGATTTTGTGCGATGATAAATGTTGCGAGGAATACAAGAATTCCGGGGAAGTACAAAAGACGACTAACCCGTGTTGGAAAACCGAGGTGGGCTACCGTTAGCACGAGCATTCCCAGCGTAGAAGTTTCCGCGGCATCCGTTGAGTGGAAGAAACTATTTTCCTCACGCGATACGCCAACACCGCCAGTCATAGACCAACAAATGACCATGATCACTGCGCGAAGCAACAGGATCATACTGAGGTGAGTCAAAACAATTCTTGCGTCGTCATTCGTTTCTACGATTCGCGCAATGGTAGCGCCCAAGACCATCATGACGCTTAACGAAAGCACTTGGCCAGAAGAAATTGTGGGTAGTGCCGACCATGTCACCGAAAGCAATGACCAAGCCAGAAACACGAAAAAGCCGCCCATGTAGAAAAAGATCACTCGAATCTGAACCTGCCGCGTCATCATCAGGTTGAGGGCGAGCAACAATCCTAACGAACCGACGCGCGAAAGTGCTTTGCCAGTCGCCAACAAGTCCATCCCACCGATGCTAATGACCGCATCTCGATCGGGCAGATAGAATACGAACAGCATGATGATCCACGCACACATTAGCGTGACATTGGCGAAAAACGTCGACCCGGTTTGGCGATCGTCTTCCATCAGCAATGATAGGTCAGCAGTGGTCATTGGTTAGTTTGAATACGCGAATAGATGGATGATTTATTCAATCGTCAACGGCGTGAGATCAAAACGCTTTCTCATTTCGCGTGCCTGTTTGTTAACCCAAAGTCAATCGCAGAGCAACGTTTTGAAAACAGCTCTCTTAAAAATTAGTCACAACGATTCATGACCGCGCCAAGCAGTTTCACGTTGTTGCGATCAAGTTGCTGTTTGATCCGCTTTGCAGTGTCAGACTTAACTTTTCCTGGCTGAAGAACCACCAACATACCATCCACTCGGCTGGTCAACGGACCGCTGCTCGAAGGTTGATTGAGCTGCGGAAGGTCGACAACGATCACTTTGTATTTCGCCCTCAATGTTTCCAACAGCTCTGGAAACTTGGCAAGCAAGTGGGGTGAAAAAGGAGCTCGTGTCTTGAGGCCGTTATTCAAAAAGTGCAGCCTTTCAAACGTGGTCGAAACAATGGCGTCCGAGATTTCAACTTCTTCGTTGATGACTTGTTCAATGCCAGTTTTGGGATCCCCCCCTAACAACGATCCGATTCCCATCGGTCTTTCCGTTGCATTGATCAGCAGCACGTCGTGTTCGAATATCATTGAGAAAGCGATCGCCAGGTTCGTGGAAACCGTCGTCGCGCCTTCTCCTTTTGCGAAACCGGCGCATCCGACCACAACGGAATTCGACTCTCCATCGAGGCTTTTAAAAACTTGCTCGGCGAGGTTGCTGTAAATCGGCCAGAGTTTTTTGTTGCTTCTTTTCACGCTTTTAGGGTGGGTAGTGGTTTGTTGCTGGATCATTTGAAGTGACGGTTTGGTGGTTGGAAACTGGACTAGTCGACGAGGCTTGGAAGGATTCGCGATCGCGGTTGGATGCGGGAGTGATTCGGCGCTACCCAACGAACAGGTTCCTACGGCTTACATTGGGAATTGTTGCAAGAACATCGACGCCCAAAACACTTTCGATTTGTTGGTCAGATTTTAAGGACGTATCCATTTGCTCTGCAAAAATCGCAACACAAAACGCTCCAGCCAAAGCGAAAAACAAACTAGCCAGAAGGATCAGGCTGTACTTCGGGCTAACATGCTTGACTTGGATAGTGGCCGGCTGAACCAATTTCACGTTACTAAGATTTTGCTTATCAAGTGCAAGGTTGATTCGAGCTTCTTCACGTTTCTCGGAATAGATTTTAAAATTCTCTTCGGATACAGTCAGGTCTCGATAGAGTGAGGCCATTTGCGTTTCAAAACTGTTTAGTCGATTCATTCTGCCGATTGCAGTATCACGACTATTCGTCAGCGATTCGACTTGTGCCGCTGCGGCTCGAAGATTCACTTTCGCCTGCATGAGAGCAAGGTCGAGGGTTTGGCGATTTTTGTTCAATCCACGTTTAACTTGCTTTCGATCTGATTTTTGATTGGTCAATAGTTCCTTGGCCTGTTCAACCTGTCTTCGCACAGCCAAGACGCTTGGATGGTCGTCACGCAAGCGGGAACGAAGATCCTTTTCCTGAATTTCAAGACTGAACAAGCGATCGGTCATCAGGTCACTGGCTTGGTTCGCCATGCCTTCGGTTGATTCAAGCTCAACTTCTTTGGGGACACCGACCACCATCTTTTCCAGCTCTTTGACTTGAAATTCAAAGCCGACCTTTTCGGCGGAAGCTTTCAAAAGTGCGCTTTCAATTTCAGCGATCTTTTCTCTCAACGCGGCTTGCTTGCCTTCGATAGACATCACGCCAATTTCATTTTTGTAAGATTCGATTTTGTCCGAGATGGAATCAACATTCTTTTTCTGGAGCGCAAATTCCTTTTCGAAGAAATCAAACGAGCCATCGGTTTGGCGGGCTTTCACGTGTTCTTCGATGTAGACTTCCATTAGCACCCGAACGATTTTCTGAGAAAGCTCTGCAGATTCAGATCGGCAATTGATCGTCAGTGTCGCTGCTTTCCTGGGGTTTCGAACTCCAATACTTGACTGCAATGCCATGATTGCTTTGTCGCGTTTAAGCAACCCCTCGTAGGTAGACTCGCTGGCTCCCGATCCAAACATTGAAAGGCTTGGAATAGGGAGTTTGCTAAGCAGTGATTTGGATTCGAGGATTTCGTTCTCGATGTTTTCGCGTTGTGCCACCAGTTCGAGAACACCGCGACTTTGGATGACGTCCATTACGGTATTAATTTCTGATTCCCGAGACTCTTGCACCATGATTGTTTTGCTTGCGCCACCACTTGGGTCAAGCGTGACGTCACCACGACCGACCTGCACAAATAGCTTGCCGACGGATTCGTATTTCCTCGGGAGCATCATCAATACGACGGCGACAATGGCAATCATTAACATCGCAAACACAATCGCTTTAATTTTCTGTCGCCAAATAGAACTGGCGACACTTGCAAAAGTCAGATTTTGTAGAAACGCTTCGTTCATTGGAATGAGAACTGCTTTGAAAACTACTTTTTGGAACCACTAATAAGATAAATTAAGGAGCCGCGGAGAAGTCCATTCCGCAATAAATCCTTGGTTCGAGTCTAGTTGGGACGTGGGGATTAACTATAGCGCATTGGCAAAGGGAAAATGGAATGCCAAGGATTCACTGGCGAATGCATGCTGATTATGAGGATATTTTGGGCTCAACGCCCATGCGACGTTGTTAGATGAATCGCTTTGGTAGTTTGTTCGCCATTTCGCCGACTACGATAGTCCTGCTAGTAGTTTCTTTTTTCAATATTTGACGTCTCGTCCACGTCTTGAGTAATTTGCATGTCGCCCAAATACAAACAAATCATCGCACGTTTTGCAGACGGTGGCTGGGCGTTAGCAGAGCAGGGGACCCAAAGCGCAACAAATTTTCTTACCGTTGCGCTGATTGGATTACTGGTCGATCTTGAGACACTGGCGGTCTACCAAATGGGGCGCTTTGTCATTCTTTTGCTCGCTGGTTTTCAGAACAGCCTGATCTCTTTTCCCTATACGATTTCGTTTCGGACATCACTTGATGACAATCCGACACAGCTTGCTGGCAGTCAATTGTTATTGGCCATTGGCTTGATATCGATCGCAGTCCCTGTCATTGCGTTGGGTTTGATTTTCCGTTGGGAGCAAAGCGTTGGGAACATGATTTTTGCTTTGCTATTTGCCGTGCCGGGGTACTTAATTCGAGAGTTTTTTCGGCGACATGACTTTGCTCATTTGCGTACTCGAACGACATTCTTTTTATCGCTGGCGATGTGCTTGATGCAGGTTCTGGGAATGCTGTTGCTGTGGAGTTTCGAACGGCTTGATGCAGCCAACGTCTTTGTTGTAATCGCAATGGCGTGCTCTGTTACCTCGGTTTTTTGGTATTGGATCCGGCGAAACGAATTCACACTCGCGAACGGGAAACAAGGCTTTCACCATTTGAAATCAACGGCACTGTCGAATTGGTCGATTGGAAAATGGATATTTTCCAATCAGGCTTTGACGGATCTCCTTTTGACTGCCATTCAGTGGGCTCTGGGAAGCAAAGCCGTCGGTGGCATGTTCGCGGCGGGCTTTCAAATTGTCAGTCTTTGCAACCCTGTCGTGATGGGCTTGGCAAACTTGCTCCCGCCAAAGTTAGCCAAAACGTTTGCGGAATCTGGGCGCTCCGATTTGATGGAAACCATACATAACTTCAACAAATCGTTTTTAGTAATTGTTGGCGGGATTGCCATTGGACTTGTTCTGTTTTGCGAACCACTTCTCAATATCGTTTCACAAGAATCAGTCGAACATCCGTACCACCTGACCGCGGTTCTCGCAGCAATGATGCTGGTCCAGGCAATTGGGCTCCCGGCGTTTCATGGACTCAACGCGGTCAAGGAACCCTTTAGAGCGTTTTCTCCACGACTGCTGGGAATCGCAGTTGCCATCGTATTTTTCGGTTTGGCTAATGGCTGGGACAGTGCGATCGTCGCGGCTTACTCTTTACTGATTGCACATACGGTTATTTCGACTTTGACCTTTCTGCAGGTCAACATAGCGTTGAAATAGAAAGTCCAGAAATTGGTCCAATGGCCAATTTAATCGCTTGTGACTGAATCGTGTCGTAAGCAGACTGGAGCGGTGAGGGATCATTATTCCCATCAGAAACCATCATTCTCCTCGAGTATTGCCGACTAAATCAGTGAAGATTCTCGTCTGCCACAACTACTACAAACTCCGCGGCGGTGAAGACCAATGCTTTGAGGATGAAGTTGCGCAGCTAACTGATAGTGGGCACGAGGTCATTAATTACATTCGTCGAAACGACGACATCGACCGCAACAATCAAGCTGCTGTTGCCATGTCGACAATCTGGAGTCGCAAGAGTCACCGAGAAGTGCGTAAGCTAATCCGTGATCATCGACCCGATGTGATGCATTGCACGAATACATTTCCTCTGATCTCTCCGTCGATCTATTACGCAGCCCACGAAGAGAACGTGCCGGTCGTTCAAGCGTTGCACAATTTTCGTTTGATATGTCCGGGCGCCTACCTCTCTCGCAATGGCAATGTCTGTGAAAAATGTGTAGGTAAAATTTTTGCTTGGCCAGCGATCGTGCATCGTTGTTACCGTGAAAGCAGAGCTGGAAGTTCCGCCGTTGCGAGTTTGCTCTCGGCCCATCGATTGATGGGCACTTGGAAAAAGAAAATCCATGCTTACTACACTTTGACCGAGTTTTCAAAAAGCAAGTTACTGAATCTGGGCATTGAGCCAGATCGAATTGTCGTTAAGCATAACTGCGTGCATCCTGATCCTGGCATGGGCCGCGGGGAAGGGGACTACGTCGTTTTCGCTGGCCGGTTGTCTTCTGAAAAAGGCATTGCTCCATTGTTAGAAGCTTGGCAAACTCAGAGCCCAGAAATTCGATTGATGATCATTGGCGATGGCCCGATGGCCGACGAAGTAAAAGCCGCCAGTGATTCCAATCCAATGATTGAATGGGTGGGACAAAAACCATTTGAAACTGTTCTCCAACTCATGGGCAGCGCCAAAGCAGTTATTGTCCCTTCCGTTGTGTTTGAGACGTTTGGCAGAACGATCATCGAAGCCTACTCTGCGGGCACGCCGGCCATTGTTTCGAAATTTGGAGCGATGCAAGAACTGGTTCGCGACGGCGACACGGGGCTGTTTTTCGAAGTTGGGAATCCTGTAGATCTAATGAACAAGGTCAAGCAACTGCTGGATGATGAACCCAATTTGCAGCGAATGCGCGAATTAGCAAGGCGAGAATTTGAATCCAAATTCACTGCCCAACACAATTTTCAAAAGCTGCTTGATATCTATGAGCTCGCGATTGCAAATGCCAATGGTGGTTTGCCAGAGCGAGCCGGCAGCTCCGAATCAAAAACGGAAGACAGGCTCCCGCAAACTGACTCGACGTGGTTGCCGCAAACGCCGCCTTCTTCGTAGACATAGAAAAAGCCCAAGCTTGATTCGCCCGGGCTTTTTGAATTTCTAAAGTTACAACCGCTCGCTCTCGGGCTCCCACCAACACGCTGGGCACAACCGCAAACGCCTTATTTCTCACGGCTCAAAAACCTATTTGAAATTGTCTTGAACGAAATCCGATCTGGTCCCGATCCATGCACCCAAACCAAACCTTCGCGTTCAGTATTCGTGTTGAGAGCGCTTTTGCCCTCAGCCAAATCAAGAATTTCATCAATTGACTCAGGCACCGTTCGCTCTTCCAAAAATGGGACTTCATTGATTTCAAGTTCTTGGCAAATCACGCTCGCTTCCGTTTTATCCACGTAGGCATATTGCTCTAGGTCAAAAACGTTAAACACGAACAACGCTTGCTCTTTGAGCTTGTATCGGTTGCCTTGAATTCCGGGGCCGACTAGCTCGCCTTGAATCGCAATTCTGCGGCCAAGACTATCAAGCTTTCCGGCAAGAGCAAGCCGATTCGCCATTTGCCAATAGCTATTCTTTTCATCTTCCGCGTATTGCCAGTTGCGACCACAGATTGCAAGACCGCCGTCAAAGATCGCTGTGAACGAAGTCCCGTCAATCTTCTCGGTTATATAAAACGGTTTGTCTCGATAAGTCGCGTATTCCTTGGTCAGGTTTTGAACTCGCTCTTCATCTGTTTTAGAAACAGACGACGGAAACGGCCCGATCACCGAGCCGACCAAACAAGCTGGAGTTGGCGGTTCGTACTTCTGAATCCCGAGCTCCTCTGTTACGTCCTCGCCGAGCTCAACATCGCGGTCGAGAACAGAAACAGGAATCAGCAAGCCTTGGGAAATTTGGCCACGCAGCTTGACAGTCCGCAGTCGAAACCCTTCCTCTTCCCCCATCTTTTTATAAGAAGACTTGCGCAGGAACTCGAACTCTTGTTTGATCGGAAGAAAGGAATCGATCTCACAATAGATGACTTGATCCCTGGCTTGGAATTCGCCTTTTTTAATAACGCATTTCCAACCGTCTACGATAGCCAATTCAATCATATCAGCGCCGGCAATCGGGCTGGTTTTAGTTACTTGGCGGACGGAAGCTAGTTTTCTCATTCCTTGTTTACTCTCTAACTGTCAAAAGGACGATTCACTTGAAACTCATTCCTACGACACAGACTAAGCAAGAAAGTTCGCCGGCGGTGAAAACCTGAGTTTGAACGACTCCAAACAGCTGAACAAGGAAGGGCAGGGGAGTGAGTGATTTTTTTTGAGAACGTGTTTCCTATAGACGAAAGCAAATTTGAAACTCGATATCGCGACCGGCCAACTAGCAAGTTACAAAAATCAGTCATCGATCCGAAGAAATTCATCCACCTGAGTACTATCAACTCACACTGTTTGGATCGCCTTCGCCACCATTTTCTGCTTCCTTAGATTTTGCGTTGGTCATCCTTGTAAGTAAGACAACGAACAGCGGTAAAAAGATTGCGATCCAAATGGCAATAGACATTCCATTTCGTTTTGATTTTTTATTGAGTTCGAAAACGGCCGGCCGAATCGTTTCGGCATCCGCCCATGGAAACTTCGCACGGACGATGCCTTCTGAATCAATGACGAAAGCGGGACTTGGCAAATCGCTAAACAGAGCGCGGCTTTGATCTTCCATCGTGTCAACCAACACCGTCATTGGAAGCTCGTACTCGTCTTTCATTCGTTTCGCCAATTCACGACGTTGGTCAACAGTTTCTGGCTGTTCGATTTCTTTAAATGCAAGTTGCCCAGCGTGGGGTTCTTTTTGATAGACGATCAAAATCTCGGCGTCATTTGATGATGAATACTCTCGGTGAAGCTGCCGCAACCCGGCGGCAGCACGACGAATCGGCGGTCATGTGTAACCTGCTTTGATAACGACAATATTTTTACCTCGATACGACGACAGAGAAACCGTTTCACCGCTGAGGGTCTGCAATACAAGATCCGGGGCGACATCGCCAATCGCGGGTTTTGATTGAGCAAATTTCTTTGCGTCGAATTCACCTGACTTGCGAACTTTCATTTGGGCTTGGCGCGCTACAGCTGGGCTGGCGATGACGGCACCAAATACAAACATCCCAAACCCAAGTACAAACGCACTTAAGACAAGAACTACAATTCTCATGAGCATCAATCCTGCAAAAGCACTCGTCGAATTCAATCGGTAAAAGAAAGTCATCTAAAAATCATCTTGGCCGGTTCCACCAATTTATCAACCTGGATCGGCGAACGCGAATTGCTTGGTGTTTTTAATTTCCCAAATTGCAAATTCGCGTGAATCAACGCTCGGTCAGAATTTTACTTTTCGCGGACGACTCGAAATCCAATGTCGTCTGTCATGACTGTTGGGCTTTGTCGCATTCGAAAGCTGTTTCGCAAATACATTCCATCAAGCACGAACGATCCACCTCGCAGACTATGATTCAAAGTCGTTTTCGAATTCATTGGATCAAATTTGTCCGACGTCCACTCAAATACATTGCCCGTCATGTCGTACAAGCCATATCCATTGGGCGGATAGGAACCGACAACCTTTAGGAGACCGCTTTCCTGATTGGCTGCTGACAACGTAAACACATTGCCGTAAGAGTAGACGAATGAGTTGGGTCCGCGAGCCGCTTTTTCCCATTCGACCTCGGAAGGAAGCCGATGTATTTTCCCCGAAGTTTTCGTTAGCCACTGGCAGTAGGCTTGGGCGCCGCTGAGGCTAACCATTACGACGGGAAGTTTGCCCGGATCAAAGCTTTCGTTTGCACTTGGAGCATCGGCAACGAATTCACCTGAACTAAGTTTTTCGATTCTGCATTTTCGACTTTCGAGATCGATCCAAAACGGATTGAATTCGTTTTGAGCCGAAAGGAACTTCACATACTCTTCGTTGGTGACCTCGTGTTCAGCAAACCAACAACCTTTGACTTCAACAATTCGGGCTGGCCGTTCGTCTTCGCGCCCGACGCCCAGCGTATCACCAATTACGGCGGGTCCTGCAGGAATCCATCGCCAACCGTTTTCTGGCTCGGGCTGACGACTGATCACAACCGCAATTGGTTCATTATTGAGTATCGACGCTAGCGCAGGCACGGCATAGCCAATGAGACCGTCGTTCAACTGAATTGAATAGAACCCAGATCTCAATTCGAATTTCTCACTGGCGAAACCGTGAATCGTCTTAACCGGCAAAATCAGATCGGCGTCGATTTTACAGAGTTTCCCCAAAATTCTATTTGGATTTTGAATTTCAACTTGAACCAAGCCGGATCCTTGAGGCTGGAAAATCGGAGGCTCAGTTTTTGAATTAGCCGGCTTAACTTTCGTGGAAGACTGACTGCGGTTGCAACCGGCGCTAATCGAAAATGCAATCAAAGCGATAACCATTGCGGCAACGCGAACAGCCATCGGGCAAGGAAGTAGCCGGCTTACTCGGTCGTCGGTGTATGCCGAAGTATCAGTTGTCTTGGATTGCAATCGAACTTCCATGCGTGATCCTGAAAAGTCATTTGCCTTGGGAACTGCTTTTCCTGGCTATTGCGAGCAAAACCCAAAAGCCAAAGATCCTAGAGTAGTCCCAAAACACGGGAAAAACCACCTTACTGCAACGTCCGATAATGTTTCTTATGTTCGGTTAGGTCTCTCTGGTTCCCGGGGAATACTGCTTTTTTGATTTTTGAATTGCAAAATTCCCCTTCTCTAGTTCCTAGCTCTTAACGGCTGCTTAGTGGACAGACCATTTGCTCGATCCGTCGGCGCTTGATCGACTCCTGCGAAGTTAAAAACGTAGCCCATACAGGGCTGAATTCATGCGAGCCTCCGAGTTGAGGCCATGGATCTTTCTAAAAACGTAGTCATTTAATCAAAACAAGCGTGCGCTCAGACTGTCAGCGGGTATT
>JBGCDK010000160.1:0-5025 GCA_045105295.1 Mariniblastus sp.
CTTCCCTGCCCGCTGCTCCCCTCGCAGGACGGACCATCTCGTCCGTAACCAAGCAAGCAAAACGCAACTGCCCCCCCGTCGCTTCTCCAGCAGCACGCAGGATGGACATTCCTGTCCGTCGCTCCCGTCGCAGGACGGACACTCACGTCCGTAACCCAGCAAGCAAAACGCAACTGCCCCCCCGTCGCTTCTCAAGCAGAACGTAGGATGGACATTCCTGTCCGTCACTCCCGTCGCGGGACGGACATCTCCAACCTACTCCCCACGTTCATCAACCCACCCGCCGCATCGCGACCTACCCAAGCCCAACCTCTCGAACCCACTTTGAATCGCCAGATCTCGCGTCGCGGTGCTTACCCGCCAACCGTTCTCTTTCTTCCGATTGCGTGCTTGGGTATTCAACAAAGACAGCAGCCAACAAGCGTTGTTCCAACCCGATACCCAACTTCTCAAACATCGTCGGCGTTCTAAATTGCCCGCCGCTTGACCAATACGTCCCCATTCCATGAGCAGTCAACAGCAACAATAAGTTCTGCACCATCGCCGAAGTCGCCGCCAAATGCTCTTCATCGATCACAACCTGTTTTTCTTTTGGGACGCCTTGATCGGCTGCACTCTCAACTGATTTCGCACATGCCCCGAACGAAAATTGCGGCAGCCAAGTCACCAACACAAGTGCGCCACAGGCTGACAACATGGGTGGAAGCTTGTTCGATGGTTTCACATCGTCAAACCAAACGTTAAAGTTCGCAGCCACTTTTCGGCAATCTTGATGCCAAAGCACGTGAGCTCGCCAAGGTTCGGCCATTCCATCAACCGCTCGATCGTAATGGAACGGTGCCCAACCGGCTGACTTGATCGAGTCCAAAACGATTGGGTTAAAAACATTCTCGGCATCAGCACTAATCTGCGCTGGCTGATCGACAGGCGAAAGAACTTTAAGTGTTTTCCGTTGCCGAATGAGGGCTTCGATCGACGTTGAAATATTCTCAGGTGTCATTTGGCTCAATCCATATCGTGGTGCACGTTTGTTTTTAAAACGTTTGAAACCCAACAAAAGAGCATCAAGGCTGGGCAACTACTTCTGATTTATTGTTTCGATTCTAGCCTGCCCGGCATTCAGTTTGGAATTGCAAATGTTAGAATTTGCGTTGTACGAATTTCGGTATCTAAGCCGCACAACATTCAAGGATCAACTTGTGAAGCAACTCAAATTTATTAAGCGACCCCAATGGTTCGCGGTACTGGTCACGGGAGCCGCAGTCTTTTTTACTGTCGGTCTCTCGCAGCAGACCCAAGCACAGTCGACGAAAAAAATTGGTGAGGTCGAAGGCATCACCGAGTACCGCTTGGATAACGGCGTGAAGCTTTTGCTGTTCCCCGACAACTCCAAAGAACAGTTCACCATGAACATGACCGTTCGCGTCGGCTCTCGACACGAAGGTTACGGCGAGTCAGGCATGGCTCACTTGCTCGAACACATGTTGTTTCGTGGTACCGACAAACACCCGGACATTCCAAAACTTTTAAAAGACCGTGGCGTTCTCAACATGAACGGCACCACTTCGATCGACCGCACCAACTACTTTGAGACCTTGGATGCGACGGACGACAATTTGAAGTTTGCCATCGAGATGGAAGCCGATCGTTTGGTCAATAGCTGGATCAAGCCTGAACACCTCAAAAGCGAAATGACGATCGTTCGAAGCGAATTCGAGCGTGGCGAAAACAATCCACAATCGATCTTGATGCAACGAATCATGACTGCCGCCTATCAGTGGCATAACTATGGTAAATCAACGATTGGAAACCGCACTGACATCATGCGTGTTCCAGCCACCAACTTGCGTGTGTTCTATCGCAAGTACTACCAGCCTGATAATGTTACGGTTGTGATTGCTGGAAAGTTTGACCAGAAGAAGGCTTTGGCGTTGGTCGAAGAAAATTTTGGTGCGATTCCAAAACCAGAACGTGAACTGCCAAAAACCTACACAGAAGAGCCACCCCAGGACGGCGAGCGAAATATCATTTTGCGTCGTGCCGGCGATGTTCAGTTGGTCGGCGTTGCCTACCACGTCCCGTCTGCATCGAGCGAAGAATACGCCCCAACTCAGGTGTTGGCTTCGATTCTTTCGAACTCTCCAGAAGGCCCACTATACAAGAGCATGGTGGAAACAAAAATCGCGACCGACACTGGCGCGTTTGCACGTGTTGGTCACGACCCAGGAATGCTAATGGCTCTTGCGGAAGTTCCAAAAGACAAAAGCCTCGAAAAAGCGCGTGACACATTGATCGAGCAACTAGAGTCGATCGCAAAAGACGGGATTTCGGACGCGGCTGTCAAGCGAGCCGTATTGCAGATCATGAAGCGGCGCGAGCGAGGTTTTGCGAACACTGAAAGATTTGCCACCGCATTGAGTGAGTGGGAATCTTATGGCGATTGGCGTTTATATTTCTTGCATCGTGATCGCTTGGAAAAAGTGACCGCCGATGCCGTCCGCGAAGTTGCCAAAAAATACTTGCTTCAAAGCAATCGAACCGTTGGCATGTTTTACCCAACCGATGGTGCAGAACGTGCTGAAATCGACGGCCAAAACATGGTCGCCAAAATGGTCGAAGGATACAAAGGCCGCGAGAAAATGGCAGAGGGTGAAGCTTTCGTTGCAACACCTGACAACATTCAGAAACGAACGAAATTCGGAAAACTTGATTCTGGAATGAAGTACGCTCTGCTCTCCAAAGAGAATCGCGGAAACCGAGTGACGCTAACAGCGAACTTGCACTACGGTGACGAGAACACTCTCAAAGGCAATGTTGCCGCAGCCCAGATGTTGCCACAACTGTTGTCACGGGGCACGAAGAACCTGAGCTTTCAGGCGTACCGAGACAAGCTGGACGAACTGAAAACATCAGTTAGTTTTAGTGGAGGAATTGGTACGATCACGATCAGCGTTGAATCGGAACGTGACAATCTGATTCCGGCCTTGGATGTCGTTCGTCAAGCACTTCGAGAACCATTGCTTGCCGAGAAAGAATTTGACATCGTTCGCGCTCAAGCGATCACACAAATCGAATCTGGTTTGTCCGAGCCAACGCAATTGGCGTTCGTCGAGTTCTCTCGTCGATTGGACCCACAACCCAAAGACGACGTTCGTTACACCCCAACTCTTGAAGAGCAGTTGGAAATGATCAATGGAGTGACAGTCAAAGATGTTGCATCGTTGTACAACGATTTCATCGGTGGTGAACACGGCGAAGTCGTGGCGGTTGGTGATTTCGACAGCGCAGAAACGCTTGCCAAATTGAATGACGTATTCGCTGGCTGGAAAGCCTCCAAGCCGTACAAGCGAATTGAGCAAGTTGCGAAATTGGATATGAAGGGCGAGCGAATCAACATCGACACGCCTGATAAAAAGAACGCGGTTTACATAGCCGGCGTCATGACGGATATCGGTGATGAGCATCCGAATTACGAAGCCATGTTGATCGGTAACTACATCATGGGCGGTGGACCACTTTCTTCTCGGATCGCTGACCGAGTTCGAAAACAGGACGGTCTTTCCTACACTGCCATGACTCGATTCTCTGGCGAGTCACTAGACGAACGTGGGCAGTACATGATGTTCTGCATCTCGAATCCGAAAAACACGGAGAAGGTTGTTTCGACTGTCCGTGAGGAAGTGGACCGAATGATTTCAAGTGGTGTGACGGGTGAAGAGCTCGACAAAGCCAAGGAAAGTTATTTGACCAACCGACAAGGCGGACGTTCGAGAGACTCACGCTTGGCTGGTGAATTGCTCAGCAATCTTCGAACTGGAAGAACAATGGACTTTCAAAAAGCCAGTGACGCAAAGATTTCTTCTTTGTCAAAAGAACAAGTGGATGCCGCACTTAAGCAAGTCATCAATCCCGATCGCTTGCTGATCATCACTGCTGGAGACTTCAGCAAGGGTGAAACCACTACTGACAAAAAATAGAGTTTGAAATTCGACTCTAATATTTGTTTGAGATAAAAAACGAGCCGGTCGCAATTTGCGGTCGGCTCTTTTTTGTTTCAATCATTCCAGCAAAAAACTGGTCCATCGCGGATCTCTATGGGTCTAAATCGAGTCCACCGCAGTAAAAGAAGATCGCTGTTTGTAGTTTTGCCTGTTTCGATAGCCTCCGACCGCGGCGCTTGATTGATTGGATCTTGCTGTTGATGCCTTCGGCCACGCCGTTGGAGCTTCCGCCAAACGTGCAGTAGCTGACAACGTTGTCGATTCGTTCCCGGATCGTTCGGGCAACCCTCTTTAAGGGGTCAAGCTTGGTGTGGATCACTTTGCGATACCACCAAGTCCAAGGATGTGTTGGTAGAGTTCGGTATCTTGCATTAGAGAGCTCGGGCCTTGGCTCCCAAACCACAATTGCTCTTGATGGATGAGCCATTCAGCAATTTAGACACCGCACTCAAAGACAACGTGAGAAGACGACTCAAAGCTATACTTGACCAAGAGGGTATGACCTGCATTTTGGTCCGCGATGGACCAAAAAACTCCCGCGACGAAGACGCCAGCGACGAAAGACGCCAGCGATAAAGACTCCCGCGATATGACTCGGTCAGCGCAATAAAAAACGTTCCACCTAAATTAGATGAAACGCCCTTCCGAGACACACGCAAGGAGCGCATGAAACATTCTTTATTGATACTCATTTTGAATTTGAAGTTACGAATTTCGAATTCTGCAACTTCTTATCCAAATGGTTGTTACTAAACTCTCAACTTCAAATTACTTATCTGAATCGCTTTTAACCGCTGCAACTACTGCTGGTGCTGTGGCACCTGGTTGCGGGGCCGTTGGAACTTGTGTGCTCGCAACTGCCATACCCGGGATCGACATTCGACCCGGCATTTCAAGTGGATAGGCTGTCATTCCATGTTCGCTAACGTCCAAGCCAGCGAGTTCGTCGGCTTCGGACACTCGAAGAATTCCGCATACCTTCAGAACTCCGAACAGGGCAAACATGGTAACGAACGCCCAAGCC
>JBGCDK010000161.1:0-3109 GCA_045105295.1 Mariniblastus sp.
TCAAAAACAATCGGCTCACCACCAACCGCCCCAAACGCCCGCGCCGCACTATTAACGCCGCCCGGCATAAGAGATTTCGCTCGGGCGTATTCAAATTTACTGTTGCTTAGATCTAGCTTGGTCACTTGCTTGGCACATTGAATTAAGTTGAGTGATGAATGTCATTCCCGTTATCGTGTTAAAATGGAACTTTGCAAGTCCAAGTCACGTCTCTGTCGTATCAACCCCCTGTGATCAATGAGAATTGAACCAAATGCTCCAATTCAGAATTAGTTTTGTTGTTTTTGCTCTCTTAGTGACTCAATTCGTCGCACCCGGTTTTGGAATGGACGCCCCAAGTCTTGAGATCATTCTTGAGGTTGAAGACCAAGTCAGCGTTGAGGAGCCGTTTGTAGTTCGAATCTTAAATGTCTCCGACAAAGTTGTGCGCATCAAGCACCCTGATTCAAAGGCGGGATATAACGAACTAACGTTCATATTCAGTGAACAGGGCAAGCCCCCTTTATGCATAAAGCGGAAATCTATTTCTGAATTTTCCTGGAAACAACTTTACATAAGTCCAGGCAAAGGCCTTGATGACGCCATCGAATTGCAACCGGGAGACGAATTCCAAGTTGGCATTACGCTTGGTGAATCCCTTTGGGATCGAGAGTGGCAAGGAATTCCAGCACCGAATACGGGACGTCAGCACGCGCTAACTGCGGTTTACGAATCCGTAAATCACGCGGGGAAAGATTTTTGGATTGGGAAGATTTCAGGCGAATCGAAAAGTAAAGTCAAACTAACAAGTTCGCGAATCCGGACAATTGAACAGCTTGCCAACCATGATTACTGGGAAAGAGTGATTGAACTTTTAGAGGATTCTTCCGACGAAATTGACTCTCGAGAAGGCAGCGAACCTACGCTGCTACACAAAGCTGCAAGAAGCAGCAACGTAAAGATCGTCAAGTCATTGATCGAACTCGGCGCGGACTTGAATCTGAAGTCATACGGTGGTCGTAGACCGATCCATTCGGCGACGGATCGAGAAATCATCCGCTTCATCGCCGGAAAAGACCCAAAGCAACTCGACAAAGGAACCAGCACATGGAATCCGATGCAGCAAGCAGCTCGTTCCCTCTCGCGAGCAAACAGTGAAAAAGAAAAAAAGGAATTGCGTGATGTGATTGCAACCTATCGTGAGCTTGGTTGCGAGCTCGATTTTTACACAGCTCTTCAGATTGGAGATTTCGATCGTGTTAAGAGCCTTTTGACGCAGTCGCCAGAATTGGCCAAGTTGAAACTGCCGTACGAAAGTCCGCTAAGTGTTGCTGCGAAACAGGGACATGTAAAAATTTGCAGATACTTGATCGAGAATTTTGACGTCGACGTTGACGAATTTGATTCGGGACATGGATATCCGGTCGTCATGTACGCACTGAGCCATCCCGAAGTCGTGCAGCTGTTGATCGAACACGGTGCGGATTTGGACACCCGAATTGAATGGACTGGCGGTCGAAGCGGCTTCTGGGTTCTCGATGGTGACGCAACCTTGCTTCATCACGCAACGGACGCCAAAGACCCAAAGACGTTGGATCTGGTACTCGACTCCAAGATCGACATTTTCGCCCAAGCGCGTCGAAACGAAGAAAAGGAACCTACGTTAATGGCACTTGAGTATGCCGCGATATTTGGGCATTGCACAAATGCGTTGGCGATCCTCAACCATCCAAGGTTTTCCAAAGCTAACAATGACTTGCAAAAAGAATCTGTGTCAAAAGCCTTGCAACAAATACCATTTGCCAGCTGGTTCGAAAAGCCTGAACCTTCAAGAGTCGATTTTCTTGTTTCCCTGCTTCGAAAGGCGAAACAACTTGGCCTCGATGTTCCCTCGAAATCTCTTGTCGAACAAGCAACTAGTCGTTTACCTACGGAGAATCCCGAATGCGATGAGCAGATCAAACAGCTCGTGGCAGTCCTTGTCGAACATGGAGCTGAGATCGACTTTCATTCGGCCATTGCGATAGGTGACTATCAGGCAGTTAAAGATGTGCTGCGGAAGACTGAAGATTGTGCGAACCTGCGTCGCGAAGACGGATTGCATCCACTCGATATTTGTATCGAGTTAAACGAGCATGAAATCGCAAGACTTCTACTTGAGAATGGGGCCGACGTTGCGATGCTTGCCGAGGATGACTATTCCTTTCTACACACGGCCACGATCTACAACCGAATCAAAATTGCTCGCCACCTGATTGATTTCGGAACCGACGTGAACGCAAAAACGGCAAGTGGCAACACTCCGTTGCATCTCGTCTCAGCTGGTTTCGGGAATATCCAACTTGTACAGCTGTTTCTCAATAGCGACGCAGACCCCTTTGCCCTGAATGCCGATCGCTCGAAACCCCTGGACGTGGCAAAAGATCCATACATTCGCATGCTCTTAAAGCAAGCAACCATGGAATAAGCAGATGTTTTTCGAGTCAAAGATATCAAACTGCAGTTAAGCGGATTATTCTTTGCGTTCATGAGTGTCACTCGCATTGGACGACAGTGGCTACGTTTGACTCTTGCGGAATTGCCAGGGAGATTCACCGAAGAACTTACCAAACGCGTGGATGAACGAGCTTGGACTTTCAAAGCCAAGGTCCAGAGCGATTTCTGTTACAGATTTGTCTGTGGACCGCGCCGCGATTAAGCAAGGACGGGATTTGGCGGACCACCCGTAACCTGAACAAATCCAGAGGCGTACTGAGATTCGGCTCTACATATCGTCGAAAAATTTGCTCGCGTTGTTTTCATAAACCGGCCTGCCTCAAAAAAGCGCATGGCCTACTCCTGTTTGGCAATGCTTTGCTGGGTCAGGCCTTCCAACAGCTCATAGTTCTTCTGACGATAGCGCTGTTTTACGGTGATCGATTCGCTTAGCTCAAGATACTCCGCTTTGGTCCCGTCGTAAGTCGGCCATGCGGGAAGGCCTTTGGCGTCAGGCGTTCCGGTTCTGGCAAACTCGCGCCAATAGGCCGACATCGTTTCGGACAACTTGTGATCGCTGTCGTTGAAGTATCGCGAATTCAAACGGTCAAGGTTTTCAAAAACGTAACCAATTTCCAAGCCGTGGAAGGCCCCA
>JBGCDK010000162.1:0-19785 GCA_045105295.1 Mariniblastus sp.
CAAACGAGTAATGAGTCAAACGAGTAATGAGTCAAACGAGTAATGAGTCAAACGAGTAATGAGTCAAACGAGTGAGGAGTCGAACGTGCGTGGGTGCTGAATAGTGAGTTCGCCGGTTGGTCGGGGCACAAGCCTGGGGCGACCGGCATTTCCGTTCAGCCCCAGTTCAAATTGCAAGCGCGGATCATGGCGACCGTCGTTCGTTACTCCACGCGTTTGATGATGTGCCATCCATAAGGACTCTTGTCGGCACTATGTTGTGACATGCCGAATTCGCCGACCTTGAGTGTAAACCCAACATCGCCGAAGGCTGGAACCATGCCGCCACGCTCGAAAACGGCTTTGGATACGTCGCGACTTGGGTTTCCTGGGAACCCAGTGTTGGCCATTTTGTAAATTCCTGGTGGCGAATCGTCGGTGTGAGTTCTGACGAGTTCGTCAAAATCTTCACCTTTTTTCGCTTTCTCAAGAATTTCTGCAGCAAGTGTGGCAGCTTCATCTTTGGAGCGAGTGATGCCTTTTCCTGGAACGGAACCTGCGAAACCGATCAAGCAATGCTGGACCGTAATGTGACTCGGCTCTCCGTTTTCAGTCATCTGAACTGCGTCTCCTTGGTTTGAAATGGCCTCGCGTTCCGCAACTTCTGGTGCAGTCTCGCAACCGATTATTGTGGCTAACGCGATGACGGCGGTAAAAGCTCTTAAGCGTACTGAAATGCCCATTGGAATTCCTCGATAGTTTTTTGTTGTGGTGTATTTGTGTGAATCGTTAACCGAAACTGAACAAGCGTTGCTTTTGCTCAAGAATTCGCCTCGGGCAGTCGTGCGTTGTGATAGATGTCTTGAACGTCTTCGCACTCGTTGAGCATGTCCATAAACTTCTGAAACATTGGAACGTCTTCTTCGCTGAGATCCATGTAAGACTGTGGCAAGTAAGTGATCTCCTGAACTTCAAGTTCGATATCAGGAAAGGCATCTTGGAACGCTTGTTTGGCTTTGTAGAATTCAGTTGACGGGGCGAACAAGTTGACTTGGCCGTCTTTACATTCGACATCGTCGATCTCGACATCGGCTTCCATCATGGCTTCGAGAAATTTCTCTTCGTCGTCGCCTTTGAAGGAGAGGATCGCCAAATGGTCAAACAAACGAGCGACGGTTCCGGGATTGCCAAGTTTCGAATTTGTTTTTGTAAAACAATTTCGCACGTCGGTGATGGTGCGATTGTTGTTGTCGGTCAGGCAGTCGACGATCACCAAGCAACCACCGGGACCGAACCCTTCATACTTGGCGGATGAATAGTCTTCGCCGCCGGTTCCTTTTGCTTTGTCGATCGCTTTTTCGATCACATGGGCCGGGACCTGATCTTTTTTCGCTTTGTCGATCAGCAGCTTGAGTGCTGGGTTACTCTCTGGATCTGGGACGCCATTTTTGGCAATCACGTAAAGCGATTTTCCATATTTGGAATAGATCTTAGATTTTTGCCCCGCAGTCTTGAGCATTGATTCTTTGCGATTTTCGAAACTTCTACCCATGGCGATTTTTTGCTTAAGACTATGAAACTGTGAGGTGGAATGAAGGACGGTACGACGCCTACTAATTTCCATATTGTACGGAACGTCTCAATGGGACTTTAGATAATCAGTTGTCCAGTTACGTTAGAAAACGCGTTTTTATTGGCATTACGTTTTCTAATTTGAGACAAAAGTGATTCGAAAACATCGGAGGAGCGAAGACACCTGACTCTTTAGGGAACGTTTTTGCCTAGTTAATAAACCGCCGAGAAATCTTGAAAAACCAGCTGGCGACCACCAAGACAACAAGCGGAAGCATCGCAGTAACCACCACAAAATTTCCGATTTCTCCTTTATCGCCGCTGGCCGCACGCCAAAGATGCCCCAAACTCGCCGCTCCGGCAGCGAACACCGCGGTTATCACGAGGATTGATTTGATCGAAAACCGCGCTCGGCGTCTGGTTGGTCGAGTCGGCTGGTTTGCAGTTTGGCCAATCGTTTGGTTGGTAGGTTCCATGTTTGATGAAAGCGTTCGAGAAATTCAAAGGGCTAGCGTTTTCAAACTTTGCGGGTTAGTCGGGCGCAAGGTCAACGTAGTTTCTCCATTATGCACTTTGTCAATTAAAAGAGAAACAACAGGGTCGGCAAGTTTGCTGAATTACTCAATTCTCCGCTTTGTAGTGACGATTATCCAATCAGGTGATTTTCGATCTTTCGTGGAATCGAACGGCTCGAACGATCAGCTGATGCGACGTTTCTAGATGTGATTCAGAGGTGTGTCATTGTTTTGAAACGCGACGAGTATGGAAACTCGCGCATCATTGAATAGTTCCCCCCGAAGGAACAGACCCAGTTTTCAAAAGGACTTGAACAATGCGATCCCTGCTTATAGCCACTGCTATGTGTGCAGCAGCCCTGACCTTTAGTGGGTGTTCATTCACCGTCAGCGGCCCTTGCACGACTCTCTCACACCAAAGCCGAATTCAAGGCTGCGGATGTCAAGGCGACGACAGTTGCGGCACATGTAACATGCAACCCGAATGTGCCGGCGCGAATTTTGGAGACGGTGCTCCTGCCGGAATGGCGAACATTGGTTCACGCCTTCGGTCAATGATGCCAGCTCCCTCCATGGGCGCAGCATCTTGTGATGGCGATTGCGGCGGCGGCTGTGATGGCGACTGCGGCGGAGGCATGCTGGGCGGTAACGGAATGGGCGGTAACGGAATGGGCATGCGAATGTTCGATTCAGGTTCTGAATGCGAAACCGTTTCAACCGACGGTGGTGCTGGACTTCTGTCACGAGGAATTCGCGTTCCGAGCGGCCGCCTTAAAGGTGCGATTGCCGGACACTTGGGCTCACACGCTCGCGGATGCGGACGATTCGGTTGCGGTCGCGAAGGCAAGCTTTGCTTGTCATGTCGTGCTCGAGGTGGGCTATTCAATCGCCAGCCTAGCGAGATTCCACACACAGCTCAGCCTCCTGGCATGATGGGTCCTGGCGGCCAAGCTCCACAGTACGTTTACCCGTACTACACAACTCGAGGCCCACGTGACTTCTTGCAAGACAACCCTCCAACCATCGGTTATTAATTTGACCGCTGATTGAGCTGAGGAAAATGTTAAGTACAAACGCAGCTGCCTTTTTGGTGGCTGCGTTTTTTTATGTCTTGCTCAGACAGTCACTGCATTCTGACAACGGTTCCGACCGCCACTAACCTTCGTCCGAAGGAGGAGTGTCGAACACGATGCAGTTGTCGGCTGCACCGCTGACATCCTCTGGGCTATCACAGTAATCTGTCTGATCTGTGAAATCGCTACCTGCGGTTGTTGCGGAATGCCCGCTGACTCCGGTGAAAGCGTACGATTGATTCAAGTCTTGAATCGCACCAGCGACATCTGAAAGCTCGGAAACGACTGCGTCGCGCACAGCGGTCATTCCAGTGATCAGACCAATCACAACGAGTGTCGCGATTAGAACCAACTCAATTGACACGACAAAGCCACTGTTGTCGTACCAGAGATTTTGGCAAATAGTTACAACATCCATTCGTAGCCGCTCCTAATTCTCGGAAAAATGAGACGCGGAAGTGTAGCTTACCCAAATTGGCCAGCGCGAATATTCTGAAAAATAGTTCAGATTTCACATCCAAGTTCGCCAGTTTTGTTTTGGACCTTGAAGATGAAAGAGTGTTTCACAACTGCCAAGAGAGATTTTCAAATCCAGATTTTACAAATTGAAGGATGTATCTTTGGCTTCATTTTTTTGCGATCCTTCAGCCAAACAGAACGCGAATTCACTGCAGCATCGTTAACAAGATCCACTGCTCGCTGTGCGATTTTTCACGCCATCCCATCGAGTTTGTAGCAACAGGCTAGACCTTCATGACTGCGCAAAAAAAAAGATGACTCGATCCGATTATAGACCTAGCCATCTTTGATATTGCCTGTTTGGATTTGCGAGTAATACCCGCAAAATTCTTAAGGAGCAGCTTCTTCAACAGCACTTGCTGCGAAGACGATGCAGTTGTCTGCTACGCCAGCTAGGTCTTCAGCATCGTCACACCAATCAAGGCCGTCTGTGAAGTCCATACCAGCTGTGTTGCCACTGTGTCCAGTAACGCCAAACACTGCGTATGATTGATTCATGTCTTGAACAGCACCTGCAACGTCTGACAATTCAGAAATTACTGCGTCACGTACGGCAGTCATACCTGTGATAAGTCCGATGACAGCGATTGTAGCGATCAAAACCAATTCGATCGAAACGATGAAACCAGCTTGGTCGCTCCAAAGTTTTGCAGATAGAGCTTTCATAAAATTTCTCCGGTGAAATGTGTGTGTGTATTCAGACTCAAGCCCTGCGGTAGTTATTCAGGCTGCTCGTGATCTGTTCTCACTTGAAGGTAGGTTGCGATTGAGGGCAGTCCCTCGAAAACTCTTTAAAAAGAAAAGATGTCCTCAAACTTTTCCCAGTTGACAACTTTAGACCCCCAATCAGCATGGAGATGATGCAAAAATGAAACGTGTTTAGGGAGTAAAAAATGGGTTCTAAGCTTTGGTCCGATTGTCATGGTGGAATCATCACTACGGAATTGGTGCTGGTATCATCCGTTGTTGTTGGTGGCCTTTTGACTGGGCTGACGGCGTTGCGATCTTCAGTCACGCAAGAGTTCAAAGACCTAAGTCAAACGGTTCGCGAGTTTGATAGGGAGCAACCTTCGCAGGTCATTGCAAATCAGGAACTTGAGCAGCAGACTCCCGACGTCTACCTTCCAGAAGAGTTTATCCAAAGGCGATAAAACCTGACCTGAAAGATCCAAGTCAAGTTTGCGTTCAAGCAGAAACGATCAGCGAACAAGATACTGCTCTTCTGGATTTGGTCGTTCGAAAAAGCTTCGTTGAAAAACAAAACAGCTGCTTGGAAACTGCTTGAGTCAAGATCCCAAGCTCGTTTGTGTCCGACGCGATCGAACTGTCTAATCCTTACCTTATCTCACAAATCTATTTGGCTTAGTTATCATTGGGGACGAAATCATTTGAGTCGATTCCGGGCCGCTTGTCTTTTTTAATCGCCGGTTTCTGTACGCTTGGTGTCTCGGCGACCGGTTCCAGCGTCGAAACAATCTCTGCCACCACAGGATTGAGCGTTGACACACTTGGTTTACCGTAATCATTTTCGATCGGCGCGATTTTTGCAGGCTGACCTACGTTAGATTTCCGACTGGACTTGTTCGAATCGAGAACTTTATCGGATGGGATTTTGTGTTCAGACTTGTCCATTTTCGATTCACCAGTGAATGCCCAAGGATCGATGATGAGAGCGATTCCCTCTGGCTCAAGTAAGGTAGCAGGCATTACGCTTTCATCAGTTTCAATCGGCACCAACATGTTGGCCCGTGTTATTTTCCTGACAGCCTGACCTTCGGTATCGCCGGTCGCGTCGGAATTTACCGTTTGAATTTCGGTCGCGAATGTCGGAGCAGGCGCAGCTTGTTTTAGCTGAGGCGTGTTAACTACGACTGGGGGGGATTCCCGAACTTCAGCTTGCTCTACTTGCAAAGCGATTGGAATACGATGTTTCGAAGCTTCTTGATCGTCTATCGAAAAAACCAACTCTTGTTGCTTGGGTTTGGGTTCGGCAACAGGCTTTCCAACTAGCATTAATGCCATCTGGTTTTGATTCGTCGCTCGATGTTTTTGGAAATCAGATTGCTGCGAATTGGCGGCACCTCTCTGATGAAGCTCCAATAAACCGTTGGCCGCGAGCTTCAGAGAGGGATCCAATTCCAGGGCGCGGTGGTAACTGTTTTTTGCTCCTTGCATATCACCCAGTCGAGTTTGCACGAACGCGATGTTGGCATTTGCTTCGGCCTCAGATCCAAAGGCTCGAAACAGTGACATTGATTCTTCCAAGTCTCCTTTGAGTCCAACGGTGAGCGCAAGGTTATTGACAACTCTCTCGTTGGAAGGATTGCGATTCTTGGCAAGCTTGAGTTGTTTTTCAGCTTCATCCAAATCACCTGCGAGATAGTGAGCATAGCCCAAGTCGCCCAAGATGTCCGTGACGAGCTCTTGGTTCTCAGAATTCTGAAGACGATTCTTCGCCGCAAGAGTTGGGTTTCGCGCGTGGCTAAGTGCTTTTTGGAAATAGCCCATGGCTTCTTCAAGCTGATCCCGCTTGACAAGCATCACGCCCAAACGATGAAGGGCGCCCGCATGTGTTGGCTGTTGCTCGAGAATCTGAAGGTAAGACTGGCGCGCTTCGGCTGGGTTCGAATTTCGCTCAGTCACCCGTGCCATTCCAAACCTTAAATCGATTTGATCCTGTGAGGTAGACGATGCTTGATCCAAACGTTTGAACATGAAATCGTTTGCGACGGGAAAAGACGAGCACCCACAAATGGCGAGCACCCCGATGATGCAGATTATTTTGTAGGTAGCTTGTTTCATCAATGTTCTTAAGTTGCTGGGATGTTCCGTTCGCAATCGCAATCGCATATCCATCTTCTGTCGCGCGAAGTGCGAAGTGTTACCGTCCGCCAAATCCGCCTATGCCACCTCCGCCCATTCCGCCCCCCATCCCCATACCGGCACCAAAGGCACGTTGGTAAGAATTGGCAGCCTCTTGCCCACTCAATCCTTCTGGAAATGCAGGAGCGATTACCACCAATTGATTCGCGTTGCTAATGCCGTAAGCAGTCAAAGCATCAACGACCATTCGCCGCCGCACTTCATCAAGTTCATCATTAAAATGGACCGGGTATTGATGTTTCGTTCGCCAGTACTTACTGGTTTGACTTCGCTCGACGGTTACGCTGTAACGCGATTCCATGCCCATTGGCATTTCGCCGTTGTAAATAACTTGCTGAAGCCGCTGCGCGATTTGCCAAAGATGGTCTTGCCCGTATGGAGTAAATCGAAACCCCCGAACATGCTCTGGCGTGATGTATTTGAATCCCTCGGTCGCGGTTTCTACTTCTGTTTCGTTGCTGGGTTTTGATTCCAACGGCATATTAATTTCAAACTCGTGAACGTAGACAATCAGTTTTGCAAGTTCGGCATTTTCTTCTTGAATGCGATTGACTTCATCGACAACGCTGCCAAGCACAATTGGCTGGACAGGAGATCCACCAGGAGGTTGAACTTGGCACCCCGACAACCCCATCCCAATGATCGCGAGCAGTCCCAAACAACCGTTGCGCAATAGTCCAAACGCTGGTGGAAGGGTTTTCAAAATTGGCAAATTGGATGGCATTGAGAGTCTTTTGCTATTTGGAAAATCCCGAGTCGCCACTTACGTAGACTCGCTGGGTTCTCAGTCGTCGGCTTGGTCCTTGCTTGAGTCGTTTAGACAGACTCTCTCGTTTCAAGCCTGCATTTTGCGAAGTTTGCTCAGGCCATACGGTGCTTCGATAATCGAAACCTCGATAGCCTTCAGTCTGGTGACGAACAAAAAAGTCATCGTCGGTCGGATCGGTAATTTCCATTCCAGGCAGCAACAGCGGCAGTTGACTGGCCTCCATTGGATGCACAAGTTCGGGACTAACAAGAACAATCAACTCTGTTTCAAATCGCGATGTATCTTGGCTGCCGAAGAATCCACCAAGTAAAGGAAGATCACCGACAAACGGAAGTCTTCTACGCTGTCCGCCTTGTTCGTCTTGAATCAAACCTGCGATGGCCAGCCATTGGCCTTCTCGCAAATCAACGGTCGTGTCGACGCTTCGTCGATTCAATCCCGGAATTCCACCAACAGTTGCATCCGCGTTGATCGAACTGAAGGAAGGCGAAACCTCAAGCCGGACTAGATCTTTATCCGTGACCGTTGGCGTAAATGAAAGCTCTGTACCAAACCCGCGGAACGCTGTTGAAGCCGCACCTACACCGCCAATACCAACAGTGGTGGGGACAGCAAATTCACCGCCCGCCAAAAATCTGGCTGGCTTTCCGCTGATCGTTGTCAGGGTTGGTTCGGCAAGGATCTTTCCGTAACCGTGCGACGCGATCGCTTTCAACAAGAATCGGACATCGCCGTCTTCGAGGATAGCGGTCAGATTTCCACCACCAGAAATCAAGTGGCTTAGTTGTGTTGAGTCGAACATCATCGAAAGATCAGCCCCAGCGGAGCGACTTGAATTTCGAGTTAGTTCCGCGATGCGAACCTTCAACATGACTTGCTGCTCGCCTGGAACATGTAGCATGTTGATGAAGTTACTAGACCCAGAATCGTTGCCGCCAGTAGAATTCGCTGGTGTATCTGGATTCGAATTCAGTCCAGCCTGAAACTGGTTTCCGCCACCTCGCGGACCAAAACCTCCGGTCCCAAAATCGCCAAAGCCGCTGCCTCCACTCCCTCTGCCTCGCCCTCGTCGCCCGCCAGACTGTCCTAGCATCTGCATGATGTCGGATGCTTCTTTGGAGTCGCGAGCCTGACCTCGAACGATGACTTTGTCTTCAATTGGAAACAGAAAGACCTGACTGTTTGGAAACAATTCGTTGATACGAGATTGCAGCTCTTTGTTGCGAGCTTCTCGTTGCCGTGCTTTTTCTTTTTGATTGTCAACTTTGACGTGATATCGCAATACGTGTATTCGACCGTTGGGAACCTGAAACCAAAACGTAAGTGTTGCTTCGCCGAGGTCTTTGCCAATAATTTCAATTTCAGTCGGATCGAAAACCTGCACGTCAACGACAGATGGATGGCTGATCGCGGTTCGCTGAACCGGGTAGTTCGTGCGAACGATCTTTGACTGCCCTGGCTCAAGCCGAAGAATCAACTCAGGTTCGAGAATCTCACGAATAAGTGCCCGTTCCTTTTCAGCCGAATAAGAAGCAGGTTTTTCGAGAGCCGTTTTGCTTTGATCGCCCGGCCTTGCAAGGATCTGAGCGTGAGAGATTGCCTCAACAAGAACGGAAACCAACACAAAAGCGATCAACGCTAGTGTTAATGTTTTGGTTACGTGATTCCTGAGGGGGTTCACTTGTTTCCTGAGTCCTGCGGTGGGTGCAAAAGCGAAGTCGAGCGAAGGCGTTTCTTGATGGGCCGGGATCATTCTGAATTAGCGAAAACACCGCCAGACCAGTTGCAAGTTTTCTTGTTTTTTAGTTGACAAAACTGGTTTTGGCCAAAGTTATGGGGCTAAAGTTCAGACAAGGTTTCCGTGAATCAGTGGTTAAACCATTGTCAATTCGACAAAAAACATTCATTTTGCGGTCTCCCGGTCTTTGCTAGTGAAAATCCTGCTAGCCAACTGAGCTTCGGTTAGTCGCAATCGCTCTTGAGTCGCTCCCATTACTGGAGTTGAGTTGTTTATATAGCCGATTGACTAAGTTGAACGTCAAGGCCTCCTCTTGGCTAACTCAAGCAGTCATCTTGGAGCACCGATGTCGAAGAGCATTTCCCAAATGTCACAACGAGTTGCTGCGGCGATGTTCATGTTTTGCATTTTCAATTGCACCGAAGTTGTTCAGGCTCAACTCCGCCCCATCCCGGTTCAAACCAACAACCAGCAGGTGTCTTGGCAGCAAACCATCAACGGCTCTCCTCGATCAGTATTGGTTCCCCAATACAAAGTCACCCAAGTAGTTCCCACTCAACCGAGCTCGCATTCGCAAGTGCCGATCTACGTGCCGACTTACCCTGGGACCACAATGGCCCCAGCACCGACGATCGAGAGTGTCTCGATGAATTTCTCAGAAGCCACTTTTGCAACATGCAACTGCCAAATGCAAGGCTGTCGGTCCTGCGAAAGACTTGCCCAACGGATACGGCCTGACATCAGCAACCGCCAGCATGCCCCGGGAAACATGTCGCCTAGGTATCCGTACGAAACCGAGCGGTTCTATTACTACCAACGCCCTTACAACAGCAACCATGTCTCAAATAAGAATAACGAGAGCATGATGAATGGTAACGGCCAGCAGGTCCACTCACGCCCTTATTCAAACTCGACACTCCAAGCGCTCAACAAACAAGGCGAAAAGAACTTGGCAGCGTACGGCCCAGAATTGGTCGAGGATGGGTTTCTAGAGTTTGCTGATTGGCGTGATCACAAAAAAGCACGTTTGGAATGGGAATCCAACCAACCACCTGTTCAAAAAAACGCGAGACTCGCGCTTCCGCAACCGAATCGTCGAACGTCACGATAGATGCTCACTCCAAAGCTCCACCGAAACGGTGGAGCCATGTAGACAAAAGCTGCGCGAAAAGTTGATGAAATAAGCTGGACGAAGGGCTGATTAATTAGCCGATCCAAAGTCGCCGCGTCTGGCCAAACGTTTGCTATCTGGATTAAACCTCGTATAACTAATTGAGTGCTACGCAAATACATTTTGCCGATCAAATAATCCAGGTTCCCAATGCATACTCGAGAACAGTTCGCCGGACTACTCGAAATGGTGAGCGATCTCGTTTGGTCGCTTTCTCTGGACGGCCAGACACTTCTCTACATCAACCCCGCCGCCACGGAAATATACGATCGCCCAGTCGCCGAAATGCTGGAGCTACCTGGGCTTTGGATCGACTCTGTTCACGACAGTGACCTCCAAGAACTCAAACGAAATTTGGCTGACATCTCGTCAACCAAACAATTCAACCAAAAATTCAGGATCGTCCGCCCAGACGGCAAACCCATCTGGCTCAAAGGTTTCTTTCGCCTGATCGAGGACGCCGACGGAAAACCAAGTTTCATTGGCGGCACCGCAAACGATGTTACCAAGCGAATGTTGGCAGAACAAAAACTTGACGAGTCACAGGCGATCTATGACTCATTGGTTGAAAGTTTGCCAATCAATGTGTTTCGCAAAGACCGCGAAGGCAATTTTGTTTTCGCCAACAAGAAATTTTGCGAAGGCATCAACCTTCCACTCGAAGAGGTACTGGGAAAACGCGACGAGGATTTGTTCGGCAAAGAGCTCGCTGAGAAGTACCACAAAGACGACGCCTGGGTTTTGCAAACCGGACTCCCGTTTCATGACATCGAAAGTCACCCGCGAGGCGATGACTCGTTGTATGTCGAGGTCTTGAAAGCCGCTGTCCAAAACAAATCGGGAAAACGGATCGGCATCCAAGGCATGTTCTGGGACGTTACGGATCGGAAAAAAGCCGAACAGGCTCTACGCAGCGCGAAAGAGATTGCGGAATCGGCAAGCCGAGCAAAAAGTGACTTTCTCGCCAACGTCAGCCATGAAATTCGGACTCCAATGAATGGCATCATTGGCATGACGGACCTTTTGCTGTCGACGGTCCGACGAAGTGAAGACCGGAACTATTTGAAGCTTATCCAATCGTCGGCTGATTCGTTGTTGACACTGATCAATGACATTTTGGATTTTTCAAAAATCGAAGCGGGAAAAGTTCAGCTTGAAAGCCAACGCTTTGACATGCGAGACACGCTTGGTGATACGTTGAGGTCGCTCGCGTTTCGAGCCCATTCAAAAAAGCTGGAACTCATCGCGAGATTCGCCCCCGACGTCCCCCACGAAGTCATCGGTGATCTCGCACGACTGCGACAGGTGGTCGTCAATCTTGTAAGCAATGCGATCAAGTTTACACACGAAGGTAGCGTGATATTCAACGTCGACAGTGTTGGCGCAACCGAAGACAAAGTGCAATTGCGTTTTTCTGTTACCGATTCTGGCATTGGAATTCCTGCTGAAAAACACGAATTGATTTTCAGCGAGTTCGAACAAGCCGACACGTCGACGACTCGCGAGTATGGCGGGACCGGATTGGGACTGGCGATCGCGTCACGGATCGTCGACTTGATGGGCGGCAAATTAAAAGTAAAAAGCGAGATAGGGCAGGGGAGTGAGTTTTCCTTCACGGCTGAGTTTCATATCGACTCGACCGGATTTAAAGAGTCGCAAGATCTGCTCGATGGTCAATCCGTCATGTTGGTTTGCCGCAACGCAAAAATGCTCGCGAACCTCGAATCGACTTTGCGGAATTGGAAAATCCGAACCTTCACGGAAAACGCAGCCCAACCAGCATTCAGTGTCTTGCAGGGAATGGCCATTGCCGGCGAACCGATCCCACTAGTGATCACTGACATCGAACTGGATAAAGACGATGGCCCCACTCTGGCATCGTGGATTCGCAGCGATGAGCAGGCCGGCGCAAAATCAGTTTTCAAAACTCAAATTATTTTCTTGGCCAACGCAAGCCTGACCGAAGGAACGACCGGTAAAGATGAAGGATCCAAACGCTACAACCGTAGCGAATTAGGGATTGGGCATCAGCTGTTAAAACCCGTAAAAGAAAAAGATTTGTTCGATGCGATTTCGCTTGTCCTTGGCTTGGCCGAACCCACCACGACCAACCACTCAAGTGCAACCGATTCTCGTGACGCAGACGCGGGGTCGGCTCAATTGTCAATCTTGCTGGCCGAAGACAATGCGATCAATCAAAAACTTGCGATCGCACTTTTGGAAAAAGTCGGACACGAGGTCAAACTTGCTCACAACGGGCGCGAGGCAATTGAACTTTATCGAGCAAATCAATTCGATTTGATTTTGATGGATGTTCAAATGCCAGACATCGATGGGTTTGAAGCCACGTATGAGATCCGGAAAATCCAGACGGAAACAGGCTTACGAATTCCAATCATCGCACTCACGGCTCACGCAAGTGGAGCCGATCGCAAACGTTGCCTTGCCGGCGGGATGGACGAGTACATTGCCAAACCGATTCGCGCCAATGACCTTTACGACTTGATCAATCAACAAACGGGACACCGATCGACGATTCGCCAAACCGGAAACACCACGTCGAAACCAAGCGAGCGACTGGTTGATTGGGAGCGGGCGTTTGAAACCGTTGGTGGCGACCGAAGTCTACTGGGCGAGCTGATCAAAGTGTTCCTAAAGGACCGCGAGTCGATGGTGCAAAATATCAAACGCGCGATCGATTCGAAAAATGACAAAGAGCTTCGGTTAAGTGCGCACTCGATGAAGGGAGCGCTCACACACTTGGGCGCACGCGACTCGGCGATCATCGCCGGTGAACTGGAAGAACGTGGACTGGCCGCCCAATTCGATGGCGTTGAACTGGTTTTCGAGAACTTTTCCAAGTCACTGATCCCGCTTGCCGCTGAGATGAAGCAGTTTGTCGAAGGCCAGTAGCAAGATCCTGGCACCAGGATGCGACTCGAATTTGTCGCCCAACGATTGCGAGTCCTTTTCGACTATGGCAACTGACCTGACCTAAGCCCGCGGTTGCGGTTTGATCTATTGTCCAAGGGAGAGCTGACTTTCTATTGCGAACAAAAGCCGATAGATTCTAGGGCTTGGTCTTCAGCGAAACATCGCTTTCATTTTCAATCAACAACTTTTAATTGACATGCCACTCGTTGTTCAAAAATTCGGCGGCACCAGCGTCGCCGACAGTGAAAAAATTCTCGCGGCCGCGCGGAAGGCCGTTCGCGCTCACCAGCAAGGCAACCAAGTCGTCATGGTTGTTAGCGCGATGGGAAAAAACACGGACGTCTTGATCAACCTAGCCGGAGAGATCAACGAAAAACCGCCCGCCCGCGAAATGGACATGCTACTTTCCACCGGCGAACAAGTCAGCGTTGCATTGATGGCGATGGCGATTGATTCCCTCGGCTATAAAGCCGTCAGTCTGACTGGCGCACAAATCGGAATCAAAACGGACAGTTCCTATACCAAAGCTCGCATCCAATCGATCTCGACCGATCGCGTTAAAAGATTGCTTGAAGAAGGCAACATTGTTATCGCGGCAGGATTCCAGGGCATCGATGAGAACCTTAACATCACGACACTTGGCCGCGGTGGCAGCGATACGACTGCCGTTGCGCTGGCTGCGGTTCTGGATGCCGATCAATGCGAAATCTACACCGATGTTGATGGGATCTACACGACCGATCCGCGCATCCTTCCCGAGGCCTGTCTGGTGCGTCGAGTTTGTTATGACGAAATGCTTGAACTGGCCAGTTTGGGCGCAGGCGTCATGCACAGTCGATCGGTCGAGTTTGGAAAAAAATTCAATGTGCCGATCCACGTTCGCAGTAGCTTGAGCGATGTTCCCGGCTCGTTAATCGTCGATGATGCCGACACGGCGAGCTTGGCCGTTAGCGGCGCGGCGTTAACGAAAGACGAAGCCTTGATTTCGATCTTCGACGTTCCTGATGTGCCGGGGACGATCTATCAAATTTTTGCCCCGATTGCGAAAAAGAAAATCACAGTCGACATGATCGTTCAGAACGTTGGTGAGAACGGAAACACGCATGTTAGTTTCACGGTCCCTCGCAGCGAGTCAGCAGAGGCACTTGAATCAGTGAAGCACTCGGTGGACACACTCGGCGGACGAATTGGTTTGGTCGACGACGAAGTTTCAAAAGTTTCCGTTGTCGGCCTTGGCATGGCCGAGCAAACAGGCGTCGCCAATCGAATGTTTCAAACGCTTGCCCAATCAGGCGTAAACATGGAGATCATCACAACATCAGAGATCAAAATTTCTGCGTTGGTCAAAAGAGAATTCTCACTGAAGGCTCTCCGCACCGTCCATTCAGAATTTGCACTCGACAAAGTCGAAGCCGAGGCCGCACCTGAAATCCCCAAACGTCAAAGAAACGGCAACTTGATTCTTGACGACGTGATCGCAAGATTGAACGAAGGCTTGGGAATGGAATCGTTGATGATCGACGAAATTTGTCTGGACGATACGCAATCTCGAATCACACTTTCGCGCATTCCCAACGAGCCCGGCATTGCGGCCCAGCTGTTCGACCGAATCGCGGAAGCAGGCGTGTTCGTCGATATGATTGTCCAGAGTTACGCCAGTGACAAAATCGCTGACATTACTTTTACGATGCCGCGCGAGCAATTTGATGCAGCGTTGGTTGTCGCCCAACAAGTTTGCGAAGACTTTGGGTGCGAGAAAGTCAATTACAAGAAAGAGATTGCCAAACTTTCTGTTTCCGGAGTTGGCCTGCGAAGTCACACAGGTGTTGCGATTGGGATGTTCCAAGCTTTGTCAGAGGCCAACATCAATATCGAAGCCATCAACACAAGTGAAGTCCGAGTGAACGTCGTCGTTGATGGCGAGTCGGGCGAGTCTGGGATCGACTGTTTGAAAAAGCAGTTTGCTGATGCCCTTCGCTAGTTAGGTGGCGAGTGAAATGCGGTGGCGATTAATTCCATGCGTTGTTGATGGTCAAGTCAACGGTAACGCGTGATGGACGTTGCCCTGCAATGCGCGCAACCCGTGGAATGGAAGGCTCGGATCGATTGGGAAGTTGTGAGGAACCGAAAGGATCTTTCACAAGGCCCCCCAAAGACTCGCGGGAGAAACGTCCTTCCTCGCAAAGAAAGGTATCCGATTAATCAGATGGGAACTCGCGAGAAGCTCTTGGCTTTTTGACGTGATCCACCACGTCGAATTCCGGACAAAAGAATCTAGCCACGTCCGTTTGAGGAATCTGGCTAAGTCTGATTGAGAGATCTAGGCAAAACGACTCAAAACGGCAACAATTTGTCTGACTTGGCTGTTGATCGGACAATTGCCAAGCCTATCTCCAAAACGCCTTATAGCTTTGCGAAATCATGCCTGAACAAAATTTTGATCTTGTCGTCCTTGGTGGCGGTCCCGGTGGTTACGTTGCTGCGATCCGTGGTGCTCAACTTGGCCTCAAGACTGCAGTGATCGACGAGAACCCGCAATTCGGCGGAACTTGTTTGCGAGTCGGCTGCATTCCCAGCAAGGCACTTTTGGAATCAAGCCACTTGTTGATCGAAGCACGTGACCACATGGTCGAGCATGGAATCACAGCGACGAAGCTGACCGTCGACCTGGCGGCGATGATGAAACGCAAATCCAAGATCGTCGACACATTGACCGGCGGCATCAACATGCTGCTAAAGCGAAACAAAGTGACCACCTACGTCGGACGTGGAAAACTGGCCGGCAACCAAAAGATCGAAGTCTCCACAGGCGATACGATCACTGCCAAGAATATCATCCTCGCGACAGGAAGTGTCCCAATGCGGTTGCCTGGCATCGAGTTCGATGGCGATTTTATTGGAGACAGCACAGCTGCACTTAGTTACCCCAACGTTCCAAAGACACTCGTCGTTATCGGCGGTGGATACATTGGGCTTGAGCTAGGCTCAGTTTGGAATCGACTTGGCTCCAAAGTCATCGTCCTCGAAGGTACTGATCAAGTGCTGGCTGGGCTCGACAGTGAATTCGCTCGACTTGCAAGACGAACATTTGAAAAACAGGGGCTTGAGTTTGTCACCAACGCTTGGGTCGAAGGTGCAAAACGCGAAGGGCGTGGGTGTGTCGTCAACGTAAAAGGGTCAGACCCAATCCAGTGCGATCGCGTACTTGTTTCAGCCGGTCGAACTCCAAACACGAAAGAGATTGGCTTGGACGCTGCAGGCGTCAAAACGGACAAGCGTGGGTTTATCGAAGTCGATGATGAACTTCGCACATCTGCTGCTGGAGTATTTGCGATCGGCGATTGTATCGGCGGTGCGATGTTGGCTCACAAGGCGTCCGAAGAGGGCATCGCCACTGTCGAACGAATCGTGAACGGACACGGCCACGTGAATTACGATGCGATCCCAGCGATTGTTTACACCCATCCTGAAATTGCGATGGTCGGCAAAACAGAAGAACAACTGAAAGAAGCCGGCATCAAGTACCGCAAAGGCTCATGCCCCTTCGGTGCCAATGGTCGTGCCAGAGCAATCGGCGACGTTGATGGAAAAATCAAAGTAATTGCCGATGCGGAGACCGATCGAATCCTTGGCGTTCACGCCATTGGTGCTCGGGCTGGTGACCTAATCGCGGAAGCCGCCATCGCCATGAACTTCGGTGCGTCTAGTGAGGATCTAGCCAGATGTTGTCACGCACACCCGACGCTTTCGGAGATCATGCAAGAAGCCGCATTGGCGGTTGATGGACGCGCGATCCACACTTAGATCGTGCTTGCGTGTGGGCCGTGGTCGGCCGCATACGTGCTGGCCATCAAACATTTGTGTGCTGGACTCTCCGCGGATAGCGATTTCCTTCGTAGCTCTCTTTCGTAGCATTTTCCTTCAAAGCGTATCCCGTTTAAGCCCTCAAAAGCGAGAATGCAATTGGGGATCTTGTACAAGATCCACTGCAGTTCAGAATCCGTCCTGCGGTATATAACTCCTAAACGGGCAGCCAATCGCCACACACATATTTTCAAAACGTGAAGAACCAATTGACTGACAAAATGTGATTGAACCGATCGCCGCCGCCAGACTTTCTTCGAAGAAACTGGTTGAGGTATCCAATTTCAATTTTTGGCCCCTGCCCACCGTTGAATTTTCGGCCGAAACCAACAAACAAACGGTTCTGTGAAAAACTCCCTTGTTGGCCCCAGTCCGTTTCGTTGAGATCAAGAAACGCCTCGTCCCAAACAACAAAACTTGAAGCGCTCTCTTCGTAAAGCGGTCGGTCCATTTTGAAAAACTGTCGAAACCGCCAACCAGTGTCGTCTCCGGTTTCTACAAATCGTTGCTCCAATCGTGAGCGAGAAAATAGTTTTTGCCGGCCAACTTTCTTCGACCAAAGTGCCTGTTGCCAAATTCTGTTTTCATCAAAAACTGGATTCCCATTCGCAGGAAGCTCATTGATCCAAGCGTAACCAAGCCACACGTTTGTATTTGGTGTCAGCTGATAACCAATACCGGGACGAAAAATGCTTTGATTAAAACCGTCTGCGTCATCTAAATACCGAAGATGGCCATCAAACCACCAACGCAGTTTTGATTGCTCGTCGTTGGGATTCCATTTCCCCTGTGTGTTGAGCGAAAACCACGCCCCGAAATCGTCAACAGTTTGCCCGCGACCAACGCTGCATGTCATCACAACGATGCAAAAAAATAACGCGTGAAGGACTGCTCTTGATCGACCGGCCCGAAGTGAAGTCTGACAAAAAACTGAGTGCATCGCCTGCACCTTTCGCGATAGAAAACGTTACCCAATCGTTATCGACGATATACGGAACCCAAATACAGCTTTTGAAGGTGCGACCCAACTATTTAAAAGAAATCCCCGCCCTTTTAAAAATGTTATCCACCGATCGAAAGTCCCACACACATTGCGAATCCACGAGACTACCCAAACTCCTCGCCTTTACAAACCACTGCTCGAAAGCTCGCGCGCTGACGAGCAAGATGCCGCTGGCGTCGCAAACCACCCATCCTAAATTGACCTGCAGAGCTTACCTGAACTACGGCCGAGCCAAGTGTCTTGCACAATCAAGAGTCCACTTTCGGTTTGTAAAACTTCTCCCTAACTGTGCTGGATGAACGTTTTACATATACTGTGGCGGAGTTGCTGTCGCACCACGCAATCATTTTGTGAGCAACGCCACTCCTACCTTATTCCCCTTCGAATTACGAATCCCAATACAAAGGAAATACTTATGAGCTTAATGGACATGGTGAAAGGTGCCATTTCAAAACAAGTCATGGGCCAAATCGGCGGCATGCTTGGCACTGACGAGAAAAAAACTTCTTCCGTTTTCGAAAATGCTGCAGGTTCAATCCTTGGCGGTCTAATCAAAAAATCAAGCACTCCCGACGGAGCACGCGATGTTTTTGACATGGCTCAAAAACAAGACGCCGGAATTCTGGACAAGCTTGGAGACATCCTCGGCGATAAAGAAGCGGCTGCTGATTTGCAAAAATCTGGTGGTGGAGTTCTCGAAGGAGTTTTCGGCAAACAACAATCGGGCATGATGGAGACAATCGCGAAAGCCCTCGGGATCGAAGGTAACGTCATGAGTACGCTTCTGAAAGTCCTCGCCCCTGTGATCATTGGTGTTGTTGGTCGTTATGTAAAATCAAAAGCGCTGGACGCCGCTGGCCTTGGCAGTTTCCTTGGTGAGCAGAAAAAGAGTTTGGATTTCATGCCTTCTTCACTGACAGAAGGATTGGGATTTGGAAACTTGCTCGGCAATGCATCCGACGCTGGAAAAGCAGCCATGGGCGCAGCAAGCGGTGCCGTTGGTTCAGCGGGCAACATGGGCAAAGCCGCCATGGGTTCGGCAAGTGACGCAGCAGCTCAAGCTGGTGGTGGTTTGGCCAAGTTGTTGATTCCTATTGGGTTGCTGGCGGCTCTTGCGATCGGCGGGTGGTTCTTGTACCCAATGCTTTCAGGAGCTGGCGACGCAGTCAAAGGAGCCGGCGAAGGACTGGCGAACATGAAAGCCCCCCAGATCCCAGGAATGGATCTGGAAGGCCTGGAAGGTTTTGACATGAGCTCGCTCGGAACCGCTGGACCTGCGTTGGCCAAAGGCTTTGGCGATATCACTTCTGGTTTCGAAGGCCTAAAAGACGAAACTGGTGCAACCGATTTGGCCAGCAAGATCACCGGATTCACTGGCACAATCGACGGACTTGGCTTGGATAAACTTGAAGGCGTTGCGAAAACTTCAGCCACAGGTTTGATCGGGAAGTTCGTAGAAACCATCAAGGCATTGCTGGGCGGGCAAAGCGACGGCATCAAGAGCATTCTTCAACCAGCGATCGATGGCCTGATGGCAAAATTTAAAGGTTTCACCGGTGGCTAGAATCGGCAATTAAAACAAACCGCTAAAACGAAAGCCCTTCCTTCATCGGAGGGGCTTTTTAGTGCGCTCTCGTTTACGAATCACGCCACGGTTAATGGCCCGCGATTGCTCGATTAATTCCCCGTCCACATTGAATCAACTCAAACGGTAGTCTATGTAGCTCGCAGAATGCCGGGGGTGTACTTCAGCGGCAATCGAAAT
>JBGCDK010000163.1:0-73672 GCA_045105295.1 Mariniblastus sp.
TCAATTGATGGCTGGGTAAAAAATATTCGGATAGTGGCAAGAAGTAGTTTTCGCCAGCGAAAGGGAAAGCTTGGCAAGGTTTTTGATTTTATTGGACTTATTTTAACTCAATCAAAATTCGGTTGGGATGGTCCAGTCCGCTGTAATCAGAGCTGGCCACACTTGGGTGTCCTCAAATAATTGCCGGTAGGGCGAACTGCTGAACTGGTGATTCGTGAGATTGTCTAACGTACTGCAGTGGTTAACCTTCGCAGTGGCGTACCTTCGGAGTAGCGTACCTTCGGAGTGGCGTACCTTCGGAGTAGGAACTACAGGATGGGCGACGCCGCTATTTCGAAAGGCTACCAGCCCATGACCATGTTGGATTCGATGGCTTTGCGGGCTTGTTCCAAATCCGTCCCAGTCTCAGCCATATACAAGCGAATCGCGTGGACTTTGTCGCCAGCCGCTTTAGCCAAGCAATCTCGTGCGACACCGCAAGGGTCTGCTTTGGAAGTGATTCCAAGGACGCCTTTAGAAATGACCCAGCTGTCGCGAGGACGTTTGGTCAATCGAACGATGTTTTCACCAGGGTAAGAATCGTTTGCGACCGTTGTCGCGGATCCCTCGTTGTCGGCCCAAGTGATGATAATGTGAGCGTCTGTTTCTACTTCAAATAGCGGCATGGCTGATCCCCATGGGTTGAACCTGCATTTACAGAATCATTTCGATGCAATGAGTTTGACATTTGCGACAAAGAATTTCCAGTGTCGCAACCGACATTTATCACGGATTCCAATTTACAAAGAATCGGCAATCGAAATTGGGCTGCTTGTTCCAAAGATTTTTCGCTTAAACGGCAGTGATTGTGCCGCTAAATATTGTTCGGGTGTCGTTCGGTATTTTCACGATCAGCCCACCGCTGGAATCTATGCCCTCGCAAATGCCAAGACATTCTTCCCCACCCGGTTCCTTGATTCGAATTTTTTCCCCCCGGAACGCCAGTCGTTGGTTGTAGGCGAAAATAATCTCTTCACGAGGCAAACTTCGGCAGCTCTCCAGCTGATTGGCGATAGCGATCAACAATTTGCTACAACAAGTCGTGCGGTTCGTTTTTGCGAAAATGCTTGTTGGGCAAATCGCAATTTTGGAATCTTGTGAACGCAGGGTTCGGTCGTCTTGGGAATGGGTTGATGCGGATTGAGATTGTGAAGATTCAAGTGAAGAAGAATCGTTGGATTTGGAATCGTTGTTTAAAAGCTCTTCCAGATTCGAATTGTTGACATTGATTCCAATTCCTACCACAAAATGTGTTTCAGAATTTGAGCTCGTAGAAGTGACCGACTCGATAAGGATTCCGCAAAGTTTTTGGTTTTCAACCAACAAATCATTTGGCCATTTGATTGTAATGCCAGAAAGTTCAGTCGTTGATTCAACCGCGTAGCAAATGGCCAGCGGAACCAAAATCGGAAGCATCGAATCGAGCGGTCCATCGTTGGTTTGCGAGTCAGCAATCGGCTTGCTGCTAGACCCACTTGACAAATCAGTGCTCGAAATAATCCAAGTAAACGTTAGGCTGCCTTCGTCGGACAGCCAAATCCGATCGCGTTGGCCGCGTCCTGCTGTTTGGTTTTTTGTCAGCACCAGAGTCGGCGTAGAAATAGTGCCTTGCTTTATCAGTTCAATCGCACGGTCGTTTGTGGATCCGATCTGATGGTGATAGTCAATCTGGCCAATGCCGGTGGACTGTTTTATCAATTCCAAATCAAACATAGGTCACGTGTAGATTTGGGTTGAGTGTGGAGTAACGCAGGACAGTGCTTGTCAGGTACGGAAGATTGCATCTGTAAGCAGATTTTTATCAGCGGCTTGTTGGGATGAAGCAGGCTTTGAAATTCTGGTCGAAATCCTCGCTGCAGCACTGTCCAGGGGATGGTGCTGCGACCAATAAACCCACGAGGCTTGGCGTTCGGCGGTAAACTATTTCTTTGCGATAGTGCAGATGCTGACCAAGTGGTGACGCCACAGGCTCTATTTGGAGTTTAGTGAATTGACGCTGCCGGGCGCGTACGAGCCGACGCCTTTCAGGATGGATTCAGGGATGTCGATTTCCGAAACGTGATTCTGAATTCGGGTTGCCGAGTTGGAAACGCCACCGTTGGAATAAAAAGAATTTGACGCAGCAACTTCTGAGCTTTGTTGGACTGCAGAACCTGCGTTCCCCGTGTTGCTTTGAAAGCTTACCTGAGATCCGGTCATTGGGTTCGGTGGTGTTGTTTTGGAGCTGAAGTCATTCGAGGATCCGAACCTGTCCATGCCAGTTGTTGGATAAGACGGTGCAAAATTGTTTGCTGGAGGAGTCGCCGGTGTACTCGTGCGAAGCGAGTCTGCAGCACTTCTCAAGACGTTGTTGGGCAGTGTCGAGTTGGTGGAAGCCATGCCCATTGATGATGTCTGCGATGAAAAACCCGGTGTCTGCAATTGAGCGACCTGTGCCACAGGGGCCTGCGTTTGAGATGGAAACTTAGGCTGTGGTTGGAACGGTTTCGCGTCGGTCTGGAATTGATTCGGTGGTGGAGACGAAGCCAGTTTCTGCGCTGCCAAACGTTGTGCTTCTGCGACCTGTAGTTTTAGCTGGGCAATTTGCATTTTGGCATCGGCGACTTGTGACATCAGCTCTTGGCTGGCCGATGAGGAAGCCGTTTCAGGGGTTGTTGTGGCCGAGCCAAACGGCTGTGAGGTGGGCGTTCCGAATCCAGAACCACTGGCGGAATTGTTGGCCGCGTAACTATTCTGAGAGGCAGTAGTTCCGAATCCGTTTGAGTTTGCCTCGTTGGCGCCGAACCCATTTGATGCCACTGCGCTAGACGCGTTAGTTTTCAGTTCGTTGGCCCGAGCAATAAATGAGTCTTTCACTTTGTCGACAGAATTTGTTAGGCGACCGTTTGCGTCGTAAGTCGCATCCGCAGCCTTGGCGAGCGATTGGTTGATACTGCTTGCCGCAGATGATATCCCGGTCGGCAAAGGAATGTCTTTCCAAACTTTGGTGGTATCTTTGGTTGCTTCTGCTGCTCTTGCGGCGAATGAATTGGTTGGAGCAAATTCGTTTGTCGAATTGAAATCGGTCTTGGATTCAACCTTGTTTGAAGCAATTGAACCGCCCATGGCTGCTTGGAATTCTTGCTGAGCAGTACTCAGCGCCGAGTTCGATTTGGAGTCCATGCTTGATTCGAAATTGTCAAGCTTCGACCGGACGGCTGTACTCATGTTGGCGAGGTCTGAGGAGTCGGAAGAGCTGGAAGAGTATGGCTTGCGAATCGGTTGTTTTGAGCCGAGTGATTTTCCCAGCCCTGCCAAAGACGAATTGATTTCTGTACGCGCTTTGTCGGCACTACTCTCGTAGCGGTCTCGCAATCCTGCGCCGTTGAGTTCAACGAGTTGGTCTTTCGAGCCATCGTTGATACTACCGTTCATCGTTTCGCCTTCGATGGGAGACGGGTCGAAATGGCGTGCCGGCGGTGGCGGTGTGTTCGCGGCCAAGTTATCGTTCTTTTTCCAGAACGCGAGCTTGCTCATGTCTGGTTTCGAAAATCCGCCCGTGCGACAACCGGTAAATGCAAAGGTTGAAACTGCGATGAAACAGATGGCCATTGCAAATGATCTGACTGAGGTTTTCTGATAAGTGTTCATGAACCAAACTCAACTTTATGTTCCGCGGAAGGGACCTTTGACCGACTTGTGTCGTCCGGGTGTCTATACGTACGTGGTCTTATAATCGGAAATATCGTTGCCTTTTCTTGCCAAAATCGGCAAAGAATTGCTCACCACGCATAATTCGACGGGATGTTATAGAGGGTGACAGCAGCCGTCAATGTCGCAATTTTCAAAGCTGTAGGCGGGCTCGCAAGTACGATGCTAGCGATCGAATTAGAGTTGAGATGAAGGCGTCGCACTAAAAAAGGCCAAGCAAAATGCTTGGCCTTCGTGGGTTCAAGTTTCTGAGACGATCGTTTGTTGTCCAGCTCCAATTGACTGCTGTCAGCGTGATGGCAGATGCAGTCAAGCGAAAAAGCCGCTGGCTTTCAGGGCTGTCATTTTTCGTGGAGTCGGCTCGGTCAGTTGATCAGACGTCAACGTTCAATGGGTTACTTGGCTGCTGCAAAACGAGTCGCAACTGCATCCCAGTTAATCACGTTGAAGAAAGCAGAAACGTAATCTGGTCGCCGGTTCTGGTAGTTCAAGTAGTAGGCGTGCTCCCAAACGTCGAGCCCTAGGACTGGTGTGCGGCCTTCCATCAACGGGCTGTCTTGGTTGGGGGTGCTTTCGACGACCAATTTTCCGCCGTCCACACTCAGCCAAGCCCAACCGCTTCCAAAACGTGTACCTGCTGCAGCTGCGAATTTTTCCTTGAATCCGTCAAAGCTACCAAACGCAGCGTTGATTGCGTCCGCCAACTCACCAGAAGGCTCGCCGCCTCCATCAGGGCTCATGACCGACCAGAACAATGAATGGTTTGCGTGTCCGCCACCGTTGTTTCGCACAGCGCCACGAATGTTCTCAGGGACAGCGTCAAGATCAGAGACTAGCTCTTCGATTGATTTTGAACCGAGATCAGTTCCTTCAAGTGCAGCATTGACTTTGGTTACGTAGCCGTTGTGATGTTTGCCGTGATGGATTTCCATCGTTTTGGCATCAACGTGTGGCTCAAGAGCGTTGTGTGCGTAAGGGAGCTCAGGAAGTGAATAGGCCATTTTTGTCTCGCAATTTATGGTGGATGTTTGGAGTTTAGATTCGCAATTTGTTGTTCAACAACGACCCAATAGAATACCGAATCCGGTTTAATATGACAATTGGCTGGGTTGTTTAGGATGCTGTCTCTTCTCGGTAAAATTTCAGAATTGAATTTTGATTTCAATATGCTGACCGTTTTTGCGAATGAAGTACGGAACAAATATTGAACGATCTCAAACTATCTCCCTCCCCAACTCTAAATTCATAAAACGAAGCCTCTGCTCTATGAAGTGTCCAAAATGCTGCGAAACAATTCGACGATCCAAATACGCCGGATCAAGTGTATTTGAGTGCTCGACTTGTTACGGTCATTTGGTCGAGCATCGACGTGTCGGGAAAATTGAAAAACGAATCAACAAAGACATCGCTGAGTTGAAAGACGAAATTTTGGATAGCGAAGGCAGCGACCTCGTCGAGAAAATTCGATGCCCGCGTTGTCGAAATCGAATGAAAAAGCAAGTAATCAAGAAGCTTGGTTTTCATCTTGATGAATGTAGTAACTGCGATTCTGTTTGGTTCGATGGCGGAGAGTTGGCAAAATTGCAATTGGCGTTCGAAGGGAAGTCGCAAACCCAAGAGATAAATAAGATGCGAGAACGGCTCGAAAATTTGACCGAAGCTCAGAAAAAAGTCTATGAAGACCGAATCGCGAATTTGGACGACAAAGGCTCGCAGATGAGTCAGGTGGTCACCGGAGCAACTGCAGAGTTGGCGTTTCAGTTTTACTGGGACGGTTTCTAGACCAAGACGTCTTGATGCACCGAGGCAAGTCAAAGCCTTGATTTTGAAGTGAACCATTCAGGCGTGATCCACTAGCAAGCTGCATGGTGGAGATCGCCGAACCGGTTGGTTGTGAAGTTTGGGAAAGTAGCGTTGTGATAACGAGGCTCGTTGGAGATTTATCGTTCCATGTGCTTTGTCGCGGGCTGAATTTGAAGTCTCGAAGCGTCGTCGTTGATCATTAAGTAGCGACGAAGATCCGAAACAACTTGTGGTGCCAAATCCGTTGCGTTGGTTGAGAACCACTTCTTTTTTCCTTCGCGAACGGTGATGCGAATGAAGGTCTTCTTGCGAACGCCGAAACTTCGATTCTCACCTTCTGTTTTCTTTGATTTAAATTCGACGTCGACGATGAAAGTCCCTTTGCGGCTGAAATTGTTTTGGTCTTCACATTCAATGACCAGGGTTGCAAAATCAGTATTGCAACGCTTGATTTCTGAATCCGTTTCAATGATGTAACAACGAAGTTTTTCAATCAGGATTGGAATCGGAGTTGAAGTGCCGTACTCATCTGAGAACAGCGGTTGGCCTTTCAGTTTTCGCCATTTGACACCAGCAAGCGATGTCAATTCGGAGGTTTCCGAGCCTGCCCAATCTTCTTCCAGCTCAGAATCACTTGAGCTGACAACACGGTTGCGGCCAAGCTCTTTCGCGCGAAGCAACGCCGTGTCGGCTTGCACGAAAAAATCAGTCGCGGTGTCGCCAGCGGAGTATTGCGAAACGCCAAAACTGGCGGTGATGCACTTTCCATCAAGCATTTGCTGCGGTGTGCGAGTCAACGTGACGCGAATTTCTTCGGCTCGTTGCATGGCTGAGCTTAGGTCGCAATTGGCACAAAGGATGACGAACTCTTCGCCACCGTATCTCGCCACAACGTCGTGTGACCGGACGAATTTCTTTAGGAGGCTTGCAAACGAGATAAGCGCTTGGTCGCCAATGTGATGGTTATAGTTGTCGTTGATTTGCTTAAAGTAGTCGATGTCGCATACGATCAGACTGAATTTGAAATCAGAGCTGTTGCCTGCTCGAACGTACTCGTCCATCACTCGCTCAAACTCCGCGCGGTTGGCGACTTGAGTTAGTGGGTCCAGCATCGAAAATTCGTAAAGATCACGAAGCTGCCGTTGCAGGTCGATCTGAACGGATGAATCATGAACGAGAACGACCGCGCCTTGGAGTGTTTCGCATTCTGCCATGACTGGCAAGATCGTCAATTCGACTTTGACTTCACGGCCACTGCGACCAACCAAACGAAAGTTGCCGTTTATTTTCTTGCGAGATCGAAAACATGTGAGTAACGGATTTTCATCATCCGGAATCTCGTTTCCGTTTTCGTCAGTAAGTCCAAGCAACGAGGGGCAAAGCGATACGCCCTCTACCTTGGCTGTGCTTAGCCCCGTCATGACTTCGACCGTCTGGCTCCAAACCATGATGCGGCAATTGGAATCGACGAAAACAATTCCATCGCGTAAATTGTCCATCAAACATTGCCGAAACAAATCCGGCGAAATCCCCGCCTTTGACTGGGCAGGAAGAACGAGTGGGATTTCAGTAACAGTATCTGAATTTGTGTTGGATGTTGTCATTGTTAAGCTGGAGTTCTTTTTGAATTCGCAAAACGATATCGCCTTTTAAGATTGAACTTCCTTTTTCGAAGTATCAGCCTCTAAGGTTCGTAGTCTGCTTTTCACTGGAAATCGTAGGTGATTCCTTATACTGGTTTCGCCTCAGGCGACTTCCAAGCAAAGAGCATGCGAAAAACTCTAGGTTGCAATCAACGAGGGGATTTGCTTTGATCCAAATGATCGGTTTTCGAATGAGAAAAACGATCGAAATTTCTGGTTGAAACGATTGTTCAGCCTGTATCGAGAGCGAAATTGACTAACTAAGTTGGGGCTGAATATGAAACTGGTTTCTGTAGTTCAAAACGGGCTAACTCGAGTCGGCTCGGTGGATGAGAACGGACTGCTTTCCCTCGCCGCAGAATCAGTTTCCGATATGAAGCAGCTGATTACTGAGCTTGATAGTTCAGTGCAGTTTAAGAAACAATTGGTCAGTCAATTGAACGAGAGTTCAGACAAGAGCTCAGTTGATTCCAATCAGCTGTTGGCACCTATCGACAAAGTCGAGAAACTAATTTGTATCGGAACAAATTATGCAGATCACGCGCGCGAGATGGGAGGCGAGCCGCCAGAGATCCCGGTTGTCTTCAACAAATTTCCATCAACGATTATTGGCCCTGATGCAGAAGTCCGCCTGCCACCCATCAGCCAATCTGTCGATTTTGAAGCGGAGCTCGTTGTCGTCATCGGAAAACCCGGACGCAACATCTCGAGAGAGCAAGCGATGGAGCATGTTTTCGGTTACTGTTGCGGTAACGACATCTCAGCTCGCGACTGGCAAAAAGGTCGCCCCGGCGGCCAATGGTTGTTAGGGAAAACGTTCGACACTTTCGCGCCGCTGGGCCCGATGATCGTGACGCGAGATGAAATTCCAGATCCTCAAAATCTTGGAATCCAATTGCGACTCAATGGTCAGACGATGCAGGATTCTTCAACGGACCAACTAATTTTTCCCGTCGATCATTTGATCAGCCACATTTCAAAATTCGTCACCCTAACGTACGGCGATTTGATTTTTACGGGCACCCCATCGGGCGTTGGTGCGGGAAGAACCCCTCCCGTTTTCCTTAAATCTGGCGATGAATTGGAAGTGGAAATTGAGGGTTTGGGGATTCTAAAGAATAAAGTGGTAGCAGATCGCTAGCTTAGAAATTGGAGGAAACATCGCCGCTGGGTGGCCTGAAAAACAGGAGCGGCTCTTGCAGAGCCAACGATCATCGAGACTTACGGGGTCTATCCTCCAGATCCAATTCGACGTTGGCGAAGAACGCTGGAAATGCCGAATAAGTAACGAAGAAGGTCTTTTCGGCACTTAGGCGAGACAAAGCCAACCCAATGGTAGTTCGAAGAAGCGATGCTCGGCGTCGCCGGTTAGTGATTGATCCAACCATCCAATCGGATGCTGTCGAGGTGGGCGATACGCCTGTGACTGCCGCTTCGAAACGTAAAAAGAAGCCACAACCTTCTATTCCAGAGCAAACTGACGTACGTGCTTATTCATATGGGGCCGACCGACGGAACCAGCTGAAGACAACCGATCTGATTCCCAAGCGAGTCGTGTCGTATTTGTTAGTGGTATTGGTGATGTTGGCGAGTCTTTGGATGCTTAATTTTTCAGCCAGCAATGCCAGTCAGTGGAGTGCTCACATTGGTCAGTCGGGTGTTGCTGCACTGGCGATCCAAGGCCAAGGCAGTCTCGCCAGTTGGTATTCGTCGTTCTTGTTGATCATCTCTGGAATGGCGAGCCTGCAAATCTACGCGCTTCGGCAACACCGCTGCGATGACTACCTCGGAACGTATCGGTTGTGGATTTGGATGGCGGTTTTGTTTTTGATCGCAAGCGTCAATTGTGTCGTCGACTTGAGTGGATTGGCAACGAACTTATTTCAGTCGTTGACTTCGCAGACGCTGGGTGGAAACCCTTGGTTGCCGATCACGATCAAGCTGACTGCGCTTTCGTTGTTAGTTGCAAGGGGCCTCTATGAAGTGCGAGAGTCTCGTGGTTCGCTCGCCTTGGTTGCGGTCGTCTGGATCGCCTATTCATTTGCGGCTGTGATGCAATTGCCAGCTGCCAAGGAATCGTTGGTCAATCTTGGCTCAGACAAAGTCATGGGCAATTGCATGTTGATCGGCACGACTGCTTTGTTGTTGGCACACTTGACCTACGCAAGATTTATTTTCTTGCGTGCTCATGGCTTGATCACTTTGAAAGTCAGAACGAAAAAAGCGAAAGTCAAAAAGAAAAAAGTTGCTGCGGTTACAAAATCGAAAGCAGCCAAATCGACAAAGAAGACATCCGCGAAAACTCGTTCGAAATCCAAGACCGAAACTTTGACGGAAGAAAGCGAAACCGAACAAGTTGCGGCCAAACCCAAACGAGTAACCAAAGCAAAATCGAAATCGAAAGCCAGGTCGAAACCGGTTGCCACTCCAGAAACTGCGATCGAGAAACCTGCCGCTCCAAAGATTGCCGTCACTGAGCCACCTGTAACGAAACCTGCGGCGTCAGCCTCTAAGGAGAAATCACCCTCCGAAGTCTTGAAAGAGATGGCTGCTGCATCTCGTGCGAAACAGACAAAGCAAGCTCAGTCAGCTACATCTCGTGCTCAAACGGATGATGCAGACGAGCCAAAGAACGGCGAGATCCTTCAGATGTCAAAAGCTCAACGTCGGAAACTACGAAAGCTTCAAAAGCAACAGCGTCGAGCGGCGTAATTCGTTTGGGATCGTTCTGGAATAGCTTGACGCGATCGTCAGGCGTTTTGGCAAATTGAGGTCGCCGATAATCTCGTTTAGGCATCTCCAATCAATGCTGGGCTAGGTTCTGTTGCTCCTGGGGTTCCGGAATCTGGCCCAAAAGACTCGCCTAAGGGGTGCTGGGCGAACATTCTCTGCTCGCTTGCGTCACAGCACTACTGGTTGCGATTGCGAAGATTCCACACGCGTTTTCGACAACCTCCGCGACGTTCCTTCACGAATTGGTGTCATTGCCGTAAGATTGCGGTCTTATTGCGATTTCGATTCTTGGGTGATTGAAATACTTAGGCAGCATCGCCACATTGCAATCGGGACCCCAACAACCCTTTACTTCTTCCAACTAAAACAACCATGACCGTTCGAACACGTTTTGCCCCCAGCCCGACTGGTTACCTTCACATCGGCGGAGTTCGCACTGCCCTGTTCAATTGGCTATTGGCTCGTCAGGCCGGCGGGCAATTTATTTTACGGATCGACGATACCGACGCTGATCGAAATATTGAATCGGCGCTTCAACCTATTCTTGATGGGTTTCGTTGGTTGGGGATGGACTGGGACGAGGGTCCAGAGGTCGGCGGGCCCCATGCACCCTATCGTCAATCGCTGCGGTTGGACAACCACAAAGCCGCTGTAGTGCGGCTTTTGGAATCTGGGCATGCGTATCGCGATTACTCAACACCTCAAGAGTTTGGTGGCGAGAGAGAAGCTGCCGAAAAAGAGAAACGCGATTTCATTTACTCTCGAACTTGGATGGCCGAGACGGACGAGCAAGCCAGTGCCTTCGAAGCCGAAGGTCGCAAATTTGTCGTGCGTTTGAAAATGCCGCGGGAGGGCACGTGTGAGTTCCACGACTTGATCCGAGGCGATCTTTCGTTCGATTGGGCGAGAGAGCCCGACCATGTGATCGCACGTGGCGATGGCACTTGTTTGTATCATCTCTGCAACGTGGTTGATGATCATGATTTTGAAATCACGCACGTCATTCGCGCTGTTGAGCATCTTTCAAACACACCGCGGCAAATTTTTATTCTTCAATCGCTTGGGTATGAACTACCGAAGTACGCGCACATTCCTTTTGTCGCCGAGCCGGGTAGTTCAAAGAAACTTAGCAAACGGAAAATTGAGCAGTATCTCAACAACAAAGATTTCAAGCGGCTGTACCAGTCCGGTGCGGCGATCGCAGCGAGAAAAGGGATCGAAACGGATCCGGCAACTTTTAACCCTGTGTTGGTTGACTTTTATCGCGATATTGGATTTTTGCCTGACGCCGTGATCAACTATTTATTGTTGCTCGGTTGGTCGCTGGATGGAAGCACGGAACAGTTTTCGCGCGAGGAAATGCTCAAGCAATTTTCGCTTGATCGAGTTGTCAAAGGTGAGGCGAGTTTCGACCCGCAAAAGCTAACTGCTTTTCAGGGCCGTTACATGAACGACTTGCCGATGAAGCGGAAATCGAAAATGTGTTTGTCGTTTCTGCAAGATGCGAAACTAGTGGCTGATCCACCACCGTGTGATATCAGTGACTACCTTGAGCGGATCATTACGGCGGCTGGCGATCGAATTTGCATGGCGGGCGATATCCTGAACTTCGATACTTTCTTCATCGATGATGCAGCCGTCACATTTGAGGACAAGCCGTTTCAAAAACGATTGGTCAAGCCAGAGAACGCTGGTGGATTGTTGGGCGATTTTCAAACCGTGCTAAAAGAGACTTCTGATTTTACAGCGCCCGCGCTTGAGAAAACACTGAATGATTTCTGTGAATCCAAAGGCATCGGCCCGGGCGATATCATTCACGCATTGCGCGTTGGGGTGACTGGCAAGGCAGCTGGGTTCGGAATGTTCGACACGCTTGAATTGCTTGGACGTGACCGCTGTGTGAATCGAATTGAGATGGCGCTTGAAAAACTGAATCAAACGGCAAGTTAGATCAAAACGCGGGCGTTTGAAGTTAAATGCAGTTCATATCAAATGCCAGTCCATAAAAAACGGGCTCCCGTTTAAATAAAAACGGGAGCCCTTTTCCGTTTTCGTTTGCGAGAAAGTCACTTCGTTTGTCGGCTTTCGAGGGCCCTCTGAGCCATTCGCCGTATGCTCAAACCCCGGAAGCTTGCGGACCACTATGGTCAAATAAACTTCGTCCAGCGCTGGGGCTAGTCAACGACTTTTAAAACTTGCAAAGAATCGGTCAATTGGATGAAGGATCGTTTGCGAGATCGTTGTCGAGGCTCAGCAGGTAGCTGATGTCCCCTGCCCTGATCTCTGCCGGTTCGGCATCTTGCCGGAAAAGCTTCATTCCTGTTTCGCCTTGAAGCAGACACTGGTCGCCGTTGACTCTCAGCCAACTGCCTTCGCGCAGCCCCGCAACGGGTACGGAGTTTTCTTCGAGGTATTCCGCCAGTCGCTGCTCGCGAGTTTCGCCCTTGTGAGTCGAATTTGGGTCGGCATCGAGAAAGTGCGGGTTGATTTGAAACGGGATGAATCCCAACGCGTCAAAGGACGGCGGCTCAACGATCGGCATGTCGTTTGACGTTCGAATCGTCGGACACGCCATGTTGGTGCCGGCACTGCTGCCCATGTATCGGACGCCATTTTTAAGCACGGCGTCACGGATTGGCTTGATCAGCTCGAGGTCGTAAAGTGTCTTGAGCAATCGAAATGAATTTCCGCCCCCGATGAAAATGGCGTTCGCTTGATTGACTGCCTGGACAGGATCGTCAGCGTCGTGGATCGAATCAATTTGGATACCCGTTGGCTTGAATGCCTCCGATACGGTCCTCGCATAGGAGTCGTGATCGGCCAAGGCGTAAGGAATGAACAGCACGTTCGAGACGGACTCAAAATGCTCTTCGACAGCAGGCAGGCAGTGCTCAAGAAAACCGCTTCCATGCACACGTGAACTGCTGATCAAAAGTAAATTTCGCATTTCGTAAATCTCTTTTTTCGATTGAGCCATGAACGAATCTCGACCGGAATTTCGGCACATTCCAGTCGACTGCTGGCGGTCAATTGGCCCGTTCGTCGAGCCAATTCCCCTCGCCGTTTACCGGCTAATCCGGTACGATCTCAAACGAACATATTGTTTAAAAAGTTGTCAGTAAAGTGTTCTCAGTGACCGATCGCTGTTCAACTCGATAAAACCACAACTCCGATCACACCCATAACCCATCGTCGAAAAACGCTTTGTCAATGAATACCCCTAATAAGTCGCTTGATTTTGTCCGCCAGATCGTCACCGATGACATCGCCAATAAAAAGAATGATGCACGCGTACAAACTCGATTTCCGCCTGAGCCCAACGGCTACTTACACATGGGGCATGCGAAATCCATCTGTTTGAATTTTGGGCTGGCGAAAGAATTTGGTGGCAAGTGCAACCTTCGTTTTGATGATACGAATCCTGAAAAAGAAGACACTGAATTCGTCGACGCCATTCGCGAAGACATTCGCTGGTTGGGATTTGAGTGGGACGCTGAGTTTTTTGCTTCCGACTATTTCGAGCAGCTTTATGACTACGCCGTGCAGTTGATCAAGGAAGGTAAGGCTTTCGTTTGCGATCAAACCGTCGAAGAGGTTCGTGAGTATCGTGGTGGCTGGAACAAAGAAGGACGTAACAGCCCGTTTCGTGATCGCACCGTCGAGGAGAATCTTGACTTGTTCGCACGAATGCGTGCTGGAGAATTCAAAGACGGCGAAAAAACGCTGCGAGCCAAAATCGATATGAATTCAGACAACATGAATCTGAGAGATCCGGCGATGTACCGAATCCGTCATGTTGAGCATCACCGCACAGGCGACACGTGGTGTATCTATCCCAACTACGATTGGGCGCACGGGCAGTCTGATTCTATCGAAGGCATCACGCATTCGATTTGCACACTGGAATTTGAGCATCATAGACCGCTGTACGATTGGTACGTCGAGCAGCTGGGTATTCATCATCCGCAGCAGATTGAGTTTGCGAAATTGGTATTGTCCAACACGATGATGAGCAAGCGAAAACTGACCGAGTTGGTCGACGGGAACTACGTCACAGGTTGGGACGATCCCTTGATGCCGACCATGTCAGGTCTACGCCGGCGCGGCGTTCCTCCTGAATCCATTCGTGATTTCTGTGGAAGAATTGGCGTTACCAAATTCAATAGCATGACCGATTTGTCGTTGCTGAATCTTTGCATTCGTGATTGCCTCAACAAAACGGCAACGCGAGTTTCGGGAGTATTGGATCCGCTCAAGGTCGTGATCGAAAACTATCCAGAAGGCGAATCGGAGATGCGAACGACGCCCAACAACCCTGAAGACGAAAATGCGGGCACGCGAGAAATACCTTTTGGTCGTGAGCTATACATTGAGCGAACGGACTTTCAGGAGGTTCCGGAAAAAGGTTTCAAACGTTTGAGTCCTGGTGTCGAAGTGCGGTTGCGCAATGCATTTTTTCTTAAATGCAATGACGTCGTCAAAGATGATGCCGGCGAAGTGGTTGAACTTCGTTGTACGTTTGATCGTGAAACCGATGGTGGAAAAGCTCCCGACGGGCGGAAACCAAAAGGTACTATTCACTGGGTCGCAGCGGAGCAAGCAGTCGACGCGGAAGTCCGTCTCTACGACGTTCTTTTCGAAAACGAAGACACCGCCGATGTTCCAGAGGGCAAAGATTGGAAGGACTTGATCAATCCCAACGCGCTCAAGGTTGTTCATGCGAAGCTGGAGCCTTGCTTGGCCAACGCCAAACTGGGGGAGCGTTTTCAGTTCGTCCGAAACGGCTATTTTTGCATCGACGCAAAAGATTCGACCGCTGAAAAATACGTTTTCAACCGAACCGTGACGCTTAAAGATGCGTGGGCGAAAAAGAAATAAAGGCTGAATCGGGAACAAGAACTTTGAGCATCGAACTCGTTAGCGAATTTCAATGAGGCGATCGTTTGTCTCGGGCATTTCCAGCAAACAATCCTCTATTGTCATCCGTCGCAAGTTGACTCTTTGCTTGGCCTGATTCGTTTCCATGTTTTGTTCGGGCAGTGTCTAGGCTCGCGAACACTCATTCGAGTAGGAATCGTTCGATTGATTGTGATCAAGTTGGACGGTTGGCTTGCTTGGCAGCTATAATTTGGCCGTGCGTGAATCACACTCAGCATTCGTGTTTGCGTTGCGACACTTTTGCCATCGTGACTCTCAATGATGGTCTCAGTGTGATCACAACCCATTCTCTATCACGTTAGTTTCTTCATCAGCCAATGTTTGAACGTCGATCACTACGGTTTCCAATCACGCTAGGCGTGGCCATGATTTTGGTCATCGTCGCGTTGATTGTTGGCTGGGTCTTGCTGACGATTTACGGAGCTGTCCAGTTTCAGTCGCAGCTCTACTGGGTTTTATTGACCGTTGGAAGTCTACTGTTTGGGCTCGTTTTGGTCGGTGTGATCATCTATCTCACCCTGACAATCAAAGCGATCAATTTGACTCGGCGGCAATCGAATTTCATCGACAGTGTCACGCACGAGTTGAAATCGCCAATCGCTTCGTTGAAGCTCTATTTGCAAACGATGGACATTCGCAGCGTCAGCGAAGAAGAACGTGAGAAGTTTCACCGGTACATGATGGACGACGTTGAACGCTTGGACACGTTAATCAGTCACTTGCTAGATGCGGGCAATATTGAGAATGATCGATACGATAAAGAGTACGATGAAATCCGTTTGGACGAGTTGATTCTCGGCTGTGGCGCAACCGTCTGTGGAAGATATCGGGTTGACCCTGAGACGATCGAAACAGATCTAAAGCCATGTGTGATTCGGACTCCGCGAGTCGATACCGTGATGATATTTAGAAACTTAATCGACAACGCGGTGAAGTACGCCGGCGTTCCGGCTCGAGTTCATGTTTCGCTGAGAATCGAAGGTGACATTGCGATCACTGAAATATCTGACAACGGCGAAGGGATTCCGAAAAAGTTCAGGAACAAAGTCTTTGGCAGGTTCGTAAGGTTGGGGGCGGAACTTCAACGAAAGAAGCCTGGCACAGGTCTAGGGCTCTATATCGTTAGCACTTTGGTGAAACGGATGGGCGGCAAAGTCAGCGTGCTTGATCGGGGAAAAAAACTCGGCACACTGTTCGAAGTTCGCTTGCCTGGTGCAAAATCTGCGCTGGGGTTGGATGTCACATCACCGAATGCGGAAACGGGAGATTCAAGCAGCACAACTCAAATCCCTGCGAAGCCACATATCCAATCAGCCGAACTGGACTAGTGTTTTGATCGCTTGATCGGCACCGACAAAGCCTGCGTCGTCACCAAATGCGTTAGCGGGCGGCGAATCACGATAGATTTTTACTTCAAACGCGGCACTTGTATCAACAGACTTGATTTTTCATGAACGCGGAAACTCAAAAACATATCTTGGTCGTCGAAGACGAAGAACACTTGGCCGTCGGGATAAAATTTAATCTCGAGGCCGAAGGCTTTTTGGTGACTGCGGTGGGGAATGGGTTGGCAGCGCTCCAAGCAATCGAGAGCGAGAGCCAGCCAGTTGATTTGGTCGTTTTAGATCTGATGTTGCCCGGCATGAGCGGTTACGAAGTTTGCGAGCAGATCCGCGAGTCTGGCCGGCACATGCCCGTGCTGATGCTCAGTGCAAGAACACTGTCGGAAGATCGCACAAGAGGTTTCGACGTTGGAGCCAACCAATATCTGGTGAAGCCATTTGAGCTAAAGGAGCTGATCAGTCGGATCAAAAACCTGCTCAGTCAATTCGACGCAAATTTTCAAACACGTCGGTCAGATGCGCAAGCAAATTCTGAGTTGGTTGAATACGAGTTTGGTCACGCGAAAATCAACTTCAAAACGTACGAAGTTACCGTCAAAGAGAAACCGGTTCGATTGACTCAACTGCAAATTCGGGTTTTGAAATACTTTATCGAGCACGAAGGTATCGTGATCCCTCGAGCCAAATTACTAGAGGACGTTTGGGAAATGCCAGGCCACATGAACACTCGCGCGCCCGATCAAATCCTTCGTCAATTGCGAATCACATTCGAGCCTAACTCATCCAAGCCAACTCATTTTTTAACGATTCGCGATGCCGGTTATCGGTTTATTCAAAACCCTTAGTCCTGCCCAGCAGGCCAATTCTTGAGCATCCTCCAAATTGGTCGCTCACGTTTTTTAACACACACGGTGTTCTTTGCTTATGATCCTCAGCAACGACCCAAGCCGAAGGGGTTAAGCCTGTTTTGAAAACCAATCTGATTCGCTGCTGGTTGTTGGGCGTATGGATCGGTGAAACCACTCTGCATTGGGTTGGTGTAGCCTTGAGGGGGCTGAACCGGTTGTTGGACGAACGCTTGTCCAAACGGAGGTTGTCCAAACGGAGGCGGGTAGTTTGCCTGGAACTGCGGGCTCTGTTGAGAAAACTGTCTTGGCTGGAACGGATTCATTCCGGCTAGCCCCGTCGTGTTTGCGCCGGTGGAGTAACAACCGGATTGCGAAACAACCAGAATCAATCCAACGATTGCCGCGAGAAAAGTGGTTGAACTCAAATTCGAAAGATGTTTCATGTTTCCTTGGCCCTCAGGTCGACGCTCTTCGTGCCCAACTCAATCGGTGGTTGGGGGATGGGTAAGTGGTAGCGACAGAAAGCAAGTGGTGAGCGAAAAATCGTTTTTCAAATTGGAATAAGAGAAGTTCTAAATTGTAATCCGCAACTTCGTCACTGTTTAACATGCCCTCGATGGTTGGGTGTGCAAATGCAAACAGAGAATCAGATTGAGTCGATAGCGATGAAAGCTGGACGGAGGTCTGGCGGAGGAACCGATCAGCCAGCGGCGATGGCGTGTTCACCGAAAGGGACTCGATTCGGGCGGCCTGAATTATTCAAATCGCCCGAGTGTTGTCTCAAAATCGCATTGTCCGAAGATTGCTTTGCCCAAGCTTGCCCAAGATTGCGAGTTTACTTGACCGCACGAGTCTCAAGTTGTTTCTCGGTAGGAAGTTTTACATTCCACGCTAGGCCAACTTTTTCCAGTCCGCGAATGATGACCCAGCTCAAATCAAACTGCCACCATTTTAAACCGTGCCGGGCTGATGTTGGAAACGCGTGGTGGTTGTTGTGCCAACCTTCGCCGTGACTAAAAATCCCAAAGAAGATATTGTTACGCGAGTCATCAGATGACTTGAAATCGCGCGAACCGAAAACGTGGCAAACCGAATTGATCGACCAAGTCATGTGATGCGAAAGGCAGACACGAGCCAGTCCGCCCCAAACCAATCCAAGTGACGCACCTTGCGCGATTGTTGTGAAGGAAACGACCGGTCCAAACAACGCTGCGATACCGCCGATTACTGTCGGGATGACCAAGGTCGCGGTAACCCAAAGGTAGTATCGTTTGTCAATTGCTGCTAACAATGGATCGCTAACTAGATCGGGAACATATTTTTCACGTTCGCATTTTGACCAATTCGAATTGAACAACCATCCGCTGTGAGAATGCCAAAAACCTTTGATCGAATTCCAAACGCCTTCGCCATGTAGGTGTGGCGAATGGGGGTCGCCATGATGATCGGAAAACTGATGGTGCTTGCGATGAACCATGCACCAGTCGATGGGCGAGCCTTCAACAGCGAGTGCGCCCATGACGGTCCAGAACCAACGCACGGCAGGAACCGTTTCGAATGATCGATGGGTCAACATTCGGTGGTAACCGATCGTGATTCCCATGCCAGTCAAATACCAACCACCAAACAGCATGGTCAAATGCAACCAGCTCACCATGCCGAATTGCCAGGCCATATAGATCGCTCCCGCCATGCCAAGCAACGGAATGACAACCGTCCCAAGGATGATCAAGCGCTTGCCCAACGTGTTCTCATCGAAAACGATATTTTCATGATCGTGATGGTCCAGACTTTCGTCGAGTGTAATTGCGGCACTATTTGACACGTTATCGTGATCTAAAATTTCTTCGCGAGGAGGCAAGACAATGGAATTGCTTAACCGTTCGGAATTGGGGTGTGTTTTGGGTTGGGTTACAGAAGCCATGAATATTCCTTTACTTCCAATTCCTAAAACGTAAAACGTTTTAATTAAGTTGGTGGCCGTTTTAGGTGGGAGGCCAGTGAGGTAATCAAACATCTCATTCGGTAAGATGTCTGACGAGGAAGTATATAAAATCGATCGTTGAATTGAGTCTGTGCTCTGTTGTGCCCGTGTAATAGTTGTGTAATGTTTGAATCGCCTTGGAAAATCAACATTAAAACAGGCACCAGAGACAGCATGCAGCGTTAGCTGGCAGGAACTATTCGACGCGATACTTTGTAGGGCAAACTCTACGGTTCGGATGAACGATTGGCAGTATGCAAGCGCGGTTGAAGTGAATCGTCGATGCGTCAAGTGGATTGATTAAGCGAATGAATTGGCGAATGAATTGGCGAATGAGCCAGCAAAAGACACGTTCGGAAACCGAGCTGAGCATGGACACGCAGAAAGTTGTTCTCAATGCCTTTACGGGCGCGTTCTCGGAAACTCAGATACTTCCGCGATACCTCGCGCCGCGACCGCGAAACTTGCCGCGAACAACGCTCAACGTTGGGTACCATGATGAATCATTCGCGGTTAGCACTTTGCCAACTAAGCCCTGGCATTGTTTTTCTCTGTTAGCGGATGCCGGCACCACAGAAAATAGGAAAACGAGACTAGGTCGTATTGGCAAAAGCAAGCCAGCATTGATCTCGCAGGAGTAGACACGATGAATAGAAACGATGAATAGAAACGATGAATAGATTTGCCACAATGATTTGTCAAAGAGACCTGGGGAAGGTCTTTGCCATGATGTGATTTAAGAATGACGAATTTTGAATACACTGAAAGGGAACTCTTTTAGTCAAACCTCGTCAAATCTGAAGTTCATCTGTTTACTCCTCTTCCATTAAAGCTTTCGCATGTCTCAGATTCTCAATCGCCGAAATCGCAAGAACAACAAAAGATTCACTTCCTACGAGGCTTTGGAACCTCGGCAGCTTCTTGCGACTTTGACTGTCACGACGACAAGCGATGTCGTTGGCAGTGGTACTGATGGCGAAATCAGTTTACGCGAAGCGATCATCGCGGCTAACACGAATGCCCCCTTCGGTGACGCACCTGCTGGTGATGTGCTCGATGACAGAATCGAGTTTGCAGATTCGTTACTCGGCCAGACCATCACGCTTAGTGGTTCAGAGCTATTCATCACGGGACAGCTGACCATTTTTGCCGGAGGTGAAGGCGTTACCATCGACGCGAATCTTGAAAGCCGTGTGTTCTCGGTCGATAGCGACCAAGATGTCATTCTTAGAAATTTAACTGTTACCCGTGGACTCGATGAGCTTGGTAGCGGGGTCCATATGTCTGGCGGCGGAACTCTGCGTTTGTTTGAGTCGACGATCTCCAATAACGGAGCCCGAGTGTCAAATACACTCGGAATGGGTGCGGGTGTTTATCTTGACGAAGGAACTTTGGTTACGAACGGTTCTGATTTTATCGACAACCATTCCTTCACAGGAGGGGCGATCTATTCGAAAGGCAACGCTGTTCGAATCTACAGCAGTTTGTTTACTGGTAACCTTGGCATAACCGGGGGCGGCGCCATCGCTGTTGCAGCAGGCGATCTTTTTGTTTCCGAATCAGAATTTGCGAGCAACCGTACTCCCTATCTACGTGGCCAGGGTGGTGCGATCGACATTGTCGATCGCGATAGTGCTGACGATGGGTCTTTTGCTTTTGTCTTGAATAGTACATTCGACAAAAACACTAGTGGAGACGGTGGCGGGATCTCCAACGGCGTAAACAATTCGCTTGTGATTCACGGTTCAGCCTTTACATCGAACTCGGCCATTCGAGATAGTTCTCGATACACGCCCTTTAATGGCAGTGGCGGCGCAATCGAAAACTTGGGGGATTTGCGACTGGTCGATGCTTTCTTGACGGACAACATTGCCGGTGTAGGTGGAGCTGTTTACAGTCGCAATAACGCAGTTTTCAATCGGGTGGACTTGAAGCGAAATACGGGAGGGACTTCTGGGGGAGCAGTGATGGTCCGTGGGAACGCCCGATTTTATGATACGACGTTCGGAGGTGACCACGCAGAAGACGGTAACAAAACAAACGAAAAAGTAATCAGATCCTTTGGGGAGGGAGGTGCCCTGGCGGTTTATGGCTCAGACAACGACTTAGACAGGGTGATTGTTGTCCGTGGCGAGTTCAAGAACAACATTGCTGGCGTCGAAGGCGGAGCAATTTACGTTGCGGAAAACGCTAATTTGCAGATTGTTGGCGGGACTCAAATTATCGGTAATCGCGCGCTTAGCCATTTTAGCTGGGAAGCTTCCCAAGGGGGGGGAATCAGCAATTACGGATCAACGCTTTTGGCCTCTGCCGAAATCAAGAACAACTATTCGAATGAATTCGCCGGTGGAATCTATAACGGTGGCGGTGACCTCACGATGATTAACTCTGTCATCTCAGCCAACCGCGCCCGAATACGCGGAGGCGGAATGGAGGTCGCTGGAGGGACAGCGATGCTCTTCTCAACTACGATCGGGGGCGATTCGTTGGCTGAAGGAAATTTCGCTGGAGTATTCGAGGAGGATCAAGGCAATAGTTTTTATTGGGAAGCGACGGCAGGACGAGGCGCTGGCGTCTTCATGTCTGGCTCAGTTGACTCGGGAACCAGATTTCAAATGAGTAAAGGCAAGGTTTCAAACAACATCGCGAGAATGTCGGGCGGAGGCTTTTACAATCTCCCCGGTAATGTCATTCGTTTTGACAATGGCGTTCAAGTCACAAACAACCGTGCACTCATTGAAGGCGGAGGAGGAGCCTATAATTCCGGCGGTCACTACGAAATTCGAGACGCCGTTTTTGCAAATAATACAGCGAGACAAGGCGCGGGCATCTTTAACTACTTGGGGTCTGTAAACCTAACCAACACGAATTTAAGCAACAATACAGCGCGTCGGATCGCTGGTGGCTTTTACAATCGCTCGTCTTATCGTTTTATAAGCTCGAGTATTGCCGACAACTTTGCGGCTGAGTTTCCAAACTTCTTCGACGAGACTGATTGAGGCGGGAGCGGAAAAGACTTGACTCAAGAACAGGCTTTGAAGTGCTTTGCCTAAATCCGTCCGCTACGCAACTTCAATCGCCCATTTTGCGAATGTAGAAGGCGGTCAAAACGCTTAAGCCAATTTGGACGCCGCTTAAGCAAATCGAAAGCGAGTACTCGTTGCCGTTTTGATGCAAGCCGTTGATCTGCTGCTTTTTAAATTCGACCTGATTGCCTGAATCGAGATCAATCTTATTGAGAAAGCGATTGTCAGACTAGGGCATCACTTTGGCGATCGGCTCATTGCGAATGTCATCCAACTCATAACCAAACAGCAAACGCGCCGAACGGTTGCAGTAGCGGATCTTTCAATCTCGATTCAAAAGACTGATCGCGTCCGGCGTGACGCCCAGCAGCGATTCTAGTTCGCGTTTGGCTCGTTGCATGTGTTTGTTGAAATTGCGACCGTCCGCGTAAACGAATTCTTCATGGGGACGGATCGCGCTCGAACCATTCACATCGGTTCGTTGGTCGCTTCGTTGCCTCCCCTTGCCTGCTCTGGAGATATAAACGAAGGCGTTCGTCACGGGCGCCTGCTCGCGTATGGCGTTTTGATAAAATAACGAAAGGTCCATCATCCACATTGGTCGTCAGTCGCTCTGAAAGCGGATTCGCTGGATTATTTTGACAGCCTCAAACACGATTCAATTCTGGTTTGACGAACCAGATGAGCCTTTTAGTTTGATCCGCGCCATCGGCGTGTAGGTTGGACCGCCACGTTCGAGGAAGCTTGAATAAACGACGACTTCGCTAACGTTGCAGAAACCGCCATCGTGATTGCGAAGTTTGTGAACGAGTGCCAACAGTTCGTCGTTCCACCTGCCGGCGCGACCCAACCGCCCCAGTGTCATGTGAGGAACATATGCGTTTCGATCTTTGTTGACGCCCCAGTGATGAAGAACGTCGGAGAGTGCTTTGTTCAGTGCGTTCAGTTGATCGGTTCCTTCGTCGACTCCGATCCAAAGCACGCGTGGTTCTTCTGAGCTTGCGAATCCATTGACGCCTTGAAGCGACATGTCAAACGATTCAAACGGCTCGATGGCTTCTTTTAACAACTTGCAAAGTTCGGGAACTTCAATGTCTACAACGTCGCCGACGAAATTCAAAGTCACATGTAAATTCTCTGAATCCATCCAGCGGTACTGATCGTTGGTTGCAGCCAAACGACGAATCACGCTGGAGACATTGTTGGTCACGCGTTGGGAAGCTTTGATGCCGATGAAGGTTCTTATGTTTGCCATGGGAGCAGTTTAGTTGCAAGCGGGGTTGGCTGGAAGCAGGTTTAACAGCAGGCGGTTCTCAATAAATTTTTGTCGTTTGGGGGCGAGGGTTGAAATCAATTCAACCTGGAAACAACCAATCTGAGCATTAAAATTCGCGTGTGCCTTGTTGCGCATGCGGATTTCGTGCGGTTGCGAAAAGCTTGGAAAGCCCGATAATGACGGCCTAATTTTTCATGTTGAAACTGAGTTTGGATAAAGCAAGTGGCAGACAAAAAGTACGATGTTTTCGGAGTTGGCAACGCGATCGTTGATACGTTGGCTCAAGTTGATGACCAACTGGTTGTTGATCTTGGACTTGGTAAAGGCGGAATGGCCTTGATGGACACCGAGAATCAAGCCAACGTGCTTACGAAATTGGAACACCAAAACCTGCAGCTTGCCTCTGGTGGTTCAGCTGCCAACACCATGGTCGCAATCGCGCAGAGCGGCGGAACGGGTGTGTACTGCGGCAAGGTTGCCCATGACACCAACGGCGAATTTTACAAACGCGATATGGAAGAGTCTGGGATCAAGTTTCCTGTGCCTGCCGCCCCCGAAGCAAGCCTGCCGACTGGTACATGTGTCGTGTTGACCACTCCTGATGCTGAACGAACGATGTGCACGCATCTTGGGATTTCAACGACGCTGAACAAATCCGAAATTGATCTCGATTTGTTGGCGGAATCAAAATGTAGCTATATCGAAGGTTATCTTTGGGATGCCGAAGACCCTCGGGCGGCTTGTGTCGAAGCGTTTGAGCAATCGAAAAAGTTGGGCGTCCGCGCAGCGTTTACTTTTTCTGACGCGTTCTTAATTGATCGCTTTGCCAAGGACTTTCACAATATCGTTTCCGAGTATTGCGATATTATTTTCTGCAACGCTGATGAAGCCCGTCAGTTCTTCGAAGCCGACACCATCGAAGAGTGCACAACCAAGATGGCTGCCATCTGCGATTTGGCTTTCATTACTGACAGTGCCAATGGCTGTCATGTTGTCGACAAAGGCAATGTGATCCTGGTTCCAGGATTCCCCGTCAAAGCCGTAGACACAGTCGGGGCCGGCGACGCGTTCGCAGGTGGAGCACTTTACGGAATCACTAATGGTTTGACTTCGGAACAATCAGCCAAATGGGGCAACTATTTCGCTTCACGAGTGGTTGAGAATATCGGGCCAAGAATCGCTGGGTCGTTAAAAGAGCACTTGGCTTCCGTCGTTGGCTAGATGGCTTGGCGGTCAGATTGCAGACGGTTGGCAGACGGTTGGAAAAGCTTGGCACAAGAATCGAAGTGCCGTTTGGCCAAAACCAATTTTCCAAATTCAATTTGGCGTAAGGGTGTAGAGCTCAGCTGCGGCGAGCTCTGCCAATCCCTCCTGATACAGTCAAAGTCGCTGCTTGAGTCCAATTAGGTTTTTCGGACACCTAGGGTTCGACGACGTGAGATTTCAAAGTGGTTGTCACTTGCCCCATCGCATCGTCAACAAGTTTAAATAGAATGGAGCAGCTGCTCTGCCTCCTTCCATCTAACTAATCCGATCGGTCCATACATGGATCTTCTAAGCGATTTTCATTTTGATGATCCGCTTTTGAACTTTGCAACAGTTCTTATTTGCGGAATCATCGGCGGCGAAATTTTTGCACTAATCAAACTCCCAAAAGTCACCGGTTGGATCGCGACTGGAATTCTGCTGAGGCAACTTTATCTGCCAGGGATGGACACGAGAGAAGATCCCAAGGCACTCGATAACTTTTTGCCTTACATGCATTTCGTTTTAGGGTTCATCGCGTTTTCAGTTGGCGCGACGCTTTACTTTGCCAGTCTTCGAAACACGGGAAAGCGAATTGGGTTTTTGCTTTTGGGGGAAGCAATGGTGACGCCGGTCATCGTTGGCTGCATCATGTTTTTCATCGGCCCATTGATTCCCGGTGGGAAAGACATGACCAGCACGCCAGCGATCCTGCTGGCAGCGATTGCGATTGCAGGAGCTCCCGGAACGACGGTGCTTGTAATTCAAGAGGCACGTGCGCGAGGAATTTTGACACGAACTTTGTTGGCGGCGATTGGGTTGATCGACATGATCGCTGTTGCTGCATTTGTTTTCGTTTCCACATTGATCGGCGATGAGTTCGGATTGCAATCCGCGTTTGTCGATGTCGGCGTACAGTTTGGCGTCACGATGTTGATTGGGCTTGGTTGCGCTGGCGTTGCGATTCTATTAACGCGAACGCTGGTCAGTCCGGCTTTTTTGGGGCCGACGATGGTGGCGGTTGTGTTGGGATCTTGGGGGCTCGCTGCTGGTTTTGGAACGTCAGGAGGGATCTTGGCTTGTACCTTTGCTGGTATCGCTGTCACAAACCTTCGGCACGATTTGGTTCGTTCATGTGAAGCCTATTTGCAATCTATCAGTGGCGTGTTGTTCGCAGTGTTTTTTACGTTAGCGGGAATGCGATTGGATTTTGGGTTGGTGCCGCAGGCTGCAGGGCTCGTGATTCTGTACTTTTTCGCGAGGCTAATTGGAAAATCAGTTAGCGCGTTTTCCGCAATGTCGCTGGCTGGCGTTCCACAGAATGTTCGAAACTATCTAGGAATCGCTTTACTGCCACACGGTGGTGTAGCGGTCGGTTTGATATTGCTGGTCGTGGCCAACCCAAGCATCAGCGAAGAAGCCAAAGCGATCGTGAACACGGTGGGACTAGCCGCACTCGCGATCAATCAGCTTCTCGGGCCCAGTGCCACTCGATTCTCGTTGGGACGAGCGGGGGAAGACCACAAAGACCGACCACGTCTGTTGGATTTCTTGCAAGAGCAGCGGATCGCTGTTGGGCTGATTGGCAGTGACAAAGAAGCCACCATTCGAGGGCTGGCTTCACAGTTGTATAAAACATCCACGATCGAGCTTCCCGAAGATAATTTTGTCGAACAGGTGCTCGCTCGGGACGCCAACGAGACGACTTGTCTTGGCCGTGGGTTGATGATTCCGCATGCGATTCTTGATGAAGGCAGCGAAGTTCGTGGCGTGCTCGGGATCAGCAGCGAAGGTTTGGATTTTGACACACCGGATGGTCGCTTGGTCCACGCGGTTTTATTGCTCGCGACTCCGGCACAAGAACGGAATCGACACTTGCAAGTCATCGCAGCGTTTGCGACGGCGATCACCAAAGACACCAATCTCTCGGAACAGCTTTATCATGCTCGGAGCGCCGCACATGCTTATGATGTTTTGCATGCCGATGACCAGGCGGATCTGAATTACTTTTTGGAAGAGGCAGCCGATCTCGCTGGATTGCGCGAGGAAGAGCTTTCGGAGTTTGCGAGGAAGAGTAAGTAAGCTCGCTATATGGATCATTCAGTTTCCCGTTTGGGTGCGGATACATGCTGGGGGATTGGTGTGTTTAACTTTTTTCCAATTATTTTTCTCTGGGCTTTACGGCTGGATGGCTACCATTTGATCGTTTCGAAATTTGCTCGCTCAAAGCCCGCTGTTGAACCCAACAAGCCCCATCCGTTGGTCGATTGAATGGCTGGGGATTGGTTTTCAGCCAGTTCATGTCACGTTTTACACGTATTTTTGCGATAGTTAACGCGTGTCCACTAGTTGGTGGTTTTGGCTCGTTTTTTATCGCCTTAAAATGCTGGCATGATTTTCGAGGCGAGAAATATATCAAAATTCGTTTTGAATTAGTTGCGGTAACGGACCTAACGTGTCCTTAGCCAAGCCAATGATGTTAGTGAGGGCACTTGAAGGCACTTGTAACAAAGTTTTTCAAGTCATATTGTACTTGTGCCTTCTTTTTAACTTCACGGCTGGAGACAACGATGGCTACAAAAACACTTGCTTCTAAAGCACTATCTAAAAACGGCAGCACGGCGGTTGCGACTTCCACCTCTGTTGTTGATAAAAAAGACCTTAAGGAAACTGACGCCAAAAAGATTGAATCCAAAACAGGTTCGAAGTCAGACCCTAAAAAAGAAGACCCCAAACTAGATCCCAAGCCTGAGTCTAAATCGCAATTGGATGCAAAGTCCGATGTGAAACCCATATCCGTTTCAAAAACGGATATGAAATCAGATGCTGTTGCGAAAGTCGTTTCCAAATCTGATCCTGTCAAAACGGATTCAACGAAAACTGATTCTGCAAAAACTGGTTTGACGAAAACCGATTCAACCAAAACGAACGTTCCTTCCTCAAACGTTTCTTCCTCTAACAATAAAGTAGAAAAAGCCATGGCTAAGACAAAAGCGGCTGCGAAGACGGCAAAAACCCCTGCAAAAAAATCATCAGCCAAGAAAAAGGGAGACGCTGTCTCTATTCCTGCTGTTGACAAAATGCTTGACGATAACGAAACGCTAAAAACTGCGGTTCAACAAATCGAAGCCCAGTTCGGCACCGGTTCGATCATGGCGTTGGGCAACGATTCGAAACAAGAGATTCGCGGCATCTCAACAGGCAGTCTTTCACTCGACATGGCGTTGGGCGGTTCCGGGCTTCCTTCCGGGCGGATCATCGAGATCTATGGCCCAGAGTCCAGTGGTAAAACAACGTTGGCACTTCACACAATTGCCGAGGCACAGAAAACGGGCGGCATCGCAGCGATCGTCGACGCCGAGCATGCGTTTGATCCGACCTGGGCCAAAAAGCTTGGCGTGTCGCTTGATACTTTGCTCGTCTCACAGCCCAGTAGCGGTGAAGAGGCCATGCAGATCGTTGAAATGCTGGTTAAGTCAAACGCGGTTGATGTGATTGTGGTCGACTCAGTTGCGGCTCTGGTTCCTCGTAAAGAACTCGATGGCGAAATTGGAGACTCACACGTTGGCCTCCAAGCTCGCTTGATGAGCCAGTCGATGCGTAAGCTTACTGGTGCAATCGCCCGAAGCAAAACATGTACGATCTTCATTAACCAGATTCGTGAAAAGATCGGCGTCATGTTCGGCAGTCCCGAAACGACTCCCGGTGGTCGCGCTCTGAAGTTTTACACTTCCGTCCGAATCGACGTCCGCCGAATCGGTGCTTTGAAAGACGGAGACGTTCAGGTCGGGCAACGTGTAAAAGCTAAAATCGTCAAAAACAAAGTCGCTCCTCCGTTCCGCATCGCTGAATTCGACATGATGCACACCAACGGTATCAGCTACGAAGGCGACGTTCTGGATCTTGGCGTGGCTCATAAAATCGTCGTTCGAAGCGGATCGTGGTTCAAGTACAACGGTACGCATATCGGTCAGGGTAAAGAAAAGGCTCGCAACTTCTTGATCGAGAACAAGGATGTCTGTGAAGAGATTCGCAACAAAGTCCTTGAGGCCGGTGGATATGTAGAAGACATCCATGAGGTCCTCGAAGATATCGACAAAGAGGCAAAAACTCACGCTCCAAAAAGCTAATTGAAAAAACGCTGATGGAATCGTCAGACTAGACCCGCAGTAAAAGCCCGGCCTTCTCAGGTCGGGCTTTTTTCGTTCGCACTGGAGAACCTTTGCCGTTTTGAGCTGTCTGTCAGAGTTGGCGTCAACTCAAAGGAACAGGAAACCCCGATCTTCTACGTTTTCCCTGACCGCGATATATTTAAGGCTCTCAAAACCAACCGGAATAGCCATGAAGACTGACGAACTACGCGAAAAATACCTCGACTTTTTCAAATCAAAAAACCACACCGTTTGCCCAAGCGACGTGATGGTCCCGAAATGGGATAAATCCGTGCTGTTCACGCCGGCAGGAATGAACCAGTTCAAGGATCACTTTTTGGGCAACGTCGAATTGGAATTTACGCGTGCGACGACATCGCAGAAATGTCTTCGCACTGGCGACATCGAAAATGTAGGCCGAACAGCCTATCACCATACGTTCTTTGAGATGCTTGGCAATTTTAGTTTCGGAGACTATTTCAAACGTGATGCGATCCACTGGGCGTGGGAGTTTTTGACTGACAAAAAATGGCTGGATTTAGAAAAGGACCGCTTGAGCGTCACAGTTTTTTTGGACGACGACGAAGCCTCCGATATCTGGCACAAAGAAGTTGGTTTATCGCTCGATCAGATTAAACGCCTGGACGAAGCCGAGAACTTTTGGCCGGCCAGCTCACCTTCCCAAGGCCCTGATGGTGTTTGCGGCCCATGCAGTGAAATCTTTTTCCATCCCGATGACGGTCCCGAGTGCGAGATTTGGAATCTGGTTTTTACGCAGTTCAATCGCGAAGGAGATCCGCCAAACAATCTCAATCCACTGCCAAGTAAGAACATCGATACGGGAATGGGGCTCGAACGGACTGCGGCTACGTTACAGGGCGCTACAACGAACTTCCACATTGATACTTTGATGCCAATCGTTCAGGCTGCCGCTGAAGTATGCGGTGTCAAATACGAAGCCGATTCAGACAACGGTCGACGTTTGCGTCGCATCACCGATCACGTACGTGCTTGCTCACTTGCAATTCACGAAAACGTTTACCCGGGTGCTCAGAAAGAAGAGTCGGTCGTGCGCCAGTTACTTCGGCGTGCAGTTCTTCAAGGCTACGAAATGGGCCTGCGCGATCCGTTTCTCTACCAGCTAGTTCCATGTGTCGTCGAGCAATTGGGAAAGCCTTATCCAGAGCTCCGCGAGACGGTCGATCGTGTTTCGTCCGTGATCAAAGGTGAAGAGAACGGGTTTTATTCACTCGTTGAAAAAGGCATTCCAAAAATTCAAAAGATTGCTGACGAAGCGAAAAAATCTGGCAGTAAACAGCTGGACGCTGAGAGTGTTGCTATCGCTTATCAAACACATGGCGTGCCTGCAGAAATCGCAGAGTCTGTTGCTGAAGAGAATGGCCTTAAGTTTGACTGGGATGCTTTCGCAGTTGCAATGGACAAGCATGGGATAACCAGCGGCACGGGTGAAACGACCGTCATGGGAAATGACGGACCGCTCGACGAGATCAAGCAAGAGTTTAAGTTGACCAAATTCGTAGGTTACGAGCAGACCGAATCAAAAGCTAAAATCTGCGGACTCATTGAAGAGCACGCCGAGGTCACCAAAGACAAAGAGGGCAAAGACAAGCAAACGGTTGTTCAAACTCGGTGTGAAATTCTTTCGCCTTCTGAGGAAAATCAGATTGTTGTTTTGCTTGAGTCTCCATTCTATGCAGAATCGGGAGGTCAAGTTGGCGATACGGGTGTGATCGAAGGACCGAACGGAAAATTCGAAGTCGCCGATACGAAAAAAGACGGCGAGATTTTTGTCCATTACGGGCACGTGACTCAAGGCACTATTGGAGTTGGTGAAGAGGTAACTGCAACGGTTAATTCCAATCGACGCGACGCGATCCGGCGTGCTCACAGTGCGACTCACATCTTGCATCATGCACTTCAACAAAACGTTGGCGAAGATGCTCAGCAACGAGGATCAAAGGTCTCCGACGACGCGTTGCGTTTTGATTTTGCGAGCATGGATCCAATTGACGATGAAGTTTTGGCGACGATCGAGAGACAGACCAACGAGCGAATTGCAGAGTCGGTTCCGATCAAGGCTGAGATACTGCCTCTTGAAAAAGCCAGAGAGACGGGTGCGATGATGTTGTTCGGCGAGAAATATCCCGATCCCGTTCGGATGGTATCCATCGGGGAATTTAGCAAGGAACTGTGCGGAGGAATTCATTTGGACAATTCCAGTTCAATTGAAACGTTTGAAATTGTCTCTGAAGAAAACATGTCGGCGGGAACGCGACGTATCCAAGCCCTTACTGGTCAAAAGGCAAAAGAGAATCAGCAAAAAGTCCAATTGGCGGCGGATCAAATTTCGCGCCAACTCGATGTTGGATTGTTAGACGTTTATCAGTCAGTGCTCAATCTCAGTCAGTATGTAAAAGACTTGAAAAAGGAATTGAGTTCGGGAAAGCCAGCCGTTGCCAAACCGAAACTACAATCAGCGTCCGACCCGTCTAACCCGCTTAGCTATTTCGAGGTTCGAAATGTCATGCGAAAGACGGCTCAGTCGCTAAACATACCGGTTCTTGAGGTCGCTGATCGCGTCACCGCAATGTTGGCCGATGTCGAGTCAACCAAATTGGAGATTCAAAAACTGAGTGCGGCTTCCGATGTAGATGTCGACGAGCTGATCGAGTCAGCCGAACTCGTCGGAGACATTCGTGTTATCGCCAGGGAACTTCCAGGAGCCAATTCTGGATTAATGTCGCGTTTGATTGACGAAATTCGCAAGAAGACTCAGCCAGTTGCGATTCTCTTTGCGACCAGTCCGTCAGCCGACAAGGTCACGCTCGCCAGTGGCTTGAGTCGCGACCTAGTTGAGCGTGGGTTGCACGCCGGTAAATGGATCGGTGAGGTGGCTGTGGTCGTCGGAGGTCGCGGAGGCGGAAAACCTGATCTTGCCCAAGCCGGCGGAAAAAATCCGGAAAAAATTGCCGAGGCCCTTAAGGTTGCGGTGGAGGCGATCAAGTAATCCATTCAAAACGGCCAGCGATTGGTCATCTATTTTGAATTAAAAGCTTCAATGAGTTGCTAGATTTGAAACTACCAACCAGCGTCGTGAGTATACAAGGCTCGCAATCAACTCGCTCGTTATGGCCTCATACGGTTCCTTATTGTTGCTTGGCTTATAGTTTTAAAAGCAATTTTTGCATAAACTCAGCGAACAAGTTATTGATTAACAACTAAATTTTTGGGAGGTCCAATATGCGTACAGTGGCATTTTCTTTGTTCCTAATGTTGGCCGCTGTGTGCGCGCCAGCCATGGGACAATCTTCACCGCTTGAAGAAAAACAAAAAGCAGTTCTTGCTTTCGAAATCCGGATGGACTTGGTTCGAGATAGTGAGCTGGGTAAATCATTGGGGCTCGCCGAAATGATGAGCAAAGTTCCCGGCGGAGACGGCGAAGAAATGGACATGTCTGGTCTCGAGTCGGTCCTTGGAGCTGTAAGTGCTCCTGCGACAATGGGAGATGCAATGGCTGTGAGCATGGGTGGAGCGCCACCTGAGTTTTTCGTCCAATTGAAATTCAAAGACAACACCATGGTTGATCAGATGATCGCCATGGCGAAAAAAGACAATGGTGGCGTCGTTGAGCGTGATGGCAAAACATTCTACAAGCCACCTTCTGGAGGCGGCGGACCTGACAACATGATGATGCATTCGCCAAAAGCCGGCATGTTGGAAATGGGAACCGAAGCTTATCTGTTTCAAGATACACGACAGTTGATGACCGATGGTCTTAAGTCGGCTTGGAAAGCTTCACCAAAAAATGAGTCAATTCGTATCGTCATGGATATGGATGGTGCCAAAGGGCTCATCGCTGAGGCAGTAGAACAAGCAAAAGCAAGCGCTCCTGACCCAATGGTAGGCGAGTACTTAGGCCTGATCGACAATATGAAAGACATTTCAATCAGCATGAATGTTGCTGACGGAAATCTTATGTCAATCTTTGCAAACGGCGTGAACTCTGAAGATGCTGAAGAGCTTCAAGGCGGCTTGGACTCCATTCTTGGTATGGCCAAAATGGGTGGCAAAATGCAAGTTGGACAGATGCAAGAGTTCGACCCAGAGGGAGCTAAAGTCCTCTCACAAGTTCTCGATTCTCTCAATGCGAAAAAAGATGGCGATCGAGTTAGCGTTGTCATTCCAAAGCCTGACGGGTTCAATCCATTCCTGGAGAAAGCTGTCAAGCAAGCGATGGCGATGATGCCTCCAGGGCTTCGTCCTCCTGAGTAAGTTCACTGAGGCGGCGAAGAATTCGTATCGTCCGTGTATACGATTGAAGGCGGCATGTTTTGAACATGCCGCCTTTTTGTTTGTCGCAATTTCAGGTGGGCGTTTCTTGTGGCGACTTTTTTCAAGTACATCGGCGACATTAAAACGGAATCAATGCCCATGAACTCGAGCCGATGAACTCTATGCCGATGGCAGAGTCGGCAACGAAGTTCAGCCCCGTTGTGCACTTCCGTCGTCAGATATTTGAATTCCAGACAGACAATCGTCCCTCGCTCCAGCGCTGCTGTGTGATCAAGGGGAACTGGTTCTATGACCAGTTGACTGTCAGTTGGTTGTCGATCTTCTTGATGCCTACGATCTTTCGAAGTGCTTCTTGAGCCATCTGTTTTTCGAAGAACGACTGAACTGTTCCCTCAATTACGACACGCCCCTCTTTTGTTTTGACGTGCATACGTTTGTGGTTGAGATGTGGGTTATGAACAACTGCTGACTGAATTTGTTGAACCAGTGAGTTAGTTAAGACTGACATTTGGGGCCCGGAAATTAAGAGAGTTGTAGGGAAAGAGACCAGTCCGGGTCAGAGACTTGGACGTGTGTCCAGCGGTTGGAGCAAAACGCCCTAGGTATATAGCCTTCGAAAAGCAACAACGACTTTCAGTTGAAGGAAATTCGCGCGATTACGGGGATATTGGTTCGTTGGTCGTAACGATCAATAGGATTCTGTCGAACGTGCTTTGAGTTTGGTTACCAAACAGTCGCGCAGGCCAGAAGGTGGAAATCGAATATCCATACTGATGCCAACGATTGATCTTCAACGGGATAAAATAAAGCCAACGAGTCACGGTAAAGAGGCTCGCAGAAATTCAGCGGCAGGCTGTGATTCTGGCTTTAGATCTGGATCAGAAGAGCCGCGATGCAAATAACGACTAGGAATCCAAGTACGAATCGCCGCCGCCGAGCGAATGAGGCTTTGAATTTCTCAGCCTTGTTTGGACTCGAGGTAATTACGTGGATCACACGAATTCGATCTTTGATGCTTGGGTGAAGCAACGATTTCTTTTCGTACTGCCCTGGTGTAATGGAGGCTAGACGTAGTAGCGCGTCGGACATGTCCGTGGCAAGGTCTGAATCAATCATTGATTCATGCTTGCCGATTGTTTGGCACGAAAAGATATCTGCTTCGAATTCCATTTTGTGCGAAAGCCAAGACACAGAAAAATACAGGTAGATCAAGTAGACCAAACCGACCAACACCAGTCCGGTCCCGGACGCGAGTCCAGCATGGCTGAACATTGATTCCAATGTCGCAAGAATCCCGGACGGGTTTTGCTCATCAATCGTCAATGCGATCAGCGGCAGTACTGTAAAACCTATTCGAATGGGTAAATGCCATAAACGGAGGTGGCCTGCTTCATGTCGAACGATCGCCAGCAATTCGTTCTTGGGAAAACGATTCAGCAACTCATCTGACAACAGAATCACACGGAACTTTGGCAAGATTCCTGCCACCAACGCGTTGATGATTTGCCCGCCCGTTTTCCAGACTCGAATGTCGAAAATATGCAACCGAAGATCTTTGCAAGTCGACCTTAGCTCCGTTCGAAGCTCTTCGTTTGGAACTGCGTGGTTTTGCCAAATCAGTAAAATCAAAAAAGGAAACGAGGCCATCACGACAATTGTGCCGACGCCGTAGGCGACGACGGCTGTCCAGTTGGGGACTGAACGAATCCATGGCTCTGCGTCGCGAGCTAGAACTGCAATTGCGATCGGAATTAAAACCAAGAGAACGTAGATTCTAAACCGGATTGAAACGTAAGCGATTCGGCGACGCCAGTCAGCAACGTCGAATCGAATCCTCGAACTTGATTCATCCCCCAGTGAGCCTTGGATTTCGTAAAAGATGGCCCAAGAGGCCGCCAATGAAAACAGGATTGGAGCGAGGATAAGCAACTCATCGATCAACGGCCATTGGTCCAGATTCCAATTTCCTCGCACGACATCTTGCCAGCGAATTGCCCATACGATCGCAACACTTGCGGCCAGCCAAACGGCACTATGGCAAATCGACAATCGGCGAAGAATTATGTCTCGTTGTTCATCAGGAATCTCGGTGTGCTGCATCCGGCGGGTGACGATCAAGGTTTGAAACAGCGCGAGACCGGGCACGAGCATGGCCACTGCGAACACCATGGAGACACGAGTCCAAAGATCGTTGGCGACTTCTGCGGAATTGATTTCGCTGAAGACGAGGCAAAGTAGAATTACAAATCCAACGATCAGGTTCATTTGGCGACGGTGGCTCTAAGAATGAAGTCATTAAGGCAGCGGCCTGGCGCGTAAAAGTAAAAAGAACGGTTTTCGTTCAATGAACAAAGGCGCAAGTGGCTGCAGCAACCAATCTAATCGAACCAGGAAAATGCGTCGACGAAAAAGCCCGTACAGACGTTAGAACCTGACGGGCTTTTGAAATTCGGTATGGAAGAAAGGGGCTAGTCCGTTTGCCGCGAGATGAGAATCCGCATTCGATTAACGTTTGCCCGTTCCACTATAGCGTTGTTGAGGCGTTGCCCTTCAATCACAGGTTTCAGTAGGAACCGAGTGTACCTGATCGCAGTCTGATACTTCGTTTCAATTCAGACTCGTTTGTTACGAATAAAAACGATAACGACCGCAAGATGCCCGGCTTTATCGCACCTCCAATTACGACAACCAATCAGGCAGTGCGTTGATCGCTGGTAAGTTGATAACGCACGCCGAAGCGATGGCGTCGTTTTCGAGGACTCGGTCAAGTGTTGGCCCAGATGCAGTTGAATCAAGGTTCAGAACTCCAATCGCTTGGCCGCCCTGCCCTCCTGTTCGTCCCACAGCCATTTGAGCAATGTTCACTTTCTCTTCTGCCAAAACGTTGCCAACGTAACCGATAATGCCTGGCACATCGGAGTGATTGAAAATTAGCAGGTTGCCGTCCATGTAAGTTTCCGTGCGGTACTCGTCTAGGCGGACTAGTCGAGGCATGTTCTTGCCGAACAGAGTGCCTGCTGCGGTTCGTGTCAAACCTTCGCCACTAACAGACGCGGTGATGATACTGCTGAAGACTCCAGGGTCGAGGGTGGACTTGCGAACGATTTCGATTCCTCGTTCGCGGCACAACATTTCAGCATTGATGATGTTGGAGTCCTCAATGACATGCCCCACAAGCCCCGCGCAAAATGCAGACACGAGAAGGCGTGTATCTTTCTCAGCGATTTCGCCCTGGAATTCCAACTCACAACGATCGATTGCTTTGCCGTGCCATTGGCCCAGCAAAATTCCTAAACGATGAGCCACATCAAGGTGACTTCGCATCGCGTTGAGGGTGACGGGGTCAAGCGAAATTGTATTGACGGCTGATTTAATCTCTCCAGTTGTCAAAAAGTTAACTAGCAAATCGACCGCCTCGACCGCGACTTCGATTTGAGCTTCTTCTGTGCTCGCGCCCAAGTGAGGCGTGCATAGGACGTTGTCCATCTGGAAAAGTGGATTGTCGGTGCAAGGTTCTTCTGGGTAAACATCCAATGCGACTCCGCCCAGATGCCCGGACTCAAGACCTTCAACCAGCGCGTCGTTGTCGTAGATTCCTCCACGAGCACAATTGACCAGCCGAGCACCTTTTTTCAATAGCTTGACTTCAGCGGATCCGATCAGTCCCTTCGTTTCTGGCGTGAGCGGAGTGTGAACGGTTAGGTAGTCGACGCTTGGGAGGAGGTCTTTGACTTCGGTAACTTTTTTGATGCCCAATTCTGCGGCTTTCTCGGCGGATAAAAACGGATCGAATCCGATGACCTCTATGCCGAAAGCTTTCGCACGAGAGGCGACTTCTTGACCGATGCGCCCTAGTCCCACGATGCCCAGAGTTTTGCCGCAAACCTGCGAACCTTTAAATTTTTTGCGATCCCACTTTCCGGCTTGGAGGCTGGAAAATGCTGGAGCTAGTTTTCGAGACAAACCTAACAGCAGTGCCATCGTATGTTCGGCGGTACTGATCGTGTTGCCAGCCGGCGTATTCATCACAACGATTCCCAGCCGTGTTGCGGCAGGTTTGTCGATGTTGTCGGTGCCGACGCCAGCGCGAACGATGGCCTTGAGGGTTTTGTTGCCTTCAAGTGATTCAGGTGTGATCTTTACACCACTCCGACAAACGGCGCCGTCGTAGTGAGCTAAGGCTTCCCGGAGTTCTTCGCCTTTGAGGCCAGTTTTGATGTCATATTCGATTCCGGGAGCGGCGTCGAGTTTAGCAAGGCCTTCGGTTGCGATGTCGTCAAGTACGATGATTCGAGCCATTTTGTCGCCGGTCGTATTCGGTTGGGGAGGTTGTTGAGTTGCAACTGACATTAGATTATCCATTCTTTTGAGCAAAATCTGTCATGAACTGGGCGAGGGCTTGGACACCTTCGATTGGCATGGCGTTGTAGATCGAAGCGCGAATACCACCAAGGCTGCGATGTCCCTTCAAAGAGGTCATTCCTTCGTTTGCGGCTTCGTCTAAAAATTTCTCGTCCGTTTCATCAGACGCCATTTTGAAAACGACATTCATGATTGAGCGATCATCGGTGGCGGCATGCCCTTGATAGAAACCGGCACTTTGGTCAACGACATCGTAAAGCAATTTTGCTTTCGCGTCGTTGAACTTTTTGACTTCTGCGAGTCCGCCCATTTCTTCTTGGAGCCATTTGCAAACGAGACCAGTTACATAAATCGCAAATGTTGGCGGTGTGTTAAAACGCGATCCGCCTTTGGAGTGTTTGGCGTAATCGAGATAGCTTGGAACGCGGTCACCGGAACGTTTCATTAGTTCTTTGTTGATGATGATCACGGTGACGCCCGCGATACCAGCGTTCTTTTGAGCACAGGCGTAGATCATGCCATATTTCGCAACGTCGATTGGGTCGGCGAACATATCGGAGGACTTGTCGACGACCAATGGGACGTTGCCGAGTTCGGGAAGGTTGTGGTACTGGACGCCTTGAATTGTTTCGTTGGAGGTCAAGTGACAGTAGGCGGCGTCCGGTGTCAGGTTCAGTTGATCCTGAGCCGGTACAGAACTGAAATTGGAGTCGCTACCATCGAACGCGACATTCAAATTGCCAAACCGAGAAACTTCGGCTGCACTTTTTTTACCCCATGCACCCGTGACGATGTAGTCGGCAGTCTGCGAGTTGTCTGTCAAGAAATTCATTGGCATCATCGCGTTTTGCAATGCGCTGCCGCCTTGAAGGAAGAGGACTTCGTGAGTGTCAGGCAAATTGACGAGCTGGGCAATTCTCGATGTTGCGTCTTCAAGAATGACGTCGAAGTCTTTGCTGCGATGGCTTATTTCAAGAACGCTCGCGCCCGCCCCTGGCAACGCAAGAAGTTCGTTTTGAACTTGCTCAAGAACGGTCAGAGGTAGGGTCGCTGGTCCCGCCGAAAAATTAAAGACTCGAGATATGCTTGTGGTGGTCATTGCAATTCCAATAAATGAAACACGCGTTGATTTCGAAGGAGTTCAACGCCAACGAAGATGAGATCGAATTTTAAGCTTCGGCAATTATTGTGAAAAGTGGCGAGGTGTTGGCACGTTTCGAAATTTACGATCCTAAAACGAGCCACGCTGCCAAGTGGTTTGCATGTTGCCATTAACGCGTGCTAATGGATGTTGAATTGGTAGGTGTAGTCCAAATTGGAGTGGCAATCTTGATTCCCATTCGTCTCCTTCGAGCTCGCGCGTGTTCTTCAGAAAGCCTTGCCGCTAAACAATAACGGTTGATGTATCCGGGCAGTGCTTAATTTTGAGTGCTGTTCGTTGCGCGCTCGACTGGCTTCATCATTGCCACTCAATTTGTCTAGTGTCATTGAAGCCGGCGTCCCTATTTGGGGAACTTGTTGCCGCGCTGCAATCTCAGCGAGATTGCCATTCGGTTATTGTCGCGCACGAGCAAGTTCCGTTTCTGCTCTTTCGAACGGAGAAAAATAAGTTTCGCCTCGGCGGTCGCTTGAGCCTAGTATGAGTCTAAAGTATGAGTCAGCTAGATCAAAAAGGAACTGACGCGAGCGATTGAAGTTTTGCGACAGCGGTCTACGTCTAACTTGGTGAGAGACTGTTGATGGAATGAAATTATCTTAGATAAGGAGCAACGGCGCCGTATCGCGACGGTACAGCATTCTGTTGATTGGCTGCACCGATTCCATTGTTAGGCACAGGAAGTCGAGCCAGTTGATTTTGGAGACTTGCAACCTTCGCGGCGACTTCGGTTTGTTGATTGTCCAACTGAATGACGCGTATGTAATTGTCCAACGCGAGATGTGTCTGGCCTTGGATCTCGCGTACATGCCCCATCGCTTTTAAAACACGCACATTGTTGGAATCGATCTTGAGGGCGTCAGCCAATAGATCCGTTGCTCGCCGATTGTCGCCATACTCTTGATACAGCCTGGCCAACTCAACGATCGGTTCTGTTGACGCAGGGTAACGCGTTTTCCAAGTGTTGATCAGATCAAAGGCGTATTTTTCTCGATCGGTCTCGATCAATAGACCCGCCAATCCTCGATGGGCATCAACGTGTTGATCATTCTTTGCGATGGCTTGCCGGTATAGTTGTTCTGCTTGGTTGAGTACTTGTTGGTTTTTTGTTTGTTTCGCTTGTGAATACAAACTCGCGCCAAGGTTGTAGAGTGCGTCGGCATTGTTGGGGTTTTTCGAAAGTGCCTTTTGAAATTCATTGATTGCGACAGAGTACTGCCCCATCTCGAAAGCGCGCCGACCAGTGACGTTATTGTGTTGTGCGCCTAGATTGCATCCAGACAGGGAGATTGCAAATAGAGCCAGTGGCAAGACGAGCAAAGTTGCTTTGGCTATTCCATTGCAAACACCCGAGTGCAGGTTTTGTCGCGTCGTAAAGCTTGTTGGATTGGTGGACATTGGCACAGCCAGTTCTCTTGTTATTCGCTTTTTCGAGGAATCAAAATAATCCGCGAAAAATTAGAGAATGATTAAAGCTGCCGCAATGTCATTCATGCAGTCAATTTCTGCTGGCAACTTTGGAGAATTTGCTCAGGCAGCCTTGAGTCAGCCTTCAGGAACCGTCCAGCACCACGAGATGGGAATGATTGTCCGTTCGAATGATATGATTGCCGCTAGGAGATCGTCGCTTTATGGCGAATTTGCCATGGAAAGTGACTTACGCCAGTCTAACGCTTAAGCCGCGGCGAGAATTGATGGATCAATCGCGAAACCAAGATCTTGGCTGCCCGGATCGCCTTTGAAAAACGACTGTCTCAGCAGATTGATCGTCGTGTTGAATGAGAATGAGACAGGGCCAAATCCGGGGAGACCGGAGGACCGAATCAAGACTGGCTCAAATGGATCAAGCTGACTCGAAATCTGCTGCCAAGTTGGAACTGTAGGAACAGAAGGGAATCTTTGAAATGTCTTGGGTACCGAAAGCGGTGTGGTCAGAGCAAAATTTGAATCGATGGAAATAGCATCTGGCACAATTCGGAAATTGGCAGTTCGGATGATCAAGTCGTTAAGTTTCGTTTTCTGGGTGCTGGTCGCGACTTGGGTAATTTCTGAATCTCCCAAGATAGCTGGCGTGTTCATGTTCAAATTTTCCGGACTCGAAGGAGGGCCCGCCATGGCCAATTCAGTTCTGCTGCTCGAAACAAATTCAACGTTCTCAGGAAGTTGAGAGGGCACGTTAGACGCAAGAAAACTTGGACTGGAACTTTGTGGTGCGCTGAATAGATGAAACACACCAATGCCGAAAATCAACATTGCCGATAGCGCTACCAAAATGTTGATCGGTCGGGCTGAGAAGGAGAAACTTGATTGGCCCGCTTGTTTTTTGCCGGCTTGAGCAAGGATGGCAGTGATGTCTTCTTTCAGTAGTTTGACGGAATCGTCAACGGACCTATAGTCAGTCAACATTTCGTCGCAAGGCGCGCAGTGTGATGCGTGTGCCATCAATTGTTGGTCATTGGTCAGCGAACCGCGCTGATCGAGCAGTTGGTGGACACGGTTTTCGAAAGATTCGCAATCGAGCGGACTGGCGTTGATTGGATCTTGACTAGGTTTTTGACTCGTCACCCAGGACTCCTCTTTTTCTTAATTTCACGATTAACTCGCGTCTTGCTCGGTGGACCCATGTCTTAACGGTCCCGAGAGGGATGTCCAATTTTTCGCTGATTTCGTTGTAGCAAAGCTCTTCTTTGTGAAACAACAAAAAGGCTTCTCGATACTCTTTTCGTACTGAGCCCAGCACGTGTTCCATTTCCTCGGCCAGCAATTTGCCTCGGCTGATTTCTACGGATTGATCTTCAATTGGATAATCAAGCGTCATTGTGCCCGGACGTCGCATCCGTTTGGCTAATCTTGTGCGGCAACGATTTCCAGCGATGGTGAGCAGCCAAGGCTCGAAAGCACGCTCTTGGTCCCAGCGATGAAGGTTATTCACAACCCTGACAAACGTTTCTTGAGTTGCATCTTCGGCATCTTCACGTTGTCCAAGCATACGAAAACAAAGCCCGTAGACTTGTCCGCGGAAACGATGAATTAATTCGACAAATGAAGGTTGGTCGCCCGTTAAACAACGGTCAACAAGCAAAGGAAGTTCTACTGCCAATTTTTTTCTCCCACCAAGTAACAGCATTGATACTGGGGTTCTGAGTTTTTTGTTTCAACCATTGTGGTGTTTGAAACAAAAAACACAAAATTCCATGGTGCTATGCAATCGTAACACCTTGGGTGAGTTTTCGAAGAAAGTCTGGAGGGATTGGGGGAAATATCGGATGTTTTTCAAAAAAGCTGAGAAATGGTGCTTCATTTTGATGTTAAGAGCAAGCATTTCTTATTCAGCTGCTGATGGGAATCCTTGATAGAGGCATCAAAGAGGCCACACCAACACAGCTCTCGCAAGCTCGAAATATCACGCTAGTTTCAATTTTGCATTCAATAAAAAAGGGCGGAACATTGTGGTTCCACCCTTTTGATAATTCAAATTTACCACGGATTTAACGGCGGTTGAAGAACTTTCTTAACACGTCGTCTGCTGCTGTTGTTGAGCTTTCATGCTTACTGCCTTGAGTTTTGGGCAGCTTCATTGGCTGTTTCTTCTTTTTCTTGCCTTTGGAATCGACTTCGATTTCTTGGGATGACTCTTCTTTGTCATCGCGATCTTCGCGTTTCGACGTACCAAATACAGAAGTTTCTTCGAGATCGAGTTGGATGGTGTCAGCGGAAGAAATCTTGTTCCGCATAGATGAATCCATCTCGTCTTCTTCACCAAGCCAGTCCGTGATGCTGTCTTCCAGAGACTGCTTTTTGTTAGTTGCAGTCCGCGATGCTGCTTCCATCACGCTTTCGACTCTTGGTTTTTTCGCACTGGCTTTGACAGGATCAATCACCAATTCAAATTGAAGTCGGCCGATTCTTACAGAGTCGCCAGATTTGGCAGTGTGAGTTTCCGAAAGTTGTTTGCCGTTAACAAAGGTTCCATTTCGGCTTTTGAGATCGTTGACGATGACTTTCCCATCACCGACCAAAATCTCACAGTGCTCGCGACTTACCAGATCGCTTGCAGGACGAAGGTGAGCCGTGTCACCTCGACCGATAATGAACCGTGGAACTGCAATGGCGATTTCTCGTCCATCATTTTTTCCACCGACTACTTTTAGAACTACTTGCATCCCGTTCTTGCCTCCTAAGATTCAGGACAACTACCCGGTTGAGTTAGAAGTTTGCCTCAAACTACTAGTCTCTTAATGTCTTATCGGGAATTTACGTTTCCAATATTATGTTTGCGTGTTTATTGAAGTCAAATAATGACCTTTAGTTGTGATCAATGGTGGAAAGTGGGGTTATTGTGTGCCAAGGGAAATTTCAAAATTTTAGAGAAAGGCATATTCGCTGCCTTTAGCGTCGAAAATTCCATTCCTTAGAGTTAAACGTACTCTCGAAAGCCGACTCTACAGCCGAATTTTCAAGATTCCCAAGCTTCTCATGATTAAGCACCAGCTGCAACCGTTTTGTTACATCTTTACAAATTTTTTCTATCGTTTCCCCGACATTTAAACAAAAATTTGATAAGTCTCTAATTCCCTTCAAGTCGGGAGCCATCTGAGAATTATCCATCAAAATACTGCCATGCTGCAATAGAGCATTCTTAAGTCGTCGTTGTGCACTGCCTACGACTTTGTGCCCGCCTAGGACGATATCGCCGTCAGATCTACGGTTGAAGCACATAAACGCAGAATGATCGACATTGGGTGAGATGCGGGGGGCCGCAGTGGACGCTACATCTTTGTGGAGATGCGATTGGATTTCGTACTCGGCCAACAGGTCAATGATGATTTGATGCAGCGTCGAATAGAGCTCCGTGTTTTTCCTGGACCAACGATTTTGGCTTGGGATGGACAGACTGTAGGTCAACTCGTGATCGTGCATGATCGCACCACCACCCGTTTTTCGACGAACCATTGGACAGTTGATGCTTGGCGGGTGTTTTTCTCGATCGTGGTGATTTTGAAAATAACCGAGCGACAAAGTCGGTTCTGACCACTGGTAAAACCGCAACGTCATTTGTCCGGTGCGGTTCGCTGTCTCTAAAAGTGCCTGATCGACCGCCATATTCCAAGCGCCATTGGCGGGAGGATCAATGATCAATCGACAAACTTCCATCTACGTTCCTTTTTTTCAATCGCCTGAAATTTCTGCTCACTCTTCTTCGTAGTCAGACATCGGTGGACATGAGCATACGAAGTTTCGGTCGCCAAACACGTCGTCAATTCGATTGACAGTTGGCCAAAATTTCGAGCGACGAGTTTCGGGGCTTGGGAAAACTGCCTCCTCGCGTGTGTAAGGTCGATTCCAATCCTTGTCGACCAAATCATCAAGTGTATGTGGAGCTTGGTGAGTGACAGATTCCTCTGCTGAGACTTCACCTGATTCGACCTTTTTGATTTCTTCGCGGATGCTCAACATCGCATCGCAAAAACGATCCAGTTCTTCTCTGGATTCAGACTCGGTCGGTTCAATCATGATCGTTCCGCCGACTGGCCATGACATCGTTGGCGCATGGAAACCGTAATCCATCAGACGTTTGGCTACGTCGACTTCTGTGATGCCAGTGGCTTCTTTGATGGGGCGAATGTCGATGATGCACTCGTGAGCGACTCGATCGTTGCGGCCTTTGTAAAGGACATCGAAAGCACCTTCGAGGCGTTTCGCGATGTAGTTCGCGTTGAGGATCGCAACTTCGGTCGCTTTTTTCAAACCGCCGCGGCCCATCATGAAAATGTAAGCCCATGAGATCGGCAGAATTGCAGCACTGCCATACGGTGCCGCAGAAACCGCTCCGTTATCGCTCGCGTCCAGGCCATCCATTGGATGAACGACGTGGTTGGGAAGGAACGGAGCGAGATGTTGTTTCACACCGATTGGGCCCATACCGGGACCACCTCCGCCGTGCGGAATGCAAAACGTTTTATGTAAGTTCAAATGCGAAACGTCAGATCCAAATTTGCCAGGGGCTGCGATTCCGACCAACGCGTTCATGTTGGCGCCGTCCATGTAGACTTGCCCGCCGTGCGAGTGCACGATGTCACAAGCCTCCCGAACTGTCTCCTCGAACACACCGTGGGTGCTTGGGTAAGTGATCATCAAACTCGAAAGATTCTCAGCGTGCTGCTCCGATTTTGCTTTCAGGTCATCTAGATCAATATTTCCACTATCGTCAGTTTTCACAACGACAACCTTGAGCCCCATCATACTCGCGCTGGCAGGATTAGTGCCGTGTGCGGAACTGGGGATCAAGCAGATGTTTCGATGCTCTTGCCCAAGGCTTTCGTGGTAACGACGGATCGCCAGCAACCCAGCGTACTCGCCTTGAGCGCCAGAGTTCGGCTGCATCGACATCGCATCGTATCCTGTGATCTCAATCAACCAGTCGCGTAGTTCCTCGATCATCGCTTGGTAGCCGTCCCACTGAGTCGGCGGCGCGAACGGGTGCATGTTTGCGAAACCATCAAAAGTAACAGGAATCATTTCGGCGGTCGCGTTGAGCTTCATGGTGCAGGATCCCAGCGGGATCATGCCATGGGTCAATGAAAAATCTTTGTTCTCAAGCCGTTTCAAGTACCGCAGCATCTCGGTCTCGGAATGGTAACGGTGAAACACAGGGTGCGTTAAAAATTCCGATGTTCTCCCAAGCTCAGACCCCAGCGTAGAGTCGCTGTCCGCAATTGGGACAGTCACGTCGATCGGTCCAGGTTCGACTCCGAAGGACAGCAGGATTGCATCAAGGTCTGCAAACTCAGTCGTTTCGTCGACACTGAATCCAACACGCTCATCGTCGATCAGGCGTAGGTTTAGTTGGTGGTCCTCAGCCGCACGTTGGACTATCTCTTTTGCTTTGTCGGTGACGACTGAAACGGTGTCAAAGAAATCCTTGAACTCAATTTCAAAACCAGCTTTTTCCAATTCAACAGCAACGAGTTTCGCGTTTAGGTGAACCCGAGTCGCGATCGTCTTGAGTTTTTCCGGCCCGTGGTAAATCGCATAGAACACCGCCATGTTCGCAAGCAATGCCTGAGCCGTGCAGATGTTGGATGTGGCTTTGTCGCGGCGAATGTGTTGCTCTCGCGTTTGCATTGCCATTCGCAACGCTGTTTTTCCTCGGCTGTCTCGGGAGACTCCAATGATTCGTCCGGGAGCAGATCGTTTGTAAGCATCTCGCGTTGCAAAAAATGCTGCGTGTGGACCACCGAATCCCATTGGAACACCGAATCGCTGGGCGCTTCCAAGGACGATGTCGGCTCCCATTTCACCGGGCGGTTTCAACAGAGTCAAGCAAAGCAGGTCACTCGCCACCGCGACGAGAGCTTTTTTGTCGTGAGCTGTTTCGATCAAGCCAGTCAGGTCGCGAACGTGGCCTGTCGTTCCCGGATACTGAAGCAAAGCTCCGAAAATCTCATGGTTGCCAAGCTCCTCCGCTGGGCCGACCACAATCTCGTAACCGAAATACTTCGCGCGAGTCTGGACAACGTCCAGTGTTTGCGGGTGAACATCGTCGGCGACGAAGAAAATATTGTTTGGCGATTTGCTTGCTCGTTTGCACAACGCCATCGCCTCGGCGGCAGCGGTTGCTTCGTCCAGCAACGAAGCGTTTGCCATTTCCATGCCGGTCAGGTCCATCACCATTTGTTGGAACGCGAGTAGACTTTCCAACCGGCCTTGAGAAATTTCAGCTTGGTAAGGCGTGTAGGCCGTGTACCAACCAGGATTCTCAAGCACGTTTCGCAGGATCACATTTGGCACGTGAGTGCCGTAGTAACCCATTCCAATCATCGAACGATTGACTTGAATCGAATCAGCGTACCGCTTTAACTCTGCGATCGTTCGATGCTCTGTAGAACTTTCTGGAAGGTCAAGTTCGTTCTCCAGCAAAATGCTCGCGGGCACTGTTGACTCGATCAATTCATCCAGGGACCCCGCGCCAACCGTTGCCAACATCGCTTGAATGTCGTCCGGGCTTGGCCCAATATGCCGGTGAACAAAGTCATCCGTCTGTTGAACATCGCTTAGCGTTCTCGTCGCGTTGATTTGCTTAGTCGTCATGGTAACCGCGGTTGAAATGGGTGGTTGGAACTTGAATTTCCGAGTTGATTAAAAGTCGTGCTGCTGTGTGACCCCAAGGGGATGCGTTTTTGACCGACCTTTTTGTCTCAAAGACCAATGCTTAGGAAGCTTCGTCGCACATTTTTTGATACGCAGCAAAATCCAATAGCTTGCTAACCGCATCATCACCTGAGAGTTTCACTTTGATGATCCAGCCTTCACCATAAGGGTCAGAATTCAGGATCTCTAGGTTGTCAGGCAGCGAAGTGTTTACGTCGACGATCTCGCCATCGACAGGGCTGTACATTTCGCTGGTTGCTTTGACCGATTCGACTTCGCCAAACGACTCACCCGCCGTTACAGCTGCTCCGCTGGCAGGAAGATCCATGTAAACAAGATCCGTAAGAGCTTCGACGGCGTTGGCAGAAATGCCGATGGTGGCGACTTTGGCTCCGTCGACTTCTGCGATATTCGCCCACTCGTGTGTTTCAGCAAAAAGTAGTTCTTCAGGTTTCACTGGAATGCTCCAAGGTAAAGTTTAATGTTTTGTTGGTTCTTTGATTCGTTCTCAAGTGGCAATGCGAACAACTTGCACGGCCGATGTTTGGATCTCTCGCCACAGCTGATTTCAAGTGGCTCGCTTGTAAAAAGGCACTTCGACGACTTTGGCAGGATGTGATTTTCCGCGGATGTCGACAATCACTTCAGTACCAATCGTCGCAAAATTGGGATCAATGTAAGCCATCGAAATCGACTTTTCCAAAGTCGGTGCGTAGGTTCCGCTGGTAACGAAGCCAATGTTTTGCTCGCCGTTTAAGATCTGGCAATCCTCTCTCGCGGCTCGCCGGCCTTCGAGTTCCAAACCAACGCGGACTTTGAGCGTGGCGTCTTTTCTGGCAGCTGCGATTGTCGAACGACCGGTAAACTCACGGCCCTTCATTTGGATTGCAAATTTCAAATCCGTTTGCGCAGGGTTGGTTTCTTCGTTCAGCTCGTGGCCATAAAGCGGCATGCCGGCTTCGAGTCGCAACGTGTCACGTGCGGCCAACCCAGTCGCGCCCCCGCCAACATCGGCCGCAAGTTTGTGGACTTCGCTCCAGATGTTATGTGCGTGTTCGTTTGCACAAATGATCTCACAACCGTCCTCGCCTGTGTAACCAGTGCGAGAAAGAATGACTTCGGCACCGCAAACTTTTGTCGTCGTGCCGGTGTAGTACGGCAACGAGTCGGGGTTAATCTCTGAAAGTTTTGCAACGGCCTCGTTTGCCTTCGGGCCTTGAATTGCGAGCATCGCGGTCTCGGTCGTGCGATCGGTCAGCTTGATGCCAGAGTCACCGATCTTTGACTGAATCCAATTGACGATCTTGTCGCGGTTACTCGCGTTGACCACCATCATGTGAAACGGTTTGCCGTTGATGTCTGGCAAGTGATAGACCAACACATCGTCGAGAATTCCACCTGAATCGTTGGTCATCAGTGAGTAACGAATCTTCCCGCATTCTACGCCTGCGACTCGGCGAGTGGTCAGAGTATCAAGAAAGACGTCGATTTCCGAGCCAGTGAAATAGAGCCGACCCATATGCGACACGTCGAACATCCCGATCGCTTTACGCGTCTGATGGTGTTCGTCCATGATGCTGGAATACTGAACCGGCATTGACCAACCAGCAAAATCTACCATTCGTCCGTTGTTGTCAACGTGCCACTGATGAAGTGGCGTTTTTAAGAGTTGTTCTACAGTCGTCACTGGAGCCTCGTTACAAATTGTCAATCAATCACAAGCACGGCGCGTGAACAAAACGGTCGCTGTGCTGCGATTTACGAATGGTGAGATGTTAAAGATCAGACAACATTCTAGCCAATCAGACGTTTGTTTCTAGGGGCAAAACAAGTGATCAACGTTGGCTTAAAATCGGTTAACATGGGTGGGATTGAGGTTGGTTAAATCGGAGAAGCTTTGATGGTTTCGATTGACCAGATTGTGACTGTTGCAATGCTGACCGATTCGCCGAATCCTGAGCCCAAGTAAACCAATACATCCAAAAGTCGCCATGCCCAACCAACCACTCGAACCTAGATCGCTCCAACATGGATCCTGACCTCAGTTCAAACAGACAATTCTCAAAACCTGAAATTGAGGGCTTGCTGCATCCGATCGAAGCCTCCGAATTGCATGCCAGGCGTGAACGGGTATTTCTTGTTCTGGCCGGTTTGTTTCTGGGTTCCCTGACGATGTTGAACATTCTGGGGATCAGCCGGTTTCTGGTGCTGTTTAGTGTCGACGCGACCGATGCTGGTAGAGTCGTCAGTTGGGGCCAGTGGGCATCAACGACGGATGGTTGGAGTTTCGCTCTGGCCGTTGGCGTGCTCCCCTACCCTATCACTTTCTTGTGTACCGATTTGATCAGCGAGTTTTATGGTCGCCGTCGCGCCAATTGGGTCGTGACGGTTGGACTTTTTTTGAATATCTGGGTCGTTTTTATACTGTGGCTGGGCGGCGTGATGGCTCCCGTTCCTCCAATGGATCCAGCCACAGGGCTTCCGGCGATTGAAAGCTTGAGCGTAGAAAATGGTGTGGTCCGCGATCCAAACAATTTTGCGTTTTATCAAATCCGAGCGTTAACGTTTGGTGCGGTGATCGCTTCGATGATTGCTTATCTCGCAGCGCAATTTTGCGACGTTTACATGTTTCACTTTTGGAAGAATTTGACCAAGGGAAAACATCTTTGGTTGCGAAACAACGGTTCGACCATGATCAGTCAAATTGTCGACACTGTTGCCGTGATATTGATAACCCACTTTTATGCACATGCCCTTCCAATTCCTGATGGCCTGCCTGCTGGTGAGCTTTGGCAGAAATTGGCAATGTTCATTGTGACAGGATATGTGTTTAAATTCGTCGTCGCATTACTGGATACGATTCCGCTTTATATGCTGGTCTCGTTCCTTAAAAAATATTTAGAGTTCGATCCGGCGAGTGAACATTGACACTTCAAAATGTTTGGATCGAAAATGAAGTTCCAACGAATGAAGTTTTAAAAACCTGACAGAACTATCACCTCACGAAATTACAGACGAGATTACATAACTATGCTTCACGTTCTTTCACCTGCGAAAACGCTTGACTACGAGACTCCGTTGCCCGTCGCAAAAACAAGCCAGCCTCTTTTCAAAAAGCAGAGCGCTGAATTGATTGATGTCCTGCGTGGATACACACCCCAGAAAATTTCCAAGCTCATGGGGATTAGCGATAAATTGGCACACTTGAATGCCGATCGGTACGAAGCCTGGGAAGAGAAGCCCACGACCAAAAATGCGAGGGCGGCCCTGTTTGCATTCAAAGGCGACGTGTACGTCGGGCTCGATGCTTATACGTTTACGGAGTCAGACTGTGAGTTCGCTCAGGATCGTTTGCGAATTCTTTCTGGATTGTATGGAGTGTTGCGGCCGCTCGATTTGCTACAGGCTTATCGTTTGGAGATGGGAACCAAGCTTGAAACGGACAAAGGCACCGATCTTTATCAGTTTTGGGGTGGCGAAGTTACTGACGCCCTCAACAAACAGCTGAAAAAGAACAACGACGATGTCTTGGTCAATCTCGCGTCCAATGAGTATTTTAAAGTCGTTCAAACGGGACGACTAAATGCACGCATCATTTCGCCAGTTTTCAAAGATCAGAAAAATGACAAATACAAAATCATCAGTTTCTTCGCAAAGAAAGCTCGTGGTGTGATGAGCGGTTGGATGATGCGAAACCGCGTTACCGATCCCAAAAAGTTGGTTGAGTTCGCCGAAACGGGATACAAGTATTCGGCGAAAGAATCAACGGAAAACGAGCCGGTGTTTTTGCGGAAAGAAAATTGGAAGTAGTTGACTGAAACTCGCGGATTTTTTGCCACGGTAGGTTGGACATTCCTGTCTGACTGCGCTCCTTTATATCCTTTTCCGCGCTTTCCTGTCTGGTCGCGCAACGACGGACAGGAACATCCATCCTACTTATGTCGCCTGCGACTTCTAGACGCTTAACGCTTCTTCGCGCTTTCTCGATCTAGCGATTGGCGATTGCAAACTATGGCTGGATGTTGAATCTTGGTTTGCGGCTGGCAATCAGTTCAGATTCATACGCGCGACGGACCATCGTTTTTTTGGCTTGTGATTTCGGATCAAAAGAATGAACTTCTATTGAAATGGAATCAAAATCCTCTGCTCCCAAATAAGCTGCAAGCGATTGGTTATGCGACTTGTCCAAGTGAGTTTTAAGTCTCTCGTGCAGGTTGTCAGTTTGTCCGATATACAAATAACCTGTCTTGTCACGAAAGATGTACACTCCCGGATGATTTGGAATTTGCTCCGGTTTTGAAGCAAGCGACCGCGCTGTGTACGTTTTTACTTCACGCCCCCAGTCGGCAATCCGAGTGATCAATTCAGGCTTCAAGTTTCTCGCCTTGCGAAGTTGAAACGCGGCTTTTCGAACACGGTAAAGATCGATCTCAGAATCAATCGACTTGGCGATCGCATCGAATTCATTTCGGCGATCAGGATTGGCCATCACTTCATCGCTGGAGATTGAATAACGATCGAACATGGAACGTGCGGCGATCTCGGCAATGTGTCTGACGTCGTCGACTTTGGTGCGATTTGATTTCGTCGATTTAATTTTGAGCTTACCGGCCTTTCTCAAGTTCATCAATTTCCAATTGCATTCCGTCGCTTCGACGTTTGGAATCTTCTTTTGGCACTCGCTGATAAACGCGTCGTTGAGTTCTTTGTTGAGAATGACCTCGTCGCTGCTGTAACCATCGTGGGTCGCTTTAAAAGATTCAATCACAACTGTGTTCAAATCAATCGAATCGACTGATTGACTTGAAGAAGTTTCCGAATCCTGTTGACCAAAAACGGACGTCCCAGCAACAAGGAAAATGAAACTTGCAATCGCAAAATTCGCGCGGAGAAATAATCCAAAACGATGCATGGCTCGAACCGGTTTGACAAGCGGATGACGGGGCTATCAAAACGATAACCCGCTTGCGTTCGTTTGACAATCAACCGCGCTTAAAGTGATCAAGAGTTAATCAAGGTGCTGGCAATCGAAAACCCGCGACTTCGGCGACTTAATCAGGCGTGCCGTTTTCGAGCGGTCCCGTTGGAAGTCCGCCGATCTCTTCTTCAGTCTCTGTCGGGGGCACGGCGTCTTTGGTAGTTTCTGACTCCTCGGGAGTTCCAAAATCCTGTGGCTGGGGATCTGGGAGTTCTTCCAAGTTTTGCGTGTCAACCGAATCTCTTCCGTTGATTTCATCCGATGTTTGCCCAGATTCTGATTCCGTGGCGGCGGGCTCATCAGCCGCGTTATCGGGGACCGCTGACTCTTTCTTGCCTGGAGCGTCGCTCACACTATCGGGGTCATTTGGCTGGCTATTGCCGGCGTTAGAGCCATCCGTGTTCGTGTTTTCGTCGGTTGATTCTTGGGGTTCTTCTGCGCGTTGGGAGAAGTTCTCTTTCTTGATGAGTCGACCCGTTTTCGACCAAGATCGCCAAACGCCTGTTGGTTGGTCGTCTTTGTACTGTCCCTCGTACTGCTTCATCCCATTAGCAAACCACCAAGTCCAGCGTCCATTTTTCATGCCTTTGGAATACATCCCAACAATCTGTTTGTTCCCATTGGGGTGCCACCAAACAAATTGACCAACGGGTTGATCTTCGTCGTATTGCCCGCGCTTTTTGGGTTGTCCGTTTTCGTACCAGGACATTGAAGGACCGTCCTGTACTCTCGTTCCTGTCGGAAGGTAAGGTGTTGGTTGTGCGTCCCACCAATTATCTTCGTCATCTGGTTCCAGTTTCGCGTCCAAGAAATACTCTTGGGTGTTTTTGATTTTCCCGCGATAGAAAGTTGTATTGAGAATGATTTTGCGGCCATCAACATATCGGTCGACACGAACCTTGCGTTCGCCTTCGTCCCAGTCAATCACCTCGCCGTCGATCACACCATTCTTAAACGTTGCTTGACGCATTCTTGCGTCGTTGGGGTACCACCAGATTGCTTTGCCGTGGCGATGTCCGTTTTTGTAAGGGACTTCAAAAATTTTTCGCCGGTACTGGTCTGAGATCGTCCACATGCCATCAAGTTTTCCGTCTTTAAAATTGGCAACGGAGTAAAACGGGCCTTGGAAAAGATTGAAGGGTTTCGTGGCAAACAACCCGCCAGATTCCGCAGTGTGTTCGCGGAACCAAGTTCCTTGCATCACATTCTTTTTATAAATCCCCGCTGCGACGGTATCGCCACCTGGGCTTTTGACAAGCCATTTGCCATCGTTAAAGTAATTGCCCTCTGCGTCCTGGATCATTTCTCGAATGATTTTGGGTTTGCCATCGGCGTAGTTCTCTATCACGATTTCTCGTTCGCCGGTTCCGCCTGATGATTGGTTCTCAAGCGAGTTCAGTTCAGGCGGTAATTCTTCGGTGTCTTGGAGGTCAGTTTCACCATAGCCTCCCAAACCCTTCATTCCATTGCCCTGAATACCAAGCCCTCCTCCGCCATTGTCGTACTCGTTTATCAACGGAATTGAGAGAGCCCCGTCCCGCTGGGGCGCGTCGTCTTGGTTCGCGTACCCCGAAGCGTAGTGAGAGAGCGGCAGTTGCCCATCGCGTGAATTCCGCGGTGGCAAGAATCCACCACCAATGTCGACAGGATCTTGTTGAAACTGATTTGGAAATTGCTGACTTTGAATTTGAGACTGGGGGATTTCGAGTCCGCCTTGGCTTGGCAGCACCCCACCTGATTCGACCAATGTTGTCGGAGCTTCGGCCAGTTTTCCAAATTGATATTCACCCTTCTCGGTCGCCGGGGCAGTCGCTTGCTCTTTTTGAACAATCGAGCCAAGCGTGCTGGGTTCTGCGTCTTGCGGGTAGCTTCGGCTGCTGACCAATCGTCCGCCAATCGTTTCGTTGGCTGGAACTGTCGGCGTGCGGAATTGGACTTGGCCCCTTGAAGCTGACGGGGAAACACTGCCGATGGCCACCAAGAATACCAAAGCGAGCGCGCACCGATTTGCCAAATGCCACAACGAAATATTGTTTTGGCACTCAGCAGACGAGAGTTTTCGATTGGCAGAATGGTGTTGCAATTTCCTGTCCTGTTTTCGCGGAATTCCCAAATCTAGGGAGTCGCTGGAACGGACTATCAAGCAAATTTGATCAGCCCGCTATCCACACCTTCTTTCATCGACCAACAATTTTTCCAAACTGATTACGTGTCGATTCGCCTTTACGGTCACTTTAACCTGACTGACTGCGCGTACTCTGAGGCAAGCTTTACGGTCTGTTCCGTTTATAAGATTTGACTTGCGGGTTTTACTCCGCCGTCATCTACCGTTACCACTTCATGACATCAAGAACATTGGCATGCTCGTCAGTCCAAAGTAGCTTTCGCTCAGCTTTGATTTCTTGCCATCCAGTTCCAGAGGAGAAGAACGAGTCGATCAATTTTTGGTCGCGAGACATCACCATATAGATGCTCGGGTTGCGGCCGGTTTCTTTGACTTGGTCACCCGTTGGACGATCGACGCGAATAGCTGATGCCAATCCAAAATGCTCAGCGATCCCGGCTCCGATCGGAGAGAAATCAATAAACTTACTGGAGACATGGAAGACCAACAGACCGTCTTCCTCTAACAGATCGAGATAGAGTTGGACGGCTTCCGATGTGATCAGGTGAAGCGGAACAGCATCGCTGCCAAATGCGTCCATCACCATCAGTTCGTATTTATTCGAATCGCGGTGTGCGACTGATCGAAATGGGGATTCGGTTTTGGGAGCCGTGAAATTCTTGCGAATGGAATCAAGCTGGATCCTTGCGTCTCCAAGAATGATCTCGATGTCCGCGCCTTTGTTGGCGGCAGAACTCAGGTAAGTAAAATACCGCTGGTCATTTGCAATTTGGCAGACCACAGGATCAATCTCAAAGAAATCGAATTCTTGATCGGCCGTTGCGTATGCCGCGAGAGAGCCGACACCGAGGCCGACTGCCGCGATTTTTGTTTTTTCCGATCCGAATAATCGAAACACGTCGCCGATGGGGCCTTCTTCGTGATAGTAAGTCAACGGATCAGGATCAGTTGTCTGGTCAGTTCGTTGCATTCCGTGAAGAGTGCGTCCATTGACGAGAACACGGAATTTGCCTTCCTCGATCAAGGCCACTTCGTTGACGCCAAAGAACCCTCGTTGCTTGCTGATCACGTCGCGAATATCCATGATGCTTGGACAAGCCAATGCGAGCATCGCGTAGCCGATTGCAAAACGTTTTGGGGCTTCGACCATGCCGAGGCAAATCACGGCTGGAATCCCGTAACCGATAACGATGCGGGCCAATGTTGGTAGCTCCATCGACTCAACCAGGATCCAAGAGAATCCCAGTGTGACTGCGACCAGGATTGGGCGGATGCCAACGATCTGGGTAATAGATTCCCAATTCCATCGGACCGAATTGTCGGCTGTATTTTGCTCGGTGTTCTCGTTGCTTGGTAAACTTTTCCGTGACGGCAATACCAAACAAGCCGCGATTAGCATGAGTGGGTATTCAAGAATTCCATTGAATAAAAACGGCGCGACCAGCGAATTGATGGCTCCGCCGAGTACTCCACCGATGCTCATCATTAAGTAAAACTCAGTCAGTTGATTAACGGGAGGACGAAGCCGGCTGAGTTCGCCATGGCAAACCATTGCGACGGCGAAGAACATCGTGAAGTGAATACTGATCATGACGATCGGATTCTGTCCCGGATCCATCAACGCAATCAAAGGCATCAATAAAAGCAGTCCCGGCAATACTCGGATCAACAGGTTGTGTGAAATTAAAGTGCGTTTTGCGAAAACGAAAACGAAGGTCAATAAGTACAGGGCCAGTGGGATGCTCCACATCAATGGAAACGATCCTACGTCGGTTGAAACGACGGTAGTCACGCCCAGCATCAGACTCGATGGGATCGCGGCAAGCACGATGTACAGGAGTCGTTTTTTCCAAACCAACGGAACGGCTTGTTTTTGAGTCTCGGCTCGATCGAGTAGTTTCGAACCTGCATTGCGAAGCGTGTAACATGCACAACAAATGAACATGATCGCGAGCAGCATGAATCCGCCCGTCCAAAACCAGCCTTGGGAAGTCAGCCCCATGTACCGTTCAAACAAAAATGGATAACTGATCAACGCGACCAATGATCCCGTGTTGCTAATCGCGTATAGAAACCACGGCTCGTCAGTGTTGCCGTCTTTTCCGGACGCGCTAAACCAACGTTGTAAAAGTGGTGCGCTGCTGCTGATTACGAAAAAAGGCAGACCAACGCATATTGCCAACTGACCGATCAGCCAGCCCATTGGATTGGAATTTACAGGGACAGCCCAGTCTTCAACCAGTTGCATCGGTAGCAAGAAACAAACGATTGCGAGCAAGCCAAGGTGAACGAACAAGTGATTTCGCATTCCCAAGCGTGGAGGACCATAGTGAGCCCAAGCATATCCCGCGAGTAAGATCGCTTGAAAAAACAGAACGCAGCCGTTCCAAACCGCCGGAGTTCCACCCAGCGATGGCAGCAACATCCGTCCAATCATCGGTTGAACGAGGAATAGGAGAAATGAGCTGACTAGCAGCGTGAGTGAAAAAACGATTGCGCGCATATTTTGTTCGACCTGAGTGAGGGGATGCCGAACTATAGATTTCGGATTATCAAAAGCCTCGTACGTTTCGTTTTTGCATCTTTTTCATGCCGTTTTGAGATTGAGGGAAGAGGGATGGGCGGACCCTAACGGTTATGACGATCGGTAGCTCTTGATCAGCGTCGGAACTGCCCGCTCTCCAGTTACGAAACGGTTCCCGTCGCTTCCGTACACGACAAGTACCTCAAAAAATTTCCCATCGACCGCGTAATCCAAAAGGTCTTCGGCTGACAAGCAAACGCGTCCTGTCCGTGTTTTTAATTCGAATTCGATGCCGCCGATTCCATGGTAGGAGCGATAGATGACTTCGGTGCAGACCAATTTGTCTGTGCGGCGAAAGTCAAATTCAAAATCATATCGCTTGTTGACGTGAGTCATTCCACGTGCGATCGCATCTCGGATTTCGTTCGTCTTAATTTTCGGTCGAAGAATCACGCACGCGTCCACGTTAAAGGTGTCGTTGAGTGCTCTGAATCGAACACCGTCCTTGCGGGCTTCGAGGACGCAGCACGGATCGGGGCAGTTTTCACGTCGCCAAATCTCGCCCGTCTCGTCGATCGCCTGTCGTTGTTGTTCCGTTCCAATGTAGAGAGCACCGTGCGGCCAGTGTCCAGGCAAAAACAGATTGGATGCCGCGTCATCGTGTCGAGTGATAATCACATCGCCAGGCTGCAGGATTTTGGCAAGTTTCCGCTGGACGATTGGGGTGACTCTTTTACGTTTCCATTTGTTACGAAGTTCTGCAATCACGCTGCCAGAAATCTTGAACAGGCTAAAAGTGACTTTCTTGAAACCAGAATGATGACGCCGAAGGAATGAGTGCCAGCGATACTTGATTTTTTGCTTGGCTAATATGGATTTGCTTTTTTCGATGAAGGGTTCTTCGGCACGCATCAGGGCCACGACTGGAGCCAACGTTTCATCCGATTCGATCGCCAGCAGTTCCGTTTTATGTTTCTCGAAATAGCGAATGCCTTGGAGGAAGATCCAAGTGTTACGGAACGAACTGGTGGAGCGATAGATTTTTGTGAATTGCTTGCGTGGGATTCCAAACCGTGGCTCGGCTTCATCAAGCTTTCGCCAGACGAATTTCTGTTTGCGAAATGTGTCGACGATAAATCGAGCAGATCGCATTAACATGCAGGCGGTGCAAAACGAAATCAAAAACACTTCAGGCTGCTTGGGCTGAGGAAGTCTGACTTCTTCAAGCACGTAGGGTCTAAGGTCGTCGAGGACTGACAGCAACGCGGCGCGAGTCGTGAGGTAATTAGAGAACAACGATCGGACTTGTTCGTCTTCGTCAGGGAGCAGGTATCCTCGCTCGGTGGCGACCGTGATTAGATCGCTCAATGCAGCAACCGAAGCAAAATGTGGTAGCAGCGGCGCGAACGTTGTCAGCGCGCGCGAAGATCCGATAATCAGATTTTCATAATGTTCAGCGTTTTCCTGCATGGTTTGAATATCGCGAGTTGGTGTCGATTCAAATACATTACAGTCAAAACATCGTCGGTTTGGCCAGCAAAATGCGGCGGATTGAGCGTTCGGGCGGAATTTGAGGCTTGTTTATTGGTTGGGGCCAATGAACAATCAGATAAATCTCAGTTCCCGGATAACCAACTTTTCCCGTTTATGGCCACCATGGCGTTTTTCTCAACTGACAAACTGAAGCGTCGAAAGATCGTTGTTGATCAGTCGTCGACGAATTCACAGAGTCCTGATGTTCAAGCGAGATTGAATCGGATCGAGGAGAACTACGATGCTTTGGATTCCATTCTTGCCGAATTAGAGTCAAAGATTCAAGCTGACGAACGGCTCAAGGCGATCGACGACGCAAACGTTGATTTCGAAGGCACATTTGGGATCAAGAAAAAACGCAAATGGAAAACGCCCAAGCCTAAATCGAAATCTCGAAAGCGAAAATCGGCTGGGCCTAACAAACCTCGTTAGATGAACACGCAGACCACTTTAGAGATTGTCGCAAACTGACCAAATTTGACGTCGCCGTTCGCTTTGCCCCGCGATGCGTTTCTACTCGCTAGTTTTGCTCCGATTCAAATTCGGAGCGAGTGGGGAATTTTTGGTCGTTTGGCACAGAGGACCTTGTTTGAAATCCTCTGAACCCATCGAGATTTAGCAGAATCCACTACTTCATTCTTGCACAGCCGCTTTCCAACTGTCTATCAGTTTCTTGGCCCGCTCATCTGATTCAGGATCCGATTCGTGTTCGCAATTGCAATGTAGATATTCGCTGATCTTGGCCTTGAGGTCAGCTTCTTTTAAATCGAATTCTTTCAACGTCATTTGAAAAAGCGCTTCACTGTTTTCTGCTTTCTTTTGAGCCGTATCAAGGAACGACCGTACTGCCTTTTCGTCTTTGTTGAAACTCCGCAGCAGTGCGTTTGAAAGAAGGTCACCCAGCTGACCGCTTAGCATGATGTCGATTTTGCATTTCACGTTTTTCACCGCGACAGTTTTTGGTTTCTTTTTCGATTCGGCGTCGCGTGGGGCATCTAATCGGGTTGGGACGATTTTCTTTTTGTCGACATCGTAGAAAATTGATTTGCCTGGAGGGACAAGTTCAGCGACAAAACGAATCCGAGCTGGAATTGCTTTTTTGATTTTCTTGGCATCTGCTGCTGGGATTCGCCCCGGATGATGAATCAGTGTGTAGGCAAACAACGCTGATTCGGCGAGGTCTTCACGGGCTGGTTTTCGTTTAGCGTATGAAGTGACAAAACTGCCGTCTTGGGCTTGAGCTTTTTTCCAAGCCTCGGAATTGGCATGCTTTTTATCCCATGACGCGTGGACCGATTCGTGAAAAACGGTTTCCTCAAGATCGTGATTTGAAATTCGTTTACTCGCGTTGTCGGAGTACAAAACAATCAATCCAACATCGCTGAACGCCGTCGTGTCTCTGCCGCCTTTGTGGACGACGACTCGGTCGACGCCTTGGCGTAGCGAAGTCGGAAGTTTGCCCAGTCGATGAACGTAGCGATTGGCCTCTGTCTCGGCAGCTTCTTTGTTTTCGAAAGCTTGATCGATTGATAACTGCGTGCTGCAACCATCGGTGAACGTTGCGACGAAAACGAATGCTGGGTGAATCAGTTGTTCACGCCCCTCACGTTTGTCGGGCATCTCGCTTCCAAATTTGCCAACATATTCCAAGGCTTTGAAAGTCGAAGGGTCCGATTCGTGGATGTAATCAAAATCCGTGCTGGCCACGGAGTTGGGGTAGTCTTGCGCCGCGAGATTCGGCCCCGGAAGATTGAGAGTTGCGAACCCCCCGGAAAACACCAACGCAACAGTAGTCAGTCGGAAACAGGATCGTAGAGTCATTCTCATCGTACGCCTTCCAATTAGAGTTTTTTACCAATTGCTTTCGTTCGTTTCTGACCGCCAATTGTTGCGAAAAACTTTGAAAAATGACAATTGATTCAGGAAAAGAATCCGGACGCGTTTTCGATCGTTTGGTCTTCCGATTTTTGGCTATTTCTCAAATGGCTTTTTCACTGAGGCGTTTCCAAAACGAATCCCAGTCAAACCGATTCGCAAAACTTAGCAGATCTGCGATACTTGGCGAGCCTTTGTCGAGGTTTATCAAATTCCTTTGCCCCAATTTTCAGCTTCAAAAATAGTGACTTATCTCAAACTTGCCGGCGGAACTGTTCACGATCCGACGAACGGAATTGATGGACAGGTCCGTGATATCTGGATTCGAAACGGGAAGATTGTCGAGGCCCCTGGAGCACAGGAAAATGGCAACGCATCAGTCGATTCAAACAAACTCAAAATTAAAACCATCAATTTGACGGGCCGCGTTGTAATGGCGGGGGCTGTCGATATGCATTGCCACATCGCTGGTCCCAAGGTCAACACGGCCAGAAAGATGCAGCCAGAGCAGACTCGGGCGATGGCGGAACGTAGTCGATCCAGCGATGGCGCCGATGGCCATCGGAATTGGCTGCACAGCGGATCGCTTGGAAGTGTGCCCAGCATTTTCACGACAGGTTACAAGTATACGGGGCTCGGATATACGACTTGTTTTGACGCGGCCGTTTCACCGATGGCAGCCCGGCATGTTCATTTTGAGTTCGGGCAGATTCCCAATGTCGACACCGGGTTCTTTTCACTTGTTGGCAACAATCACTACGCAATGAAATGCGTTGCGGAAGGCGACGACGTAGGTTTGCAATCGTTTTTGGGCTGGTTGATGAACCGCGTTGGCTCTTTTGCACCCAAGATTGTAAATCCTGGCGGCGTGGAGAACTGGAAACATTCACACACTGGAAACGCCACCGACTTGGATCAAATCGTCGAAGGGTTCTCCGTGACGCCGCGGCAAATTATTCAGTCGATCACGAAAGCGTCTAACGCGATTGGGATGCCTCACCCGGTGCACATTCACACCAACAATTTAGGCATTCCGGGAAACTGGGAAACAACGCTGGAAACGCTCAAGTCAGTCGATGGGCTGAAAGCGCATCTAACACACATTCAGTTTCACAGTTACGGAGGTGGCAACGCTGAGGAAAGTTCGCTGTGCTCCAAAGTCGGACCGTTGGCCGAGTATGTCAACGCCCACCAAAACGTGACGGTCGATGTTGGGCAAGTCATGTTTGGACGGACGACCAGCATGACTGGCGACGCACCGCTGGGCCATTACTTGCAAAACATGAATGGTGAAAAATGGTATTCTTCAGATACTGAACTCGAATCAGGGTGCGGTGTTTCGCCGATTGATTACAAGAATAAAAACTTCATTCACTCGTTGCAGTGGGCGATTGGTTTGGAATGGTATTTGATGGTCGATGATCCATGGCAAGTCGTTATGAGCACGGACCATCCCAATGGTGGAAGTTTTTTGGCCTATCCTCAAATCGTTCGGTTACTGATGGATCGAGACTTTCGTGCCGAAGCGTTGGCTGGCGTCAGTAAAAAAGTACTCAAGCATTCGAGCCTCGCCGATTTGGACCGCGAGTATTCACTTAATGAAATCGCCGTCATCACACGTGCCGGTCCGGCGAAGATTCTGGGGCTGCCCAACAAAGGTCACCTCGGCGTTGGAGCCGACGCGGATATTTGTGTTTACAATCCAGACGAAAATTTCGAGAGAATGTTCTCGCTGCCTTTCATGGTTATCAAGGATGGCAGAGTTCTGATTGAAGACACCGAGATTCGACAAACGGTAAGCGGCAAAACGATTTCCGTGCGGCCCGATTACGATCGGCAACGGGATACGGCGATTGAAAAATGGTTTGACCAAAGTTACTCGCTTAAGGCCAAACACTTTGGGATTGGCGAAGGTGAAATTTCAGGACGACCGCGGGAAATTATCTAGAGCTACTCAAACTCCGCTAAATAGGCATGCCCTTCACCGCGTGACTGCTCGCTGTGCTGACTGCACCGTCCTCTTATTACGGAGTTCCTCTTGTTGCTGAGCTGCCGCAAGTGGGCGGTCGAAGTTGCAAGTGAAAAACCGATGTTTCGCTTCGTTTGTTTCTGCTTGAGCAGCCTTTTAGGCTGGGTGGCCAGAAATTGTCGGCAATATTTTTCAATCTCTCTCGAATAGAGATGTGTTCCGTAAAATATTCAAAGGGAGAACATGTGAGCATCATTGCACTGATTTCTTCGCTGCTGAGTTCGGCTTCGATGACGGGCTACGTTTGGGCTCAAGAAAGCACAACCGCGGCGGGTAGCGCCGTCGAGCAAACCACCGAAGGCGATCTGAAGAATAAACTTACAGATCAAGTCGGAGAAATTGGCAATACGCTAAACGAAAGTGCGGCAGTTCAGGAATTCTCAGCAGGAATTTTGGAGCCGATTTATTCACTAGCCGAATTCATGTCGTTCCCGTCTTTCTACTGGGTCGCATTCACTTTGATGGTCGCCGGCGTGGTCAGTTTCGCGTTTCAATTGGTGTTCACGAAATTCTTTTTGCTTTTCAAAATGAACTTGAACGTCAAAGAGATTCTGGGCGACGTGCTGGGATTGTTGATCAGCGTCGTTGGTTTGGTTTTGACGACACAGGCTGCGACTCAGAATTCGGATTTCGCAGAAAATTCTGTTGCTGTTTTGTCAGCGACAATTGTTGGAGCAATGATCGGGCTTGTGTTTTACTGGTGGGGTCAAAAGCAGGAATTTCAAGCAGCGAGAAAGCTGCCGAAAGTTGAATCAGAGCGCTAGAACCACAGCGTAGATTTTCCTCGCAAGCATTCGTGGTGGATCTTGTTAAAGATCCTGAAGCGGAAGAGCGTCATGCCTTCGTCAGAGTTTTTTAGCTTGATTTCACAGGATGCGAATTCATAACGAGCGCGATTTCTAACGAACGCGATTTCTAACCAGCGTTTAACGAGCTGAATTCGATAGAGAGAACGAGTTAGTCGAAACCTTGAACAGCCATTTCAAAGGGTCTTTAAAATGATCCACTACGAAGGAGCAGTTTTGTTTGGACGTGTTTACAGTTCGCCAAAACGATCGAGAACCGCTTCGACTTGCCGCTGAACTGACTGCGGGGCGATCGCGATGATGGATTTTGTTTTCTCGTCGTAAACAAATTGCCCCGGCTGTGAGCCTACGATTTTTTGCAACTGCCGCATCAACAATGGCTCTTTCATTTTCACGTCGACAATTTTTGCAACAGAATAAATTTCCAAGTCTTCGAGCTTCGCTTCGTTCTCATATGTAGTGAGAAAAAACGTTTGCTCGTCGACCGCAATCACGGACAAGCCCAGTGACTGAGTCAATTCCATCAACAGCTCTTCGAGTGTTGGTTCTGAAACGTTTCCAGGTAACCGCATCTGAGGCGTCCAGCCTTTGGCCAGCACGCTTGCCCAATCAACGGTAATCGTTGCGCCCGTGTTTTTATGAAGCTTGTTGAGAAAGGAATCGATGTCTAGTCGGATTCCATGGACAAGTTGTGGGTTTTTCGCAAGCGTCGGTTGAGCGGATTTCCATTTCGACTCCAACGTCATTCTCGCTTGGTTGTCGTCAGGGTTCTTGAGTAAATCGACGGCGGCCTGAACTTTTGCGATGTAGCGTTCAAGTTGATGTTTCACCTGCTCCGTGCAGTTCGCGACGATTTGGTCTCCCTCGATTCGAATCATGCCTGGGTTATCTTCTTGGTTCCATGACTCGGGTTCAACGAAAGATTGAACGGAGGAAAGGAAGCGAGCCTTGCCGGCTTCGTCGATTCCGGGAACTTGAGGAAACGCGATTTTGGTCTCGACAAGCTCGCCTGATTGGGGCGATGTGATTCTCAGCAGAACCTGGTTTTCAATTTTGGTTAGCGTTCCCAACAGTTCATCAATGACCTCGCCGACGGTTTTGTCTTTGATGAGTTCCCCGGTGAGCATTGGGTTGGGAGAGCCGCCCCCGTTTGCAATCGAGCGAACGTCGAGTGTGATTGGGATGCCGGTTACCCTTGAAATGGTGCGTAGCGCGTTGGCAAGCGGGATGTTTTTGAACTGCACTCCGCCGAGAGGCAACTGGAGTTGCTCTTCAAGATTTAGGTTTGCCAATTCTTGAAGTTCTTCGATTTCTGCACGGTCGACGATGTATTTTGGAATTCCAATCACTGGCCGTCTTCGAATGGCGGCTGCAATGTCTTCGATTTCAAGCAACGAAGACCCCTGCCCTTCCAAGTATGCAGAAAGCTCTCCCAATTTGTCTTCGATTTCAATTTCCGTTGCGCTTGATTTCGGAATGGGATCGATTGGGGTCTTGCCAATGAGTGGTCGGTCGTCGGCAGGAGTCTGAGGGATGATCGGCGCGTTTGAATTTCCGGGTTCAATCAGTGGAGGCGGCGACAGTTGCCCAATGCCAGGGGCAAATTTTGGCGGTGGTTTGTTCGCGTCAGGGTTGCCCAGGTCAGGAGCGTTCGCAGGAGCGACTGCGGAGCCATCGGGATTGGCTTGGGCGATGTTGGGATCATCATTGATCGCACCGGGAACTGCGGGTTGTCCATCAACCGGTTGGCCAGTAGCGGGAACCAGAACATTATCTGGAAATTCAGGTGGGGTTTTTATTTCGTTTGAGATCACTCCGGGGCCCATTGGATTCGCGCCGTTGGGATTGGCAGCAATTGGATTGGCAGCAATTGGATTGGCGTCGATTCCTGCGATCGGATTCTCGTCCAAAAGATTTTGTTTGTTGGGATCAAGTTCTCCGTTTGCTTGATCACCATTTTTTTGATCAACATTCTCGGCAGGCACGTCGTCATTGTTTGCGACCGCTGGAGTTGGTTTCTGAAGATTGAACCAGATGGCCGCTCCGACAGCACCAAGCAAAACAAGCGCTCCCAGGATTCCAACGATCTTGTTGACGCGGCTTCGACGTTTCTTTGTTCCTTCGCTTGTCCATTGTTCGTTGGGTAGAACTGGAGCGGCGGCCGATGTCCCGCCGTTGGCTGCGGTTGCTGGAGTTTGGCCTGCAACTTGTTTGGGATTTCTTGGTTGCTTTTTTCTTTGCGGCTGGCCGGGCGCTGGAGGCCTGCCTGCCCGTTGCTGTTTCGCTGGTTGCGTTGGCGCAGAAAGAATTTTGTCGATGTCTTCAAAATCGCCGCCGAAATCGTCAGTCATCGGTTGGACTTGAGATTCGGAAGGTTCAGGCGTGGGCGGTACCCATCCCTCGGGAGGGACTACCTCGAGCATAGTACCGCATTTCGGGCAGCCCAAGATTTGCCCAACGGCAGATGGCTTGGTGACTTTCAACTTAGCCGCGCACGACTTACAGATGATTGAAAATGGTTCCATGGCTGTTTCAAATGAAAACGGTGACAGTTGCCCCTGTCAAAAAACGATTCTTCTATCTTAGAGACTCATGCTCTGTTTGTCGTCTTTCAAAGTTCGTCAGATGAAACCGAAATGCCGTTGCTGAGAATCAAAACTGAAGGAATGAGGGTTATTCCGTTCGAAACGGCGGCGGAAGCTCATAAGATTTTAAAGCCGCAGCCGCACGTGTTGTCACCAAAATCGCTTTTTGTCCCGGGTTTTCCGGATCGTCCGCCAAGACCCAGATAAGTTTACAGTTGGGGTCACTGGGGCCAGTGATGTCTTTGTCAGGATTAGCTTCGGTCATGATCTTCGTAAGAATTTCGCTTAGCGATTTTTGTTCCATCACCAGTTCGCCAGGGCGTTGGTTTTTGGTGATGCCATCTTTTTCTAAATCGCCGCCAATCAATCGAATATTAAAAGCAAACGGGAGTCTCCCAAAATCATCAGAAATTTCTGATTGTAAATCTGCCATTAAGACATTTAGATCGGGCGGATTGGCGATGTTCAGATCTCGTTTGAGCGCCAGTAATTCCTCGATCGTTTTGGGACCCGAAGTTTGAGCTGGAACGTTGGCCGTCGAAGCTCCACCTGCAAAAGAAATTACCAACTCAGAAGAAGCAATTAAGTTGTGAGCGGCCATCGGTGGCAACCAGCAGTTTGCAACGATCTCTCCATGCTCGACGTTCCAGCGAAGGTAGCGATAGAACTGACTCAACATGCTGTAGTAACGAGACCGAACTCGATCCCAGTAGGGGCTGGGGGGAATGGTGGAGGCGAACTGAGCCAATGAATCTCGTTTGCTTTTGAAGCTGTCGGCAAGCTCCTGTTGGAGGTCAACCGCTTTGAGGTCGAGCGTTCGATCGAACATCATTTCGAAATAGCTACCCGAGTCCAGGTGAAGGCTGACCAAGCCGCCTTTGACTTCATCGGGCAGCATGACTCCCAATTCTCTGTTCAGAGCCAGGTTGTCTTGCCCCATCAGTTTTTGACCTTCTTCGTTGAACAGACCTGGCCTCAAAAACAAAATGTTCATGTGACGTTGATTGTCAGTCCACAAAGCCATCTTCTTCATCGGGCCGCCAAGCACATTGGTTCCGGCGCTCAAGACGACTTGCTCAATCAATTGTTTGGGGCCAAACGCGAATCGGCTGACCTTGGTAGAGTTTTCTTGCTGTGAATCGCTCGGTTCTGCTTCCGTTGCGGAGTCTGCGTTTTCCACGTTGGGATTTTTGTCAGCGGCCCGTTCCAGAATGTAGTACGCGAGTGAGCCATCATTCGACTCGAGAATTTCCTCCTGATTCTCCAGTCGTTTTGATCGTGGGCGATTCCAATAGCCCGTTAGCAAATCGGCTTCGATTGGTTGAGTTGTCTCCACGGTAAAGAACGGCTCGTACTCAAACGACTCATTGGTGTGAAGCGAAATGGTAAGCGATTCAATGTTTTCAAACTCCAACCCTGATTGCGTTTTGAATTGGTTGATTCGTTTTTCAAATTCAGGGCCAAGACTCCTAAGCAGCCGTTGTCCTTCTTCGTTCGAGTCCAGCTGGGCCAGTCGAAACGTAAACAGAAGTTTTGGGTTGGGAGGCAAGTATGAGAAATCACACGGCACCCCTTGGGTTGGCGATTCCCAGAGTGAGGTTTGGTTGTCGTCGACCAAGTTCTGAACCAGCGTTGGACGCAATTCTGGAGGCAACGCCGCGATTTGGTCGTTGAGATTCACCTTTTTCACAGGTGGCTGAGTCGTGTCCGTTTGTGAAACGGTTGTCTTCGGCTCTTCGTCCTTTACTGCGACAACCGTCCTGTTGGCTCGCAATGCGAACAGTCCAATTCCGCCTGCCATCGCGAGAAGTCCAGCGGCAATCGCAGCAGGGATTTTCCAACGACCATTTTTACGATTCATCGCTGCCGCAGCGGCTGCATCAATCTTCGCTTGCCGTTCTTCCGAACGCTCAACGATCGACGGTGCTCCTGTTGGGTCATCTCCAATTTCGGGCACGGTTCCAACGACGATAGATTCGGTGCCGGGCAAAAATTGGCGAACAGAATTCCGATAGTCTTGCAGGGATTTCGTGACAGGCGCCTTAAGCGAGTTCAGTTCCGCTGATTTCCCAGAAAGGAGTCCGAGTAAATTTGCAGTCTCGGAAACAGAAGGCCTGTTAGTGGGATCTTGGTCAATCATTTTCAAGATCAGCGAATCAAGCTCGGCTGGCAATTCAAATTTGCTGAGGTTCGGCGTTTTGCCTTGAGGGAGATCCCGCCCGCTGACCATCCGGTAGAGCGAGCAACCAAGTGAATACGTGTCGGCGGATGCATCGCTGTTGGGCGGGGTTTCCCGCGAGGCAAATTCAGGAGCGTTACAGGTCGCGAGCAATTCGGCAGATTCGGTTTCCGATCCTTCGTTGGGAATTAAGTTTAAATGGATTCGCACCAATCCTGACTTCTCAAGAAATATCGAGTTGGGAGAAAGTGGTCGGGTGGTCAGCGATTGGAAACTTTCACCTGTCGCATGGATTCGTTTCAATCCGTTAGCGATTTGCGCCGCAAACATGCAGGCTTTTTTCCACGGCACTCGTGTCTTTCGCGGAAGTTTTTCCGTCATCGGAGTGCCGGTTGGCATTTGAGAAACGACGAAACGGTGTGTCTTTAAAACAACGGCTTCGAATGTTTCATGAATGTTAGGATGTTGAACGGCGGACAGAATTTCTGCTGAGTTTTCAATTCGACGCCATTGGTCGAGGTGTTCTGAATCAGTTCCCTCGGCGAATTGAAGCAGCACCCGGTGTCCCGTTTTTGAATGCTGCGCCACAAAGTGTCCTTTGTTCGTGACCGTTTCGATTCGGTCCCAGACACTGTAGTTCCCGTATGTGAACGGTCCGCTGTGCCCAGCGACCAGTATTTGGGCATGGTACCGCGAGATGGCTTTCTTCTTGATCAGCCACTTGGCCAGTGACAGCGGGTCTTTTTCCTTGGGTTCAGGAGCCGAAGAAAACTCGGTAAAAAGCGATTGAACCTGCGATACGTTGACCAATTTGCTTTCAGTGAGAAGATTCCAAAATTGGTTTGTATCGATTGTCACGAATGACTCAATTCAAAAAATCTGATTGGAGCGAAAAAACTGCTTGTGGATTTCTGTCGACCGGATTGTGGTAATTTGTCGATTAGATATTGTAGGTCAAACATGCTCCTGTTCGTAGTCGATATCGAACGTCTTTTATTTTCCAGCTGAAAGTTTGAAAGCGAAAAATGAACTCGACCGTTGCTAAAAATCATATGAACGCCTACGAAACAGTAGTGCATTATTTTGACCGTGCCGCCGAAGTTTTGGAGTTGAAGGAGAGCACTTCTCGTTTACTCAAGATGGCAAAACGTGAGATTACCGTTGAGGTCCCTGTTGAGATGGACGACGGACGACTGGAAACGCTCGTTGGTTATCGTGTTCAACACAACAACGCTCGCGGCCCAATGAAGGGCGGATTGCGTTATCACCCCGATGTGGATCTCGATGAAGTTCGTGCTCTCGCGTCCTTGATGACTTGGAAAACAGCCGTCGTAAACATTCCTTACGGTGGAGCCAAAGGCGGCATCTGTGTGAGCCCTCGAAGTTTGAGCGTAAAAGAGAAGGAACGCATCACTCGGAAGTTTATCGACCAAATCCACGATATCATTGGCCCCGACAAAGACATCCCGGCTCCCGACATGGGGACCAACGCGGCCACGATGGCTTGGATTCGAAATCAATGGGAGAAGTATCACGGCTTCAATCCGGCTTGCATCACTGGTAAGCCAGTCGAAGACTACGGAGCCCAAGGGCGCGAAGAAGCCACTGGACGCGGCGTTGGAATTTTGTCGTTTAAAATGTTGAAACGATTGGGCCGGCGCCCCAAAGACACCAGCGTTGTGATTCAAGGTTTTGGAAACGTAGGTTCTCATGCTGCCAAGTACATGTACGAGTCCGAGTTCAAGATCGTTGCGATTAGTGACGTGAGCGGTGGCTATTACAACCCAGAAGGTTTGGACATACCGGCTGCTCTTCATTACATGATCGAAAATAGATCCTTAAAGGGATTCGACAAAGCCGAAAATATTACCAACGAAGAATTGTTGGAAACAGAATGTGATCTGCTCATCCCGGCCGCTCTCGGTGGTGTGATCACGATGGATAACGTCGATCGTATTAAAGCGAAGTACATCGTCGAAGGCGCCAACGGCCCTATCGATGCGGATGCTGACGATGTGTTATTCAACAATGGCGTTGCGGTCCTTCCCGATATTTTGGCCAACGCCGGTGGAGTGACGGTCAGTTATTTTGAATGGGTCCAGAACCGGCAGTATTACAGTTGGGACTTGAATCGCGTCCGGCAGCAACTGGATGCAATTCTTTCTGGCGCTTTCGAGGATGTTTGGCAATTGGCCAACGAGCACAATGTCAGCCTGCGGACGGCTGCATTTATGATCGCGATTAAGCGTGTCAAACTCTCGACAGAACTTGGCGGTTTTTAAATACGAACCTGAAACAAACGCCCGTCAATCGGGTAAAATGTTGAAGTGCTAAATTGAATGTTCAATGGTCGGTCCTGCCGGCCATTTTTTATGGCGTTTCTGCTACGATTATCGCATTTCAAAATTTGGCTCCGCAGCTTAAGCTCATTTATCCCACCGACACAGTTTTGCGGTCGGCATCACTAAACAACGACAATAGGTCAACACCAACAGAATGAATGCGCCGCAAACGTTTGAGCAAGTCCTGGAATATTACCAACAGAAACTTGAACTCGAAGAAGCCACTGCCAAACGGTGTGCCGCACGTTGGAGCGGCGTCGGGATTTTGCGCGGCATTCTGTTTCTCGGGTGTATTGCGCCCTTTTTGATGGGATTCGCGACCGCGTGGGGCATGCAAACCATTTGGTTCGTTCTGGCAGGCGTGTTGTTTGCAGGGTTTGTTGCGGTTGCTTTTTTCCATGAAGGATTGCAGAAAGATCTTCGCCGTTCTTCTTTGCTGGCGAAAATGCATCGCGAGTCGTTGGCTCGATGCAATCGCCAATGGACAAAGATCACCGTTCCAAAAATTGAGGTCCCACCAAAATTTGCACCGACATCCAAAGATCTCGATCTGCTTGGCGATAGTTCAGTTTACAAACTGCTCGGGACGACTCGGACGCCGCTTGGTACCGAGACATTGCGAAGCTGGATCATTGAAGGTGCATTGGTCGATGAAGTCAAACTTCGGCAAGACGCCGTGGCCGAACTCCGAGATCAATTTGATTGGCGTTTGAAATTTCGCCTGTCGTGTGAACAGCTTTCGTCCAGCCAATCTGGCCCAAGCAAATTCGTCGAGTGGTCAGAAAGTCCAACTTGGTTCACGCCTGGGCGAATCTGGATTTTGTGGTTGGCTCGAGCGACGGGAATTGGATCGATCCTCGCGATCGTTTTATTTGTCTTTGGCGTGGTCCCGTTGACGGTCGCTGGCCCTGCACTGATGTTGACTGCGGCAATCAATTTTGGACTGTCTGTGTTCTATGCTGGTTCAATGCACGATGTGTTCAATCAAGTTTCATCGCGCACCGACGAAGCGATTCACTATGTGTCGTTGTTCGATATGGTTTCTGAGTTCCCTGCCAAATCGGAAAAGCTCAAACAACTGCAAACTCGACTTCAGCGAACGGCGGATGGTGCCCAGGTCAATGTCCAGAAACTCGGTGGCTTGATCTTCTTGGCCAACCTGCGTCGCAAGGGTTTCTTTTTTATCGTCTACATGATTTTCGAATTTCTCTGTTTTTGGGACGCCCATGCGCTTCACTTGCTGGAAAAATGGAAAGCAAAAAATGGTCACCGTGCCAAAGACTGGTTCGTTGATCTAGGTGAATGGGAAGCCATTTGTGCATTGGCGAAACTGGCGGGTGATGAACCCGAGTGGATTTTTCCAAGGGTTAGCCCAGCATCCCAGAACGATGCCGTCATCGAGGGCAAACAGATCGGTCACCCTCTATTGGATCGAGGGCGTGTCCCCAACGATGTCCAGATTGGACCACCGGGAACGGTTTTGTTGGTAACCGGTTCGAACATGTCTGGCAAGAGTACGCTTCTTCGCAGCGTGGGCGTCAATGCAGTTCTGGCTCAGATGGGCAGCGTTGTGTGTGCCGAGACGATGAGTCTGCCACCGATTCACATCGAGACCAGCATGCGGATCGCCGACTCGCTCGCTGACGGTGTTTCGTTCTTCATGGCCGAACTTAAACGGCTAAAAGAAATTGTCGATACCGCCAAAGCGCATGATGACTCCAACCCCCGGCGCATGATGTTTTTGTTGGATGAAATTCTTCAAGGCACCAACTCGCGCGAGCGTCAGATTGCCGTTAGCCGCGTGGTTCGCCGGTTGATTGATGGCAATGCGATTGGTGCGATTTCGACTCACGATTTGGATCTGGCGAAAACCGATGACTTGGAAAAAGCCTGTCAGACGGTGCACTTTTCCGAGCAGTTCACTGAAGTCGACGGCAAAAAACAAATGACGTTTGATTATCAGATGAAGTCTGGAATTGCCGAAACAACCAACGCGTTGAAGCTGCTTGAGATCGTGGGGCTGGGCGAAGAGTAAGCTGTTGAGATGGAGTCGTGGCTGGTTAGGCGTCACGAGCGAGCAGTTCCTAATTTCGCTGAGAGTACTCGACAGCGAATTTGAGAAACAATCGTCGTCGCTCGGATTTATTTCGAACATAGCTTGAGACGAACTCGACCAGCCTATCAATCTGACGGTCGTAGAAGAGGTCATCTGCAAGTAAGCAATCAATCGCTTGGCCATGCCTTTTCGTGTCTTGCCGATTCGGCGCTCGGTGTTGCGAGCAAGACCGGCTTGAGATCAATCAGCTCTAAATCCTGGCAATCCATCGAGACTTTCCGCATTCCGTTCGCGAGATTTCTTCAGCCCGTCAGTCCCTTTGGTATGGGCTGATTTTGAAAGTGTATCGCGCTGCCCAACGTAGTCGAATTTCGGCACGCCGTAGCCGCAGGAATCTGAAATTCGAGTGACCGACACCTCGACGATTCCACGCAGGATTTTCGCTTCATTGTAATTGGATTTTAGGGCTTCGAACCCAGCGGAGTTGAGTGGGTGGTATTTGCCAGTGCCGTAAAAACGGACGATGTTCGGCGAGCCTTTAAAAGCGCAGAGCATGATTACGATTCGCCCGTTCTCTTGCAGGTGGGCCGCTGTTTCGATTCCGCTGCCGTGGTAGTCAGCATAAGCGACTGTGTGTGGATCGAGAATTCGAAACGAGTCGAGCCCCTTGGGCGAACAGTTAATTAGTCCGTCGCCAGATAGCGGTGCAGTTGAAACAAAAAAGAGTTGTTGCTCCTCAACCCAAGCAGCAATTTTGTCAGTGATTTCTTCGTAGGTTTTCCCCACTTGGTCAGTTCCCTTTATTCATCAGTGGAATCAATGATTCAAATACGACCAATTTTTTTCGCGATTGAACCTAGTGATGGTGTCCGCCCGGATCAGTCACGAATGGCAGTTCTGATTCCATGCCTAGCAAATGACGTGATTTCAGTCCAAGCATTTCGCCTTTGGTAAGTACCCCCTCTTCGGACAAAATGCACTCCGGGTCAACTTTCATTTTCATGAGCATTTTCCAGTTCGCACCCATTAGCGATTTCAAAGTGCGTTTGCCGTCATAGTCCATATGCGAAAGCAGCGGGCCTCCAGCGACAAACATTTTTTCGATGCGGTGCACGTACAATCGGACCAAATGGCGAAAGCCTTGGCTCGCTCGTCGTAGTCTCAATCGTGGCAAATCGACTTCGCAGTCTTCTATGTCCTCGGCAGCAAAGAAAACTTTGTTCTGCTTCATGTCTCTTACGCAGTTCGCAAGAATTTGAGTCAGCATGATTGCTTTGCCACATTCAATCGCGGCGACTTCGTAACCAGGTTTGACGGCTCCCAAAACTGGAATTGAAGAAGCCAAGGCAGATCCCCCGATGTAGCTGCAAAATGACTCCAACTGATCAAAGCAATCGAACTTGTGCGAGCGGATCCAGTGGTCGGCTCCTCGCAACGGATCAAACAGAAATTGTTTTGGGACGTCGTATTTTCTCGCTGTGTCAACCAACGCGGCGAGTTCTACCGACGAGCAGCGGTCGCGAAACGCATCGCTTAGATCGTTCTGGATTTCGTGCCACACGTCGAGAGACAGACCGTCGACACTTTCGAGGTCCAGCAAGTCAATCGTTCGCATCAAATTGAACATGATCGCATCCAGTGAGCGACGTTGCTCACTCGGGACGTTGCTTGCCGACCACAAACTACCTTTGAAGAATTTCTTGACGGCACCTTTGCAGCTCTTATAGCCGCGTTCAATCGTGCTTGAATTCAATTCAATGTGTTCCTGGGTCTCTAACATGCTATTCCAATTCCTTGAGCGGATTTTGCGAAACAAACCAATGTCAATCGTTGGATGTCTTACTAACCTTAAGATTATCGGATTGACCTTTGCTCGTGTAGTCTTGGACAGTTGAGATTTGGACAAATTTTTTCCGCAACACGTTGATTCGATACTTC
>JBGCDK010000164.1:0-20713 GCA_045105295.1 Mariniblastus sp.
TTCAAGTCTACACCGGAGAAGGTTCCTGACAGCAAGCAAGCCAACACAGAAGACGTAATGCCGGTCGTCAAACCAGCCGTTCACAAAACGACCTGGGTAAGCAATCCGTTTGCGGCTGATATTGCACAACGCTAACTGCCAAAAATATCGTTTCCAGAGCGAACTAGTTTGATTTGGTCAACGTAGAAATTTAGCTGGTTTAACCTCCCAGCAAAATTGCACTGGATGGTGCACTCTCTTCGACGCAATCTTGAAAGCTTGGGGCAACAAGATTGATTAAACGCCACTTCACAGTGGCGTTTTTTTATGCGCGGAACGCGCACCATTGTGGCCTCTTTCTATCTTCTGTTTTGGTGATGTTTTTTGATGGGGCACATTAGGACCTGCATTTTAAGTGATTCAATTTAGCCCACCAATGCACGAGCTCCATCTTTTTCGATTTGTGGTAACAATCACGGTCGAGGATCGAATGCCCGTGACCAGTCGACTGGACAACCCAAAATCGAACTTTAGTCAGTTGACGACACCGTATTCTCGATCCCCCAGCGTTGAATTCAAGACTGGCGACGATGGAAAGGGCAGTGGTTTGATTTTGAGCCAGTCGGGTAACAAATTGGCGGCAAGAGAATCAAATAACGAGCGCAATCCAGAGCGTGGCTTGCCGGTTGCCCAATTGCGACTTTGAGATTGCTGTGAAACAATGCGTCTTTGACAAATTTACTTTAGATTTCCGAGACACAAATGAGCCGTAAAGCAGAAGTTGAAACCGCGATTGCTGACCTGGATTTTGAAAACAAAAAATACCAAGTACAGTTGGACACAACCAAAGGCGAAATCCACTTGGATTTGATGCCAGAACTCGCTCCAGAGCATTGCAAGAACCTGATCGGCCTAGGACGAATCGGATTTTACGACGGACTGATTTTTCACCGCGTCATCGACGGTTTCATGATTCAGGGCGGTTGCCCTGAGGGTTCAGGCACTGGCGGACCTGGATATAACGTAGATGCTGAATTCAACGACACACCTCACGTTGAAGGCGTGCTTTCGATGGCTCGCTCTGGAAACCCAAACTCAGCAGGATCTCAGTTTTTCGTTTGCCTCGGAACACATGCTTACCTCGACGGACAGTACACCGCGTTTGGAAAAGCCACGGAAGCTTCGATGGAAGTCGTCCGAGCAATCGGAACCGTTCAAACCGATGGTGGCGATCGCCCCTTGGAAGAAGTCAAGATCAACAAAGTGACAGTTGTCGAAAGTTAATGATGGCGGCTAAAAAAATCAGCCCTGAAGTCCAAGCAATTTTGAGCGCGTCGGACCTGGGGCTTCTCGCCACCACAGTAAAGCTGGTGGAGAAATTTCTAGTTGACAATCCCGCCAGCCAGCGAGCATGGCTAGACCTTGGCCGCGCTCTGGTTGAGATGTCCCGATACGACGTCGCCGAAAGCGCTTTTCAAAAAGCGATCGAGTTGGCCGATGGCGGACCTGTAGATGTCATTTTCGGTGAACTCGGAAATCTATTTCGTGCCAAAGGCGATTTCGATACCGCAATTGGCTGGTACCAAAAACAAATAGAAGCCGACCCGAACGACGGCACCGGCTATTTGTTTCTTGGCAACATCCTCTTCCGTCAGGGCAACGCCGAGGCGTCGATCGAAGCCTGCCAAAAAGCTGCCGCGTGCGAGCAAGTGTGTTTGGAAGAAGTCCATTTTTCGCTGGGAGTCGCTTACCGAAGTCTCGGCAACTATTCGCAAGCCAAAACGGAGTTCGAAACCGCGTTGAAACTGGAAGAAAAATTCAACGCCGCAAAGATCGCTCTGAAAGACGTGACGTCGGCTTTAAGAGACTAAGCCGTACGTTTCATCTGCTTCCGGTCGTTGATTCAGAATTGGTTGTTGCAAAGCCCTGACCACTGACTACTTCCCTTCTTCCGCTTTTTTAATCGCCGCTTCCGCTTCCGCTTTTTCTTTGGCAATCCGCTCTTTGTTCTTTTTCTGCCACTCAGCCGCGTCTTTCATGTGCTGAGCCATCTGCTCCTTGGAGAACATTTTCTTAATCGCGTTTCGAGTTTCAATGGAGAGCTTGATTACTGCCTTGTCGATCTTGGTCAGTTCCTCATTAAGTTTCGTTGCATCTTGTTCGCCAGATTTCATGTGAGTCCAAATGGCTTCTGACCGTTGCTTTCGAAACTCAGCAAACTCGCCGTCCTTATCATTAATGATTTGTTTTGATTTGACCAATTGCTCATCTGTCAAAACATTGAGATAGGGATTGAGATAGACCTTGTGCAACGTCTCTTTATTTGTGCCTAGGTAAAGGTTGTATGCTTTTTGCCGCCCCGTTTTGACATCGAAGTCGTACGGGATCGGCGGAACGATCAAATCACCTTTGGCTTTAAAACCACCGAGCTCAATCATCTTTGGCGGTTCGTCTGTTTTTGAGATGCAATAGAGATACTTGTCGTTACGCATGAACATTCGATCTCCGCTTGGGGCAAGCGAAGTCTTCATCGACTCGTCATCACCTTCAATTTTGTTCAGAGCGACCTTTTCAAGTTTAGAATTTGCTTTCAAAACCATCACGCCGTTCTCTTCAAGTGGAATATAGAGCAAATCATCGGCAAGCAGTGTCGACGAATAGACTTTCTTAGTCGGCATTCTGAACCGATGGACCAACTTGCCAGAACGCATGTCAAAACATTGCATCACACCATTGTCCAGCGGTATATAAATGTAGCCTGTCAAACAGATCGCAGAAGGAACGTTAGCACCTTCGGGAACCTCCCAAACTTTATGCGTCTCCGTTACATCCCCTCGACCACCGATTTTGACAGCGATCATCTGCTTCGTTAAACCACCATTGCAATAGACGATTCCGTCTTGGACAAACGGAGTCGCTACAACGTAATTCTTGATTGCCTCGCAGTGCCAAAGCTCTTCGCCGGTTTTCGGATTGAAACCGCGAATGAAATATTCTTCGTTGATGATCAACTCTTCAGATTCTTCGCGGCCATCGACTGCAGGAGCGGTACCGATGACTGGCATGGACCAACTTCGGCCGATGTTATCAATTTTCCAAACGGCTTCACCGGTGTCTTTATTGAATGCGAAAACGGTCTGGCTTTCGATGCTCGCGTTAACGATTAACAAATCGTCATGAATCATCAGCGAGGCGCTCGTTCCAAAGTAATTAAACCCTGTACCAACATCTGCTTGCCAGACGAGTTTGCCGGAAGTGTCAAACGCGAACAGGCCCGAACAGCCAAAGAAAGTAAATACGAGTTTGCCATCTGTCGCCGGCGTACTCGATGCAAAACCGTGCCTCAGTAATTCTTGATTCAGCGGTTGAGTTGCCGGTGAGCCTTTGATGTCTCGCTGCCACAGATACTCGCCGCTGTCCCGATCCATGCACAACACATGATGCTTGAGAAGTTTGACGGCACCGCGATCGGTAGGTGACATCCCATATCCCGACGCCGATGTCAAAAACACTCGGTCCTCGAAAACGACTGGGCTTGATGCACCTCGACCAGGAAGCTCAGCTCTCCAAAGCATATTCTTTTTCTCGCTCCATTCGGTCGGCAGTCCGACGATAGGCGTAATCGACTGACACTTCTCGCCTCGATACTGCGTCCAATTGGTTTCTTGTTTTTCCGGCGAGGCAGGTTGGGCTCCTCCCATATTGGCTCTCAAAGAACGAATGCCTCGTGGACCTTTCCGCACTCCCTTCCCTTTAATAGCCGGCGCGTTCGTATTGCTTCCGCAGCCCGAAAGAGCCACCGTCATTAGCAAAACAAAAGCAAGTCGAAGCAAAACTGAAAGCGAAACTGGAACGAAGTTACGAGAGGCACGAATTGTTGTCATGGCACTTAGCTAAAAAACATGAAGGCTGTGTGTAAACTTCGAAGTATCAAAAAAGTTCTTTTCTGACACAACGAACGAGTCAATCGTTTCAAAATTAACGCAAAGATTTTTAGAAATCATGCGATATCGCAAAACAGAAGCGGATAAAATAAAGGCATCAATCGACGCCCTTCAAATTAGGCTGCGCCCCAGTTTAGCAATTTGCTTGAGCAATCGCGACCTTGATCTGCATGGCAAGTTTATTATTTGGTATTCCATCCCACGATTGAAACGAATGAAGAGGAATCGACTTGGCTAACGCAGAACGACTTCCACCGAACAACAAAACACGAATGGCTGACAAGTCATTCAATCGTGTATTGATGCAGGTTGTCGGCCCGGTCTTGATTATTTTAATGATCGGCGCGTTAGTCTATTTCCTGATAGAAGTCTTCTACCGCGGACCTCATGCGGCAAGACTGTGTTGGGTTTTCGGACTTTTCACGAGTGCGGCAGTGTTGGTCAGCCGGATTTCTGTGGAGGAAGGGATGGAGCGAGCCGCCTTGTTCGGATTCGCTTTGGCTGGTGCAACCTTTGTCGTAACACTTCAGCTTGTAGATTTTGACTACGGCGCGTTAAGCGTTTTGAAGCCCGTTGTTGTGTTGTTCTTTATCGCGATCGTGATGTGGTCGGCCAATCGGCTGACTTGGGATTGCACCGTGATCGATGAGAGTCGAGACGTTTCGTCGATCGGAATTCTTGAACTAGTGAAACGAAAATTTCAAGCACTTAAAAAGAAGAAACCTAAGCGGCCGTCAGACCGTGCCCCAGCAGCTGATTCGAATTCCGACACTGCCACTAAACACGACGCGAGTTCATCTGCAGAATCTACGCCGGAGCAATCGGCCGCAAGTCGTTTTCTGTTTTTGTTTTTCGCAAATTCCAAAACAAAGAACTCTCCGGGGCTTTGGATTTTTTACTTTGCCCTCGCAGCGTTCCCTATTTTCGGATTCGGCCAATGGTTTGCTCGCGCCGACGAAGGCTGGGGTTACCGCTGGATCTTCTTTCTGTTTGCGATCTACCTCGGTGCTGCACTCGGGTTATTGATGATGACCAGCCTGCTGGGACTGGAGCGATACCTGAACAAACGAGGCGCCGAAATGCCGGCGCCAATTTCCCGCAGCTGGATGATTGTTGGAACGCTGTTTGCGATTGGCGTTATGCTGGTCATGCTCGTCGTGCCGAGCCCAAGTCTCTCACTCGGATTTGAGGACAGGCTTTCGTTCTTCACCACAGACAACAAAAACACATCCAAGCACGCCGTTGGCAAAGACGGCCAAGAAGACGGCGACGATCCCAAAGGCGAAAAGAAGGCTGAGGAGCAAGGAGAAGGCGCCAAACAGAAACCTGGCAGCCAAGGCGACGGAGATGGCGGGAAAAGCAAGAACAGCAAAACAGATAGCAAATCCAAAGGTGACTCTAAAGGAAAGCAAGGAGATAAGTCCCAAGGAGACAAATCAAACGGCGACAAAAAAGGCGACCAAAAGAACAGCAATCAAGGTGACAAAAAGAATCAACAACCTGACAAACAAAAACCAGATCAGAACAAGAAGCAAAATCAGCAAGACAAAAATCAGAATCAAAAACAAGACAAAAACAACGCCAATCAGAACCAAGCCAAGCAAAAACGCAACAATCAAAATCAAGCAAAGCAAAATCAAGCAAAGCAAAATCAAGGAAAACAAAATCAAGCCAAGAGGGATCGCCAAAACAAACCCCAGCAACAACAGCCTCAGCAATCCTCAAGCTCTCCCTCTCAGTTGACACAGATGCTTGGCAAATTGATGCGATTCGTAATTTACGGAATCGGTCTGGTCGGATTGGTTGTGTTACTGTGGATGTTCCGCGACGAATTGGCCAAATTTTGGAACGACCTGTTTGGCGAAAAAGAGGAAAAGGAACACGAGTCAAACTCGACGTTTCAGAAAACGAAACCTTCGAAACCGCAGCCACCGTTCTCGCAATATCAAAACCCATTCACGAACGGCAGCGCTTCCAAAGCACCGCCTGCTCAGACAATCCAGTACACCTTCCATGCGTTTGAAGCTTGGTCACGAGATCATGGTATTGAACGGGACGCCGATCAAACGCCGCATGAGTTTGCTCGAAAACTTCCGATCCTTTTTGCGAGCAATGAAAAATCCAACCTGAACAAATCAATCGTGGCTGAAATCTCTAACGAAGCCAAAAAGCTTGCCGACACGCACGGGGAGTCTCTATACAGCGGTCTCGCAGTGCGACCATCAGCGATCGCGGGCTTGAAAAAGATATGGAACTTGATGGTTACTCATCCGCCGACTCTTGAATCGCAGCAGGTTCTGGTACAGTCTTAGGGCGACGCAACGAAGCAAACGTCATTTCTCGCAATTCAATAAAAGTCAAAATCTCAGTCGACTCTCTCGTCGACTCGTCACCATGTCAAAATCAAACCTTGTTCCGCTGGAAAATTTCCAAGAGTTCTCGCCAACCGAAATGGTCGAGCGCGCCCAATCCTTTTACAAAGAAATTCAACGCAGAAGAACTGTACGAGATTTCTCTGATCGCGCCGTACCACGAGAAGTCATTGAACAATGCGTCCTCGCTGCTGGGACTGCGCCCAATGGAGCCAACCTTCAGCCTTGGCATTTTGCCGTCGTTCAAGACCAATCGATCAAATCCAAAATTCGTGCTGCCGCGGAAATAGAAGAGCAAGAATTTTATAGCGGCAGAGCACCGCAAGACTGGCTGGACGTGCTTGCTCCGCTGGGAACTGACAAAAACAAACCGTTTCTTGAAACGGCTCCATTCCTCATCGTCGTGTTTTCAAAAGCTCACGACACGCGTGAAGACGGAACCAAGGTCAAACATTATTACGTCAATGAATCCGTAGGTATTGCAACGGGTTTTCTGATTGCCGCCCTGCACCACGCCGGATTGGGAACGTTGACTCACACGCCGAGTCCGATGAAATTCTTGAACGAGATCTTAGGGCGTCCATCCAACGAGCGGCCTTTCGTTTTGATGGTCGTGGGCTACCCTGCTGACGATGCCAAAGTTCCCAATATCACTAAAAAAACATTGGATGAAACAACGACATTTCATTGATCGACCGGCCGAGTTCTTAACCTCCGGGCTCATTTAGCACGTCGCTTTTGACGCTTTTGGCATCTGCTGTTTCATGAGAGCCAGACACGATTGACGCTTTATCTTCTCCGGCATTATCTCAAATGAAATCGCGTTGCACGCCCCGAGATATTTTCCCTAATTTTGCTCGCCTAATTTTGCTCGCCCAAAAATCGTTAATTGCTGAACAGCCGTTCGGAAAGTGACATTGAAATTCTGGCTCATGCGGTAGCGTTCCCACATCAAAAGGACCCAGCGCTGCTTGGACAGCCCAGTGATTTTTTCCCCGAAAGACGTTAGACACGTTGGTTCCAAGCCAGTTCCGCCAAACTGTCCTTTTATAAAGAAAAACATCAAACAAACGCTTAGGCTTAGAACTCACCACCCGAATCGTTTTCCTAAGCCAACCATCTAACCAGATCTTGGCTAAACCGTTGTGATGCTTGAATTTCGGGCTGTCAAACCTTATTCTATAGCATGCGTTAGGTTATTCGTTTTGCCTCAAAACGTCTCGGCTGTCTCGCAGTTTCCTGATCCTTGAGCATCTTCCATCATGAATCGGCTTTTCCTTATCTTTGCCTTTGCTGCAATCGCGGTCGTCGCGCCACCTGTTTCAAACATTCACGCTGTCCAGCTTACATTCAACACCAACACTCTTGGGATTGAACACGCTGACCAAGCCATCAAGTTTGCGACAGATCAATGGGCCAATGAGTACAACGACGACATCACGATCAATCTGCACTTCAGTTTTGCCAACTTAGGTGGCGGCACGTTGAGCCAAGCTCTCTCTGCCCAAGAGAAGGCAACTTACTCTGATTTCTGGACCGCCCTCGGGAATGATCGCACCACCAACGATGACATCTCGATGCATAGTTCACTTCCGACGGGCACATCGTTTTCGGTCTACATCAACCGAACGAACGAAGCCACTGGCCAATGGGGCGAGACTCCCTATCTCGACAACGACGGCGGTGCGAACAACACGAATGTTCAGATGACAACAGCGAACGCAAAAGCCCTTGGACTCCGAGCGGCGAACGATAGTTTGACCGACGCATCAATCGTATTTAACACCAGCTACGTTTGGGATTTTGATCGCAGTGACGGAATTGCATCCGATGCGTTTGATTTTATCGGCATCGCGATGCACGAGATTGGTCATGCGATGGGATTCGAGAGTGGCGTCGACATTCTCGATGGCGCACTTGGCAATTTCAATTCGGATGACGATTACGAAGTCGTTTCCCCTCTCGATTTCCTAAGGTTTTCCGGAGACAGCGAGTCTGCAGGAGCCGATTTAGACTTTACAGCTGACAGCCGGTCAAAGTACTTTTCGATCGATGGCGGACTGACCGTTGCAGCTGGCGGTACTCACTGGTCGACGGGAGTAGCCTACGGTGACGGCGAGCAAGCCAGCCATTGGCGAGATGGATATGGAATCATGGAGCCAACTTCGATGGCAGGCGAGATGCATGACATTTCCAGCTTAGATATTCAAGCCTTTGATGTAATTGGTTACGACCGAGGATTCACTGGCGTTCCAGAGCCAAGCACCATGATTGGTTTGGTATTCCTAGGGACCTCTTGCCTGCTGCGTAGAAGACGACCCGCTTAAGCCTCGGCCTGAGCTTCGCTCGACGACTGCTTCCAACGAACCATCAAATCGTCTCTAGCAATGCGGCACCGTCAGGCACACGCAAGGTATCGCGTTTTGGATCGAGCGACTTCTACTCGACATCCTGCAGACCTTAGCTCACGGGAAGTATCCACGATCGAGCGTTCAGACTGAATTAGCCAAGCAACGACTGGACGACGGAGTGTTCTTCGACGCCGGTCAGTCTTACCGGCAGCCCTTGAAACTTCACCGAAAGACGTTTGTGATCCATACCGAGGCAATGCAAAATCGTCGCTTGGATGTCGTGCACGTGAACTTTGTCCTCAACAACATTGAAACCAAGTTCATCCGTCTTGCCGATCGTTACACCTCGCTTGACTCCGCCGCCAGAGAACCACATCGAGAATGCTTGTGGGTGGTGGTCTCGCCCAAGCGACCGATTCAGCGCCGTGCTGGCCTCAACCATCGGTGTTCGGCCAAATTCGCCACCCCAGATCACTAACGTATCGTCGAGTAACCCTCGCTGCTTAAGATCCATAATCAACGCGGCGCTGGCTTGGTCGGTTTGTTTGCACTGATTGCGCAGGCCCTTTTCAACTTGACTGTGGTGATCCCAGCCGGTGTGATAGACCTGAATGAATCGGACACCTCGTTCGGCCATCCGTCTGGCGAGCAAGCAGTTTTTCGCAAAGGAAGGTTTGTCTTTGTCGGCGCCGTAGAGCTTCATCGTGGATTCTGTTTCATCAGAAAAATCCATCAGCTCTGGGGCTCGCATTTGCATCCGATAGGCCATTTCGTAAGCATTGATCCGCGTTTCAATCTCCGGGTCGACCACGATACCAGCACGCTTCTGATTCAGTTTTCGAATCAAATCCAATGAATCTCGTTGGGCACGCTGGTCAAAACCATTGGGATTCTCAACATGCAAAATCGGATCGCCCGAACTGCGGAACGGAACGCCTTGATGGGAACCAGGTAAAAAACCTGAGCCCCACATTGCCGAACCGCCACTCAATCCACCACCACTATTAAGTACCACAAACGACGGTAGGTCATTGGCTTCACTGCCTAAACCATAGCTCAACCACGACCCCATACTTGGGCGCCCTGGCAACGCGTTGCCAGTATTCATCAACAATTGGGCTGGCGCGTGATTGAATTGATCCGTGGTACAGGACTTCAAAATCGCCACGTCATCGACGATCTTAGACAGCCACGGCAATTGGTCTGAAATCTCTGCACCATTTTGACCGTGCTTTGAAAATTTAAACCGAGGCCCAAGCACTGCAGCGTCAGGCTGGATAAAAGCGTACCTTTGACCAGCGATGACCGAGGGAGGTATCGGCTGGCCTTCTAGTTCAGCCAACTTGGGCTTGTAATCAAACAGATCTAAATGGCTGGGCGCACCTGCCATGAAAAGATAGATCACACGTTTTGCCGTGGGAGCGAAATGAGGTGCGCGAGGCGCCGTCGGCTCCCCCGACCTGCCCGCCAATTCCGGGCCTGCCAATTCCGAGCCTGCCATCGCTTTCGCCAACGCCGCCTCTGAAATTCCACCGGCCAACAAACTGGCCAATGCGATTTTGCCAACACCAACACCGCAGTCGCGAAAGAAATGCCGCCGCGTGCGCTGGCCCATCTGCTCTTCAAGCTTTTGATTCATGTCTACCGTTGATGTTTTTTCTATCGTTTAGTGAGAGCTTCGTCCAAGTTCATTACCACTCGCGCTAACATAGTCAACGCTGCTAATTCGGCGGTCGCATTCTCTGATCCAGCAATTTTTGACGGGTCCAATTTTTCGACAATCGAGTTTTGGCCTTTCGCGATTTTGGCTTTGTCGTTCTGCCCTTTTTCCACAACATCGTCAGCACTGGCCAAACGTTTTTCTTGCTCGGAAAAGAAACCCTGCAACGATGCCAGTTCATCATCGGTTGGGGCTCGAATAAGAAACTGGCGAAAGATGAATTTAATTTTAGCTTCGGCAGAATCAAAGTTTTTTTCCACGGTAGACTTGGCAATCGCCTGAGCCATCTCAAGGAACATTTCATCATTAAGAACCGTTAACGCCTGAAGCGGAGTATTACTGCGGTTTCGCTTGGCCACACAAGTTTCGCCCGTCGGTGCATCAAATACGGTGTAGGCAGCAAACGGCGCCGCACGTTTTCTAAATGTGTAAACAGAGCGACGGAACCGATTTTCGCCTTTATCAGCGTTCCACTTTCGATTCCCATAAGCCAAAACGGTAACGCTGGAAGGTTGTGGCGGACGAACACCTGGACCATACATTTTTGTTGAAAGCAAGCCTGAAGATTTCAATATCGAGTCACGAATCATCTCGCCCGACATTCGTAGCCGTGGTCCACGAGCAAGCAAACGATTCCCGGGATCCATTCGATTCAACTCTTCATTTCCCGCAGAAGCCTGCTGATAGGTTTCGCTGAGCACGATCAATCGGTGCAGCTTTTTCAACGACCATCCGTTCTCCTCAAAATCAACGGCCAGCCAATCAAGCAACTCAGGGTGAGTTGGTGATTCGGATTGCACTCCAAAATCTCCGCTTGTCCGCAGCAGTCCCGCTCCGAAAAACTCTCGCCAAGCCCGATTGACGGCGACACGCGCGGCCAATGGATTGGAATCACTAAACAGCCAACGGGCGAACTCCAAACGGTTCTTTGGCAAACGATCTTTCGGTGTTGATGCGGCAAAGATCTCCAAAATCCCAGGCGTCACTTTTTCTTTTGGACTGAGATACTCGCCTCGATGGTGCCGGAATGTGTTTCTCGCGTTGACCGCATCGAGCTCACGCATGACCATCGTGGCTTGCAACCGGGGCAGTCTTTTTCTCAGTTCAGCGATTGGTTTGCGAGCTTCGTGTAAAACTGGCGTCGAAAGCAAAAATTGCTTTCGGACAATCGCTCGGTCGGCTTTTGTCCAATCAGCCTCGGGCTTGTTGGCAAACAGTTCTTCGACTGATTCGGGGATCGAATTGGCGACCGCGTCTGGTTTGTCGGTAAACGCGAACCGAAAACGCCCCAGACTCGCGGCGTAGTGCCGCTCGAAAAGCAGCGTAATGTTGAGTTTTTTCGCCTTGGCAATGTCAATGGGTTTGGCAAAATTGACGACCAGCTGCAACCGTTCTTGTTTCTTGTTCTTTGGCTGCCACCCTGATGAACCAATCTGATCTAGCACCCTATTCTTTTTATCGTTGGAACCGGTGACATGCATTCCATCCGACGCTCCAGAAAATTCTGCCGCAACACCATCTATACTCGCTGCAATTTCGCTGAGGAAGAAATCGCCTTTGGGGCCCTCGTAATACGCTCGCCCCTGCCCTCCAGCAGGTAGCCTACTGTCGGGAATGGCCTCTAAACGAATTGCAGTGATTGGTTTCTCAATTTTTGACAGATCAAACTCGAACCCGAAAACATCTCGCTTTGTCACGTCGCCCGACGAGAAGATTGAACCGTCTTTCATGATCGACAACTTTGGCGAATTGGTTTTCATGGCTGACGGTCGAGCGATTTCCCAGCGAGCCACTTTTGGCCGAATTGAAGAAATCCATTCCGACACACTATGCTCAAAATCTTTATCTTGTTTAGCAAACTTATCAAACAATTCGGATTCCAGTTTTTCTATCTGACTCTCGATCGCATTTCGTTTGGACTCATAATCAGGTTCAGGAATGAGAAAATCGGGTTCGTCAGTATTGTTCATCAACGCCATCAATCGGTAGTAATCGGTGTGCGTGATGGGGTCGAATTTATGCGTGTGGCACTGTGCACATCCCGTTGTCATCCCTAACCAAACGGTACCGGTGGTTGCGACACGATCGACCATTGCCTGGAAACGATATTCAAGCGGATCGATGCCGCCCTCTTCATTCAACATCGTGTTTCGATGAAAGCCTGTCGCAATCATTTGGTCCGAAGTTGGATTCGGCAGCATGTCACCGGCCAGCTGATAAATCGAGAACTTGTCGTAAGGCAAGTCTTCGTTGAGGGCGCGGATCACCCAGTCTCGGTAAGGCCAAATGTTTCTCTGACGATCTTTTTCGTAACCATTTGTGTCGGCGTACCGGGCCAAATCCAACCAAGGCCTGGCCCAGCGTTCTCCGTATCGCGGCGAAGCCAAGAGCTTGTCGACGATTTTTTGGTAAGCGAACGAGTCGCTGGACAACGCGAATGCGTCTGCCTCTGTCGGAGTTGGAGGTAGGCCTGTCAGATCAAGGTAGACTCGGCGTATTAACGTGTAGCGGTCGGCTGTCGTCGAAAGCTTCATTTTGTTTTGACGCAGACGATCGACCACGAATTTGTCAATTGGATTAGGCATTGCAACGTCGGGTAGCGGTGCCTTGACCGGAGCTACGAACCCCCAATGCTTGTCGTAACGAGCTCCCTCGGTGATCCACTGCTTCAAAATTGACTTGTCTTTTTCGCCCAGCGGTTTGTTCAAATGAGTTGGCGGCATTTGCAAATCATCGTCATCGGAAAAAATCCGGCTGACGAGTTCACTTTGGCCAGCGTTGCCGGGAACGATCGCGCCCGCATCGGTGGCGCTTTCTCGGACATCCAATCGCAAATCTGATTCACGGTGCTCTTCATCGGGCCCATGACAGGCGAAACAGTTGGAAGCCAATATCGGGCGGACGTCTCGATTGAATTCCAAGTTTGCTTCTTGAGCGTTGAGGCACGAAGGCAAACAGCACGCCATCGACGTGACAATCACTGTCGAGACGAACACTTGTTTGGTGGTATCCAAAAAACTGATTCTAAAGTTTTCGTTCATCGTCAAATTATAACATCGCTTTTAAATTGCGGTTTGTGGTGATGTTTTTAGCCAAGATAAAGTTTTGTTGACCCAATCCGCGGAAGGAAACGTTCAGTGCAATTCATTTAGAATTTCACTTTTGGATTGTCTGACCGTCCTTTGAGTCGGGAACCAATCTAAAAATCAGATTTAGAAACCGCCAAGCATGTTTTGTTGGGCTTCCAAAAAAAGATCGCAACCTTAATTGAGTGGTATCAGGCATGCGTACGGCTGTTAGCTACTTGATTTGCTTAAATTTGGGTCGATTGGGCCCCCGGATAGTGTGGCAACGCTCATGGAAACTTAGATTGCTAATATTTATCTGGTGATCGTGCGATAGCACAGTCGATTCATCTTGACCCATATTTTCAAAAGTGGAAAATTCGCAAAGGAAATCAAATCCACGGAAGGATAACCATGACCCAAATCAAATTTTCTAATTGGCGGCTGATCGCAGCCGTCGTTATTTGTCTTGCCGGCTTTCAGGGATGCTCTAACTCGAGTCCTGAAGTCGCCGACTCTAAAAAATCCACTGAGACTGCCGCGCCCTCAAATGAAACCACAACAGTCGCAGCGGTGAAATCTAGCGATGCAGCTTCTCCTGCGACCGCCGCCAGTGCTACACCACCGGTCGACGCCAAACCCGAAGAGGTCTGTATCCGATTCATGAACCTGCTTCAAAGCGGCAATCGAATCGCTGCTGAGAATCTTTTGACACGAACCGCACTGATCACAACGACCAAAGAAGGCTTGAAGCTTCAGCCGATGGGCGGCCCAACTGCCATCTACAAGTTTACCGATGTTCGTTTCGCGACCTCGAAACAAAAACTTGCCCAAGTGACTTACACGATCACCGACAAAGTTGGGACCGAGACGTTTGAGATGCCAATCACCTGGTTGGCTCGCAAGCAATCCAAGGGTTGGCGGATCTCTGGCGTTATTCTGGAGCTTGACGAGGGAGCCGGTCCTGACCTTTTGAGTTTCGAAAACGTTGCCGATGTCGGCAAAATTAAGATGGCCGCAGGCGAAGAAATTGCCGGTGCTGCAGAAACTCGTCAGGCCGATGCAACGAACCAAACTACGACTTCAAACCCGAGTTTGAAGTAAACGATTTCAAATTTTCAGTTTGCACTCAATTTGAATTCAACCAGCCATCTCTCGATTTGCGAGAGGTGGCTTTTTTTGTGTTTGCAATTTGCGGGCATTGAAGCGGGCTTTTTGTTTTTCGCCAAAACTTGAAGGTATGGAACCGTTTAATTTCAGGACCTTTGGCCCTCGCAATTCGGAGCTGCCAATCCCAGCCCTTCGCCTACAGCTCCTGACTGGTGTTGGAAATTGTTAGACCTTTGGCCCGGACTTTCAACTTCTTCGCCATGATCATCCACTGTAGGCCAAGCTCGGCACGAACGTTAATAGTCTTTTGCTCGCTTGATCGTGTTGTAAATTTCCAACAGCTGCGGGTCGTCACTTTCAAGTTCCTTCCGTCGCTTTTTCCGAACGACCCGTTGGTAGATGGCTGTGATCACGATTACGAAAAAAAACACGGCAACAAGAACGACTGAAATCACAATTGCAGTATCAGGAATCGAATCCATCTGGCGACCGAAATAGTATGCGATCTTGAATCCGATGTAGATCAAGAAAAGAGAAACACCACCGCCGACGGCTAGGTAGCGATCGACAGCCGAAGCAGTGTTGGCTTTGGCGATTTTCAAACTTGGATCGACTAGCACCGCGGATTTGTAAGCGAGCGCTGCGTTCTTAAGGTCGCCTTGGTTCTCAAGACATACTCCCAAATTGTTTAAGCAAATTGCGCTGTTTGGATTAAACTCAAGAGCTCGGCGAATGTAGGATTCTGCCTCATTTGGTTTCTTAAGATCCAGCAATGCGTTCCCGATACCAAGCAATGCACCGTCGTTTTCTGGATCGTGTTGAATCGCAACCTTGTAAGCCTCGACTGCCTGTTCATTCTTGCCATTAGCGTGAAGCGCATCCCCGCGAGTCTCATGTGAATGGCTCATCACTGGAAATAGCCGGGTCAGCTCGTTAGCGTGCTGAAGCGCTTCCTTGTGCTTTTTTTGAAGCCGCAAACAAACCGAAAGCCCAGCAAGATACCAATGACTTTCCGGGTCCATCGAAAGTGCCTTGCGAAAATGCTCCTCCGCTTCGCTAACTTTATTCTGCCCCAAACACGCTCGGCCAAGCGACGCATATCCGTCCGGGTTATCCGGATCAGTCGAAATCGCCTGCATCGCCATGTCCTGCGCGACATCGTAACGCCGGGCATCCGAGGCGGCTTCGGCACGATTGACATTGGTTTGAGATTCGGAATGACGATCAAACATGCGACGGTAAATTGATTGATAGTTGGCTTGCGTGGAAAACAGATGTACAGATTGTAGCAATCATCCACGCAATCCGTTTGCACTTTTTGCCGACATCGAGATCGAAAACCGGCACATCAAATTGAAGTCGCAAATTTTGATATGAAAAAGGGCAGCCACGAATGGCTGCCCTTTGGTTTGAGTCTCTGTTGATCCAAAATCACTCAGGTCACGGATCAGCCGATCTTATTGATCATCTGCTTCGATGCCAAACTTGCTCCGATCAGGATACGCGGGTCGCTTTGGAGCCTTGTAAGGATTCGACTTGATCTCTTTCAACATCTGATCGATGGCTGCGTCCAATTGTGGGTCGCCGCCGTCAGCCATTTTGGCCGGATCGTCGATCACTTTGATGTCAGGATCGACACCGTGCCCTTCGATGCCCCAAGTACCGTCTTTTTCGTAGTAGGCAAACGACGGCATTGTGACGGCTGAACCGTCCAACAGTGAAGGCCCGCCTGAGATTCCAACCAAGCCGCCCCACGTTCTCATACCGATCAGCTTTCCGAGCTTGCTCTGTTTGAACAACGCAGGGAACATGTCGCCACCGGATCCAGCCATGCCGTTGATCAACATGCACTTGGGTCCTTGGTGCGAATCTGGTGGCCAGCTCCAATCCATCCCGTCGCGTTTGGCCCAATAATTGGTGCGGGGTCGATTCAACAACTCGATAAAGCGGGTTGGAATTTGGCCGCCACCGTTCCAGCGATCGTCGATGATTAACGCTTCCTTGCCCATTTGAGCAAAGAACTGACGGACAAGATCGTTCTGTCCTGGAACGCCAGTGTTGACCACATAGATATAGCCGACTTTGCCATCCGTTTTATCGGAAACGTACTTACGATTGGCCTCGATCCAACCGCGGAACCGCAAGTTGGCATCGCTTCGAATTGTTTTCACAGAAACGCGTTTGTCTTCGTCATCTATTTTCGCATCGTCACTGACAGTCAACGTTACTGTCTGCCCAAGAGTCCCACGAAGTAGTTCGTATGGGTTTTGCTTGGTCGTCAGCGGTTGGTCATTGATGGCCAGCAAGTACTGCCCTTCTTTGACACCAGCACTGACAAGCGGGTTGCGAGCGTCGACATCCCATTTGGCTCCCTGAAAAAGCTCAGCGATTTTGTAGGACTTGCCATCTATTTCAAAACGGCAACCTAGCAGTCCAATATCATTCTGTGGCCCGGACGGAACGTCGTCGCCACGGTAATAAGCATGACCGACGTTCAATTCGGAGATCATCTCACCCATCAAGAATCCAACGTCCGCACGCGAAACACAATCGTCTAGCAATTTCTCGTACTGCTCCCAGACAGCGTCCCAATCGACACCATGCATGGTTGGATCGTAAAAGAAATCTCGCTCCAACCGCCAGGCTTCGCGAAGCATTTGTCGCCACTCCTGCCGTCGATCGATCATAACAGTCATGCCATCAGTCGAAACCGATTTATCAAGCTTTTGCCCTGGGGCCGCATCGGCAACGAAAAAGCCGCCCCTTTTGAGGACGATCATTTTTTTCCCATCGGCAGAGATGCCAAAGTTCCTCGCGCCCTTCGCGACTTCCTTTGCTTCTTTTTTGTCGGCACTCAAATCAAGCAGCTTGATCGCTGGTTCTCCACCACTGCCACGAGCAGGTCGCTCAGCGTAAAGCAATTGATTTTTGTCGTTGACGGCAAGCGACGAAAAGTTCCCGTTGCCAACAGGAAGCTGAAACGCGCGTCTTTCGATTCCGTCAAACTCGATTTCAAACGGTTTTGAATTCTCGTCTTTTTTATCGTTCTTCTTCGCGCCATCCTTCTTATCGCCATCCTTCTTATCGCCATCTTTCTTCTCAGCATCCTTCTGTTTGTCGTCGCCGTCAGTCTTCTCGGCGTCGTCTTCTTTTTTAGCGTCCTTGTCCGCTCCCTCTTCCTTCTCAGTGTTCTCCTTCTCAGCGTCGTCCTTATCGCCGTCTTCTTTTTCGTCTTTCCAAGTCTCCTCATCCACCTTCGGCAGCATCGGATGCTTTACGTCCGAGCGAAGCGGCATTGCAACCATGACGCCTGTGTTTGCGTAGATGAATGATTGGCCAAGGTCCTCGTACTGAGGCGAACCAAATGACCGGTTACTTTGGAAGAAAATGTATTCGCCCTTTTTGTCGAACACAGGGCTGCCGTCATTGAAATAGTCGTCAGTCAACTGCTTCTTGGTGCCGTTGGTAACGTCGTAGACAAAAATGCTTCCGATCGGTGCTCGCGAATTTGAATTGTTCGCGTAGCAAATCCATTGCGAGTTGTGGGACCAGCTCGGCGTGATCGCGGTCGCTGTTGGATCGGTATCGACGAGCTTTGTTTCTTTTGAAGCCACGGTCAGCAAAAATAGCTTTCCCGTTTTGTCAGTAAAAGTGATGTGCTTCGAATCAGGTGACCAATTTTGAAGTTCACGATAACAATCACCGTCGCTGGTCAACTTCATCGTTTCACCGCGACCATCCGACTGAGTCACGTAGACTTCGTACTCGCCTGACTCGTCAGAGAGATACGCGATCCACTGTCCATCAGGACTCCAAATCGGATTCCGCTCAGCCACTCCGTTGGTTTTGGTCAGCCGTCGGGGTGCACCATTTTTCACTGGCAATGTCCAGATATCGCCACGGGCTTCAAACGTAACTCGTTTTCCAGTGGGCGAAATATCGCCTGACTCAATGAAGTCCGATGCGTCAACCTTTTGAGCTCTCAACGTAGGGCGATCGCCTGGGATTGAGACATCGACTTTTTTGCTTTTCTTTGTCTTTAGATCAACCAAGTAAAGATCAGAGCCGTTACCCAATACGATTTCACCACTGCCGTCAGTTCCCGGCCCAATCGCAGGCCACTTGCAATCGTAATCGTCGAACTTTGTGACTTGCTCACGTTCACCGGAGGAAACGGTGTACGACCAAATGTTCAAACGATGCTCATCGCCCGCGTCCGAAAGGTAATACACAACGCCTTTGTTCCACATCGGCAAGCTGTCCGTACCTTCAAAATCAGTAATCTGTTTCGACGTTTTGTCTTTGAGATTGAACAACCAAACATCCGACGCCATTCCGCCGCGATATCGCTTCCAAGTTCGTGAATCACGTGAGTGAGGCGTGTAGGCCAACCATTTTTTGTCGGCACTGACAGCGCCGTTGGTTCCGTAAGGCACTGGCATCCGATCGGGCAGAGTTTTTTTGACACCGATTGTGAACAGTTGAGATTGGCGGCCAAGCCCAGCCAATCCGTTAGAGGAGTAGATCAGGCTTTTGCCGTCTGGCATCCAATCACAAAGTAGTTCGCTGCTTGGGTGAAACGTTTTTCGCTCCGCCATGCCACCGCCAGTTGGGATGGTGTAGAGGTCCGTTCCGCCTTCGTAATTACCAGAAAATGCAATCGTTTTTCCGTCCGGGCTGAATCGCGGAAAACGCTCGGAGCCTTTGGGGCTGGCCAAAGGTGAGGCCATTCCGCCGTCACGATTAACCACCCACAATTCGTTCGCATACGAGAATACGATTTTGTCCTTACTAACGTCGGGGTATTTCATCATCCCCCCAGACGGCGTCGTTTGAGCGTGTATCCCATCGCAACACGCGAATACGCCCAAGCTAAAAATCAGCAGAGTAAAAAACGATTTCATGTTTGACCTGACGGCAAGTTGTAAATCAGTAGTTTAAAAATGTTTTAAGAGGAGGTTTCGGCAACGAGAAAGCATCTCGAACAAAATTATTCGAAATGATTTTGTTCTCAACCGCGATTCGGTCCCGATCTCCTCAGTACTCATCAAAATGAGTTTGGTTTCATTTCGTTTTGAGATTCAATGAAACCTACCACACAGTTTAGTCGAGTCACCACATATTGGAACTGAACCGCAAACCCCATCTTCGATAGAGCAGCACAATGATTTGTCGAAACGGACTTGGATTGTCACACAACTTATTTTGATAAATTCCCGATTTCTGCTGGGACGCTAGACCAAGCCCCAACGAACCCGTCCTGTGATTTGACTGTGATTTGATATACTAAGCGGACTAGAATCGGCCGTGGGTCATTGAATCTTCATTGCCCGACCATCCTTCCAAATTGACCATTACAAAAAACTGGCGTCGAGGGCCTTCCAATGCGAACCATTTCTTTTTCACTCTCAATCCTGCTGGCGTTCTGCTTCATAACGCAAACCAATGCCCAGGATCAGCGAAGACAGCAACGACGCGCACTCGTTGAAGATCTTCTGCGAGGATTAATTGAATCGCAAACCAAACCACAACCACGGCCATCTAACGCCAGACCGACGACTCGCCCAACGCCCCGACCATCGACTCGCCCAACATCTAGACCGAACGTTCAAGTCGAAGTATCTCGAGACATGATGGCAGCGCGTCAACACTTGGCGAGATGGAGCAAGGCCAGCGGCCAATTGGTTGAAGAACTTCGTCACCATGAGTACGAAGCCCCGCAGCTTCGTCCGTTGATGGCGGACGCGATCAAGCTTCAAGCATCAGTTGAATTGCTAAATCGTAAAGCACAAATTTACCCCACGATTGATCCTTTGATGGCTGAATTCAGCATGATCGACCAGAACTGGCGCGTGCTTTCACATCGACTCAAAAAAGCCAATGGGCTTCCTCGCGAATGTGTTTCCTATATCGATTCGATCGTGGACCTCGACACGAAAATGTGCGGCTTGCTCGAACTTCAGCCACAAATCGATCGTCGTGAACTACGTCGTTTGACGGCCGAACTTAAAGCCGATTACGACCACCTGATGCACAATGTTTATTTTCTGGCTCGCGGTAAAAAAGGTGGGGCTCAACTAATTCAAAACGGGCGAAACCTCCAAGCCATGATGGAACAGGCTGGCGCGCTGATCGGACGTGGCGATTACGACACGATTGTCAGTGCTTACAT
>JBGCDK010000165.1:0-15831 GCA_045105295.1 Mariniblastus sp.
CTGTCATCCGAAAGCCCACGCTCTTCTTTCCATCGAGTCATAGCGGCATTCAGATCCGACTGAACTTGTCGGACTGACGCAGATGGATTGATGGAAACAATTGGCTCGTCCAGCAAGTCATCCATCCCGGCAGCATCTAAATGAGTGAGTTCGTTCAGTTGTCGAAGCTTATTGGGAACATGAGACTCACCATCATTCAAACTGGCATATACCATGGCTGTTCCAACTTGCTTCAGGGTAGCCTTAGGAAGTGAAGCGATAAGTAGCTTCACTAAACCACGGTTGGTGATCGGTTCAATTGAGCCTGACAACCAAGACTCTTGAAGAGTTGACTCATCCAAGTCATCGAAATTCAGCGCGGGGTCGGGCCTTTCACCTGTGATGCCAATTTTTGCAAGGGCAACAAACGCAATTCCATCAACTAGTTCTTCAAGTGTCGCGTCATCATCTTCAGGTAGTTCCAGGCTTGAAACACGTGATGTCCAGTAAATTTGGTAAAGAGCGTGTCGCCTTGTTACCTCCCAACGGAAATTTACCGGCAGAGACCGCAGCTGAAAGTTGGGCCTAGTAAAAACAGAAGCAGAAAGTAGTGGTTGATCGTTGCTCATCGGTTCGAATAGCTAACCTTCTTCTCATTTCATATGCCGCATTTCTGGGGCCAGTTTAGCAAACTTTTTGATCTTCATTTAGAAAGTCTCTAACTGTATCGGCTTTCACTGATGTTAGGGTCTTTTTCGACGAGGCATCGGCAGCATCCGATTTGAATTTTTTGTTTTTTTATGAACCGCGGCTGGGGCTTCTACTTTTTTCCGCTGAGCTGAAGGGACCTCAGGTCTTGAGCTGTGGACTAAGGCTTTTCTGACTTCAAGAATCGAATGTCAAAAGTGTAAATCCAGGATTCGTTTCTTTCGTTTGGAAGGATGCCTGTTCCAGATGGGAACAATTTGGTTTCCGGTCGACAAAACTACGCTAATTCGGTTCGCATCCCTCGATGCATTTTTGTAACACGAGGGCCTGACTGCGAGAGTCGTTTGGCGATGCCAAATGTTGGGGGCACCGGAATGACAATGTGTCGAAATTTTGAATCGGAACTATTTGGCAGCAGCCTTCAGTTCGGCAAATCGAGTTCTCATTTCAATTAGCTTTTCCGCATGAGCAGGAGATTTGGACAGGTCTCGTTCTTCAATCGGATCCTCTTTCAAATTGAACAACTGCTCGCGTTTAAACTCGGGCCAGTAAAAATACTTCCAGTCTTTGCGAACCAGAGCCTCAGATGCAGGAATGAAGTCGGTACTTTTGAGCATTGGATGCTCGTAGAAAAATTCCTTGCGCCACTCGGGAGCGTCGCCTGCCAAATAGAGCGGACTCAAATCACTTCCTTGAATCGTAGCAGGAGCATCAATGCCGGCGGCACTAAGAATCGTTGGAGCTATGTCGACATTCAAAGTGAATTCTTTATTGGTGTTGCCAAGCTTTGATTTAGACATTCGCGGATCTTTGACGATCAACGGCACACGAATGCTTTCCTGATGCGGATACCATTTGTCAGCCAGCCCGTGCTCTGCGTGGTAGTAGCCATTGTCTGTGGTAAAAATGATAAGTGTATTGTCAGTGAGTCCCTGCTTATTTAGCTCAGCCAGAATTCGCCCGCAAGTCGTATCAACTTCGGTAGCAAGCCGGTAATAGTTCTTCATCATCGTTTGATATTTTTCGGGCGTGTCGAACCGCCAATGCCAACGATTACGACCTTCGTTTTTCTCGTTGCCAACAAAATCTGGCAAGCGGTCGAACGACTCCTGAGTGGCATTTGCTGGAACTGGGATTTCTGTGTCTTTGTAAAGCTTCATGCTTTCTGGCTGAGGAAGAAACTGAAGTGGACTGCTGTCTTCAGCGTGTGTGGCAAAGAACGCGACCGTTAGACAAAACGGCTTATCCTTGGGACGCGTTTGCAAGAAATCCAAAGCATCGTTTTCGTTCTTTTGAGTCACATGTATCTTGGATCCATCTGACTCCTTGATCCAATGAGTTCCATAGTACGAGCGGCAGTAGTCAAATTTGTCTTTCGGGATTCTGCCGTTGTGCCATTTACCCACGTGCCCGAGGTAGTACCCATTCTCCCGCAGCAATCCAGGATACGTTTCTGCCCAAGGCGTTTTCCAAGGCTTAAAGGATCGGTTGCCATGTCGCGACATCCACTGGCCGGTATAAAGTGAAGCACGACTGATTCCGCAAATCGAAGTCGTGACACAATTATGAGTGAATCGGATTCCCTCGCCGGCTAACTGGTCCAATGTTGGTGTTTTGACGACCGGATTGCCAGCAACCCCAAGCGTGTCGTTACGCCAATCATCGGCGTATAGCACCAAGATGTTCATTGGCGAAGATTCGATTCGATCGTCTGCCATTGCAGATTCCAAATCGAAAGTCACAAGCAATCCGACTTGGATGGCACAAGCTAAAAGAACAAAAGTTGGTTTAATCATCTAAATCTCTTAGTTAAATTGCTTCGCGTACTGCAAACGTGATTGGAAAGATGCAATGGACATTCCAAGGCGGTTGAATACACCACTATTTCTTTAATTTGCGAATTTGAATTGGTGGGTGCCGGGCCCGATTTCTACCGACAAGTTGCCCGACGCATTTTTCCGGACAGGCAGTTTACTTTCGCTCAACGACACGCCATTTACAAGAATGTCGTTGACTCTTGTTTCTTTTCTTTGACCCAATGGCAAAACACAAGTCGCGGTGGTGTTGGGTGGGACGATTGCGCTGATCAGAATTTGTCCGTCTGATTTGGACCAGCCGCTTTTCGCTGTTCCGTAAGGCGTTTCAAGTTCTGCGGCTGCGGATTTCAGCGGACCACCTATCAAGGGCCGAATGTAAAAGTGTTTGTATCCCGGATTGGCTGGATCTGGACTGAGCCCGGCAATTCGTTCATACATGAATTGGCCAATTGCACCGTACGCGTAGTGATTGAACGAGTTCATTTGGGCATTGCCAAATCCATCAGCGTGGCTATAGCTGTTCCAGCGTTCCCACATCGTCGTTGCGCCTTGATTGATTGGGAAAAACCAAGATGGGTAAGTTTCTTTAAACAGCAACTCAAAACAAATATCGGGATGGGATAATTCGTCAAACACTTGAGCAAGCAAAGGTGTTCCAAGAAATCCTGTCCGAAGGTGACGGTCTGCTTTTTCAAAGTTCCTGAATAATCTTGCCTCGGCCTTCTCTCGCAGCGACGGCACGATCAAATCGTAAGCCAATCCCATCAAGCATGCGGTCTGAGTGTCTGCCCCTTGTGGAGCTTGCTCGCCGGAGAAGTAGCGTTTCGAAAAAGCAACTCGAATGTCGGCGTGCAGTTTTTTGTAACGACTCGCATCTTCATCGTTACCCAAAGCAGTCGCAGCCAACGACAGTATTTTCGCATCACGTCCGAAGTACGCCGTGGCAATCAAGTCCTGTGCAGTGTCGCCTTTGTTGTCTCCTTGCGGGTAGGGCTGCAGCCAGTCACCGAACCCTTTCAATTTTGGAATCAAACCATCAGATTCGCGTTCATACACGCCAACCCACTTCTTCATCGCGTGATAATTGTCTTCTAAGATCCGCAGGTCCCCGGTTCGTACGTAAATGTCCCAAGGTGCTGTAACAATGACGTCGGCCCAACCGGGGCTGGCAGTGCCAAAGTTAGTTGCCGGTACAGTATGGGGAATCTTTCCGTCTGTAGTTTGATCATCACGAACGCTTTGGAGCCAGCGTGACCAGAAAGAATGCACATCGTAGTTAAAAAAAGATGTTGGCAAAAAGACTTGGGCGTCCCCCGTCCAGCCCAGCCGTTCGTCACGCTGCGGGCAGTCGGTCGGGATGTCAACGAAATTGCCGATCTGGCCCCAACGGATATTACTTTGCAATTGGTTGAGTTTGGCGTGCGATGATGTGAATTTTCCCGTCGACTTGAAATCTGTATAAAAGACTTTTGCAATCGCGGAATCAAGCGACAACTCGGCTCCTCTCGCAAGCCCGCTGATCTCGACGTATCGAAATCCAAAAAAGGTAAGAGATGGTTCCCATTGAACTTCTTCATCACTAGCAGCGATATAAGTCGCCTGCGACCGAGCGCTGCGATAGTTAGTTGTGTAAAGCGTACCGTCTTTCTCCAGCATCTCCGCAAAACGAAATGTAACTTTCTCGCCTTTAGTCACTGGCAGATTGAATTTTGGAACCCCCACCAAATTTTGCCCAAAGTCAAAAACGTACTTACCTGGCTTTGGCTCAGTCAAATTTACTGCAGGCAATTGCTTCATTACGCGAACAGCGGGAAGCCGTTTGGGAACCAGCAATGGTTGGGCCGTTATTGCTGTCGATTTGGTACCTTTCCACTCATGATCATCGAAACCGGCTGTGCTCCAATTCCCAAGTTCGTTTCTTGCATCGTAATCCTCGCCGTGATAAAGCCCTCCCGCGAGGATCGGACCTTCGGCCGTTCCTTGCCATGACTCGTCTGTCGTTATCGTTTCAACGCTTCCATCGGCGTAGGTCAATTCAAGTTGGCTGATCAGTTTTGGTGTCTTGCCAAGAAGTTCTGTTCGCTTTCGCAACAACAAATTCCCGGCATACCAACCTTCACCCAATTTGGCACCAATCGCGTTACTGCCTTCGCTAACCTGCGATGTGACGTCATAGGTCAACGTTTCGACTCGCTTCGAATACGTTGTATAACCGGGAGTCAGTTTATCATTGCCAACTGGCGTTCCATTAATTTGGAATTCACAGATGCCGAGTGCTGAGGCGTAGAGCCTCGCTTTAACGACCTTTTGTTTGGCTGTGAAGTCCTTTCGGAAAACGTATCCCGGATGCGCAGTGATGGATGGATATGGATTGAATAAAGCGTTTTCAGAAACTTTAGCTCGCTGCTTGGCTCCATTAAGCTCGTACTCAACCCAAAGCGTTTTGGTTTTTCCAGGAGCGGGATCGCCGCCTAGTCTGGCTGGTTTTACTCGAAACGGCATCGCGTCATTCTTGATCGCTTGGGCGATGCGACGAGTCACGTCGAGGACTTTTGAATTGTCGTCGTCGCGATTTCCGAACTCGGCGTTCAATATCGCTACTTTGTCGATTGCCCGCTTGCAATCGACTTCAATCCACTGGGCAGTCCAGTCGGAGTTAGAGAGCAGACCAAGTTCAATCGAAGATTCTTGGCTCCATTTTGATTCGCGACCTCGGTTATCCCAAAACTTGACGCGCCAATAGACTTTCTGCCGGGACTCTAATTTGCGACCACCGTACTTAACCCAAACGGATTGATCCGATTTAACTTTGCCTGAATCCCACAGAGTTGTCACGGAAGATTTGGTGGTGGGTTCCTCGGTCACTACGACTTGATACGCCGTCTGAGAATTTACCCCTTCAACAACTGGCAGCTTCCACGAAAACACCGGCGATGGATCGTGAAACCCGATCGGATTAACGAAATTTTCATTAACCGTTAGCGAGTGAGCTTGATGATTGGAAGCAGCGGCAGAGTTGAGCAATCCGGAAATCGCAACCAACAATAGGGGAAGTGTCATCCGGATCATCTTGGCTTGCATAAGAAGTGAAGGGACTACACCTGTGTTGCGGTCAAGGTTCAATTATCGAGCTCTGGATCGCCTTCGCCTTCTTCCTCTTTCTCCAGATCGGTTTTGCCTTCTTCTGAATCAACAGTGCCATTCAAAAGTGTATTGTACTTTTTGTCATCGTCGACTTCGAGGATCTTTCGATTGGATAGCATCACCAGGCGAACGCCATTTTGGCCTTGTTTTTCAAACACCAAAGGCTCGCTGGTACGATCTTTGTCTGGGTTGATAAAAACTTTCCAACGAAAGTCAAATTCCTGACCATCATTCTCACTAACGAAGTAGTCATCAATCTTGTCACGCTCGAGTCCGATTAATTTCAAGTTTTCTGTGATCGAGTCATTTTCCTTTAAGAAACTCTTCAACTCTTCCTTGGATTCGGGCCCGGTATAGCCAAATCTTGCGGCATAGAGCTGATACGCACTGCCCATTTTTTTGATATTGGAATCGTTAGATGCCTTAACAAAATCAGCATCTCTGGTTGAGCCGCAACCGACCAAAGTAGACAGGACCAATAGTGCAACAAAGGCGTGAACGGATTGAGAAATTTTGGATTTCATTTCGTGCATTCTGCGATTAAGGAGCAACGGCTGGCTCTATGTGAATTTCTGTAAAAATGATGCGTTCTAGCTGTAGCAGCTAGAACGCATCCAAATCAGTTGAAAGAATTTTAAGTCAAGAATCTTAAAGCGAATCAAGATCAACAATCATACCATCAGCTCGGTGTCCAATCTTGTAGAAACCAAGTACATCAATTTGCATACTGATCGACTGGACTGAACCATCGCTAAAGACGCTACTAAACGTTCCTGGATGTGCGGATCCAAAACTTTGGTTCTGTGAGAACTTTTTGTAGTTTGGATGGGAAGTGGTTCGGCTATCTGGGTATGGCCCAGCTAACCAACGTCTTGCGGACGAATAACCACCAGCGTAGATACCGCCTCGCTCCGTTGGATGGTTAGGCGATGTATACAAGTCTGCGGGAACGTGCTTTTCTGCGTACATCAGAGTATTCGAAGAACCATCGGAAACGGCTGCGAATCCACTATCACCAAATCTTACTAGTTCACTTGCTGGCCGCCATGCACGAAGGTACCCGCCTCGGCTAATTGCGCCTTGCCAGATTTTTGCTTGAAGATCTGCAGCTTGGTTAGGTCGACCACGAATCGGATCCAGCCGTGGTACATCCAGATCGAATCCATAGTCGCGATTCAAAATTCGTGCTGTGAATTCATCCATGATGAATGAAGCATAATCGCCATAGAATGTTGCGTCTCCGACATTATTTACAATTCGTCGAGTTCCGCGAGTTGGACAAGAGTAAGCGGGCACTGCGTTTCGGTACATCGCTGGCACCAAACCGATTTCGGAGCGAAGGTTGTAAAGATTATTTTGCTCCATGAAAGGCAAAATCTGATAACTCCAAGTCAAATTTTCAACCGCAGCTTTGGAGCGAATATTTGGTTCACCATTGGGACCATTGATTCCCGCGCCAAAACCATTGAGACCCAGTCCAGCCGTTGGGAAGTGCTTGTGGGCAGACTCATAGTTGTGAGATGCCAACCCAAGTTGTTTCAGGTTGTTCATACACTGCGTACGTCGCGCAGCCTCTCGAACCTGCTGTACAGCAGGCAATAGCATTCCAATTAGAATACCGATGATCGCAATCACCACGAGCAATTCGACCAAGGTGAACGCTTTGCGATCACCTCGTAGGGTAGAAACAGTTTTCATAGAAACTCCAGAATGAGATATTAAAGCCGAAGCTGAGACTTCCAAAAATAAGAACGATTGAAATCGAAGGAGGTTTAAGGCCCCTAGAAGTCATTTAAAGTCGCGGTTCAAGTATTACAGATTTCGGCAACCTCAGCCGGCAAAACCATTGTCAAATTGCGACAATCCATTACGCGGTTGTGAAGGAAATTTAGCGTCCCCTCGAAGACCAAGCCAGCGATATGGTGAAACACGGGTTCGGTAATTTAACGCGAATTGCGATTCCACAAAAAGAACAGAAAGGCTTAATCTAGGCTACTTGGTCGAAGCAACCCTGCAACTTCCGAGGGGGTTGCGGTAGCGTTGCCACCTTTGTCAGCCCCTGTAATCCACCAGTAAGTCATCCCCGCGTCAGAGCAATCAAACTTGCCTGATTGGAATTTCACGACACCATCCTGTTCGGCGTATTTAAGTTGATCCCAAATCCATTTGAGTTTGGGGCTTTGCTCGTGCTTGGCCCAATCCCACCGCTCGATCGCGGTCTGTAAGCCAACGTTTTGATCTCCAATCTGGTGTTCCGTTATTCCGAATTCCAGAATCTGTTGCCAAGTAAAATAGTCTCCGCTGTTATCGTTTGCAGGATGATGAGAAACAACGTGAACATATTTTAACTTGGATGGGTTTGCAGATTGAAGTGCATACCCAATTACATCTGGCTCACCCGCCTCAATAATCCAAAGTGGATCGCTGGCAGCCGAAGCGTTGATTGCCTCGCAAAGATCTTTGACGGCAAGTTCTTGTTGCGTGCGGCAATTGAAAATGCTGGTAAGGTTTTCGAAAGGGCCAAATTTTGAAATCCCATCTTTGCAAAGCTGATGCAAAACTTGTTGCCGTCGGAGCTCGTCTTTCGCAGTGATGCGAGCGACGGGCTTGAGGTCACATGAGTGCGACAAATGCACCAAACGATCAGTTGTGTTTGATGCCTTTAACAAACCAAAACTAACTGCCGTCGCGCCAATGTCATCGGGATCAGGTGAGTTGCCATCGACGACGATAGCAAGTCGACCCGCTGGCGGGCGTATTAATTTGGCTCCCTTCCCGGAGTGATTGGGCTTGCTTTCGGTTGGAGTGACTGGGGCTTCAACATCCGCGTGCTTCTCGAACAGAGCTTTAAATTCCTGATAGATCTTCCCGCGTTGCTTTTGAATTTGTTTAGTTTCGCCAGGGTCTTTTTCAATGTGATAAAGCTCTACCGGAGCGTCTATCCCGTAACGAACCGCTTTCCATGGCCCACGTCTGGCTGCTTGGAAAACTTCACCGATGACGCCTGAATTCGGATCTCCGGCTTGTTTTCCAAACTCCCAGTACAGTGTGCGTTCAGCCATTTGTTTCGGTTGATCAGACAGACGTTCAACAATGGAAACCCCGTTGGTCTTTATGCGAGGCACTGAATTGAGTTCGACACCGGCGAGGTCTGCAACCGTTGGGAGAAAGTCAGCAAACGCCCATGGAGTTTCATCTACTCTTCCTGATTTAATCGCATCTGGCCAATGGACAATCATTGGAACATGAATTCCACCATCATAGAGGTCACGCTTCATGCCCTTGTAAGGAGCGGCAGATTTGAAATAGTTCGGGTCGGCTCCACCTTCGTCATGCGGGCCGTTGTCAGAGGTAAAAAAGATAATTGTGTTGTCAGCTATCCCTTTAGATTCCAATGCGTCGACTATTCGACCAACATAAGTATCCAATGCAGTAACCATACCAGCCAAAGTGGCGTTTGGTTTTTCTACGGGTTCCGGGTAGTACCAAGCGTATTTGTCGGAAGGTTTACCGGTCGACATCCCCGAATATTGTTTCTCAACATAGGCGTCTTCATAAGGCTGAACAAACTCTTGTGGTGCGCCAAGTTCAGCATGCGGCGAAGAAAACGCCAACAAAACAAAGAACGGATTCGTTCGTTCTTGTTTGATGTAGTCGATAGCTTCGTTAGCAAACAACTCTTGAGCATAAGCTCCTTTTTTGCCTCCTTCGTTGGCGTCTAATCGAATCTTTTTTCCATCCCTCCACAGAATGTGTGGGTACTGCCGATGCCCTTCGAGGATGGAATACATTCCAAACCAAGTATCAAATCCCATCGCCAAAGGATCAGTTACGCCCATCTGCGAACCAATCGAATACTTCCCAAATAACGCTGTGTCATAACCTGCGTGCTTAAGCACGTGGGCAAACGTAACGTCGATTGCCTCTAGCTGGACGGTGTTAGAGTTGTTTGTCATCAAACGGCCGTCGCGACCGGTGAAGAGTGAAACCCTTGAAGGAGAACAAACCGTGTTGCCTGAATAGGCGTTGGTGAATCGAATGCCAGTTTTGGCTAACTGATCCAACGTGGGTGTCTTAATCGGCGTATCACCGTAAGCACCGATTTGATTGAACCCCAGATCATCAGCAAGAATGAAAATGATGTTGGGTTTTTCCAAAGCCTTTTCTTGGGTTGTTTCGTCTTTCGCTTGAAGAGAGGCGCTCATAAACAAAACAAGTGCTAGAACGGAAGCTGTTTTCATGGCAAAAGTCGTATCCGAATTGATGGGCTATTTGAAAACCAATCGAGTTTAAATTTGAGTTTTACGTCGGCGACTGGCAGCAGTTAGCCCAATGAAGGTAATCAGTAGAAAGTGAGAGGGCTCCGGTACAGAGCTTACATCAAATTCTAAAACCCGAAGTGAGGATCCAGTAGCGACATCAGAAGTAGCACCTGATTCCTGAAGAAAAATCGAAAGGACTCCATCATTTAACAATCGCGTTTGGTCCAGAATTGGGTCACTGGCAAAATTCTGAGTGCCTGAGTAAAGAATTTCCCAATCCTGAAAACTGGCGTTGCTTGTCGCCCCCGCCACAATCAGATCATTAGCGCTCGTGTAAACGGCAAACAAATCTCCATTGGCGTCGTATCCAATTTGAGGACGACTGCCGACAGATTCAATCGTTGGCAATTGGTTGCAGTCCCATTGCCCAGTGAGCGGATCACGGTAGTAGTGATAATAGGCTGAATCACTCTTGTCAAAAACCTCTCCGTCTTCCCATTCAAATCCAGCTTCGTCAAACCTGCGATGCCACATTAGCGTGTGCACTCCGCCATCCTGATCTACGGTTTGTCCTTGCTGATTCATCAAACTATTGGTTCGGTCAAGATCAACGACTTTGATTCCTGGCGAATTGAGATTGATAGTGAGGCCCGCGCCCTCATCAGCAACCACTGCTCCAACGTTATTCCTCCAAGTGTCGCCGCCGTCCTCGCTGTAAGCGTACATAATGTCATGGTTGGCGCCCTGCGTACTTTCTCGCCATGTCCATGTCATATGAAGTTTCCCGGTGGAATCTGAATCGATACCATTCAAATAAGCGTTGCGACGATTCGAGTTAGAAGTGTCGTAGGCGTCTGAATACGTTCCAGCCGAACTACTTGTGCCGTCAATGACTTCGTGAGACGAGCCCCAACGTTGATTGAGAACTCCGTTGCTGTTGGTGGAGTTTCCGCTGTTGTAGCTCAAGAAATTTGTATCGCCGTTACCACTACCACCCGTTCGATATTCGGCGATCAAGTCACCATTGGCTTGTGATGCGAATCGCGGATAAGTAATTCCGTTGACCGTGCCAGAATCTTGTGCGTTGAACTTGGCTCGTTCGCCTCCTGGAACGAAGAACGTGCCGGCAGGATCCGCCGCAGCATTGGCCCAACCTTGACTTGAGAGAGTTGCTTTGTTGACACCTCTCGTTGTTAGGTATCGAAGAGTATCGACGTGGTGGTCGTAAGCGAGGTGGATTCGGCCATCTCCAGAAATTCCCATCCCGATTACGTTGTGGCTATCCCATTTTCCGTTTTGGCTCGCTCCACCATCTCCGTCTTCATCTCCGTTGGACATGTCGTAGCCGGTATCAAATGTATGCCAAGTGTTTGACGTATCCGAAAGGTCTCGGCGGCTGATGTAGATATCCTGTTCGTCGTTGTCACCGTTGTGATACCAAGTCGCGAATTGGTAACCTCCGAATGTGATCAATGGCCTAGATTGGCGAGCCCTACCGTTGATCGACCGTCCAAAACGTGAGCCACTAGGCATCAACAACGCATTCGAATCGAGCAGCATGTTGGCCGAAGGGGTAAGTGTGTTCTGGGCACTTACTACAAGTGGATGCATATTCAACATCAGAAAGCCAACGGCAAGAATCAACTTGGCAATCAAGCCATTGAAACCGCGCATGAATCCTTTTGAAATTTGTCTTGCCATGTTAATCCTTAAAAGGAGGCCCGTTCGCGGCGAATATCGGGTCGTAGATGAAGGCTGAGCCGAAACCATGTTCTGGTTGGAATCAAAGAGTGTTTTAAGACTACATGCTGCTCTCAATAACCAAGCAGAAATCCATTCACTCAATAATAGAAAACGAATTCGTTCCATGGAGAGAGAATTGGTTTCTGTTTTGCGACATTGGAACGGAAGGAGAATTCGCAATTTACCTGAGCAATATCGTAAATCGTGAATATGCGGCAAGAGTTGAGAGAAACATGCGATAAAGAACGCGACATCAGGCAGTGTTTAGTTTGCCTGTCGCAAAAAGGCAATTCTTTCTTGGACAATCAAGCTGTTTCGTGACTTATCATTGGATAACGACCAGGCTCACCCTCCTGTACGCCATACACCTTTGATCACAACACTCTCTTGCGGAAGTAGGAAGAATGAAAAAGTGCTTGATTTTACTCGTTTTCTCGGCTGCTTTATTACTACCAGGTTTAGTCTCCGCAGATTTAGTTGCTGGTTGGGATAACTTTACCAACCCTGATAATGGATTTGTCAACGACGCAACTTCAACTCTAACTGGGTTCTCTGGTGGCGCTGTGACAAACGATAACGTTTGGGGACAATCAGCCACAGGTAACAGTTCCTCCACCTCTTTCGGCGACACGTTGTCAGGCGCAAGCGGCTCAGGCAGTGGATTGACATTGAATAACGGCACCACAGGCTTTGTCGACTTCACAGTCACTAACTCAACCGGTTCAGATTATGATTTGGATTTTATCCATTTCGATTTGGGAACTACTAGACCGGGGGCGGCGGACGCGTGGACTCTTTCAATTGAGTCAGGGCCTGTTTCAACAGGTGACGTAGACGATGGTGTAAACCCCAATGGCGGGTCGGCCACGCCCGCTTGGACTGGTTATGATATCGCTCTAGCTGGTCTTGCTGACAACACACTGGAAGACGGACAGGCGGTCGTATTTCGACTGACCTTTGCACGTGACTCCACCCAAGGCCCCGGTGGCCACCACCAGTACTTGGACAATATCGCTCTCAGCGGAACTTTGTCGACTGTACCTGAACCGTCATCTTTGGCGGTGATCTTTGGCGTGGGGGCGCTTGGCTTGTTGGTACGCCGCAGAAAGTAATGCCATAAAAGAAGGGGCATCTGTCTCAATGACAATTCACGGCAAGATTGGCTCCCGCTGATCTTGCCGTTTTTTTATGACGGCCCAATAACGGTTGTTGGCGATGCGAGCGGGCCCAAGTCTTCCTGTACCGGACAGGCAATGCTGAAGACGGCTGTGTCAAAAGCATTTGTCGCATAATGACTAGACCTTTCTATCCAGAATTGCAACACAATTAAATAGAATCAGGCGCTTTCCGATCTCCCCGGCAAATGGCAAAGCGAAAAGGCTGATAACATGAGGATGGCACACCTAATCTGTTTCGTACTGTTGTCTTCACTCGGCACGCAAGCGTTCGCCAAATCTTCCCAAGCTGATTCGGCGCAACCGAACATCGTCCTCATGGTGGCTGATGATCTTGGTTATCAAGACGTCGAATGTTACGGCGCTTCGTTAATCAAAACGCCAAACATTGACGGGCTCGCCAAACAAGGAGTTCGATTTACCGATGCCCATTCGATCAGTGCGATTTGCATGCCCTCTCGCTACGGGATTCTCAGCGGCACGTATTACTTTCACGGCAAACGCAGACCGCTATATGGGTTTCAGTTCCACGACGGACAAGTCACGCTCCCATCGCTGATGAAATCCGGAGGCTACAAAACCGCCGCACTTGGAAAGTGGCACAATGGTTTGGGAACCGAACGCGTCGTGAACTACAACGCGGCACTCAAGCCTGGCCCGCTGGAGATTGGATTCGATTCCTTTTTCGGAACGCCCCGTTCGCACAACGAACCTCCGCTTGTTTTTGTGGAAGGACACCATGTTGTCGGGCTTGAAGCAGACGACCCAATCAGCGTCGACATGTCACCGCAATTCGGTGTCCACGGCAGAATGCGTGGCGGCAAGAAAGCACGTGCAGCTCGCCCCGACGAAAAGATCGACATGATCCTTGCCGATAAAGCCGCAAAATTCTTCGAGCAACAGAAACCTGATCAACCGTTTTTCCTCTACCTCGCATTCCAAGCGCCACACACTCCGCTCAATCCTGCACCTGAGTTTCGCGGGAAAAGCAAAGCCGCAATTTACGGCGACTACATCCAGCAACTTGATTACTGCACTGGCGTCGTGCTCAATGCGTTAGAGAAAGAGGGGCTATCCGAAAACACGATCGTCATCTTCACCAGCGACAACGGCGGTCGATTCGAGGAAGAGGCATTGAGAGCCGGGCATCGTCCAAACGGTAATCTTATCGGACAGAAAACCGATGCCTGGGAAGGCGGACATCGCGTGCCCTGCATTGCCCGTTGGCCAAAACACATTCCACCCGGCAGTGAACGTAACGAGCTGTTTGTGTTGATCGACTTGATGGCTACGCTCGCTGAAGCGGCTGGAATCGACATGCCTAAGGGAGCATCGCCCGATGGAGCCAGTGAACTAGACGCATTCAAAAACCCGACATCACCAGCCAAACGAACCGAAGCCGTACTCCACGGCACTGGACCATCGAGCTACATCCTCCGCCAAGACGACTGGGTCTACATCCCCAAACAGGGCTCCGGCGGCAAAACCGTCCCCGAACCAAAGAGGCCTTGGAGTTTGCCTTACGGCGAATTGGGTTTCAAAAACAGCGACGTCGATGACAAAGGTCAGATCAAACAAGGAGCACCCAAGGTTCAACTTTACAATCTTCGAAACGATCCCAACCAGTCATCCAACGTTGCAGCCGCACACGCGGAAAAAGTCAAAGCCATGGATGGAAGACTCAACGCGTTATTGGGAAGAACCAAGTAGCATAAAACTACAGCCCTTGCTGTTGGGGGCGTGTTGGCGATGCAAGAGTTTGGTTGCAGATTGGGTACGAGTTGATTGTTGGTAGATCCAATGAGTGCTGACTGTTAATTGGGTGCGATGGCCACGCGAAGCATGGCCATGTGAACCACGCCAGAGTTCGCCAAAAAGAACATGCTCACGCAAGCGTGAACATGGCCCCCGAACCCCCGAAATCAAAGTTGAGATTGTTTTAAGTGAAATTTTCAAAAAGTCACAAAGACACCAGAGACAAGAAAGCAAACATGTTTCCATCCCGTCAATTCCGCGCCCAAACACTTGCCGCAACACTCTTGCTAACTTTGCTCATGAACTGCACGATGGCGACCATCATGAACGCCCAAGAAGATCCAATCATCCCGCCCCAAGGTGGACAAGCCGTCTTGGCGTTCGGCGAACAATCACCAATCGACTTTCAAAAGCAAAACATCGAAGCAACCGCGGCTTGGGTGGCGATCAAAGACATGCCCTTCGAGAAGGCTTACCAAGTCGACTCCGAAGTCCGCTACAGTGACGCCAAAAACATGCAGGTCAATATTCCGATCAAAACCGCTTTTAAAAAAGGCGATACGATCCTGCTTTCATTTTGGATTCGTCGCCCGGGAGCCGGTGGCCAACCCAACAATGTCTACCTCGATGTTTTCGCTGACTCAGAAAAACCGACGTATCAATACAAGCTTGCCGGCTACCGAGCTTGGAAACAACACGTCCGCTCGTTCGTCGCAACCACCGATTCCAATCCGGAAAACAGCATCGTCAACATTCAGCTTGGCGAAGCCGGAAAGGTTTGCGAGATCGCGGACCTGCAATTGATCAACTACGGCGCCGACTACGACATCACAACCCTCCCGCGTTCCACCGTCAACTACAAAGGCCGCGAGCCGGATGCTCAGTGGCGCAAAGACGCTTTGGCCAGGATCGAAAAAATTCGCAAAGGCAATCTGACCGTCGAGGTCGTTGACTGAGCTGGAAATCCAGTCGAAGGCGCGACAGTCAAAATTCAAATGCAGCGTCATGCCTTTGGATTCGGAAACGTCGTCAACGCGAATTTGCTTGGCGGAGACGAAGGCTCGTTCCCCTACACGAAAGTGCGTAATGGCAGGAAAGTCGCATCCAATTTCGAGGAAGCCAAGAAGTATCGCGAGATCATCAAAGAACACTTCAACACCGTCACGTTTGAAAGCGAACTTCGGCCGCACGTTTGGCTGAAACAGATGGGCAAATCGGCTGACGGGAAAAAGCTTCGTAAAGTTTTCA
>JBGCDK010000166.1:0-12609 GCA_045105295.1 Mariniblastus sp.
TTCGATTTCAACGCCTTCAATCGCGAAAGCACTGGGAGCCGTACGTGTTAAGTTGAATGCCGCACCAACGAGCGAGCCATCACCAGGTCCGGCCATCAGACTCAAGATGTCATCGGCACCGTCAGCTCCGTTGAACGTGAACGTGTCGTTGTCGGCACCGCCCGTGTTGTCATCGGGTCCGTCACCGTTGTTCCAGATGAACAAATCGTCGCCGGCATCACCAAATTGCAGATCAGCCCCCAGCCCACCGGTTATCGTGTCGTTGTCAGCACCGCCATTAATCGTGTCGACTCCACCGCTGCCGATCAGAACATCATTGCCGTCGCCGCCAAAGAATTGAACTCCAGTCGAAACTGCTGATGCATCCAGCGTGTCGTTGCCATCTCCACCAAGCACCGAAAGATCCGCAATGCCTGCCAGACCAGTTACTGTGAATAAATCATCAAGATCTAACAATTCAAACATCAGCGAACTCACCATCGCGCTAGCGACATCGATCGTCAGCGTGTCATCTGCCACGCTCGTTGCACTAAGAACGAATGCGGCATTTCCGCTTGCGTCGTCCTGCAGTGAAATCGAGTCACCGTTTCCCACCTGGATTCGCAGTGACGTTGCCGTCGGGGCACTGACGGTCACAGCATCTGCTTGACCAGCGTCAGCAACAAAAGAAAGCGAACCAACGCCGGCGTCAAAACTGATCGAAGCCAAAAGGTTTCGCGGTTCGAGTGATTCAAATGTCGAAACAGTTCTCCGATGCCTTCTGCGAAGGTTTCGGGAAGGAGTGCCAACGAGTGACTTTCTAACTTTCGAGATCCAATTCAAATTCTTCATCAAGGCTCACTTCTTTCTGGGGTAAACAAAACGGTATCCATTTGATCAATGACGCCGGGTAGTTTTTCATAGAGGACAATTAACAGATAACTCTCGTTCAAAAAATGAACTTTTTGAGTCGTGAGACGTGCAAACGTATGGAAGGAGAACAGGGCTCTACCTCTTAATAACCAACGGCAGCGAACAGGGGCCAATTCCCCAAACCTAGATAATTTCGTTGTTTGGAGCGACGAAGTACCGAAGCGAGAAAACGAAACGAAAACAGGGACAGGTCCAGATAACGCTTCGGTCCGACACGCGAATGGCACTTAATTAAGACCGTCCAAGCTTTTGCTGTCACCATCCGTGCTATGTTCGCTCGCTTCAATAATTACCGGCAGTGCTGTCAATCCATGTTGCTGCGAATAAAGCGAAGTCCGTTGCCCTTTGGTGTTTAGGTAAACGCAGTCCAAGCCCGTTGGGCTGGGCTAGGTAACTGGCCGAGGCGTTACCCCTCAACAAAATGTCTCAGCATCAAAACTGCGATTCGGGTTCGTATTGGCGGGCCTGCCACGCCACGACAACGTGGAGCAATTGCGCACAAAAAATTGCTCCGAATCATGAAGGCCTCTACGGCGTTTTTGCGTTAGGACCGCTGAAGGCTACTAAAACAAGTGTTTTGCACTTCCAATTTTGTTAGCGGCAGAACTTCATGGTCCAGAATCCTACAAAACTGGCTAACCATATGAGACATGGGTAGTAATGCTTTCGGCTGCACTGGTGTACGTGATGTGCAATGCCATCGCACCATCCACCCAAAAGTTGCCACCGCGTATCCTTCCCACTCATATCCAAACAGATCAAAGGCAAAAAATGAAAACTCTCGTCTCGGAAGTAATCTTGGCAACCATCTCTGGGGTGACCCGCCTTTCCATTGCATTAGCGTTTATCGGTTTGCTGGCGACGCCCGCCGTGGCCCAAGTGTTTGGTCCGGGCACGTCCGATTCGGCCTTGTTTGACACGGTGATCAACCTGCCGCCCGAACCGAATATTGGCTCTGGACAGAGTGTTGGTGGCGACGGCCAGACCACCCAACTCAACCTGAGTGGCAACGGCTTCATTAACTCCTCTTTCGATGTCCTTTCCGGCGCGGAGCTCAACGTAGCCGGCGGCCGGATCAATTCTGGGCTCGACGTTCGTTCCGGCGGAGAGTTGAACATCAGCGGCGGCCTGATCGGTTTTAGTGCTCAAGCGTTCTCGGGCAGTCACGTGACCATGACCGGCGGACTGGTGGATCAAAATTTCGAGGCTCTTTCTGGGAGCGTCGTGTTGCTAAAAGGCGGTGCCCTCAGCCGAAGGTTCCGAGCTAGGGCTGGAAGCGGAGTCGAGATCTTTGGCCAAGATTACCGGCTCAATGGCAATCTCATCGCTGGGGCAGATCTCGCGGACGTCTCGTTAACTGGCAACGATGTGCTAACTGGCGCACTCGAAGACGGATCATCGTTCATCTTCAGCCCCCAAGCGGGCGATGTAATTCTGGACGTCCAACTGACGCAATCGTCGCTACCAGGCCCCGCTGACACCACGCCGATCTTTATCAACACGCCCAACCCCGTTCGTCCGTCGGGCTTGCGGGCGGGGCAAACGCTCACGCTACAAAACGGCGGTGAATTGGATATCAATTTCGAGGCTGTTGACGCCACCGTCAACATCGAAGGAGGGTTTCTTGGCGATCACTCAGGATTCTCTCGCAGCACAGTCAACATCAGCGGCGGCGAGGTCGACGCCTTTTCCAATGCGTATGCCGGCACCGTGGTGAATCTCACCGGCGGCAAGTGGGGGAGATTTAGCGACGCCCACGCGGGCAGCACCGTGAACGTTATCGGCGGCACCCTAGATAGCTTCTTCGAAGCGCAAGCCGGCAGCACCATCAACCTCAGTCTTGGCCTGGTGGAAGCGAACTTTACAGCGCTCGCTGGCAGTGAGGTGGACATCGCCGGCGGGGCGATCGGCGATAATTTCAACATTCAAGCAGGCAGCAACGCAGAGTTGTTCGGCGGGGAATTCCGTTTGAATGGCAGTGATTTTGACGGATCGACTCTTACCCTCGGCGACGACGACGTCTTCACCGGCACGCTAGTTGATGGCTCTGCGTTTATTTTTGCCGGCAACCGAGGCGACGACATCATCGGCCTCAATTTGCTTCGTCGTGACCTGCCAGAACTTGACACGACTCCGCAGGTGATCGACACGGCGGACCACGGTCGCCCATCAGGCCTGCGCCAAGGACAGACGCTGACCGTGCTGCAAGGCGGAGTGCTGGGTAAATACTTTGAAACGGTTGACGGCAGCACGCTCAACATCGAAGGAGGCCGACTCGGCGCGGACGCCGCCGTCGTTAACGGAACAGTCAACATCCGCAGCGGCGTTGTGGATCGCGCCCTCATCGGAGGTATCGGCAGCGTGATAAACATTTCCGGTGGAACTGTCGGTAACCAGTCTGAAGCGCACAGCGGCAGCGTCTTCAATATCAGCGGCGGAGACATCGGCAGTGATTTCTTCGCCGAAGCAGGCAGCTTGCTCAACATCAGCGGCGGTACTTTCGAGGATGGATTTGAGACCAGCGGCATAGCGACTATCACCGGCGGAATCTTCGACGATGACTTCACAGCAAGTGACGGCAGCCTCGTGAACATCAGCGGAGGAATCTTTGGCGACGACATCTTATTCGAGTTTGGAAGCGAAGTGAATCTTTTCGGATCGAACTTCCTGCTCGATGGCGTATTGTTGGACGACTCCTTACAGTTTGGAGATACCTTCCTTATTGATGACGGAGATCTGCTCTTGGGCATCTTTGTCGACGGCTCCGACTTCTCGTTTGATCTAACCAAAATTGGCGGCGGTGCCTTAAGCGTGACGCTCGCTAGAAGCGCGGTTCCTGAACCATCGGGCATATCGCTCCTGTGTTTGGCGGGAGTGGCTATGTTTAGCCGTCGGCGTAGGGAAACGAAAAAGTCCGTAGCGACGGTTTCCCAAAACTAAGCAAGTTCGAGAGTCCAATTGAAACTTGTGTCGTCATCATCCTGCAAAAAGAACCGCAGCACATCGTTGCGCTTTGGCCAAATACTGCCTATCCGATTTGCGCAACTTGGTTTTCTTCTTTCAAATTGACTTTGTGTAAAACGGCCTGTAACTTGATGTTCGATAAAAAAAGCCCCGACCGAAGTCGAGGCTATCGCGCTATTTCTGAAGCTCACAGCGCTTGAGACAGCAGGAGCAAACGTCCTTCAGTTGATAGGTCGTTGTTTCTGTTTGGCAGCAATTGCTTTTGGGTTGCTTGCCAAAGATCGCTTCTGAAATCAAATTCCAATTGTTCATTTGAACTTCGAGTTTGCTATCGAAATCTTTGAGCGCATCGAGGAATGGTTGGTTCATTTGTAAAAAGGGAGGGTTTATAAAAAGGATTGATTTATTAAATCAATCGGTGGTGAACGTGGCATAGATCAGAGGAAAAGAATAAAACACGGATTGGGAGTCCGCTCCGCAATTGTCGTCGCCCTGCGTCAAGATGGAGCCGGAGTGCAACGTAGGACTACCTTGATGCTGCGGCGTACAATTGAAGAAATGCGGACTGACTATCTTCTTGCATCTGCTTTTCTTGAGTCGTTCAACAACAATCAGCGCGTCAGAGATAGGGTACTAAACGGTACTAAAACAGCCTACTGTGTGTTGCGTTGACCACGGTTTTTGCCGTATAATCAAGCGTTCGCCCGTCACTGGGGGTGTAGAGGTCGCTGGTTCAAATCCAGTCAGCCCGACTACAAAAGCCTCGGGAAACAAAGCGTTTCCTGAGGCTTTTGCCTTTCTGTGACGACGGCGTAGTATCAAAACGTCAGAGTTTCGTGCCGTAAACCGACCGCTACACACTTCTGCAAAAGGTCGCATGTCATTAGGGACAACTAACTCAAAAATGCTCGGTGAACTGTCGAGATTCCGTTTGCTCCCAATTTGCTTTCCTCCGATAAAACTTAACGTCCTGCGTTCGACCTAGATTATCAAGGACAAACACCCGAATGAAACGATCGCAAATCGCCTGGGCCAGAAATAAAGTCAAACAAGTTTTTGGAGTCGCGGTTTGCAGCTGCGGTCGATTCAAATTGCGAACTGCTGAAAGACAATTTTCCAGATTGGATGATGAATCATGACCGCTATTAGAAGAATGAAAGATGGTTGGGCCATCAATGGATTACGAGGCCGAGCCACAAGCTTGACAATAAGAAAGATCAGTGCAAACAAAATAGAAACGTGCAAAACGGATTGCCAGCCCAGCACGATTCCGGCTAGTGCCATCGCGGGTATAAACGTGCTACGGCTCTCTTGCTCAATGAAGGCTCCCAAGCAACTGGCAACGGCAACTCCGACAGCGCCGCCGAACACAAGTTTGGCGATTTGAGAAACCGCAGGAATGCTGCCGGTCAGCGAAGATAAAAAATCCGGAGCAGGAATCGGCTGCAGTGGAAGAAACAAAGTTGCAGAGATCAAAAACAGTAGCGCGAGCCCAATCGAAAATCGCAGTTCAAATTTTTGACCGTCCCATTCGATCAGCGACAAAACAACCAGAAAGCTCATGAATAAACTGTGAAAGAAGTAGATGCCGATAATGTGCCATTTCGGATAGAGCACGATCCACAGAATTCCAGCGTGAGAAAGGCTGCCCATTGTTGGAACATTGGCGGCTCCCGTTACGAGCTGATAAAGAAACAGCGACCCAAAAATAGCGCCAACTAAAAGTTCGACTATCAGGTATCGTGCGGGAATAGGCACTTTGCAGGCTCGACAACGAGCTGACAGGTTGATGTAACTGAGAATAGGAAGGTTATCCACTCGCCTGATTTTTGTTTTGCACTTCGGACAGCATGAATCACGCATACCAACCGATTCGCCACGAGGGATGCAGTAGGCCACGACGTTCAGGAAACTGCCGATACACGCGCCGAAATAAGTGAAAATGGCAAACACGAGAAATTTTGCAGCTCGAAGCAAAATCTCGTTGAGCATCGTCCAGTCGGGGGCTTGGGCAACATGTGATACGTCGCTCGATATCGATTCCCACATTGCGATGACTAATGGGGCGCCGATGATGTACCCGACGGTTGGAATTGCTAACGCTCCCCAGCACAAGAATTTAATCCAAGTTGATTGACTGCTTTCCCTTCGCAGGCTGCCGATTTCGAAAATACTCGCGACCGCCAAACAGGCCAACAAAATCAAATTTAGAATTGCAAGTGGATTGTGTTTGTCATTGCCAGACCAGACATCGTTTGGATTGACAACGGCCGAGAATACATTGAACGTCATCGCGGTCAGGAGGAACGCTCGAAACCAGAGATTCCCCCGCGTTGTTGCCAGTGAAGCTAGTAGTACAAGGGCGGCTGACAAAGCAGTCAGTGCATGATGGTGGGTTCCAAGTTGACTCAAACAAAGCAAGAGAGGAACGACGACTAGCAACAGAAGCAAACGAGCGTATTCTCCAATCAGAGAATGTTCATAAGCTCCCCGGCCATTCAGCGTTTTCACCTCGCTGCTGGATTCGATTCGCAATACAGTTCTTCCTGCGTGTTGATCAGATGTATTTTCCATAGATTCAGCTCTTGTTCCTTTTGGCACGAAAGGACAGCTCGTCGGTACGTTGGAGAAACGGACGCGAATGCCACCAGATAACAAACGCGTCCGTAAAAGAAGCAACCGTTACATGGTCTCGCCATAACAAAGCAAATGAGTCGGTTGTCCGCCGACGTCGACCGATTGAATGACTTTCTGGTTGACCAAGTCGACAACTGACAATGTGCCATCGCCCGGATTGGTAACGACGGCCGTTTTGTTGTTGCCTAAGAACGTAATGCCGTGATGACCGAAATGACCTTCGAGTTTGCTGGGACCAACCTTGATCGAGTTCACCAGCTTTGCGTCGTCAAAGCTGCGGTCTCCGTTGGGGTCGAGTTCGAAAACAAGCAGTTTCTCATCGAGCCCTTCTCCCTCTGCAAACGCAAACGCGAAACACCTGTTGCCCACGATCTTTGTCGCGCTCACCGTCGACAACTTCAAACCTTCTTCAAGGTCATCGCAGGAGATCCGCGTCACAACAGGTTTTGGCGCGGTGCCATTGATGACGCAAAGGGTTGGAGCCCCAGCCTTGCTGTTGGCAATGCAAAGCATGTGATCTTCGAAAGTTTTAAACGCTCCAGTTCTGTAGTCGGTTCCGCTTGGATCTCCGTCGAGCGAAAGGTGCCCGATCGAAACCGAGTCGCTGGTTTCCGAAAAATCAAAATCGCAATCGACCCAGCAAACCCCGTTTTTCGGAGCGAAGAAAACGCGATTGCCGCACGCTCCAGCTCCGTGGATTCCGCCAACGGGAAGGTTGAAGGAATAGCGAGGTTCCGATGATTCGTTTCGAAGGTCGACCACGTCGACTCGTCCACAATTGTCTCCTGCACGGTCGATCCAGGTGCTGTAGGCGATTCGACTGGCAACCGCTGCCAGCGTGATATGTCCGCCTCCGCCTTTGAAGAATTTTGCGGCGGAAGTATCAGTGGATCCAGAGGAATCAATTTGTGTGAACCCGTTATTCTTGTCGTTGGCGATATAGATATGGTTTCCATATCGGTAAACGTGAGCCGGATTGCCTTGGTTGACATCAAGCGTTGTCGAACTGACGTTCGCGTCCGAAGAGTAGTGCCAATGAGAATGGTCGCCGTGGCTCTCTTCCTCAACGCCCGTGTCGATTTCGACCCAGCCGCTTTTGTTTTTACCATCAGCGTGATCACGTACGCCGACGATCAGCCGACCGTGAGCAATTTCCATCTGAACTAAATCATGTTCATCAGGCGAAACTTCAGGGAAGTTTTTGACCTTTGATTTTGAAACGGCATATTTGTCTCCTTGTAGCGATAGATCTCCCACATAGACGGATCCATCGGTTCGATCCTGCCAAAACAGTCTGGTCAGAATGCGATTGGATTTCGTGGTTGCAGAAGTAGCCTCGTGTGTGCTTTCGCTTGTCGACACGACGTTGTTCATCGTGATCGCTGGCTCGCTATTACAACCGGTTAAGGCTGCAACGCATGTCGCCATCAATGTTGTCAGCCAAACGTAGTTTCGCCGAACAGTCAGGTGCCTCATTCGAAACCGAGGCCTCCACAATTGTGTTTGAGTCTTCATATCTTTCATCTCAAGAGTTGATTCTTTTGTTAGTTGTTGTCTTCTGCGCCGGGGATTCCGGTGCCGTTGAGTTCGCGAATGCGAGACCCTTTGATTTCCAGTGCGTTCCATGATGGATTTTCTTCGTTTCCGCTAAACCAGTAGAATCTGGCAAGCGTTTTTGAATCCTGGTTAACATACTTTTCAGGTTGCCCCGTCCATTCGGGACTTCCAACGAGATCGGGACGTTTCCTGAAAAATTTCCCGATTCGCTGGTTGTCAGTTTTCGATGGTTCACTTTCGGAGCGTTGCCAAATCCCACTCCCATCCGAAAACTCATTGAGAGGAGAAATCGGAAGTGCCACATAGGCGGCTGGTTTTCCGCAACCTGCAATGGAGGCAAGTGCAACGAATGCCAAAAGCAAAAGTCGCCTTGTCGGATCGCTGGATCCCGAATTCTCAATGGAATTGCTCATGGGCTGTCGCCTCCAATCGCGTAGAGTCGTGTTCCGGTGCGAACCAGAATCCCCTTTGAATCTGCAGCAACGCCGTATACGATCGGATCCCTCGAAGATGCCTTCGAGCCAGCTCGTTTGGCCGCAAAACTCTTGGCCATTTTTTCAAGCTCGCCTTTGTCGAGGCTTCCGTCTTTGTTCAGGTCGATGTTCTCCATCACAGCAACGAGACGTTTAGGAATCTCGTCACCGGTTAGAGCTTCATCGCCGTCCTTGTCGGCTTTGAGCATCCCGGCAAGCATCGCCTCACCCGGCTTTTTGCCGCTTCCGTGTGAATCGCCATGACCACCGCCGTGGGAATTTCCCGCTGATTCGCCGCCCGGATGTTGGTCACTACCATGGCCACCATGTTCGGCAGTTTCATCTTTCGCGCCGCCATGCTTGGCACCATGACCATGCCCGGCGCCGTGTCCAGAACCATTAGCGTTAGCCGGAAAGTACTCAACGTAAGAAACGGGACGCGGTGGGTTGGTCGAGTCCCAGAGATTGTTCTCACCGATTTTCTTGAACTCTCCGCCAGCCTCAATGACTAACGACTTGCCGTTCTTTCCAAACACGAACAACTGGTTACCTCGGACGATGGGCGTTGCCCAACACTCGAATCCCAGTCGCTGTCGGTACTTTTCTTCACCGGTGTTTTTGTCCAGACAGCCAAGAATTCCGCTGCCGTTAATGAGGAACAAAAATTCTCCGCAGACTACTGGACTACAATAGTCAGCAATACAACGTTCACTTCGCCATGCGACTTTTGGTGAAACTTCACCTTCTTGAAACTCAAGGCAAAGATTGCTTTTCGCCGCCGCATCCACAGACCCAAACTCGGGTTTCCTTGCACCGAGAAAAATTCGATCGCCAACCACCAGCGGAGACGGCACGGAATTGCCAACCAAATCGCTGACCTTCCAGATCTCTTTTCCAGTTTCGGAATCGTAGCCAGCCGCCTCTCCCGCCGAACTAACGACAACTTGATACTCATCGCCGCGTCGCATCACGACGGGTGAACTCCAAGAACTTCCGGAAGGTCGTTCAGTCTTCCAGCGTGTCTGGCCATCCGATTTTTGGATTGCGATTAACGCAGACGGTCCATCGTGCTCAAGGTTGATGAAAAACAGATCATCCGTTTGAGTCAACGAACTCCCAAGACCATGGCGGCTCTTGAGTCCGCCTGTCTCAACCTTCAAGTCACGTTCCCATCGTTTCTTTCCGTCGCTGATCCCGACAGCGAGCAAATCGCCGGATTCAAAAAAAGCAATCACTTGATCGTAGTCAGCCACGGGAGTTGGTGCGGCACGCGAATACATGAAGTTCGAAGGCCCTTTGAGAGAGCTTGGTTGACTGGTGCGCCAAACTTCTGCGCCAGTTTTACGGCTAACGCAAACGACAAGATTGGTTTCCTTTTCCGGTCCTTTGACTGCCGTTAGCAGAATTTTGTCGCCAATAACCAGCGGAGCAGATTGACCGTAGCCGGGAAGTTCGACATCCCATGAGATCCCTTCTTTCTGCGACCAACTTGATGGCAACGCAGCATTTTTCGAAACGTGACTGTTGCCGCCGTTGCAAAAACTGGACCAGTGGGTTGAGTCAGCTATGTGTTTTTTTTCCGGCGTACTCCGTTTTGCCTCTTGGGCAACCGTTACGGTACTTGTGACCAGCGTGATTGCAATCGAGAGCGCCAATAACGTTCTCCGACCAAACGAAATTCGGTCGAAGACTGGACAGTCTTGCTTGCCGTAAAATTTTAAATGGCTCATTAGAACTCCCCCAAGACTTGACCATCGTTTCGGGCAAACAAATTGCGCCACGTTTCCAAATCAACGTTGTTGGAAACGAATGAAGTGCTTCCATCACAGCGACTCACATTGACGCCGCCAGGGTGATTGCTTCGTGCTGCAGACATGCTGTCGCCATGAAATGCCACGTCGGGTTGAGACGAGTTCGGTGTAAAGAAGGCGTTGATCATTCCCTGATAGGGCAAGTTGCGAATCCACTGTCCGGCACGCCTTCCCTCGTATCGTGTCGGTGCTCGAGTGACGAGGTCTTCGGCGGAAACTGATCCGGGAGCTCCGCCATTGACGCGAGCCATTTGGGTTTGAGCATCGATCAAGTCTGTCGTTGAATCACCTCGTATCCCAAACAAGGTCTCTGCCAATAGAGCTGTGTTCGATGAACCATCAGTTAGCTCGCCAAACGTGACTTCTGAACCTCGCCAGAAAACACCGTCAGTAGGTTGTCGAGTGACGTACAGAACGCCAGTCGCTGTTCCCGAGTTTCCGAAGTAGTTCGAGCCTGCCCAAGTCGTTCCGTTCTCGTCCAGGAGTGGATTTCCACTATCACTGGGGCATTCCAAAATTGAGACGCGTTGGCTTACAAGGTCCGAATAAAAAGGATTGATGACTGGATTCCAAGGCACACCTTGAAGTAGGTCTTGGTCAAAATCAATCTGTGATTGCAAATTCGCCTGCTCGACAAACGGGAGGATTTGTGCAATCAGAGAATAGCCCTCCAAAGAGCCGGCAGCGGGGGTAGGAAAGTGCCGGTGTGCACTTTCATAGTTATGTGATGCCAATGCCAACTGACGCATATTGTTGGCGCATTGAGTTCTGCGAGCCGCTTCGCGAACTTGCTGCACCGCCGGAAGTAGCATGCCGATCAGAATTCCAATGATGGCGATAACAACAAGCAATTCAACCAAGGTAAATGCGGATCGAAACGGTGATTTTAGGTCTAATTTGGTTTGAGTTTTCATAGTTCTTTCTTTCGTGATTGTTTGGGTGTGCAACGGATGCACAGTTTGGTTCAGAAGACTTATTTCGTTGAGTGCGCACCGGTAGCGCAACTGGCGACACAGCAAAAAATGCGTATCGACAGCACTGATTTAAGACGGTGTTTGTTAATCCAAACTGCGACTTTGGTAGCGCAGTGTTTCTGCTAGATGAGCGCGGAGTCTTCGCATAATTAAGCGCAGCTCGACTTAAGCAGACAAACGATTAACAGAATGCAACGAAAGAAAGAGCCGGCGGACCACGAGCATGATCCGGGATGATTTCACAGACGCAGAGGTCTGGAACAAGAAGTGCAACTTCGCAGCAAAGAAACTCAACGCAGGCAAAGTCAACAGGTGACTGAATAACATTGAAGTTCGCGAAAAACCGGCAAAGCGGACAATCTGAATGCGAAGAATCCGACAACAGCTGTGATGCGCCTTGTCCACTCGTGTTGTCAGAACGCGACAAATAGTGATCACAACAGCAATGTGAACCAAACGAACCAAGATCGTCGAAGATGCTGCAGCAAGAATCTCCGTGCAAGCCAAAACACGAGAGGCGATGCAGCGAAGGTCCAAGATTCAACAATGGAATCAGGACCAAGAGGAGATAAAAGCTTACAGCCTGCTTGCGCATAAAAAAGTCGAGCCAAAAGTTGTGACGCGGCCCGACAAGAAGCATCCTACTATCATTCTTACGCCCGTCAATAGAAACAGTTCAAAGAATTTTTTGATTTGTTGTCGGACGTTGAACAAGCATCGTTTGCAAATTTTGTGTGCAAATCTTCATGAACAAGAAACGGAAAATGCGCAAACATCCCAAAGCCATATGCGCGGCACAATCCGACGTCGGCAACCTCCACCTTGACAACTAGGTGCCAACAATCGCGCGGATGCAAGCCATCAGTCGTTTAGAGAAGGACGCTTCAAAAGAAATCTTGAGTCAACATGTTGGCTCAAGATCGATCTGTAATTCGATCGAAATTGGGCTAGTAAAGAAAGTCGAAGTCGGAGAAATGCGAACCGACTAAGCCCTTGTTGATCTCTCAGTGTTGTACGTTGCAAACGTGCTGTATTGCGTCAGAGTTTCGTCAGAGATAGGGTCCTAAGCGGTACTAAAACAGCCTACTGTGTGTTGCGTTGACCATGGTTTTTGCCGTATAATCAAGCGTTCGCCCGTCACTGGGGGTGTAGAGGTCGCTGGTTCGAATCCAGTCAGCCCGACTTGCTTTTCTGGGGTCAATGAGATTCCCAATCTCCTTAGTGCAGAGAAACAATGTGCCCAGTGTAATAAGGGCGGTGATCGCCGTTTTTCAACGTGTT
>JBGCDK010000167.1:0-4096 GCA_045105295.1 Mariniblastus sp.
ACTATCGGTGGTGCGACAACCATTTCTGGAACGCATGCTGTTGGGAATTCACCAGGAATTCAAACTTTCGTTTCAGATTTGACCTACACATCGACGGCTGTGATTGATTGGGAGTTGGTTGCTGATACAGAAGCTGGTCGACGTATGAATTTCGATGGGATCGACGTAGGCGGTGCTTTGACTTTCGATGGCGCCACAACGTTCGACTTCATCTTCAGTGGTGTGGATTTTACCGATGCATTTTGGCAAGCGGATCGGGAATGGCTAGTATTCTCTGGTGCGACTTCGGTGAACGGATTCAGTTCTGGAATGTTTAACGCTAGTGCAGCAAACATGGCATCCCCAACAGATGGATTGTTTTCCTTGGTTCAGGTTGGCAATGATATCTTTTTGGATTACGCTTTCTCGACCACTGCCGTTCCTGAGCCAACAACGACTTTGATGTTTGGTATTGGTTTAGGCTTTATCGGCCTGGGTCGAAGAAGACGACGAAATTCAAACTCAGCTGAGTAATACCAACGCGGTTAATTAGTTTTACATTTCAAGCACGAGGTCTTTTAGGCCTTCGTGCTTTTTTCATCATGGACCAAATGCATGAAACCTCATAAGTTTTTGCTGCTCATCATTCTTCTACCCGTCTTTTTCGGTACCCATCTTGGTTCTCAAGTTGCAGCAGATGAAATGACGGCCAGCACGTTGCTGCAGTCATATTTTGCTGACGTCGCCACTGAAAAAACGGTGCCGATGATCGACAAAGCCATTGTCGCGTTCAAGGCCCAGCAGTTTGCCGCGGCTCGGCAGTTGTTGGATTCTGCTCGAAAAACTAATCCGGCCTTACCGCCAACCGGCCTGTTGCTTGCCCGCATGTTGTTCGCTGCCAACCAACCGGCCGCTGCGAGAGTAGAACTGGAAAAACTCGTTCGCGATCATCCTGCAGATCCGGGCGCCTATTTACTGTTAGCAGAATTAGCAATTGCTGAGTCCCGTTTCTCTGAAGCAAAATTTGCTCTCAATGAATCGAAAAAATTGATCGACTCGTTTACCGAGAACGAGTTTCGCAAGAATCAAATGAACACGCGGACGCTGCTGGGGCTTGCGGCTCTGGAAGAGAACCAACAGGACTGGGCTGCCGCTGTCAAACTTTTAAAATCAATCGACGACGGTGATTCAGAAAGTTCAGTTGTACAGGCGAGACTGGCGCGAGCACTTTTTAAGAACAAAGAAACTGACGCGGCCTACGCGGTGCTCAAACAACAGTGGGAGCGGAATAAAGACACGACTCAGATCCCAGAAATCACCATGGCCGTTTACCACCGGTCCGCTGGTGATGAAGAAACTGCCAAAAAACTGATGAAGTCCGTCGCAGCGGACCACCCGAAAAACAGTCGTACCCAAATCACGGTTGGCCAATGGGCACTAGAGGTAGGTGAGATGGAATTGGCAGAGCAGTGTGCTGACCGAGCGATGACGGCGTCCGACTCATCGTTGCAGGCGAGGCTCATGTTGGCGCTCGTGTTGCGGTACAAGGGTGATTATCAAGCTGCCAGAAAACAATTGGAGGCCGCGCATCTCCAGTCCCCAGCGAACTTGGCGGCGATGCTTGAACTTTCTGTTGTACTGAGCAATATTCCAGGCAGTGAAAACCTTGCGATTCAATACGCTCAAATTGCCACGAAATTGCAACCGGACCTTCGAAAACCGGCGGGCCGTGGAGCGGCGATTTCGCTTGCTTGGATCCTGTTTCGCCATGGCGGCGAGGCGGAAGCATTAAAAATCGCGAAACAAGTCGTCGAGCAGGGGCAAATCAGTTTAGAAAGCCGGTTCTATCTGGCGATGATTCTAATGAACAGCGATCGCCCGGCCGCGAAAAGAATACTTCAGGAGTTGATTAACTCTAAAAGAGCTTTTCCCGGGCTGGAACAAGCCAAAAAAGTGTACGAGCAAACCGATTGGTAGAAAATGCGTCGGCTAATCAAATCTATTCAATCCGAATATCGCAGGATCAAAGACCGGGCTAAACGGCCGCGCGATTGGCACGATCGACAACTCGGGTTTGCTGCAACATCGCTACGAATACTAAAAGCGATTTTGTTGTTTCCGTTTCGGGTTATTCTAGCGCCGTTTACCAGCCTTGGGCTTTTTCATGACACGGGCGTTGAACTCAGACACGATGCTGTCTCCAAGAACTGGCGCAAAAGGCTACAACGATTTGGAAAGCAAATCCTTTGGGCACCTTATCGGTCTGTGGTCGCCAGTTTTAGCTTTTTAAAGAAACCTGGAAAAAAACGACTTTGGACGCTGCTATATCTTTTGCCAGCTCTGCTCATGGTGGGCTTGCTTGGATTTGTGATGATCCGAGTATTTGTTCTTGATGAAGCAGTCATGCGGAGATACCAACAGGGTGCGCAGTCTGCTCTCCAGGACAAAGACTTCCCGCTCGCAAAAACTTATTTCACGCGACTGATGTCTGATGGTGAATTGAGCCCACGGCAAAAATTGGCTTGGGTCGACATTCTGGCCAAGACAGGAGACAACCAGCAGGCCGAAGAAAAGCTAAACGAGCTTGCTCCTTTTAATAGAGTTGGATTTTCGCCTGCCCATGAACTCAAGGCTCAACTGCTTGCGAAATCCATTGGTCGGTCGGACGACCCCGACCTGCTGCCTAAACTTCATTGGCATCTCAAGAACTCAGTTTCTGAAACGCCAATTCTTGATGAAGCTTGGGCGAAATATTACTTAGCCGTCGAGGACTACGACAACGCGATTGTGGCGCTAAAAAAAGCGGCTTCTGTGAATCCCGGGTTTTACCTGATGCTTGCCCGACTTTATCAAGTTCGCAGGGAAAACCCCAAACGACTGGAAGCGTTATTGGCTGCGGAAAAAGCTTACAGCGGCATGTTGGATCTTGATCAGTTCGATGGGAGATCTCGAATCGCACTGGCGAGTGTTCTTTTAAATCTCAATCGCATGGATCAAGCAGAGCAATATTTGCTGCAAGGAATGCGAATTCGCCCCGACGACATGATCAAAACGGCAACTGCTGATTTCTACGTAATGAAGCACGATCGTTCCGTCGCGGCGCGTGCCAGTATTAAGGAACAAGTCAATTTTTTGATAAAAGCTGTCAACGCTGATCCAAATTTTCAACCAGTGTTTAATCGAGTCATGAATCTGTATTCCCAAACAAAGGATTCAGAAAGCGAAGTGGCCGAACTTCGAAAGACGTTTGTTGATCTTGTAACTGGCGGCAGCCCAACACCAATGGCTCACTTGGTTCTTAGTAATTTCATGTGGGACGAAGGTAAATTCGAGGAATCGAAATTCCATTTGGAACAGGCATATAAATTGGATAAGACTTATGTCTTTGCGCTCAACAACCTCGCCTGGGTGCTGTCACAGAATGGCGACAACGCGGACTTGGAACGTGCTCTTGGGTTGATTGAGACAGCGGTTACTAGTCAGCCTGAAAATCCTGTCTTTCGAGACACGTACGGAAGTATTTTGCTACAGCTGGAACGGTACCAAGACGCAGCCGTTGAGTTTGGACTCGCGCTGAAGGGCCGCCCGAACTCGACATCGATCCACAAAAACCTCTCTATCGTTTATGAGAAACTGGGGATGAAAGAGCTGTCGGAAAAGCATTTGGAAATAGCCAATTCCGCGAAGTAGCCTCGGACAACATCCGCGGTTGTCAGCCCCTTCTGACAGGTGAGAGAATTCCATCCTATAGCTCCCCCTTCTTAATTAGCAGGATGGAAACATCTGTGATTCAATTCGCGAATCGCAAAGAGTTCATTTTCCGAAAATCAGAAATTTCTCGGCTATGCTGGCAAATCAGCCCCACTAGGGAAGCATTCAGGCTTGTTGCTATACTGCGATCCCTACCTGCGATCCCTCATGAGCCCAATGGTTCCGTCAGATTTGCCTTTGGTAAATCGGTGAACCCACGCCACGGGCGTTTGAGTTGGAATCGCACTTGTGGGCCATGCGGCAGTAGGATGGACATTCCTGTCCGTCGTCCCTTGGAACGCTGCGTCTGTTGCGTGGTTGATTGCGTATGCGGCAGTAGGATGGACATTCCTGTCCGTCGTCCTAC
>JBGCDK010000168.1:0-14899 GCA_045105295.1 Mariniblastus sp.
TTCGACATTGGGGTTCTACTTGAGATATCTAGATGAGTGTTTCCTGAGATGTACGATTCAATAAACAACTATTGAACCGGGACAGCCACGACTCCATACATTGACCGTTTGTTCTGAGCTGCATCGTCGTCCTCCTGACGTTGCTGGACCGCTTCATTCCAAAGCCCTTGCAAAGTAACTTCCCCACTGAGAGGCGTTCGACTTTTCCAAACAGAGAATTCATTGTCGATCGAATTTCCGCTTCCAACGGCGGTTTCCATAATCGTTTTGTTACCTGGAACATGGCCTTCGTCTTGCCCAACGTTAGCCCCCGTGTCGACAAAATCCTTGGCCAGCCAATCTGGAGTCGCGTTTCGATCGTCAAACAAAACGTAAAGAACTGCGGTTTGAGATAACGTCACCGTAATCTCAAAGTCTTCTTTTAGTTTGTCATCATTGAAGGGCATCACATAGTCGCCACCAAGTAACTCGCTTGGCAATCCACTGACACCGACTCCATTCCATTGGTGAACTCGATCAACATAGGCCGGTTTATCTTCGCTAAATCCACCTGGCACGACCCGGTAATAGCCCAACTCTTCCAGCGACCGAATGTTGTCTTTAACTGAGGTAATTACTGACTGTGATGCGTTCTCATTATCACCTGACGATTCGAACGTGGCTGGAGTCACCAACTGTAGACGCGAAAGAATTCCGTCGGCATTGATAGAAACAGCCCGGCCGACAGGTAAAGACTGGTTGTGGGATGCGACATCAACCAACCCTTCGAAGACCGCAATATCCGTTCCCGAATCTGGTTGTACTGCGACGCCAAACCGAGTCCCCTGGTCGACGATGTCTGCATGTTTTGTCAGGACGCGAAACCCGATTGCCTGCTGCGGCACGTCAGCCGTCAAACGCCCCTCCCAAAGCCTGCACCGCATCGCACTCTCCATGGCAAACTTAGCTGGAGATGAAATAACGAGCTCTACGCCGTTCACTAACGAGATTTTGCATTCGCCGGTTTCAATAGAAATCGTCTGCCCGGCCAGCAAAGGCCCGGCTGAACGTTTGCCTGATTCGCTGAGCATCTGCCCAACAACCTCTGCGATTTCAGTGTTATTGGGAGTTAAGTCAACATTCCAAAACAAAATACTGCTGATCATGATCGCAAGGAACATCAAAGATGCGGCCGCGGCCCGCACCATCGGCCAGCTCGCAGGAATCCTCGGAAACCCTAGAATTTTATTTTCAGATGAATCTTCTTCAATCGTATATGCGTGCGCACCAGCATTTGAATAGACAACCAATTGGCCAAGGAGCGTCGTATGTGCGATGAAATAATCACACACATCACGCGATGATTCAATAAGCTGGCTCAACTCAGCGATCTCCGCGTCAGTTGCAGTGCAAGCTGAATATGCGTCAACCAATTCGCGAACTCGCTGGTCGTCGATGAGCTTTCCGAATGGTCTTTTTAGTTCTTCGTTGTCCATCAAACTAATCCTTCACCGACAAAGTCTTGTCGACACACTCGTGCAACGTTTCACGAATTCGCTTTAGTCGCCAATAGAGGGCGTCAGACGTAAGCCCCAAAGTTTGTGCAACATCAATGATCTTCTCTGTGCCGCCATAGCACCTACTCACCAGCGAACGCTTTCTAGTAGGGAGTTTGTCCAAGCAAAAATGCAAAGCATTCATTCGTTCACTGATTGGCTCAGTCGCCTCAATCGACCTCGCCTCAATCGCACGAATTGCATCCTCGGAAAAAACCTCTTTCTTCCGTTTCTTCTCAGACATATGCTTCAATACTTCGAGCCGTGAAACGCCAAAAGCCCAAGCGATGAATTCAGATTCGCGGTTGTAGCCTGCCCACTTTTTCCAAAGCACGACGGAAACGCGTTGGAATATTTCCTCGGCCTCCGACCAGTTCGGCGCAAGAGAGAGGACAAACGAATAAATTCGCTGTTGATTCTCGGCAAACTTTTCAATGAATAGCTCCCGCTCCATTTGCCCATCGGGCTCACACATTCTTGACTCCCAAGATCCGCATTTGAAACGCCCTTGAATTTAACATCTAAGACCAGGAACGATTCGCAGACGGTCACTTAGCCTCAACAAGCTCTATTGAAAATTCATTCGCACCAGCCTTCACGAGAACCGGATCAACGGGAGCTTTCCACGACCTCCATGGACTTGGAGGCCCCAGATTCTCAGCGTCCTCTTGAGGAAGCGGCGCGGTGAACAGGACCGTATACTCTCCAGGAATAAGCCCACTATCTCCAGCTGTCTTCAAAGCAAAACTACCGTCTGCCCCGATAGCGCCAGCTGCAGGCTTTACACCCGATTCGACAGGCCTGAAAATAATATCCCCACCTCCAACGGTTTCACCATTTCCGGTAACAACCCCAGTCACACTTGCAACTTGGCCACACCCCGTCAAAAGCAACAAGGAAGTAATCACACTCGAAATCAGCAACCTAAACATCCAGCCCCCGCAAACTCAAAAAAATTACACCACGAAGACGATGCGACCAAGCAGGACGCAACTAATCCAGATACACCTGATGGCCAAAAAAGCACACTAAAAATCTGTCCCAGCTCTACCGTCCGCCCGCAACCCTAAGTTCTCATAGGTTTCCAAATCCACACTTTCTGCTATGAAGTGGACAGAGCCATCGACGAAGGCGAAACTTGCACCACCTGGATGCTGACTACCAAACCCTCGATCCCACAAATCCGGATTCGCAGCAGGACCACCACCATTGAAAAGGTTGATCGGTACATTTCGCCAAGCTTCACGAAGATTAGCGTAGTGCGACAGTGAGTTAGATCCGCCTCGTTTGGGACTGCCCGCCCACAACGGATACGTTGGGTTTTCGCCACCGGGGGCCGAGCCATTGCTGGAGCCGCCCACCTCGCCGAATGCAATCGTATTGGACGTCCCATCAGTGACATTTGCAAAGCCGTTTATTGACTCGAGAAAACGGTAAAAGAACCCGTCCCCGCGTTGGTAACCGCCACCAGCATTGTGGCCCGAACCAATGTTACCAGCGTAGTTAGACTTGGCACATCGCCAATCCGGAAATGCCGAAGGCCTTATGTCTGGCAACGTGTCTGCTGGGCAGATAAAGACAGGCAGGACTCGTCCCTCAGGCGCAAGCCCAGTTGTCGGATCAACATGAGCCCGGCAAAAAATTGAGCCTCTTTTACCCGTTGGACTGGGAGCGAATCTACCCGCAATCTCTGCGATTTGATTTTGAAGATTGTTTTGCTCAAGAAAAGGCAACAAAAAATAGCCCCATGTGTATCCGCCATGCCCGCCTTGCGTCAGACCGCTACGGCTTCCTCCAGGTGGAAAATTCTTGAACCCAGTTTCAAAGTTATGCAGGGAAAGTGCGAGCTGCTTCAAATTGTTGGCACAAGCAGTCCGCCGCGCGGCCTCGCGAACTTGCTGGACGGCTGGCAAAAGCATCCCAATCAAAATTCCAATGATTGCAATGACAACCAGCAACTCCACCAACGTAAACGCAGTTCGCCCCGAACTCACACGATGCGAGCTAGGGGACAACCTGAAGGAACTAGACATCTTCAACTCCAATGACGATACGATCTTCAAAACAACCTCACGAACCAAGTTAGTTTGACAAGCTTGAGCAACTCAAACCGAACGCTTGCGACGAAGAAACAATGCCATCGCTCCAAGGCCAATAAAGCCTAGCGAACTTGGCTCGGGAACAGCAGATACGATATTAATGCCTAACATCACGTCACGTCCGGCAGCAGTCGAACCACCGTCAGGAATACCATAGCGCCCGCCAGCATAAGGATCAGAGTCGCTTCGATCCCAAAGCATCAAGTTGGGCTGCCCGGCGTTGCCTGCAGCACCTTCAATGCTGACCATGTAGGTTCCGCCGTTGACAACTGCAAACTGATCCGCTCCTGTCAGGCCAAACGTAAACATCGTGTTTCCATCACTACCGTTGGTGATGTTCACCGTATCTGTGTCAAATGCAAACGACGCAATCGCATCGCTCATCCAATCCGAATTGCCATTGCGAAATCGCGTAGGGTTCGCTCCCGGAGTAGTGCCATCGCCATCAAACATCTGATACACATTAACGACACCATCAAGGTTCGCGTACATGCGAAGCACGCCAAAACTGATCGCATCAACGCTCCCATCCGCAGTTGCAGTAAAGCTCTGCCCCAGACCAACTTCGTCAGTAAGACCAACGGCAATGTTGTTCGTATGATCCGCAAACCCCATCGTCGTTACCGTAAAGGCATCATCCCAAGTAGTAGATGAACGCACGTCTTTCGAAAGAACGACATCCGCAGTTAAGGTGCCTGGAAGCAAGCAAAGCTGAAATACGGCGGTTAAAGCAAACAAGTAAAAGGTGGCAGGGCTCTTCATTTGTGTCTCCAATGGTGGTGCAGGCTAAAATTTGATAATGACAAGAAGAAGGAAAGGCCTCGCCAGCGCATTTTGGCGAAATATTTTCGTCCATCGTCATCGTGAAACAACTCCGGATCAAAGCCTTCCCCTACATCCATCCAAAGTGCTTTAAACTGTCGATAAATACTGAATGTTTTTTCAATTTTAACATAGAATTCCCCTTCATTGGTCAGAGCCACCCCCTCCAAGGCAAACGAAACCACCGCTATCAACAAAATCATGGCAGTAACGGCATTTGTTTGCGCATAGGCTTAAATCCCTGTAATTCACGCTGGACCGGCGCTGTCGCAAAAAAGATTGACTGGTTATATGGATTGGAAGGATTTGCAAACTCGCGCCACGCCCTCCCAGCCCACAACCTCTTCTTCACCAAAACGCTCGGTGAGCACAGAATCTGAACTCGCCCCCTCGGAACATCTCTACACCCAAGACCGAACGCCCGAGAGTGGTGGCGTTTAACTTGAGTTAGTGCGGGCCCTATCAATACGACGAACCTAGCAGGACTCTAGGCAACTTTTTCTCAACAGCGATAGAGGTTGCAGTATCAATTCGGTTGACTACATTTCCACTGTCTCCCCGAGCGGACGATCAAGTTCCCGCATCAACGAAAAATTTAGACAGGCATAAAACAATGAAGTGTATTCGTTTACTACCGACTCTCATTGCGTTCTGCATTGCTGGGATTGGCATCGCCAACGCCCAGAAAATAACAGTTTCTCAAAAACCAGTTTCCCAATCCAACAAAGAAGCAGTTGAGACTGATCCAACAACGTCGAAAGGTTTTGGAATCGTCTCCAACGCGAGCGGTCTGACGATCACGGTCGACGGTCAGTTATTTTCGCGCTATGTGATCGACAAAGTTAACAAGCCCTATCTCTGGCCAATCATCGGACCAACTGGGCAACCCATGACCCGCGCGTATCCGATGGAGTTGCTCGAGAGTGAAAAAGAACAACGTGATCATCCTCATCATCGCGGGCTACTCTTTGGCCACGAGAACGCTGGGCTCGTCGGATGGAAGTATCCCGATTCGGACAAAGAATGGACGGCCATCAAGAAAAAGGACCGCCCCTTTGCCGGTGGCGATACCTGGCATGAACTGGCGACTTTCGAAGACTACCAAAAGATGCCAAAACGGGCCGTCGATGGACATCGCCGACCGGATACGCTGGCCAGCATCAAGCACCGTGAATTCAAACAACTCGTGATCGAAGGAGATCAGGCGATCGTTGTTGAACTTTGTGACCACGTTGACCGTGATGGCAAACGATTCATGAGCGAAGAACGACGACTTGTTTTCCGATCTTCTGAAACGTCTCGTTCCATTGACTTTGACCAAACATTTACCGCTGAAGATGGAGACATTTTTTTCGATGACCGAAAAGATGCAGGCCTCGGCATTCGCGTGCCAACCTCCATGGCGATCGACAGCAAAAAGGGCGGCACTGTGATCAACAGCGACGGACTGATCGACGGAAAAGCCTGGAGCAAACCGGCGAAGTGGTGTGATTACAACGGTCCCGTCGAAGGTGAGCATCTGGGCATTGCGTTCTTGAATCACCCCAACAGCTACCGCTTCCCAACCCGTTGGCACGTTCGCGAGTACGGGCTTTTCACCGCAAATCCATTCGCGATGAAAGCCTTCAGCAGCAAACTTGAAGACGGCACAACCATTCTCAAACAGGGCGAAAGCCTCAATCTGAAGCATCGTCTGATCTTTCACGCCGGCGACGCAACGACTGCGAACATCGAACAGGCGTGGCAACAATACGCAAAGGAAGACACCAACCATGAATCCAAATAACACCGACAACAACTCACAAACTTCGGCGTTTGCTTTGGGAGTCTCAGATTTTTCAACGTCTGAACCGTTGCTCAATGCGGAAAAAATCATCGCCAGCGGAATGGACTTCATCGAGCCCGGTCTGGCGAAGATCGCGGCGATGTCGGACGCTGATTTTGAAGCGGCTTGCCAGCGGATCAAGGACAATAACATCCGCGTTCAATCCGCAAACTGGTTTCTTCCTCCTGACCTGAAAGTAACCGGCCCCGACGTTGACGACGAAAAATCACGTTCGTTTTTACAACACGCCCTCGCGCGCGCGGTCGCACTTGGGGCAACCGCAGTTGTGTTTGGCAGCCCGGGTTCTCGTTCGGTTCCCGATGGATTTTCGACAGAGAAAGCCCGAGAGCAAATGGTCGCGTTTTGCCGACTCTGTTCCGATGTGATCAAAGACAATAACTGGCCGATCAAAATTGCGGTCGAGCACGTGAATCACACGGAGACCAATTTCGTCAACACTTTCGCCCAAGCTCTTTCGATTGTTCGCGAGGTCGAGCGACCAGAAATCGGACTCGCCGCGGACCTGTATCACTTCGCGATGGAAGACGAACCCATGGACATCATGCTGGAGGCTGCTGACCTGATCTGTGCGGTCCAGCTTGCCAACCCGGAAGGCCGCTGCTTTCCCAAACCGTCCGCTTCGGTTCCCGGCCTGGAAGCGTTCTTTCAGTTCCTGGCCGACATTGGATACCAGGGCGGCGTGTCGGTCGAAGCCACCGTTGGCGAAGATCTTGAAGCCGACTGCCGTGGTGCAGTTGAGCGATTGACCGCCTGTACTATTCAACTTCCGCAATAGGCAGCCAGCCCGTTTTGAGATTACTCTGAGGTAAAGCAATGGTTCGTCGCACAAGTCTAGTGATGTTTTTTCTGCTCGTGATCGCGTCACAAAATGCGTCCGGCTTCGAGGAACAGAAACAGCCGAACATTATCTTCGTGATGGCTGACGACCTTGGGTACGGCGACCTTGGTTGCTATGGCAGCAAGCAGATCAAGACGCCAAACATCGATCGCATTGCAAGCGAAGGAATCCGCTTCACTTCATGCTACGCCGGTTCGCCCGTTTGCGCGCCTTCCCGCTCAGTTCTAATGACGGGACTGCACACTGGTCATACTCGCGTGCGTGGGAACTTTGGTGTCGGGCAGATTGCTGGCGTACGAAGTGACCAAGTTCGAGTTCCGCTTTTGGACGAAGACGTGACGCTGGCGGAAGTGCTTAAAGAATCTGGCTACGTAACCGGGATGACAGGGAAATGGGGGCTGGGTGAACCCGGCACCACGGGCATTCCAACAGCCCAAGGTTTCGATAAATGGTTTGGCTATTTGAACCAAAGACGCGCACACAGCCACTACCCGGATTACCTTTGGCTTGGAGAAGATCAATTTCCACTCGTCGGCAACGTTGGTGGCAAACAGCAGCAGTACAGCCACGACCTGTTCACCGGATTCGCTTTAAATTTTATCCGTGCGAATCACAAGAAACCGTTTTTTCTCTACCTCCCCTATTGCGTGCCCCACAACCATTTTGAAGTGCCGGACCTCGCGCCCTACGCTGGCAAACCATGGTCCGATCAGGAGAAAACATACGCCGCGATGGTCAGTCGCATGGACGATCATGTTGGACAGATAATGAAGTTGTTGGTCGAACTGAAGATCGACTCCAACACGATCATTTTCTTTTGCAGCGACAATGGAGCCGCGAACCGATACGACGGAGTGCTCGACAGTTCCGGGCCATTACGTGGCCGCAAACGCGACATGTATGAAGGCGGAATACGGACTCCAATGGTCGTTCGCTGGCCCGATGGAATTCCGCAGGGAACAACCAGTGAATTGGCATGGGATTTCGCAGATGTATTGCCAACGTTCGCCGAACTGGCAAACGCTCGATCGCCAGAAAATCGCGATGGGGTTAGCATTGTGCCGACGCTGAAGGGACAGAAACAGAACCTGAGTGATCGTTTTCTGTATTGGGAGTTTCATGAAAAGGGCTTCCAACAAGCCGTCCGCTGGCAGGACTGGAAAGCGGTTCGACTGGCTTCTGGCGAAGCGCTTGAGCTCTACGATCTGGCCAACGACGTTGGCGAAACGAAAAACGTCGCGTCGCAACGGCCTGATGTCATTGTGAAGATCGAAAACTACCTGCAAACTGCCAGAACCGAGTCGAGGGAGTTTCCAATCGGAAAAGCTGACGCCAATTAGGCAACGGTTTTCAAACCTCTTGTTCAACGGAGTAAAAACATCTGTCTCCATAATGTCGGCCATAAAAGCCCACCAGCGCTGGCAAACTTCTGTGTCAGGCAAAGCATCCAAGGTGTGGTCGTCAGCTCAAGTCAATATTCCAAACAGGTGGTCAGATTCCGGGTCATGCCATTGAATAATTTGACACACCCGCTTTCTTGGCTTCTACACAAAATATCTTTATGAGATCGGCGAAGGTCGACATGCTGTCGATCACGTGACCAACTTGCTGGGGAAACTCGCCTGGTTTTGGTGATAACTTTTGGCCAGTGTGCAATCAAGGGAGTGGCGATGCCGCCTTCGTGGACCCAGCGTTTGTGCAGCCGAAACGGATTGTTTGAGACGTTCGACCACGCTTCGCCAGTACTGCTTAAACGCCCCGAGTTGTTTCTACAATCTCTGAAGTTCTCTTTCTTATTCTTTTCGAATTGATAGCCAAACATTCCGCCTTCGGCACAGCATGCATTGTCAGACAGAAACAAGATCAACGTGTTATCGAGTTTGTTCAGCGACTCCAGTTTCGCAACAATTCGGCCAATGTTCAGATCCATTCGCTCGATTTGGGCTGCATAGATTTCACGTCGGAAAGCGACCTGTTTTTGTTTCGCAGGTGAAAGCCCCATTTGGGCATCCCATAAGTCATCGTCCCGAGGCAGATTCGAGAAACGAGCAATCCGGAGTTGCCAAGGTTTCGGTATTTCATATGGTTCAGAGAATGAAGGTCAAATGAAGAAAGCAAAAGAGAAAGCGACAATAAATAATGTTATGAGATTACATTGGCAACCGACGGCGGAACATGTGGGCTCCGTGCCGAAGATGGCTTACGGTTGATTTGTACGGCCGACTATGGATGCTTGACCGTATTTGAAACAAATGCGATTTGTTTTCCGTCTGGCGAAAACGATGGCACGTTGATTGTGCCTTGGCCACCGTAAATATATGCAATGACTTTTGGATCGCCCCCTTCGATCGGCATCGAACGGAGATAAACGTGCTTGTAGAAAGGATGATCGGTAGCCTTAACGTCTTTGGAAAACGACAGGAAGACAATCGATTTTCCATCGGGCGAAATGTGTGGGAACCAGTTGTTATATTCGTCATCGGTGAGTTGTTCTTGGTCTTTTCCATCTGACTTCATCCGCCACAACTCCATAACTCCACTGCGGCTTGAATTGAAGTAGATATGCTTTCCGTCAGACGAATACTCAGAGCCATCATCGAGTCCCTTTGAATCAGTCAGGCGAATTTCATCACCGCCTTCGACTGGGATTTTATAGATGTCGTATTTGTTATTGCGACCACCAGTAAAAGTCAAAAACTTTCCGTCTGGTGACCAACCGTGAAGATAGGAGGGCCCTTTTGGGGTGACAAGCTTTGGCGTGCCACCAGATACGGGCAAAACGTAGATCATGGAATTGCCATCGTGGTCAGGGCTATGATGGCTAATTCCAATCTGTTTCCCATCAAAAGAAAGCACGTGGTCATTATTGTTTTTGGTTGCAAAATCGCAGTCTATCTCTTTGACAGTTTTGGTTTTCAAATCAAACCGATAAAGCCGGCCATTGCGGTTGTAAATCAGCGCTTTACCATCGCTGGTCCAATTTGGTGCCTGCATCGAGTCCGCGGTTGTGTGAACTACTTTTCTAAGCCCCGTAGCAAGATCCATCACTTCTAAACGGCTCGCATAGTAGTCGTTGTATGGCTTGAAATCGTCGGGAGCTGGCACCACAATCCGCACGTTTGAAAACTTTGCTTGCTCAACAACATCCTCGTTATGAGAACAAACAAAAAGCCCAACGTAGACTTCATCTCCAAGATCAATGTCTTCGATTGCGGAATCGGTAAATGTGTCACCATACTTGGCAACCGACATAGTGAACTTTTTTCCCTTCCGCTTTAACTGAATAATTTCTGGAGATTTGAATTCTGATTTAGCTTCCTCGGTATCAGCGCCTGCGGTACGTCTGAATTGCATCGAGGTCAATCCGTCTCCATGAACCGCAATATCAACATATGCCGAATCGGTTTTTAAACTGCTGCGGATGAGCCAGCCCATTTTTCGATGAGGGTCGACCCCCTCGCCAAGCAATTCGCAGCGGGCCCGGAGCACGAAATCGCCGCTTAATTTCTTCCAAACGAAATGGCCTTCATCTTCCTTGAACCACATGTTTTTTCCAGCACCGGAAACCCGGTACGTATCTGTTGCTGGGTCGTACTTAACGCTTCCCGCTTTTTTTACGTTGCCTAAATCACTTGAGTCTGAAAACTGACCTATCGCCGTCGCCGGACTAGCTTGGCCTTGAGCAAAGACAAAACTCTCTGGGTGCCCCAACACAACGACAGGGCCCAACAGAAGCATTCGTGTCAGAGGGGCAAGAGTCCAGCATTGACTCAACATGGCTCGCAAAGCTCTCATGGCGTCCTTAATTTCAAAGATAGGTTGTGAATTCAATTTGGCGGCCACCAACATAGAGGACACCATTTAACGTTGCACTAACGGGAATTCGTTTTCGATTCCAAAGTTCATCGATACATCGGTTACTCGTTTAACAGCTTAAAAAGTAGTTTTCCCGTCTCAGAAATTTTGTCACTCTGAGGCTCCAAATCTTTGCGGACAGGTTTTGCTCCTTCTTTGAAAGGCGAGAAAACACTATTCCCAGGTGCAAAATTCCAATAGGTCCATCCGATCTTGTGACGGTTTATAACTTCGAGCCAAACGGCGGTTTGTTTAGGATCGTTTTTGCTATCCGTTTCCCACGTCGCAGAAGCCCACTCCGTTACAAACAAGGGCAGCTTCTTTGCCGCCTCGTCAACCGCTTTGTAAAAGTTGTGTCCCGCCGCGTAGAAGTGAACAACATAGAGAATGTTTTTCTTCTTGAGGGGGTCGTCCCCAATCTCCTGCCACTTTCTGCCAGCCGATTGGCCCAGTGACGACCACGCCGGGGTACCAACCAATACGACTGAATCCGGAGAGTGCTTACGGATAACAGGTATCACTTCGTTAGCGTATTCTTTGATCTCTTTCCAGGTAACTTCATGTCCTTCTACATCTTTGTAACCGGTTCTGTTCGGCTCATTCGCAATCTCGTACAGGATGTTCGGAACGCCGGCATAACGTTTTGCCATTTTGTCAAAAAATATTTTGGCATCCTTCAAGTAATACGATGGGAACCCGGGATGATGAACATGCCAATCGATAATGCAATACACACCGTTTTCAATGCAGCTGTCTGCAATAGCAAATATCATCTTGTCAAAGTCTTCTGGCTTCAACTTTGGGTTGTCAAGATAGCCCTCTTCGTAGAGGTAGACTGTCAGACGAACGACTTGCGCGTTCCAGTCCTTGGCGGCACATTTGATTGCCACACCGTCTTTGTAAAAATCCCCAAACCATTGCAGCCCGTGCGTGCCAACTCCTTTGAGCTGAACAACTTCACCTTTTGAGTTAACCAGATGGTTTCCTTCGACCTTCAATTGACCGTGCTTTTCGACTGGCGACTGAGCAAGGGAAATTGAAGAAAAGAATAGAACGACAAGAATTGTCAGTGCTTTCATTTTGACGCTTTCAAGTTTTAGATATAGTCATTGATTGATCCAGCCGACTCGGTACTCTTCATTCACCTCTATCTCGGCAACCGGCTGCTGTCCGACGGCTGTAGTGCAGAGACAACAGGCTATCAACAAGACTAAAGGCAAAGACCAAAGCATTTCATCTCCGTGTGGTTTTAGTGTTTTGTAATTGGCCAGCCAGATGATGGGTGTAAGAAGAAACGATATTCTCAATTAACTAGCCTTTCATTTTACAAGCATCACTGGGTCTTCAAAGTGAGTGTTTAAAGAAACCCGTTTTACTGGTGAAGCGGTATGCCAACTTCCACTTACCTTTAAGTTTGAAACTGCGAAAACTTTCCCAACGTTAAAGTCTTCACGCTCTTGCGTGTTCTGTTTTGTATATCCCAAAACGCGTGCTGCAGCTTATGGCGTAGACCTCAATCAGTTTTTTGACTTTCGGAATAAAATCAAATGTCGCGCCACCGCGGTTGTGGGTCGAACCCCAACAACCTACGTGCTTTGTCGATTGAATAAAACGTTTAGAACTCTTCAAGCTCTCGTTTCTTTGGCACGTCTTCGTAAAACTCTTCGATCACTTTGGCGCTGGACATGCCGACTGACGAATCGGGATTGGCGACGTTGAACACCTGGTAACCCAACCCATCAGTCGCCAAAGCGCAATCAACGAAATGGTTCAAGTCACGCGTATCGATGTCACTGTTTTCGCGGGCCGTAAACGGCGTTGCGAAATGCTTTTTGCAATCCGATTTTGTCGAACGGTCGAAGCTGCACGAACATCACGGCGGTCAAGTCGTTTTTCGGATCGACCCAAAACATCGTACTGGCAGCGCCGTCCCAGAAAAATTCACCCGCGACGCCATTGGGTTCGTCATCCGAGTTGGGCGGAGAAACGCGAACTGCAAAGTCGATTCCAAATCCGACCTGGCCTTTACTCGGTAGCCATGAACGCTTTTTCACGTCGTCAGAAAGATGACTGGTTGCCATCAGCTTCACGGTTTCGGCTTTGAGAACTCGCACGCCGTCTAGTTCGCCTTCGTTTTGCAACATCCGGGCAAAACGCATGTAGTCGTTGATGGTTGCAGTCAGTCCCCATCCCCCTGGCGTCATCGGCCATGGCTTCGTATTGAAATCTTTCTCGCCCGATTTGCGTGAAAGTTCGCCAGTATTATCGTCGCGCCAGTAGATTCCAGCCATGCGACCAAGTTTCTCTGGCGGAACGCGGTACGACGTATCTTTCATTTTTAACGGATCAAGAATGGTCTCCTGAATGTACTGGTCGAACTTTTTACGGGACAGTATCTCCACCAGACGAGCCTGTATATCGACAGACGGACCGTAACTCCATTGTTCACCCGGATGGAACCAAAGCGGAATTTTGCTGAATTTTTCGACAGCCTGTTCAAGTGTATTTTCTGGTTTAAGCGGATCATCCTTGATGAGATCCTTCACCCACGCCGGCCCGTGGTTGCCAGCCAGACCTGACGTGTGCCGAGTCAAATCGCGAATGGTCATCGGCCGTTTGGGCTCAACCAGAATCAAGTTGCCATCGTCATCCTTGCCAGTGGCGACTTTAAGGTTGGCGAACGAAGGAATGTATTTCGAGACCGGATCGTCTAGCCTAAACTTGCCCTGCTCGTGCAGTGTCATCAATGCCACGCCGGTCACGGGCTTGGTCATTGAAAAAATTTGTACGATCGTGTCGCGAGACATCGAAAGCCCAGCTTCTTCGTCAGCCATACCGAAGGCTTTGAAGTAAACTTCTTTGTCCTTTTCAAACACCATCGCCGAAACCCCTTTGATGGCGCCCGATTCGACAAAGGATTCAAGCGTCGAATTGATCCGTTCAACTGCGACCGAGTCGATGATTTGTTGCTGCGCTTGAGTCGATCCAATACAGCAGAGTAAGAGTAGCGTCGTGGCAAAAGCCGCTGAAAGGTTTGTGTTCATAGTTTCTCGAGTCCTGTTCGTTTTTCAATATTGCTTCTTTGGTCCAGTGCCGCAACTCTCGAATTCAGTCTGCGCCTTACTATTAGATATCACGCCCCAGTCTGGGCAATCCTGGAATTTGTTTCGTTACACTCTTCTTTTTTGGAAGCCAGTTGACCAACGTTTCGCTTTTGTTGGCTTCAGTCATGGCTTGCGTTTTTTTGCAAAGGCATATTTAAAACTGGTTCACCAGTCACTTTGAAGATCACTCGGCGGTAGCTACTGAGGTTGTGGGTTCCGTCGTCGGCTACTTCGCAAATGAGGTGAAACGTTTTTCCAGCAGCATCTTTCGGAACTGCGACCGTGTCGCCGGTCTCCAAGTCGTTTTTGCTTCGATCCACTTGGACACCTGGCGAGGCGTCAGCTGTCCGACTTTGAGTTTTTTCCCGACGAAGCTGGCGAACTGAATGAGGTAGTGTTTAGCTTTATCGTAAGTGCTCTTCTTACGATTTTTGAAAAGCCAATCTAGATATTCGTCGAGCAGGTCAACGACATAGTCGATTGAGGCTGGCTCATTCTCTTCAAGCATCAACTCGTGATACTTTTTCCAGGCGGCTTTTTCGTCACGTCCGAGATTGATTTGGCGTTTGCCCAGTTGGACGTACCAAGATTTGGTTTGTTTGCGAAAGAATGGTTTTGGTGTGCGCATTTTTGTTCTCCTTCGTGGAAATCGTATTTCGAACACGTTGAAAAACGGCGATCACCGCCCTTATTACACTGGGCACATTGTTTCTCTGCACTAAGGAGATTGGGAATCTCATTGACCCCAGAAAAGCAAGTCGGGCTGACTGGATTCGAACCAGCGACCTCTACACCCCCAG
>JBGCDK010000169.1:0-35454 GCA_045105295.1 Mariniblastus sp.
GCTGACTCGTCCCACCGAAACTGCCTTATATCCGGTTCTTGTACATCGGCTCGCGGATTCGATTCACGCTGCCTTCAGACCCCACCTCGCGATGACGCCCTTGCGCTTCACTTGTTCTTCACCTCCATCTGGTTGAACAGGCGACTTACACCCCCAAGCAATTGAACATGCCCGGCACACCGAAAAAAAACCCGCTTGCTGACGCAAGCGGGTCGATTCGCGGCTTGCTGTTCTTACTCAGCTACCGTTTTTGTAAACCGTAAATGTGTTGGGGACACATCTACAATTTACTCATCATTCAAGGACCAGCCTTTAATGTGCTTGTTGCCATCTTCGGCAAACTTGTTCAGTGTAGCCTTAACATCCAAGTCCTTTGGGGCCTTGAATGTACAAGTGTTGTCACTTGGGTTCGTCTCGATTTCAACAATTCCATCTACGGTGTTCAAAGCTCTTCGCACGGAAGCAGCGCATCCACCTCAGGTCATGCCTGGAAGCTTCAATGAAACCGTTTGTGATTCCATCTGAGCGTCCTTCTTTTTGCCCTTACCTTTTCCCTTGCCCTTGCCTTTACCTTTTTGCTTTGGCAGAGCAGCGATCTGGTCTTCAGTTAGGAGTTCCTTGATTCCGCTTTTGAGCTTGTCTTGGATTCCCTTCATCTTCTTACCAGCAGCCTTAAACTCTTTAAGCTTGTCTTCGCTCAAGCCCATGGCTTCGATTCCAACAGCGTAGACTTTGTTGCCTTTGACGCCGTCTTCTTTGGCCTTCGCGATAGCAGCTTTTCGTTTTTCTTTTTGCTCGTCTGTAAGCATGCCATCTTGTGCCTTGCGAGCTCCCATCAAATCTTCGATGTGAGTCTCAATAAGCTCAGTGGCTTTTGTTTTCTGCTCATTAGTTAGTTCGGCAGCAGCGAACTGCTTCATCATTTGCTTGACTGTGTTTTTGACTGCCCGAGCTTTCGCCTTTTCGGCCTTCGCGTTCTTGGCATCGTCCTGTGCAAAACAACTTGCACTGACGAGAAAACCGAGAACCAAAGTGAATAGTACACGTTGGATTTGCATGGTTTAGTGACTCCGTAAAAATAGGAAATTTGTTGATCCATTATTGGAGCTTGCGACGATGGTGCTTGTCAATTTCGTCCACGAATTATCGACTGTTTTTGCCAATATTTGTTTTTGACTATTCCAAGAAAAACAACTCAAAACAGACAATAAAACGCCTTCCTTGAGCTTCGCGTCCAGGCCGAAAGACAGGTTTTCAGCGCCTCTGTGGCCGTGATTTCACAATACAAATGAAACGGAATCGGGTTTTCCAAGTCAAGGTTTACAACCATTGTCCCATTTGCCTCAACGTGAAATTGCGCATGCTGCCGCTAGCGGGAAGAGCTTACCGACTCACCAAGTGTGTTGCCGCAGTGGGGACGGGGTGGAACAATCTTGGCATCCACGGCGCTTACTTACCGATTTGCGTGCCCAACGTGCGCGACGAACCTAAACCTTGAACACCCGTGCTGATTGCGTGGGTGCACTCAAACAGACGCGCAGACAATGGATACCTTAGTTACCTAAGGCATCCTAATTCCTGGCTGAATCAATCTATTTAGCGTTTCGAAATCTTCTTTTGAATCGTTTCCGTGCCCGCGGCCTGAGTGTCTTGGCCTAACTCATCATCGAGCAATCGCTGGGCTTCGTCCAGCAAGAATTGGTGATCCATGAATGGCTCATAACTGATGTCTTGCCAGCGTATTTTGCCTTGTCCATCAACGAGGAAAGTCCCATGGAGGGGCTGGTTCTCGAAATCATCAAACGCCCTGAATTTTTTGAAAACTTCATTCGCTTGATCTGACGCCAAACGAATTGGCATCGTGTCGTTGTAGTTTTCGATTGATTTTTTCAAGCCATCTTGATCGTCGCTGCTAATGGCAACCATCTTCATTCCCGCTTCTTCGAAATCCTTTGTGCGAGGTGCGAAAGCATTTAACTGCTCGGCACAATGGAGACATCCGTGGCCCAGGTAGAAGATCAAAACGTAGGGCTTGCCAGCGAAATCGTCGGACCCAACGGTTTTGTCTTCAGAGTCTTTGAGCGACCAAGTGGGCGCTGCCGAGGGTGACCAGCGGAACGGTCCCAATGAATCGAGCGGCGGTCGGAACCCCAGATCGATGGCTGGCTTACGTTGCTTCAACCAGTTTGTTCCGTACTCCAGCTCTTCAGCCAGCGGTTCGAGGCGAGCAAACAGTTCTACATTTAAGTCCATGGAACCTGATTGATTCCGTAACTTGTTAAACGACTCCGTTGCCAAATCCATGTCGCCATTTTGGTATTGATAATAAGCCAAACGAGCAAGCGGAATGACTTCCTGAGGTCGACGTTTGACTTGATCTGCGATTTTTTTCAATCCACCCTCGGTGTCGCCACCGAGAAACATCAACTCGCCGATCCAACTGACGTCTTCGCCTGCTGCTTTTTCTAGCTTTTTCGAAGCGGCATCGAACTCTTCATTTGCGACCAATTGGTAACCATCGACGGCCATGTTTGCTTTGCCGATTTGTTTGATCGTTTGCTCGACTTTGGCCAATTTTGCCTTGGCTTCTTTCAAGTGAAGCTTTCCCTTCTTCGCGTCAACTTTTTTGCCCGTCGGTCGCGGTGGTTTATCAACCGATGTATCCAACGCCGCCGTCAAACCCGCGATGCGTTGGCTTAGTCTTTTCTTTTCCAATTCTTGCTTCTCGAGGAATCCGACCAACTGCGCGTTTGCCAATTCCAAGATCGCGTCTTGTTGAGTAATCGCGGCCGAACATGCGAGAAGTCTGGCGGTTTTGACTTGCTCCTGAACCGAATCTTTGACGTCCAAGTAATTTGATTGGCACAGATCAATTGCGTGACCATATTGTTGAAACTCACGCAAAACCTGAAGCAAGCGTCGACGACCGTAACTAGCACTTCCGCTTCGTTTTTCCAGTGTGTTGTACTTCGGGTGCTGCGGCAGTTCGATCATGTTCTTGGCAAGACTCAATGCGTCCCCGTACTTACCAATGAAAACAAGGTTGCGAATCAACCACTCATTGTTGTGTGCGAAATTGCTAATCTCGTCAGGCATGACGCGATCACGAATCATGTGAGCGTGATCAACTCGGGCGGATGCTTCCTGTTGATAGACTGCGTCTTCGTATCGTTTTAGACGAGAGTAAATGTGGCCAGGCATGTGCCACATGTGTGCGATGCTCGGAGCCGAAACGCCACAGCGAGCCGCTGCTCTGACCGCGTTTTCTGGATGGCGATGGTCCCAAAGGTGAATCGTATAATGGTGAGCCGGATGAAGTGGCTCGACTTCAAGGATTTCCTGGATCAACGAATTCAGTGCAACATAACTGCTGACCGGCGTTCCCTCGCGGGCGTTGTGCCAGACGCGATGGGCGACAAAGGCTTTGGCTTCGAGGTCGTCTGGGTATTTGATGACGATTGATTCGAGGTCTTTAAGGAAATTGAGAGCCCGTTTCTTTTTGTCTTTAACTTTGTCGGAAAAATATTTGTCTAGCGCAGTGATATACATTTTTTCGCGCTCGGTGATTTCATCACCAAGGGAATCTTTGAGCTCAACTGATTTTGCAATAAAACCCTGCGATCGTTTGCGGTCGGCGTGGGCGGCCATCGCGGCTCCCCAAAACGCCATAGCGCAGTTCTCATCGATCGCTGCTGCTTGCCGAAATGATCTTTCGGCTTCGAGATACCAGAACCCATGAAGCTGCCCGACGCCTTGGTCGATGAAAGCCTGAGCCTCCTCGGATTTTGTTGTAACAGGAAAATGCACATTTCCAGTGCCGCCCATCAAGTAAGCCTTTTGCCGTGGCCCTTCGTTAAAGGCTGAGCCATGGACGGAATGGCCTTCCAAGACTTCTTTTAAGGAAGCCTCCAAGTCGTCGGATGGTTTTTCAGTCTCTGATTCTTCGCTCGAAACCTCTTTTTCAGAAGTCTTTTTCGGGACCGTTACAGTTTCTTGAAAAGCTTGAACGAAGGCTGGGCAGAAAGCAAAAACAACGAACCCAATGATCGCTGAAGTGAGTCGAAATCGACAATTCATCGCACGTTACCTTAAACGGGTGATATCGTAAGAATTTTCCGCCAACGAACCTTGCTGGGGAGTTCCAATTGTAGTCCGTGGACCAGTTTCGCAGAACTACCAGAACCTTAAAAACCCTCGCATCTGTCATTCTGTTTCGGTGAAGGCGATAAATTCGGGCGACAAAACCAATTCTAACGCTGAAAAATTTGAGCCAAGACGATATTATCTACCACTTACATAACTTTCGAACTGCAAATTAACAGTAAACCAAATTCCATGGCCAACACTTGGACCCCCACCTCTTGGCAAAAAAAGCTCATCACGCAGCAACCCGTCTATCCAGACCAGGCAAAGCTTGATGAGACTTTGGTGCGGTTGGCTAAACTTCCCCCTTTGGTAACTAGTTGGGAAATTGAACGACTCAAGTCGCAACTGGGCGATGCCGCGGAAGGCAAAGGTTTCCTACTCCAAGGCGGTGACTGCTCGGAAAGCCTTGATGACTGCGAAACAGATTCGATCGTTCGCAACCTCAAAGTCCTCGTGCAGATGAGCTTTGTCTTGGTCTATGGATCGATGAAGAAAGTCATTCGAGTTGGCCGGATTGCGGGGCAGTACGCCAAACCAAGATCAAGTGATACCGAAACCCGAGAAGGCGTCACGTTGCCTGTGTATCGCGGCGATATCATCAACCGATCTGGTTTTACCGAATCTGAGCGAACCGCTGACCCAGAATTATTGCTTCGTGGCTACGAGCGAGCCGCTTTGACTTTGAATTTCATTCGTGGATTGAGTGTTGGTGGGTTCGCCGACATGCACCATCCTGAAAACTGGAATTTAGAATTTGCGACCGACTCGCCTCGTGCCCGCCAATACCACGAGATGATCCAGTCAATCTCAAACTCGCTTAATTTCATGGAAGCAGTCCTAGGAACTTCGATCTCTGAGAGCAAGACGATCGACTTTTTTACTTCGCACGAAGCCTTGCACCTAAGCTACGAGCAGGCGCAGACACGTCGGGTACCACGTCGAGACGGCTGGTACAACATGAGCACACACTTGCCTTGGATTGGTTATCGAACGAGAGACATCGATGGAGCTCACGTTGAGTACTTCAAAGGTATCTCTAACCCAATCGGTATCAAGGTTGGTCCAAAATTCAAACCGGATGAGCTTGTAGAACTTGTCAAAGTTCTCAATCCAGAGAACGAACGGGGTAGAATCACTCTCATCCACCGCTTTGGTGCCGATGACATTGCAAGTTGTCTTCCTCCAATTATCGAAGCAATTCAAAACGCTGAACTGAGGGTATTATTCTGCGCTGACCCAATGCATGGCAACACTTTCTCAACAAACTCTGGTATCAAAACGAGAAGTTTTGAGAAAATCGCTAGCGAGTTAGAACAGGCGTTTAAGATCCACGGAAAGCAAGGTTCGATACTGGGCGGGGTCCATCTTGAACTAACGGGTGACAATGTGACCGAGTGTATAGGTGGTGCTGGCAAACTAGCGGAGCTGGATCTTGAACGTGCTTACAAGAGTTCCGTTGACCCCCGTTTAAATTACGATCAAGCCATGGAACTAGCGTTCTCTATCGCAGACAACATGAAAGCAAACCAAAAAAATAATAGTTGAGTATTTAGTTATACCAATTGTGTTTCTTCGGGACATCAAAAGAAAAAAAAGGACAATTAGTTGTAATTTCTAGCTACGCGGAGCGGCTTTATAACCATTGAGAACGCGGTAAGTCATTGTGCACCAGCTTGTTGGGGAAGAAAATATTCCCTTTAAGCACAAGTTTCTTGAATTGGATGGCAGCGTGATTGTTTCATCGCTGCAAAAGATCTACCCTTTGTTATCTGTGTGCAAACGGTCTCAATCCCTACCGACACTCGGTTTGTCTGTTTAGACAACGCTCAGCCCCTTCCCTCCCTCAAAACGTTTTAATGGTTGACCACAATCAGAATCTCGACTCCCTTACCAAGCAGGAACTCCAATGGATCTCCCAAGCCGAATCGTATTTAGGCTACGAGTTCTTAGATAAGAAATATCTAGTAGAAGCCGTCACGCACGCATCAATCGCCAATACGCGGCTAAAGTCTTACGAGAGACTTGAGTTTTTAGGGGATTCGATTCTTGGATTCATTGTTTGCGAGTACCTCTTCCAAAATTTTCCAGACCTACTTGAAGGCGATCTGACCAAGATCAAATCCAATGTGGTCAGCCGCCAATCTTGCGCTGACATTGGCAAGAAACTTAAAATTGACAAGTGCTTGGTGGTTGGCAAAGGCGTGGGTTCGAGGGGTGTAGTTCCCAAATCGTTAGTGGCAAACGCTTTTGAGTCGATCGTGGCCGCGATCTATCTCGATGGTGGGTTTCAAGCGGTCAAATCATTCCTGCTACCAATCGTTGTGATTCAAGTCACCGCAGCAGTAGAAGGTGGTTTGGAAATCAATTACAAGTCTGAGCTTCAACAGTACGCTCAGAAAAGGTTTGGAATCCCGCCAAATTATCTTTTGCTCGATGACAAAGGGCCCGACCACGAAAAGTGGTTTCAAGTTGCTGCTTCGATTAACAAAAGGACATTCCCGCCAGCATGGGGCAAGAATAAAAAAGAAGCTGAGCAAAAAGCCGCTGCGAACGCATTGGCATCTATCAGTGGAAAACAGCCGCCGTTTTTTGATGGTGAGTCCGCAACCGAAACTTTGGTGGCCAGCAGCGATGACGACACGTCGACAGACCTTTTTCCGCCTGACACATTTGCTTAGCCGAACCTACTGGTCTTGTAACAATTCAATGAGCGACTCCCAAGCGTGTCGCTCGGTCGCTGGCGAAAATTGTTTCTTTCGTTCCTTACACTTCGCAACCAAAGACTTGTAAAATTTCGGATCGGTCTCGCTGCGATAAATCAGTTGGGACAATTGGCGCGTGTCTCCAAAATCGAATAGGCCAGGGTAGTCATCCCCCAGCAAACCAATTGTTGCATCCATTCGAGAGGCAAGAATCGGAACGTCGTTTACGATTGCTTCGGAAACAACTGCCGGCCCGCCCTCTGATCGGGAACTAAGAACCGTTAGTCGACTACGAGCCAACCGACGTTTCGCTTCGGCGTGTTTAACCGCCCCCATCCACCGGTATCGCGGGTTCTCCTGCCCCTCACGCTGAGCCCTCGTTTCCATTGCCGCGGTAAGTGCTGCACCAAAATGCACTATGCGAACCCGAGAGTCATCGGGCAACAATCTCGCCGCCGCCGCTGCGCGAAACGGATCCTTGACTGTACGCAAATGACCGATCACTGAAACTTCGAACCAACTGGATAACGGCATTGGCTTGGTTTTAACCGGCAACGACGATTGAATAATCACAACCGATTTTTGTTTGATACTCGCGGCGAGCAAGCGAACAGAATGGGGCTCCAATAGAATAACCCGATCGGACAAAGCAAGAGACAATTCGATTTGAGATTTATGCTTTCGTGTCGCATTTGATTTTTCCAAATGGATATCGGTCCCCGTAAAAGCAACGACGACTCTACCGTTTGGAAAAACGGATCGAAAATTGGAAACCGATTGCGCACTTTTTCGCGCGTGAAGCGCAACAAGAACGTCAAAATGGGGTTGGGAATTGTTCGCGTGAGAACTTGTTGAGCGCGACTTCAGAAAATGAAAGCGTTCTTCGATCGAAACATGATGTCCGAGACTACGAATTATGCTCGCCCACCGGGTAGCTGTGATTCGATTTCCTTTTGTGGATCCCTCAGGAGCAGGAGTAACAATGAGAAATCGCATATCGCACAAACATTAAGGAAAACTTTTGGCCCACGCATTAGTTTTACATGAAGATGCCCGATGGCTCATCTGCACTTTTGCAAGAAAGCGGCGACCATGGTTGAAAAATAACCAGACAGCCCTCGATTACGCTAAATTAAATTGCCTTCCGACACTTTTCTGGGAATTGACATGCGAACACTGATCCCGACTACGGTCCTTGGCAGTTTCACTCCACTCCAAACGCACCTTCCGATCCGCGTTACTGTTTTGGCGTGCTGTTTTCTGCTTACCATTTTTCAATTCACCACTCCATTAATCCAGGCTCAAACCCCAACGAGTCTCCAAAATGGATCGATGGAAAAAGAAGATTCGGCATCAAAGGGCTCCCCCGAGGCTTGGTTTTTTCCATCTGCCCTTGCGAAAGAGGGAATTTCGTCTTCGCTGGATCTCACGGAACCATTCGAAGGAAAATATTCAACACTGATTGACACGACAAAGAGGAGGTCGAAAAATCCGCAGCTGTTTGGGATGCTCAACCAATACATCAATCCAAAGGATTATCGAGGAAAGAGAGTCCGATTCCGCGCAGCTGTTCGGACGGCTGAACGATCTCCTGATGGACGGGCCCAACTGTGGCTTCGTGTTGACAGAAAATCGAAGAACGGTGCGGTCAGCATCGGCGCGTTCGAAAACATGGATGCCCGCCCGATTACATCCGACAAGTGGAAACATTATGAAATCGTCATCGATATCGACGACGATGCCGAAAGGATGACTGTCGGCATGTTGGTATTCGCGAAAACAAAAGCCTGGATTGACGACGTTTCTTTAGAAGTCATTGAAAAAAATGAGGCCGAACCAACTGCAAAAATTGTGGTTCGCCCGGCACCGCGCAGACGAACAAGTCGTGCCGTTTCGTCGAACGGATCAGTTGCGTCGACGACTCAACCATTTTTTACCCACTGGTTATGGCTTGCTGTTATCACCATTGGATTGTTCGCCATCTCGCAACTTGGGTTAGGTTGGAGCAAACATGGCTCTGGCTTAGAAATTGAAACGCGGGAGCTGCCTTTCTTTCAAAAACTGGCGATCAAATTCTCAGTCGTTTACTGGGTAGTGTATTGCTTTCCCAGACCTTTCACGGACGTGACATTTGGACTTGTTGGCCTCGCCGGCAAGCTAGGAATCCCTATAGAAAACTTACAGCAATTCGTTTTTAAGCAATATGCTTGGCTGAGAGAAACTGGCCAATCCTGGGTGACTTGGACTGCACAGAAATTTTTTGATATCGAAGGCGAACTCGTGTTCCCTACTGGAAGTGGCGACACCACATTCGCCTACGTCCATGTGTTCATCTGCTTCGTTGTGGCCATCACAATCGGATCTGCTTGGTCCCTCGTGATGATCAAACGAAAGACAGATCATGATTGGCTAAACGATTTAACGCGGACGTACCTAAGATATTTCCTGGCCGCGGTCATGCTGAGCTATGGGTTGCACAAAACGGGTTTTATCCAAACACAGTTTGCGGCCGGTGGCGCCCCATCTGATTTCCAATTGAACCGAACCTATGGCGATTCGTCACCAATGGGTTTGCTTTGGACATTCATGGCTGCTTCGCCGGCATATACGTTTTTCGGAGGACTTGGAGAGGTCATCGGTGGCGTGCTAATTGTGTTCAGAAGAACAGCAACATTGGGAGCCTTGGTTGTTTTCGGCGTAATGCTCAACGTGATGATGTTAAATTATTGCTACGACGTTCCGGTGAAACTATTCTCGACTCACTTGGTCGTGATGGCAGTTTTTGTGGCTCTGCCTGACATACCACGATTGGCAAATGTCCTGTTTTTCAACCGAACGGTAGAAAGAAAGGCGTCGTTGGACCCGCCTTATACTGGACCAAAATCCATTTGGATTTACAGATTTTGTAAGCTCGTCATCATCATCGCGATTGTTGCGATACCAGTCTACGAGCAAGTCAAAAAAGAAGTCTCGCATGAACACCCCGAAAGCGTCCAGTCTGACAGTTTTTTGATGAATCGCGGCTATCGGTGGATCAGCGAACACCCACTGAACCGCTAAATGAGGTTGCTTTTTTCGCCACAGCTGTGGCGTCTCATTTCCGAGACGATAAGTAGGTTGGACATTCCTTTCCTGTTCGACGTCACTCGATTACGAAAAGACGAACGCGCGATAGCCTGAAGACGGACAAGAGTGTTCGTTCTGCGAAAGACGCCTCAGCACAAACATTCGGGGGTGCATTCACCCAATAGGCACCTGCAAATCCAAAGTGAAATTGACGCCACCTCTAACCTGCTGGGCCAATCGTTACCGTGGTCGCTGGATTGCCTTCTTCAATATCGATTCGCACATCCAAAAACAACTCAAGGATCTTCTTGTGAGTAAGGCTGTGTTCCGTCAGAGGCCACGTCTTGAACGAACTCGTCTGCCCATCAATCGCGGCGAGTCCCATTGGCAACATGATCTGATCGGCGAGATGCAATCCAACAGGAACGCCTTCAAACCCGATGTAAGCCTTGGCTTTTTTAAGAACCGACCTTGCGACTTGCTCAGCACGAACTCCAGGCGAACCCAACCCGACAAAGAGCTCACAAACATCACCCGTGTCGATCTTGATCAAAACCGCGTTGCCTGGGCCGCGAGGATTGGAAGCCTCTCGAACAGAGCAGTCTTTCGCTTTCCAATCCATTTTTCGCCTAATGGTGTCGCACTCTCGCTCTCCAATGTCGACCGGCAACCCCGAAACAATCGCAGTAACGGTTGGCTTGTATTTCTTGTCTCGGTCGAGCAACTGAATCCCTTTCCATTTTTTGTTTGGCTCAACCGCAATCTCAAACCGACCACCGCCAGCGGGGTAGAAACCGTGTGAAATTAGCTCGCAGCGAAACGAAGGTCCCATTCGAGCGACCAACGGAAGGTAAACCTCGGACAAGTATTCATAGCAAGGCGCCATCGGGTTGTGCGTGCCACCTTCGACAGCAATGGTTGAGGCACCATCAACAGAGATCAACGCAGGAAGAACCGTTTGAGCAACCAGCGGCGCACTTCCAGCCGTGCCGACTTTGAATTCATAGTCGCCCACTTTGATCTTACCGGGGTGGAACACAAGCCGATTGGACCCAAGTTCATCGCCCTCAACTCCTGCGTCGCAAATTTCGCGAGCGGCTTTTACGCAAGTCAAATGCTGGCGTTTGAGTCCAGGCTTTTTCCGCCCAGCGCGAACATTATCAATCGTAAATGGTTTACCCGTGATCGCGCTCAATGCCAGAGAGGAACGAACGATCTGGCCGCCACCTTCGCCTTTTGATCCATCAATTTCAATCATCATTTTCCAAATCGCAAACTTCAACTCAAATAAACTTCAACACAATCTACCAAATCAAGCCGAACCGAACCGCGAACTTTCAACTACGCCACGCCCACTACCCACCGCAAACTTTTAAAAAAACCTCGCCCTGTTTCCAGAGGCGAGGCACGGTTCTCGAAATCTCTTCCAGTCCACACGACCTAATCGTCTGCTTTGCTACTGTCCTTGATTACAAAACGGGCTTTCAATCGGGCGACTTCGCTGGCCAAACCAGCACCTTTTACCGAATCCAACACGTCTTCGAAATTCTTGTACGCATCTGGCGCCTCGTCCTTCGGATAAGTGCGGCAGTTACTCAGAATGTCTTCGCGGTCAAATTCGGCGTCAATCGTTGCTTGATCAAGCTCGCGCTTGGCATGCTTTCGACCCATGATGCGACCGGCACCGTGATTTACGCTGTAGCACGATTCTTTCGCACCTTCCTCGGCGACCATCACTGCCGATCCATCACGCGGATTTCCAGGCAACAAAATCGGATGCCCAGTCGACTCGAACGGCGTACCTTCCAGTTCATGGTGATGGGCCGGAAATGCGCGAGTCGCTCCCTTTCGGTGGACCCAAGCGATCTGATTTTTTACCACTTCTTTTCGAGCGATGTTATGGCTGATGAAATACACCAACTTTCCCACAACGCCCGGGATGACTTCTTGAAACGCCTCAAGAACCAACTGATTGATCAGGAGGTGATTAACAGTCGCAAAGTTCGCGCCCATCGACATGTCATCGATATAACAATTTGCTTCCGAAGATCCCAACGGAGCGTAAACAAGCTGTCGATCACCAGCTGGCAACGGAATGTTCCACTTGGCAAATTTTTCTTGCAAAGCCTTGAATTGTCCGCTTGCCAAATTATGCCCAAAACCACGCGACCCACAGTGAGACAGAAAAGCAACTTTGCCATCCATCAAACCAAACGTCTCTGCAGTTTTGCGTGCCGCATCGTTATCGACGACTTGAACGACCTCGCACTCACCGAAGTGATTTCCACCCCCATAAGATCCAAGCTGCCCCATTTTGTCGGTAAAGTTCGACATGTGCCGCATGCTCAACAGTTCTTGCAAACGATTGTCCAACGCAGCTTTCGTTTCGTCATGCCCAACATGAAAAGAGTCCTCGCAACGCGAAGCCCATTCGAATGGGATACCGAGCTCACGGCAAACTTCTTCAGACGCACCTTCGGTAACGACCTTCATGCCAAGCGTTCGGTTCACCCGCCGCGCTTTTTTTACGCTTCGCTGACCTTTACCGGCTCCCGTCGGAGTACGTTGACAGATTGCTGAGATCAACGCTCGTCGCAATCGACGATCCGTAATCGCATCTTCGTCCAGATCAAGCTGCAACAGACTCATCGAGCATTTAATATCCACGCCAACTGGCCCAGGATAGATGTGTGTCGGAGAAGCCATCACGCAACCAACAGGAGCTCCATACCCGAGGTGAGCGTCCGGGTTCAAAACTAACTCGGTCACACCAGGTGCCTTTCGCGAGTTGATCGCTTGCTGCAAACAAGTCTCATCAAACGTTTTGAGAATCGCAGCGTTTCCGATCACTTTGATTGGCGGCGTTGAGTTGTCGACGGGAAGAATAGCAGTGGCTGTTCCGGTCGGGATCAAGTTGTTGGTTAGTTTTTGAATCATCGTGTTCTCCCCTTGCTTTGACAACTTTCGTTTTTTGATTGAAAGCTGCTAACGCAAGCCGAGTGCCAAACCCAACAAAGGCATCAGAAAGTAACAAAATCGCCGTTTTATCGACATTTTCTCAAAAACAACTGTCAAAGGCAACAAATCCACACGACAAACATTTTATATTGACGGATAAATAGTATATATTGAGATATGAACAAAAAGACAGTCGTAATTGGAATGCTTGGGGTCAAACTCGATTCTCAAGCCAGAACGAAAGACCGATGGTCCATCTGGCGCCCGACGGTCTCTGTTTGCCAACACGAAGATTTCCTGGTCGACCAGATAGAGATTCTTCACACCAAGCGAGACCAAAAACTCCAACGCCAGGTCGCTGATGACATTCAAAACGTGTCGCCAGAAACCCAAGTCAACTCTCACATTTACAACGTGCGAGACCCGTGGGACTTCGAAGAGGTGTACGCTTCGCTTCATGATTTCGCGCGGAACTACCATTTCGATTTGGACAAGAATGAGTATTTGATCCACATCACAACGGGAACGCACGTCCAGCAAATCTGCTGGTTCCTGCTGACGGAGTCACGGCACTTTCCCGGACGCCTTCTTCAAAGTTCACCACCCACGAAACGAGACAAACGCAGCCCCGGTCGACGTTCGATCATCGATCTCGATCTTTCGCGATACGACGAAATCGCCACACGTTTTTCCCTTGAACAAAAAGAGAGCTATTCCTATCTCAAGTCAGGAATTGAAACGAAAAACAAACCTTTCAACAAATTGATTGAACGCATCGAGAAAGTCGTCGTCACCACTGACTCACCAATCTTGCTGTCCGGTCCCACTGGAGCGGGCAAGTCACAATTGGCAAAACGAATTTTCGAATTAAAGAAGATTCGAAAACTAGTTTCGGGGGATTTGGTCGAGGTAAATTGCGCGACGCTTCGTGGCGACCAAGCCATGTCGACTTTGTTTGGCCATAAAAAAGGCGCTTTCACCGGCGCAGTTACGGAAAGGAAAGGATTGTTGAAATCCGCCAACAACGGGATGCTGTTTCTTGATGAGATTGGGGAACTCGGAATAGATGAACAGGCCATGCTTCTACGAGCCGTGGAAGAAAAGAGCTTTCAGCCCGTGGGAGCAGACGAAATGACTAACAGTGATTTTCAATTGATTGCGGGAACTAACCGCGACCTCCACAAACAAGTGGCCAAAGGGAAGTTTCGAGAGGACTTACTCGCCCGAATCAACCTGTGGGATTTTCGCTTGCCCGGTTTAGCCCAACGACGTGAAGATATTGAGCCAAATCTTGATTATGAGCTTGAACAGTTCACATCACATACAGGCCGACGGCTAACCATCAATAAAGAAGCCCGATCGAAATTCTTCAAATTCGCAATGAGCCACGAGGCGATTTGGAGTGCTAATTTTCGCGATCTCAACGCGGCCGTGACACGGATGGGTACGTTAGCCAACAGCGGACGCATCTCGGTCAAAGACGTCAACGACGAGATTCAAAGACTGAAAAAGAGTTGGAGCGCAGGCGCGAACCGCGTTAACGACGTGCAAAGCAGCAAACTCCTCGACGAACTTTTGGATCAAGGATCGGGCTCGATAGACCACTTCGACTGTGTTCAATTGGCTGAAGTGGTCAAAGTATGCCGGTCAGCAAGTTCTCTTTCGGACGCAGGTCGCAAGCTATTCGAAGTTTCTCGTGCGTCAAAGAAAACCCCTAACGACGCAGACAGACTTCGGAAATACTTGGCCAAGTTTGGCTTGGATTGGCAGTCTATTCACGGAAAAAAATGAATACGCACAGCCACACAAAAAATTGCAATGACCGGCAACCAAAACGCTTGCTTTAACTGATAGCACTGCATTCCTTGATTTAGCATCAAGCCGAAAAACACTCACGACCGATTCAGTTTAAATCTGTTTCCGCTAATTCCCGCAATGCACGCCAGTCCATTCTCTGTGTAGTCTCGTGAGTCCCACCTATGCCTCGATATTTCTATTTGTCTGCGCTAATCTGCGCGTGTTTGTTTTTGTCAGGTTGTTCTGTACTAAAAGTCCAGCCGGTTTCTGAGCGCGTCTACACTTTCAATGATCTCGATCAATATGTTGATGTCGAACACGGACAATCTACTGGCTTTATCGCCAAAGCAAACAGTCTCAAAAGCCGTGTACGACAGCTGCTTCCCGGCGCTCCTTCGCCTGCCCAAACTTACCAGCAAACACAAGACGCAGTTGCACGGTCGGTGGACTATCTCGCAAAGAATGGAATGGATGATGTCAAAGTTCGCGTGAACCAATACTCTCCCGCCGATGAACTTAGAAGACTGCGATCCAATAAGACAGTCTCAAGACCGATGCGATACACGATGGGGCTGGCGAGCGTTGCACGAGACGCGATTTTACCTCCTGCACTCACGCAAACCGATTCTTTCAATCCGTACACAAACACTCTGAATATCAATTCCGGCAATGCACTGATCGCAGTTGAACAAGCCGCGATTGGAAAAGACATTCGTGATCGCAAAATCCCAAGCCTGTATTTGCTGTCCAAAAATTTGCCAGGCGGCGAAATACCAGCCATCGTCAGGACGAAAACCGAAGTCGTTGATTACTACTCAAAGTATGGTACGCCGAGCGAACAAAAACTCGCTCGACAAGTAATGCTTCCGCGAATGACGTCTCAAATTGGTGGTGAAATTGGAGACTTGATACCGGGCACCCAAGCAGGCCTATCGCTCGCCGGCAGAGCTGTTGGAGCCGTGGTTGGAAAAGTCATGCTTCGATAGAGTTGGCGATTCAGATGAAGCATCGAATCAGTTAATTTCGAGAGTTCACTGATTTAAACTTGGACGCCACATCGCCCAAACAAAAAGTGCCCGGAAATCCCGAGGGCTTTTGTTTTTCAAAATTCAATTGTTCGAATTAGCGATGCCAACGGCCGGTGCTGCGGATGTCATCGTGGCCGGGCGATAGTCGAAATGATTCCCGTAGCGTTCGAAACCACTGTGATGATGATCCAAGTGGCGTTGTGGTAAACCGGCCAACGATAAGTTGGCCGATACGCGTTTATGCCCATGCCACGATTGAATCCTGCGTAGTCACCAAAGACTGCACTGTCTCCAAACCGCCTCCGAGGATACTAACGAGACCTCGACTGGGGATAACTTGCGCGAGTCGGCCCGCACAGCGACGTTTCAACCAAGCGTTTCTTTGCCAAAGTTTTGCATGAAGAAAACGTCCGAACCCTAATTGCATGAGATCACTTTATCCAACGCGGAAAGCGGCTCGGGATAGATTGAAACGTCTTGAGAGGTTCGCAGCCATAAGCTTGCTTGCAATTTGAACCGAACCAAATCGCAAAATTTGGAGCACCGTCCAAACACTTGTTGCAAGATCCGACACAGGCGCACAAAAAAGCTCTCCCTACGCATTGCATTGGAAGGGGAAGCAAAAACTGTTTACTTTGCGGATAAGCATTACTGGCCGCATATTTTTTTGCATTCAAAATTCTAAACTAGTAGATTGTTACAACATTCAACAACATATTTTTTCTACCACTTAGCAATATCGAGTTTCACCATGGCAAAAAAGAAAGCGTCCAAAAGAACGAATTCAAGTAAATCAAAATCATCACGCAAGAGCACAAAAACCAATATCGAGTCAACTTCTGGATATTCCGATTGCCAACTGAGAAGCCACCGACGACTAACGGATTCGCTAACCGATTCAAATGCACAATTCCACAAAGGGCTTGACCACAACGTTGATGGAGAGGTAGACGGCGCTCAGTTTTCGAAAATGGTAGCCAGCCTCAAAGCCTTGAATGCGGACCCTCGCAACCATGCCAAATCAGGATTTACACTGCGAGATGCAAAACCAGGGCCAGGCGAATATAGAAATTTTGTGAATCCGCAATCAGGCTGGGCGCTCGACTCAGAACTATCAGATCCCTGCTGCTTTGAAATCCCACCAGCACCTGCGCTCCATTCTGCAGAAGCGGCATCGGAAGCCATCGAGGACTATTGGATGGCACTGTTGAGGGACGTTCCATTCATCCAATGGGATACTAACAATGATGTATCGGCGGCGGCAAGTGAGTTGAGCGAATACCCCTTGTTCGTCAATGCTCAGAACCCGAATGGAAATCCAAACGAATCCGATGCGGCATTCCAAAGCATTGGCTTGAATCACAAAAGCGTATTTCGAGGTGGCGAGCTTGCCCGTTATTCCAACAGCAGCGCGGGAATTTCAGAAGACGTGGGGCCGTTTATCTCTCAGTTCCTGTTCCACGAAATCCCTTACGGAACATTAACGATTCCACAACGGTTCATTCACGCGTCTCCAGGTGTCGACTATCTGACTGACTGGAGCGATTGGCTGGGCGTCCAAAATGGTGAGAACCGCGACGCAAGGCAAAATTTGATCGGAACCCAACAATTAGACCAACGCAGATACATGACAACGATGCGTGATCTAGCGACCTATGTCCACTTTGATCAACTTTACGAAGCCTATCTGAATGCTGCGTTGATTCTGTTGAACAACGACTACCCAACCAATCCCGGCAATCCTTATGGGCCAGGCTGCTCTGCCATCGGAATCGGTAACGACCAAAGCGAGCAGTACACTGAGACCTATAACAAAGTCTGTGACATTGCCGACGTCGAGGGTCATTGTGCCCGGCGGTATCCTGACCAAGACGGTTTTGGATCGTTTGGCGGTCCTTCCGTCTTATCACTCGTCACCGAGGTCGCGACCCGAGCGTTGAAAGCGGTATGGCGACAGAAGTGGACCTTGCTTCGATTGCGACCTGAAGCCTATGGCGGCTTGGTTGAGCGGGCACTTGGCTCGGGCCATACTCCTTACAACGGTTTCTGCCCGAGTGTGTTGTCGATGTTGCAACACAGTGAGGCCATTGATCGAACTCGAATGGGATTGGACGGAAGCTGTCGGTGGAATTCCACTAACAGCGCACTGTTAACGATGGCTTTCCCAGAGGGTTCGCCTACACATCCAGCTTATGGTGCCGGGCATGCAACTGTCGCTGGAGCATGCGTGACGATTCTGAAAGCTTTCTTTGACGGTCGAGTACGATTTTCGAATCCAGTTCAAGCCAACGAAGACGGTTCACAACTTCTTCATTACTGCGAAACGGATGCGAGCCAAATGACCGTTCAATCAGAGCTTCATAAACTCGCAGCCAACATCGCAATCGGTCGTGACATGGCCGGAGTTCACTGGCGAAGCGACTACACACAAAGCATGCTGTTGGGCCAACGCGTAGCGATCGACATGCTCTATCGCCAAAAAGATACGTACACCGAAAACTGGTCGTACAAGTTCGAAAGTTTTGGTGGCAAACCGATTGTGCTAGACGCTAACGGCATTGACTACGATTCAGGAGCCAAATGCTTCCACGACGTACCCACCGGTTGCAATTTAGCTGAGTTTTTGAAAGCGATCATCTAGCCCATTCCCATTGATATGCGACTTCTACTAACCCACCACATTCGAAGAAGTCAACTGGCGCCTCGGTCTCGGCAAGGATGCCCGTACCGGTTTCAAATCACAAAACGGGAATCCCTCAGTCCAGGGCGAGGCGATATCCCCGACTTAACATGTTCAGTAAAGCCTTGCCCAACGCATCGCACCAACATTGCCCGCCGCCACCCGCTGCCCTCGACGAGTCAAGGGAAAGGGAAAGCGTCGATCAACATTCCTACCTGTCGCACCGACCGAACGACGAAAATTTCTGCTCGTCGCCACCCGCAATCCGTAAGCTGGCCGCTCACGCTCTTCGCCACATACCCACGCTGCTCACGCTTTTCGCCACTCCCCCTTTAGGCCACCCACCCCCTGGGCCGCTCACGTTCTGCGCCCCCTTCGCTAGACGCCGCGAGTCTTCGCCACACACCCTACGCTTGCCTATCCCGCTCATCGCCCCCCTGTACGCTTGCCGCTCCCACTCGTCGGCCCCCCCTGTACGCTTGCCGCTCCCGCTCGTCGGCCCATCCGTACGCTTGCCGCTCCCACTCGTCTGCCCATCCGTACGATGGACATTCTTGTCCGTCGCCACAAAGCCCGACTGCCCCAATCTCAAGCCTAACCAAACTTCAAAATGCACTAACATTTATCGTTCCTCACCAGGTCACACATTACCAGGCAAGCCTTCCAGAATTTCTCACCCGAACTGCCTGTCTTCTGCTAATTTAGTAATCGAAAGGTTCCTTCAGTTTCTGACATGCCATGACAAAAACCGCCGACACGATCGTTAAGAAAAACGAGGCAGCATACCTGCTGGCTGAATCAAATTCAGCCAAGGCTGGCCAAGTTTTTCACAACTCCCTCGACGGCGAGGACCTAGACAAAATCCTGAGCCAAACGTTTTGTCACAACTGCGAGCAAGAATCCGCACGCCCAGAGAACTTTTGCTCCCACTGTGGCCAAAAAAGAATGACCCAGCGAGCGTCATTTGGGCGTTTGATCAAGGAAGCGCCTGAGCAGTTCTTTCAGTTTGACCGGGGATTGCTTCGTACCATTCTGCATCTTTTCACGCGTCCAGGCGCGATGGCACGGGATTATGTCTATGGAAAACGAAAACGTTACATCAACCCGTTAGCTTACTTTCTAATTGGGGCATCGATCCAACTGATATCGGTTTGGTTTTCGTCTGGACCGTTGCGTGAGAATTTGGCAAAGTCGGTGAATGTCGCCATGCCCAACTCTAGCAATCTAAAAAAGATGTTTGGCGATGATCCGGCGACTGTAATAGGTGATATTTATCTTTCGGCAATCACTCAATCCTACACCTATGCAGCCGTTCTATTCCTAACGATCCCTTTGGCGTTTCTACTGTGGACCAGTCATCGATTGATCGGACCAAAGTATAATTACGGCGAAGTACTGGTTTTCGCGTTTTATGTCACCGGGCATCTACTGTTGATGACTGCTTTCATCACACCAATCGCGATTCGAGTCAACATGACGGCGACCAGTGCGGTCGGCCCGGTGGTTTATCTTGGCTACATACTTTACGCGCACGGTGGATTCTTTAAATCAGGGGTCATAGCAAGGATTTTTTCATTGGGATCAATGATGATTTCGATGCTAATTTTCTTTGGCTCCATCATGATGATATTCCTAGCGTCGCTCTTGGCTACGATCGCCTTTAAATCAATGCTTGGATAGCTCTCCAGCGCCCAAGCGAGTGAACTTCCGTTGCTTCCTGATCGGGAAAAGGAATTTTTTTCGTGTCAGGATTTCCAACGAGCGGTTTTCGCCAAAGAACAGCGGCACGTCTTAAGCTCGACCGTTGCGACCATCAGAGGCATCATCAAATTTCCTCACCATTGATCGATTGCCGAGCAAGCAACTTTCTTTCGCTAGTTATTTACTTGTCGTAAAGAACCAATCTAGGCAAAAAACAGGGCCGCATTTTGAATTGGCGACCCTGCGTAGATTGTCTTGAGCTTCTACTGGCGTTTTGTTTTCGGATCAACTTGGCAGATGAATTCGCGGTGGTTTTCCCGATCGAGATCTCGACTAGCGTGGTGCGTCAACGGCAACTGCAACCAGATCGTAATCCTTGAACGTAACGACTTCGCATTTGACGATATCGCCAGGAGCAAGCGGATGCTCAGTTTCGGTGACGAATACACAACCGTCGACGTCAGGAGCGTCTCCTTCGCTTCGTCCGATCCATGCGCCGGGTTGTCCGGGAATGGATTGGTCGATGATGACATCAATCGACTTTCCGAGTTGACGTTCGTTGTAGTCGAACATGATCTCCTGCTGAACAGCCATCAGTTTCTCACGCCGCGCGTCCTTGGTAGCGTCGTCGAGATGGCCTTCCATTTTCGCGGCCGGCGTGTCGGGCTCGAACGAATAAGTAAACACGCCCATCCGTTCGAACTGGTGCTTTTTCGTGAACTCAACCAAGGCTTCGAATTGCTCGTCGGTCTCGCCAGGAAATCCGGTGATGAAAGTCGTTCGCAAAACAAGGTTTGGAATCAACTCACGCATCCGAGTGATTTGAGCATCAGCTTGTTCGGCATTCACACGTCGCGACATTCGGCGAAGCATTTTGTCTTCGGCGTGTTGGAGCGGCATGTCAATGTAAGGCACAATTTTTTCGCATGCCGCAATCGTTTCTAGCAAGTGATCGTCAATGTACATTGGATAAAAGTACATCAAACGAATCCAATCTAGCCCTTTGATTGCGTTCAGTTTCGTCAACAGTTCTGCCAAGCGTGGTTCGCCGTAGAGATCCATTCCGTAGTAAGTCGTATCCTGAGCGACGATGATCAATTCGCGCACGCCGTTGTCAGCCAATTGCTGTGCTTCGGTGATAACCTCTTCCATCGGCTTGGTCGCGTGTTTGCCACGCATTTTCGGGATCGCGCAAAAAGTGCACAACCGATCGCAGCCTTCGGAAATTTTTAGATACGCGAAATGCTTTGGCGTGATCTGTAATCTGTCTTGATCAGGCAACGCGCGAATCGGAGCCGGCTGAAACACGTTCCGTTGTTCGGCTTGATCACCCAGCAAACGGTCGGCGATCTTCGTGATCTCTTCGCGACCAAAAACGCCGATCAAGGAATCGATGTCTGGTCGATCTTCGAGCAGTTGTTCCTTTTGCCGTTCAGCCAAACATCCAGTGACGATGACGCCTTTGGTTTTGCCGGCTTTTTTAAGCTCTAGCATTTCATCGATTGCACCAAACGATTCCTTGCGAGCGGCTTCGATGAAGCCACAAGTGTTGACGACGACAAAATCGCTTTGCTCTGGGTCGGCGACGAGGTGGTAACCGTCCAACTTCAATAGCCCCATCATCCGTTCGCTGTCGACGGTGTTTTTGGGACAGCCGAGACTGATAAAGGAATAGCTGCCTTTGAAGTCCGAGCCTTCGGGAGAGTTTTTGTAGTCGGTAGGTTTGATGTCAGTTGACAAGGTCGCACTCGCGTGAATTTTTGGTTGAGTTAGACCTACGATCGTATCCAATTGCGATTGGTTTCGGGAGGTGGAAAACACCATTCAGCCGGGGAATTGTGGCTTTTAGGGTGAAGAGACTATGCTTGGGTGTCTTTTGCAGGCTGGACGTTGCATCGCGGGCAGAATCGCCCGCCGGGCAGAATCAAGCTGTAAGCAGATTTGGTGCCGAAGCCCCGCTGGCAGCGTGTACCCTGAACACTCGCTGGCCAGTCTTTGATGAACGCGGTCAGTTTGGCTGTACCTTCACTGCAATGGAACGCTCAGCACACGCTCCTCGCATTAATACTCGTCGACTTCTCGCATTTGGCAGTAACTCTCGTATCGCCGCACATCGATCTTGCCGTCTGCGACTGCCCACTTCACCACACAATCGTCTTCGTGTGTGTGCGTGCAATCTGGGAATCGGCATCCGTTGATAAACGGCCGGATATCGCGAAAGTAACCGACGACCTCCTCAGGAATAACGTCCCACAATTGAAACTGTCTAATTCCAGGAGTATCGATCAAGTGCCCACCACACTTTAGCGGTATCAAAAACGCCGCGGTGGTCGTGTGCTTTCCCTTTTGGTTCTCTGTGCTGACATTTCCAACCCGCAGCTGCAGTCCCGGCTCGATCGCATTGAGAATCGAAGACTTCCCAACGCCCGACTGGCCAGTCACAACACTGTCTTTGCCTTTGACCCAGTGCTTGAGCCTCGCAATGCCCATGCCGGTAACGACCGAGGCCAACACCACCGGATAGCCCATCTGGCTCCAAACGCCAACTACCGGTTGTAAATCCGCTGGATCCACCAAGTCGACTTTGTTGATCACAATGATCGGCTGGATCTGGGCTTTTTCTGCCGACACCAAAAATCTGTCAACCAAATTTGGTTTCAACATTGGCTCGGCCGCACTGGCCACGATGATCGCCAGATCAATATTCGAAGCAATAATCTGCTGCCGTTTTCGACTGGTACGGCAGATTTGGTTGCGTCGTGGGTCAACGCGAACGATCACGGCTTGGAGATCTTCGGCGTAGCTGTTCCCGAGCTGAATCGTGACGTCGTCGCCTGCCACAACGACATGCTGAAGATCGGTCGCTAGTGATTTCAGAATCCCTCGAACGGTGCAGTGATACTCTGTTTCATCCGCCGTTCGCACGATACTGGTTAACCCGTGCACTCTAACCACACGACCGGGCAAACACAGATCTGGATCAACCTCCAATTCAACCTGAAAACCTGACTCGTCTTCATCGTTATTGGTGCCCGAAATAGTTCGTTTGCGGGTCAAATGGCCCTTTCCGGAAACACGTTCTGCTGAAGTCGAATCTTCAAGCTTTTCCGCGTCTTCGTCGAATTGTCGCGTCAAATCGTTGTTCCGCGTTCGCCCATCGTGACGTTTGCGAAATTCCGCCCTAACAGTTTTCTTTGGTTTCTTCTTTTTTGCCATGGTTTGATGTTAGCCGAACAACCCTGCACTGCGGAATCACTGATGCAAAGAATTGTCTTTATATTGGCCCGATATGCTGACATTGAACGGACTTAAAGGTTCAGTTGACCATCATAAATCCCGGTCGTTCAGCCGGTTCCAACCGCAATCAAGACTTTTGAAGAGATCGTGGCGACGACATAACGAAATGTCCAGTACGTTTCGCATCGCTCAAGTCCACCAACCTTGTCTCGAATTCGCAATCGATCAAATCTCAACAATCCACATTCCGCCGTACGTATAGCCCGTTGTTTTGACCAAGCAGCCAACGCGATACTCAGCAAAAAAGATTGGAGTAAAAATCCATGAATCCGAAATTCTAGATTCCCAGTTCGTATGTTATAAACTTTAATGATTGGATCGTCGAAAACATAAAGGAGTTCTTTGACGAACCTTCATCCACCCGACCTCCATTGACGTCATCACAACGTAGCAAGCTGTTAGTCCCGTGCCTAAAGTTCTCTGCATCAAAGACGATCAAGCCAACTCGGCAGATCTACCGTTGAAGCTCGACTCTTCTGTCGAAGTGACCTATGTCGATTGCTGCGCCAAAGCGATGCAGTTGCTTCGTGAAAACGAATTCGACGGACTCTACTATTGTGCCAAACAATCCGGAGCCGATCAGAACCTGCAATCAATCAACGACTTGATTGTGAGTTCTGCGATTCTCGATCTCGTTCCAGACGGGCTCGCGATTCTCGACAGTCAAAACAACATCATCAAAGCAAACGAAAGGCTGACCAGTTGGTTTAACAACACAAAACTGGTCGGCCTAAATTTTTATGAAGCCATCGGCAGCCCGGACATCATCGGTGCCGAACCCAGCCCTCTGGCGACCGCACGGTCGCGTCGGGCCCCCTGCAGAGCGACCATTTGTTCGACATCGGACAACGGCGAGAGATTTTACCAACTGAGCGTAGTGCCTGTTTTTAACGAAGCCGACGAGTGCTCACAAATGATTGTGTCACTGTCCGATTCGACAGAAACAATTTTGCAGCGAAAAAAACTGGAAGCACTTCATCGTGCCGGAACGGCTCTCGCAGATCTTCGCCCAGAAGAAATCTACGAGATGGACGTCGACCTGCGTATCGAATTACTCAAGGAGAACATCCTTCATTACACCAAAGACCTGCTTGATTTCGACGTTATTGAGATCCGGTTAATCGATCAGGAAACGGGTTTGTTGGAACGACTGCTCTCTGTGGGTATCGATTCGGAACGAGCGCAACAACCGCTGTATGCAAAATCAGACGGAAACGGCGTGACGGGCTTTGTTGCTGCAACGGGACGAAGCTATCTATGCGAAGACGCCACCAACGATCCGCTCTATCTTGATGGATTGATTGGTGCCAAGAGCTCTTTGACGGTCCCGCTGATTTATCACGACCAAGTCATCGGTTCGTTCAACGTCGAAAGTCCGGAGGTCGGCGCGTTTTCAGAAAGTGACCTGCAGTTTCTTGAGTCGTTTGCCCGCGACATTGCGGTATCGCTCAATACGCTTGAATTGTTGAACGCTCAGCGAACCGATGCGGCACTTCAAAGCGTGTCGGCAATCCATTCGGCCGTGGCGCTTCCCATTGACGAAATTCTGAACGACACCGTCAACGCGATCGAAAGCTATATCGGACATGATCCCGACGTCACCAAACGACTAAAGACGATCATCAAACACGCGAGACAGATCAAACAAGCGATCCAAAAAGTTGGCAAGGAAATGGCTCCCGAGGACGCAATGCCATCAACGATCCAAACAGAAGCGCGACCGGCGCTTAAGGACAAACGGATCTTGGTGATTGATGCGGATGAAGAAGTCCGAACGTCGGCTCATTATTTGCTCGAGCGTTATGGCTGTGTTGTCGAAACGGCACACGAAGGTGGCGAGGCTGTGTTGATGGTTCGGAATTGCGAAGCCGACCAACCTTATGACGCGATCATTGCCGATATCCGTCTACCCGATATTGGCGGATACGATCTGCTGATGAAGCTCAAAGAGCTTGTCGAAGAACCGCCGATGATTCTGATGACAGGATTCGGGTACGATCCCGGCCATTCAATTGTCAAAGCCCGCCAAGCCGGTTTGAAGCCAAATGCTGTTTTGTTTAAGCCATTCCGCTTGGATCAATTGGTCGAAGTGGTCGAATCGATCGTGGCTCCTGAGTTGACCTCGCCAGGTTAACGCCGCTCAATCGCAATCGGACTGAACGGTTGTCGTTTGTTTTTCTTTGGTGATACCGTTTTCAGGTTGGCTTGTTCCAGTTTTCAAATTTCCAGGCTTTGTTTTCACATCCGTTTTGCCTCCCCGTCGTTTGTTCCCACTGGCAATCATCTGATAAACATTGGCGTCTCTCAGAACACATGAGGCCAAGTCCGCAAATTGCCGCCTTGTAATACCGTTCCCCAATTTTCGCCAACCGGCTACAGTATGCGGCTTAGATTCGTATTCCTGATAGTCGCCGGCCATTCCCATTCACCGGTAACAAACGCGTTTGGAACACATCGATCCTGCCGTCACGCCTTCGAAATTGGATACCCCATCACAATGGATTTGATTAAATGGATGATGGTAATCATTGGCCACCTAGGCTTATGGTGTGTCGTCTTCAACCAAGTCCATGCCACAGCTTGGCCTCGTCCAACTCGTAAGTCCTCTGAGAAACTGATCATATTGGCAGTGGGCTTGCCTCTGCTTTGGATTGCTCTCGTAGCGATTCTCCGACGCTCCATCGCGTTTGAGTCAGTATTTTTTGTTCCCGGAAGTTCTATCTATGCGTATTTGTGCCTGGCCCTTTCCTTCTTTTTTGTTTTGCGATGGGTTTACCGCAAGTACGTTTGCCGACTTCCTGCAGCGGTCGCATCGAGCAAAAAACAATGGTTGGATTTACAAAAGGAAATCTCCACACCACTGCTTCACGGCAACATCACACAAAAACTTGGCAAGATTCCTTTCAATCAGATTCAAAAACTTACACTGCAACGCATGACGTTTGCACTGGACATTCCCGAGTCGTTAGACGGTCTCAAAATTTGTCAGCTGTCCGATCTTCACTTCACCGGCCAAATTGGAATCGAGTACTTCCAACGAATCGTTGAAGAAGCAAATAAATTCGAGCCGGACATCACAATCATCACTGGGGACTTGGTTGATGAAGCCGACTGTCTGGCCTGGCTTCCTGAAACGCTTGGCCGTTTGCGAGCGAAACATGGCGTGTACTACGTGCTTGGCAATCACGACCGGCGCATCAAAGACGAACTCGATTTGAGAACACGATTAAACGACGTTGGTTTGACTCAAGCATCGGGTAAATGGATTCGTTTGGTCATTAACGGTTCAACGATTGACATCACGGGTAACGAAATGCCTTGGTATTTCGATGTGGAAAAACTACCTGAGCCACCTGTTGAACGGCCCGATTTGAGAATGTTGCTCAGTCACAGTCCTGACCAGGTCAACTGGGCTACTGAACGAGAATTCGATTTGATGTTCGCCGGTCACACTCACGGCGGTCAGATTGCATTGCCCATCATTGGTCCGTTGGTCGCGCCGAGCAAGTACGGAGTTTTCTACGCTTCAGGAACGTTTCAAATCGGCAAAATGCTAATGCATGTTAGCCGCGGCATTTCCGGCGATGATCCAATCAGAATCTGCAGTCCGCCAGAGTTAGGCTTGTTTACCTTGAAAAGCAGATGATAAAGCGGGACCCCACATCCACCCCGACAGAGATACTTTCAATCGTTTGGCCGGCGATGTTGTAGCAATGGCCAGATTCTTCGAGATAGTTCAATCGATTTTGATCCAATCGATTTCGACTGTGGAATTGGCGGTGCCAGAAAATTCTACCCGCAACGAGTTAATGGCGGATTCCCTAGAATCAAACTCACCGACTTCGACTGCCCTAAACTCATCTGACGATTTCAAACTCAATTTACCAACTTGTTTTTCATTGGCGAAAAACTTGACTTCGGTTGGTTTCTTACAACGCATTTGAATCTTGATCGTGCCTTTGTTCTTCGCGGGCAACAAATTCAATCCTACGCGAGTCAACGTTACTCGTCCGCTTTCTCCAGCGTCCAATGCGGCCAAATCAAAATCCAAGAAGCCTTGGCGGCCAGGGATATTGATTCCTGTTTCAACGGGCTTCCACCCCTCCGTCTGCCAGCCGCCACAATCGAATGTGAACAACATTTTACCGTCGTTGGGGTCGCGGCCGTTTGCCAACTCCCATTCAGACGAAAGACCGTCCCCATCGTCGTCTTTTCGAACTACTTCATACTCAGGATTTACGGCGTTGCCCCATTTGTTCGTCGTGTTCATCCTCAACTCAATTTCAGGTTCTTCGCCCGCGCCAGTATCGCCTTTGGCAATCCATTCATCCAGCAGTTTCTGATGTCGCGCCACAACAGTTTGGTACTTAGGATCATCGATCAAGTTATTCAATTGAGCAGGGTCGGCCTTAATGTCGTATAGCTCTTCATGAGGTCGTTCTCCAAAATAGATCTCAGCCAGTTTTGGATCTAACGTTCCATCAGCGTACGACTTTCTCAAATCCTGAAGGAAATTTCTTGTGTCTCGGTACTGAGGCTGGAGCAAAACTCGGTCAAGCATGTAGTTTCGCGTAAACCGAAAGCCGTCTGTTCGAATGCTTCGGATTCGCTCAATCGTATTGTCACAGCGGTCTCTGGCAGTGGCAACGAACTCACGTGGCTTGAGCACGTCGCCAAACAAATCCTGGCCTTCCATCCACTCCGGTTGCTTGACGCCAGCCCAAGCCAATGTCGTTGCCGATAGATCCAACATCGAAACTAAATCATCGCGAACCGAAGCTGCGGGCACCCAAGCGTCGGGGCCTGTGATGATGAATGGTACGTGGGAACCGCCTTCGGTGGGTTGCTGTTTATGCCGGACAAGATTGTTGGCACCATGATCAGAAAAATAAATAACGATCGTGGAGTCAAGCAGACCGTCAGATTTAAGTCGCCCAAGAATCTTGGCAATGTTTCCATCATCCATCCTGACCGAATCGAAATGTTCCGCAACGACTTCGCGATAAAGTTCGTTTTGCGGATAGTCAGCAGGAATCTCGACTTTGGAACGATCAATTTTGTTCTTGAACTTCTTCGTATTCAGCTTTCCGCCTTTCAACTGAATCTGACCAAAAAACGGTTGCCCCTCAGGACAAGCACGCCATGGCGTTTTCATATTGGTCTTTGAAATGTTCTGATAGATCCCGTCGTGTTCGAAGTTGTAATCTGTTTTCCCAATGTTGAAGCAGAAATACCCCGCTGACTCGGTCATCAGCTGCGGTAACGTTTTCATTCCCTCGGGTAAGGCAAGAGATGCCTCACCTCGTCGCGAGCGATGTTCGTGCGCGCCGAACCGAATCTGATACGCACCTGTGATCATGGCTGATCGACAAGTCGAGCAAACCGGCGAGGGCACAAACGCTCGAGAAAATCTCACGCCGCGGGCAGCCATTGCATCTATCGTTGGTGTTGCGCCGACTTGATTCTCGTACCCATAACATCCGATCCACGGAGAGAGGTCTTCTTGAAACAGCCATAGAATATTAGGCTTTTTCACGGCCGACTCTGACTCGATGGAATCGGCAGACGCGATTCCAGGGAAAACAACCAACGTTAAAACCAAGGTGAACAAGAGACTTCGCATGGTGACCGGACCTACTTAATGACGTTGTTGTTTCAAAAAATCCAGCCCGATCAATTCAGGGTGGAATGCTCCTCATTTGCCAATCATTTCTTTTCCATCTTCATACCGGCATCGTGAGCGTGACCGCCTTCGAAGACTTTATGATTGGGGTCGCCCTTGGAAATGATGTACGCGACAAGATCAATGATCTCTTCGCGAGATAGTTTATCCACCATTCCAGCGGGCATTTGGGAAAGCTTCGATTTCGAACGATCATCAATGTCGTCCTTCAGGATGATCGTTTCCTGGTTCTTAGCCAAAGGATCAATCACGATTCGAACTTCTTTGTCATTTTCGCCAGTCACGAGACCGGTGATAATTTTTCCGGAAGCCATAAAGAATTTTGTCGACTGATATTTTTCGTCAATATCCTTTGACGGTTCGATGATCGAACGCAGGATGTGATCAGTCTTGATTTTATCAGCCGTCAACGCTGCCAAGTCTGGACCAAAGTCTTGCCCTTCGCCATTGAATTTATGACAAGCCACGCAATTAGCGGCTTTGAAGGAAGCTTGCCCCACCTCGTGCGAACGCTTCATTGGCATTTTCACGTCGGCAATCAAATCGTCATACGTCCAGGCCTGCCCACGCGTATTGAGCTTGAGCAATTCGTCTTTGACTGGCAGTTTTAAATCAGCAAGATACTGTTCAGGTGCCCCTTGGTACTCTTCGAAACTTGGCACGACATAAAGTGCACCATACATGCGCCGCCAGTGACCGGGGTAAGTACAGACGTAGGGGTACACGCCCGGTTCCAGTTTGACGTCGAAACTAATGGCTTCCTCCTCCCCCGGTTGAAGCAATTTACTGCCCACGAGAACTTTGTCCGATTTCGGAATGTAATGCCGGACCATCGCGTCGGCATCACGACCTGTCGCCTCGCCAAGTTCACCGACTTCTTCTAAGGCTCCCGGAATCGTGATCGCGAAGTTGTGCGGCATTGAATCAGTGTTCGAGAATCTAAACTCGACTGGTTTACCAGATTCGACCACGATCATTTCCTTGTCGTAAATCATGCGGTGCGGAACAGTTCCAATCGCAATGACACGAACATTGAGGTTGCCCAGTCGATTCTCAAGTGCCTTCATCTCGTCGTCACCAAGGGACGCACCAAGGCTACGCGCCAGCTCCATTGCTTCCAACGCGGAAGGACTGGTTCGGTATTTGGCTGGCAGCGCACTAAGGTAACCAATGATGTTGTTCATCAACGGTTTGACTTCTTCCTTCTTCCAGTCGTCACTTGAGATTTGTTTAAGTGCAGTAATGGCGGACGCCTGATTCTTTCCTGCAGAGACAAGCGAACAGAGCGCCTCAAATTTCTCTTTTTCTCGTCCAGGAATCGACGCCAAAGCCCGAATCGCGACCTCATGCAGCGTATCCTCGGCCAATACAAACAACTGCGAACCGGGAATTTCTTGTTTCTCAATTCCCGGGCCTTGCCAACTAACTGTGAGACTGTCGCCGCCACCGCTGTCGTTGTAGTTGACCCGAATCGAGTGCATTCCCGCCGTCAATGTGATCTTGCCCGATTTTTCAATCACACCGTGATCACCATCGTTATCAACAACCGATTCGCCATCGATATACAATCTCGATCCGTCATCTGATGCGGTATAAAAAACGTAATCGCCGGTTTTTGGAATCTCAATCGAAGCTTTGAAAAGATTGATGAACTGATCTCGCGAGCGACCTTCAGGGATAGTGATCTCGAATTTTTCGACTACTGTCCAATTTGATGGAGCTCGTGCGTCGACAGTCTCGTTCCTCACATCCGCGCCGTGGGGCGCCGAGTATCCAACCGTCACGCCGTTTTGACGATCCGCTTTCTTTTCCGATTCCAAACTAGCTGGCATTTCGAAAATCAAAGGTTTCACTTTGTCGAACAAACTCCCACGTGCTTCTGCGTTGACGACCGGGACGGCATCGAGGAAATCTCGCAGCCGTGTTTTCGATTTTGTCGCAGCAAGAAACGCGTCGCCAGGACCGGCGGCGGCAACCCAAGCAGCATACCCAAGCCGTTTCACATCGGGTGTGGCGCCGTTGACCGCGAGATTCTCAACCTCTGATTGAAGTGATTTTAGATCTTCAATCGGTTGAGTCGCCAGCAATTCCCCAAGGCCGACAATGTTGCCAGCTTTGTTCTCTTGCTCCTCGGTAATCAGCTGAACAAGTGCCTTAGTCTTGTTGACATTCGAGTCGGCGACATAGCTAGTCAACGCGTTTGACATTTCTTCCGGCGTGGCTGACTTGCGCGAAAGAATTGCCTTAGCTACTACGGGTGACGCAGGCAGTTTCAGCAAATCACTAACGCTTCCCGTTGCCAAAACGTAGTCGGCAGCACCTTGCGAAAGCGGTTTTCCTGAGTCGAGTAATTTCTGAACCAGCGTTCCAATTTGGAGCTCTCGTTTAGCATACTTTAGAACGGTTTCCATTTCTGGATCAGTCGGCAAGGCGCCGGCTGCGAATACGGCTTCGGCAGCTGAAAGGCCACCCAAATCGACCGCGGACTTCACCGCCTCAGCTCGTACCAGTGCAGAAGAATCGTTCGCGGCTGTCGCCAACACCGTCTCCCAATTCGGAACCTTGCCCGCCCAATGCCCAAGCGTTCGGATGGCTGCAGCACGGACACGAGGTTCTTTTGCTTCGAACACCTTCGTCAACAGCGGCATGTTGGGAATGCGTTGTTCTTCAAACGCCCACAAGCATTCGAGCAGAGCCTGTGCTTCGTTGCGATTCACATCGTCTTTGGCAGGATCAAGCGTTTTCGCAAAGGCACCGACTTGAGCCACAATCTCGTCCGGCTTTCGTCCACTCAATTCCAAGCGAGCACGGTAACGTGTTCCATTTTCACGAGCAAAAAAGTTCTCACAAACCTCAGAAATCGGTTTGCCCTTCATCTTTGCAGGCTTGAGCAGATCACGCCCCTCGTACGTCACACGGTAGATGCGACCGTGCGTGCGATCTCGATTGGGATCTCTCATATTGTGTTGCATATGACCGATCAGCGTATTGTGCCAGTCACTAATATACAAACCACCATCGCCACCAATTTCCATGTCGCTGGGACGAAAGTTTGGATCGTCAGAAAACACAATCGGTTCGATTTCCGTCGAAGTAATATCCGCTCCGTTGTACGATACTTTTTGCTGCGCAACCCCCAAAAACCCGATCGTGTTTCCGATTAGGAAATTGTTAAAATTCTCTTCAGGAAAATGGCTGCTCGATAGAAAGCCGTTCGCTGGTACTGGGCGATAGTGCTTCTCGAACCACTGTTTATTCCCGACGCCTTTTCCAATGTTGATATATGAACCGGTTCCGCTCGTTCCGTCGTTAGCGAATTGATACCCCCACGCATCGAACGAATCGCCATGCGGATTGGGGCCAATTGGGAAATGAAATTCAAACTCAAACGTACGCGGATTGAAACGGTGAACGCCCGATTGACCTGAGCGAAACGTTTTGGTTGGAGTTTCAAAGTTCGCGACGTTAAAGATACCCCGTGAAAAATACAGCCAGCCATCGGGTCCGATCAGCAAAGCGTTTGCAGAGTGATGACTGTCGGCGCTGGAGATGCCTTGCAGCATGCGAATTTTCAAGTCAGCTTTGTCGTCGCCGTCGGTGTCCTTCAAATACCAAATCTCTGGCGGAGCTGCCACGAGAACACCCCCCCCCCAGAACTCGAAACCCGTGACTGAGTTTAGCCCATCGGCAAAAATTTTCGCTTCGTCAGCGACTCCATCTTCATCCTCGTCCGGCAGGATCATGATGCAATCGTTACGTTTACGTTTGGGATTCCAGTGCGGGTATGACTCCCATGTCGCAACCCATAACCGGCTATTAGTGTCGACCGCCATTTGAACCGGATTAATCAAACGGGGAAACATTTCTTCTGACGCGAACACGTTGACTTTCATGTTCTTGTGAATGTGCATCTTGTCGATCGCTTCTTCGGCACCAAGATAAGGCCACGCGCCACCGTCCAGCGGACCGACTTTATTTGGTTTCACAACTAATTCATCAGGAAGGTTATCGTCGTTAACTTCAACATCGTTGCCTTTGGCGAGTGCCCAAACTCGTTTGTCGCGATTGGCAGTCAGAACATCGAACATTTCCATTTCTCGCATCATCACATCCGCGTTGGATTGATTAAACCAAGCAAGTTTCGATCGGCCTCCAAAAACGTTATAGCCATCGACGACGCGGTAACGGCTGAACCAGTAATAGTTCTTTTCCAACACGGCCTCGCGCAGCTTGGCAATTCGCTCGTCAGCGGGCAACGGCCTGCCTCTGAACATCGTTTTGAACACCGACTGCGCAACCTCCTTGTTGCCTCGATCAAGCAAATGGATACCGTTCATGGTCAGTGGTTCAGAAGCAGTTTGATACAGCTTCCCTGTGCGATAAAACAAATCGACGTACGGAATTTTTTTGGACTCACAAACGCGTTTCATGGTGGCTGAATACAGCTCCAAGTTCGCATTGTTCTCGGCACCGTCGGGCAGATGGGGGCTTTTCAAATTCTCATGCGCGATCGGGGAGAAGAAAACCAAACGCGGCGCTGATTTCCCGTTGTATTTTTGAGCAAGCATCCCATCGATAGTCGTAACAAGATTTTTTTCGAATGCCTCCAGCCCAGGTTTTCCTTTTAGGGCTTCGTTGTATCCGAAAAAGCAAAACACCACGTCGGCTTTGCACTTTGTCAGCCATTGGTCCGGCGAACCAAAATTGTCTGACCGCGGTCGAAGATTGATTTCATCAGCAGCAAACCCGAGATTGCGAAACGTCAGGTCGTGCATTGGCAAGGCCGCGTGGATGTAAGTCTCCAACCACCCGTGATGCTGCATTCGATCCGCGGTCGTATTGCCGATGTAGCAAACACTATCGCCGGGACGAAGCGAAACATCTTGCCCGCTGGATTGGAGAGGTGCGACAAGACCCGCAATGGTCGCACAGACGAAAATCGCAAACGTGAAAAGGATTGACTGGGTGTTTTGTTTTGTTGAAAGCTTGGCCATCAAGTTGCCCATATATTGAAACGCGAACGAAGAAATTACAGTTTAACAAAATTCCCTGCTGTTTCACCAATGCTTATCCTTAAACCAGACCTTGACTGTTTTGATTTGAAGATTGACCTCGTAGTTGCAAACCAAAATTTCAACTGATAAACTTCGGAAGTTCGTGAGAACGAAACTTGTGAGCCAGGTCTAGCTTGGTGTTTTTCACCACGGGCGGCGTTGCGCCGCCCAAGCACATTGTTAACCAATGCATCACAAGGAAGGCTATTTCAGACTCGCTTTCACCGATGGGCGACTACTGGTTGAATCGGGTCTGGATCAACCTCGCCATTCGTGGTTCCGCTACAACCAGTAGTCGCCCATCGGTGGCGAGTCAGTGAGCCTTCCATGTTCCAGGTCATGAAGTTGATTTGCTCACAAGCTTGCGGCCGAGGAGTTCACACTTCTCGGCCGTCTTTTTTGATCTCGCCAAAGCCCACACTTCCTAATGTGCAAGATGCCAGAGCACGCCCTCCTTCCATTTGGTTGCGGTTACAAAGTCCAATTGATAGACTTCTGAGCTGGGCAACCAAAATTCCAAAGACGATCTTCGAGCCAGTTTTTCAGCCAACTACTGATTACATGACTAAAGGTGACGCGTGAATTCTCAAGTCCGCTTGGAACATGTTGAAAAGGCACTTGCCGCCCGAGATCCGCAGCTTGTTGAGTTGATGATCCAAGTCGCCAAAGCCCAGCCCGCAACTAACCTGCCTCCGCTACCGGAAACGGTTTACACTTTTCAAAAATTTCGAAATGAAATCGGTAACGAGAAATTTTATTCTCTACCTCGTGATGTCCAGCACGCCGGTCGTTTAGAAAAAATCGCAAAGCTCGATTCGCAGGACGACGATGCACTCGAATATCCGCACCTCGACCGATACCGATCACACGAGTTGATCCTAAAACTTTGGAACTCCGACGGTTCATTCGAACGTGATTGTCTTATAAAGATCATTCGTGAAATCCCGTTGGTTTACGGCCCATGGAAAGCGCTCAAACAGATTTTTAAACAAGCAGAAGCCGCTAAAGACACGGAGATTCTTGCAGCGCTATCACATCGTTTTGATCTTGGTCACGCTGATCCTACCACCGAAGTCAGCAAACGTACGCTTGGCTATTTGCGACGCCGAAGCTGGAGATACCTACGAAACGTCGCGAACGAACTTCCAGGGTGTTACGCCGAAACTGCAGCTGATTTCCTGTCAGAGTATTCGGGAACCGACCGCTGGCTGATAAATAGTAGTTGGGTCTGGAACCACATTTTTTACCACAACCACAAACGATTTTCCCGCACGAAAATTCGAGGCTACTACCACAGCCACGATATCCTGAAGGATCGAGCGTTTACCGATTTGTGGAAACG
>JBGCDK010000170.1:0-33260 GCA_045105295.1 Mariniblastus sp.
GCCCTGCCCTTCGGTACTTTCGACTTCAAGTGCTCCAAGGTTGAGCGATGCAAGTGCACGAGCGATGCTCAGCCCTAGTCCGAATCCCTTGCAGCTGGCCATTCGATGATGAGCTTCGACCTGTTGAAATCGTTGAAAGATCCGGTTTAGTTCGTCGGCCGCAATTCCTGGGCCGTTGTCTGAAATCGTAATTCGTACGCGGTATTCGTCTGCTCTGCTGGCCGAAATGACGATCTGTCCGTCTACGGGAGTGAACTTAATCGCATTGACGAGCAAGTTGATCAATACTCGCCTAAGCTTTTCTTCATCACAAAAAACTTTTAGCTCAGCTGGAATGTCGGAAACAACAAGACTGATTCTTTTCGTGGCCGCTCGGGTTCGAAGCATTTTTTCGACTTGTCCAACAAGGCCATACAGTTCGTGTTCTTCACGACACGTTTTCAAAAGACCAGCTTCCAAACGGCTGGTGTCTAGAAGATCGTCGACCATGTTGGCCAGATCGTCCGTACGGTTGATTAGCGTTGAGAGCCTGGTTTTTTGACGATCGGTTACCGGTCCGTCGATGCCGTCACGAACAATGGCTGCGAATTCACGAATCACAGTCAATGGAGTTCGGAATTCATGCGAAACGTTGTCAACGAATTGTTGAGACATCGCATACATCTGAGCCAGACGCTCATTTTTTGATTCAAGCAGGCGATTGGCCGTAACGATTTTTGTTGCCATTTGAAATCGCTCAAGAGCGTGGACAATGGCACGAGAAATAACCGGCTCGCTGATTAGGTTTTTGGGAACAAAATCGTTAGCGCCCTGTTGAATTACTTGCGTACCCAGTCCGTCGTCGTCCTGGCCTGTTAAAGCAATAATGGGAAGATGGTCTGTCAGCAATCTCAAACGGCGGATCGTGTCGATTCCCGAAGAGCTTGGCAAACCCAGGTCAGTGAGGATTAAATCGAAACTGTTTTCTTGGATCGCTTTTTCTGCAGCCGCTAAGGACTGAACCCAGACGACTGGTGATAGTTCTACTGAGCTGTTACTCAGCAATCGTTGCATGATTTCTGCATCGGTTGATGTGTCTTCGATAAGCAAAATGTCAATTGATTTTTTGTTCATTCGAATTCTACTGACATCATTGGGAGAAGGACCTCGTGACACACCTCATGATTCGACACGAGAGAAACTTAAACGGAACGATTGGAGCAAGTTTTGTTGGCAGAGAATTGCTGGGGTGTTCCGATTCGAAGTACCGAAACGTAGACCAAGAAATAGCAATTGCAAACGACTTTGAAATGAGGGAAATCCTTCAGATTCGTCGCTGTTCAAGTGATGGAAGTCATGCGCCAGATTGACGGTGATGACTTGGGTGAGCAGTTCCAGTTCTGCCAGTCGCTTTCAAACTGAATCTGATAAAACCTAGAATTCTTACTTTTGGTTAGCAAGTTATTCTGGTTGTCAACGATAACACCAAATCGCGAAATCCTTCATCGAACGATTCGAGTTTAGGTTTTAACTAAATTAGTTCTTCTTTGAGGGATGTACGCAGTGTCTTGGGCGTATCCGTATCGGCTGATTGCGATGCTTCGTCCAATTTTGGCAGTTGCATTGTTGGGTAAACAAGCTGTCGCAATGGATGTCAGGGCACCTGCCGCAACGCAACACTTAGTCGCGGTCGACTCGTTTTTTCTTAATCCTGACAAACAGCGTTAGCCCAATGATCGGTCCGACGAACCAGCTTAGTTTCGTAAACGAACGGCCATGGGAGATGCTTGATTCCAATACAAAATTTGATATCACCACAATCATGACCATTAACAGGAACGCGGTGCTGCTGGCGAAGGTCAATCGGTAACCGATCGAAAATCCAGACGAAGCGAAATTGCGCTGCTTGAGACTACGCGTCAAATCGTCAATCACAATGAGGAGCAATACGGGGAGCGTGCAACACGCAATAAAACAGAACAAAGCTGCCGTTGCAGTGCCCAATGGTTCGGCCGCCAGGAAACCAAAACCGATCCCAAACGCGGTGACAAGGATGAAAAGAAGTTTAAGCGAGAATCGAGGCATGGTCGACGTTTTTCGCTCTTTAAGGGCTAGTGAACGAGCGCCAAAAAAGCTCGCTTTGGGTCCGCTGTTTTGAGCTCAGTGTTTGAGGTAAAGAACCACAATTTTTAACTCGATGATTTTGCAAATCTTCAATTCAGATTTTCATGAACCAACGTTTTGAATGAACCAAAGTTTCGAATCAACGGTCCAATGCCGCGATGCGTAGTGCAGTAACATGTCGTAAGTCGAGTCTTGCATGATGACCCAGTTGTCCAATGATCCCAATTCGCCGTTTGAGATAGGGGCGAAGGTTCATGCCCGGGGCTGGAGTCACGAGGTGAGTGATCTTACCCGTCGCGTCTTGAATGACAAATGATGAGTTCGCGTTGCCGCCTTTTTGAACCATCTCACTCAGCCAACCGATGGCATCGTAGTTTGTCCCTGAATTGGAAGTTTGTTTGAGACCCGAACCCGTTGCTTGATAGCCACTGTTGTTGTCGCTGGTAAACGTCGCGTTGCCGCTGGTGCGATAGCCGGCGCGGATCGTTTTACAGTTCGCGATTTTGGCGAGAAATTTTTGTGCTTGAGTTCGCTCGTTCTCGGCGGAGGCATTTTGATAGAGTGAATTGGCAGCGAGTTCGAGATCTTCTAATTGCCATTGAGAAGGATCTCTCAACATCTCCTGAGTCAACTTGAAATCTAGATCACTCAGTTTCGCGGTCGCAGCAATACTCGTTCGGCCGGGAACGTATGTTTCGAATGAACCTAGGTTCCGCGCCGAGTTCAAGTCTCGCGCCAGATTGGGCAACGAAGTACTTGCATCGGCGATTCGAATTACAGAATTTGAAAGCGGAGTAGCCGATCGTGATGGAGACTTGGGCTGAGGTGCCTCGCCCATACCTGCCAAGGCACTTTCGAAACTCGATAGTTGCCGGGCGGTACTGCCTGAATAACCGCCGCTTGATGGATTGTTATTGACTCGCGCGATCGGTTTTGTGGCTTGCCGCCATCCTTCGTTGATCGAAACTGTTCTGTAGGACGCGTCAGGCTTGCGCAACGGGACATTGAATTCCGTTTGCAGATTGACTTGGCTAACGTTGTTGTCAGGGACGATGTCGTTAAGAGAAAGCCTGCGTTTTTGACTTGATTGCAGTTGGTTGGCTTTGATGGAACTTCCAAGTGGAAGTTGGATGTCAGACATGCGAACCCACCTGAATTCTCCCGCTGGAGGCGAAATTTGGTACCAGTTAATGGCGGGACCATCGCTGCGAGGCGGGCTGGTTTTGCCGAGCACTTCTACGATTTCGCCTTTTTTAAGTTTGACTTGCCAAAGCGGTTTTGCCACTGGGCCCAGTTCGGTACCGACCCACGCTTGGGTTCCGTCTTCGGTGATTTGGCCAACACCGTCGCCGAGAATTTTCAAAACGGTTTCAGGTACCAAGCTAAAACTTCCACTGACAGGTCGAACGGCATTCCAACCACCTGGGTCGTGCCGAAAAACTTCAACTGCGTCGCCTCGTTTCAGGCGATGCGTCGCGTAATGAACGTTGCCCGGGCCGCTATGAAGAGTCGCGCCTTCATGGAGGATAAGTGCCTGGTAGGGAAACTCAATCTCTTGGTTTGAGTTTTGTCCCGCAGAAATGCAGGGGGACGCCCAACACAAAATCACAGCCAGAATGCCTGGTAGAAATTGAGATTGGACTCGATGGCTGATTTTGATTGGGTAACACATGAACGAATCGTCCTTGATTCAATTCTGGGTTGATCGGTGGATGCGCAGCGACTCGCGCAATAAAACGAAGTTTTTTGTAGCCGAACCGATAGTTTAGCTCAAGTCAGAAAGGGCTAGCGTTGTCGCGTTTTTCCAGCCTTTGAAACGCTGTGCCATCGTTTGGTTTATTGTATAGCGCGGATCTCGTGACAGTTTGCAATGTCGCCGCTCAATTTCACGTTGCCAGTGTTTATCGACGAATAAACACTCGAGTGATGCTCTCGTCTGACTGACTGGATTCAACCAACTCCCAACCGCTGGCACCAATTCGGTTCAAAAGGTTTACCAGTGTGTCTTGGCGGCTTCCACCAAGCTCACGGTACAACGCTCGCAGGGATCTGTTTTGGGGGCGGACCGTCGTGTCGCCAGCTTGCCAAACGTAGACACCGTTGGTTTCGGTCAATTGCGCATATTCGATCACGGTTGTGGCGTTTGAAGTCTGTGTCGATCTGGTCTGTTTCGCGTTTGATTCCGAAGCGACAAAGAAAGCCGCGGTCAAAACTGCGGCAACCGACAAACTGGTTAGAAAGATAGATTTGTTTTTCATGGTCATCCCGTTAATTAGATCCGCGTAAAAGATGGCTGGGAAAAAAGCTGCCATCAAATGTTTCAAACCTGAGGGAGCGAATTCCTGCCCCGTTAGTCTATTGGAATATTGCTTCGAAACCAAACCGAAAAAAAACGGCCTCAAACTGACTGCTTTAAAAATCAAGCTGAAGGTTTCTGCAAAAAAAGAACCCTGTCGAGCGAAACTTTCGTACGCCCGCAGGGTTCGGTATTTTCATCTAGTTTACGGACCTAGCTGACGATTTCTTTCAAATCAATATCGAATACTAGAACTGAGTTTGGTGGAATGTTCGGGCCATTTCCAAACTGACCGTAGGCGAGGTCAGAGGCAATAATCAGTTTACCTTGGCCACCAACTTTGAATTGTGGAATTCCAACTCGCCACCCTTCGATGACCCCAGTCAGAGGAAATTCAACACCATCTTCGGAGCTGGTGTCAAAAGAGTCATCTCTCCCAACGGTTCGGTTCTGATCGTTGACTTCGACGACTTTTCCGTCGTACTTGACTCTAACTCGGTTGGCGAGTGTAGGGTTGTCACCAGTTCCTGGTTCATCAATGACAACGTAAAGACCGTCTTGGACCTTTGTCGCATTCAAATTGTTGTCGGCGATGAAATTCGTCATGATGAATTCATCAATGTTGGCTTGGTCTGTTTCGATCGTCAAAGCCAACACGGCCGATGCAGTTTGTTCACCCGCAGGTAGCGTGTTGTCTTCGATCGTGACGCGAACTGTTCGCGGGCTCGTTCCAACATTCGTGGCAGCGTTGAAGTAGGTTAGCGTTTTCAGAACGGCTTCATACTCCTCAACCGACGCAGAACCCGTGAGTAACAATTCTCCAGTGGCAGAATTGTAAGTCGTCAATGCGATTTTTGGATTGCCAGATTCATCATTTGGAATCGCCGAACTCAAGACGCCAATTACTTCTTGGCCACCGTTGACTGTTCCACTGAGTTCAACTGTAGCCGAAGTTAGATTGCTTGAGAAACTTCGGCTGAGAGCCGCGGTTTGGCCGATCGGTTGAGCACCAGCGTTAGGGAAAAAGTTCGCTGAGCCAGTAGTGCCTGTCTCGTCACCGTTAAGATCCACTACCAAGTTATCGTCGGGCGTGGCTACTTCGGCGACGGAATAGACGCGAACGTTGTCAATTAAGGGGCCAGATCCGTTACCGGTGCTTTCACCCGGCTCGAGAAACGCAAGTTGAGTCGACTCGGATGTTGCGGTCACCAACAGAGCATGACTCGACCAATCACCATGTCCAATGATCGTGCTCGCCCAAGCATCATTCCATCGAACGCGAAGTTCATCAGAACTGACTGCCTGATCGCCGTTGGTTCTCAGATCAAATGTGACGTAGTACGTTTCACCCGCGACAGTTTCCAAATTGGTGAATACCACGTCGCGATGGTCTTTTGTTGTGTCAAGGTTCAGATAGTTCCCGCCATCCGTTGCAACGGCACTTCCGGGTTCAGGCGTTTCTGAAACGTCCGAAGTTGCGATCTTCAAGAATCGATCGTTGACGTCAGCAGCAATGGCTGACCAGCCAGGGACGTCTTGGGGGCGGTAAAATAGCGTACGGTCTTCGGCTTTGTTTTCGAAGCTTCCGTTTTCGATTGCGACTTCAGTTGCTTTGACGACTCGAACATTGTCCAGCAAGGCACCGATTCCGTCACCACCTGGTGCTCCTACTTCGGTGATTTCACAAAACAGTAGTTGGGTCAAATCAAGGGCACTACTGGTGACTTTGATAACGCCGGTGTTCCATTTTTCGCCGCCGGTGAAACGTCCTACCAGTTCGAAGTTCCACCAGACCTCAAAATCTTGTGATACTGCCGATGCTGTGTCAGATGCGACAGTGTGGCGGCGGTAGTCGAAAGTCAATAGATACTCAGTTTCGGCTTCTGTGTTTAGATCTTGATAGACACGATCAAAGTCAGCAGTTTTTGAGTCGATGTCGAGTACGTTGCCGTAAACGGCCAGGGTGCTATCTTGGCTTCCCAAACTGTAATCGAACACATTGAATTGTTGTCCGTTGGATGAATCAATACCCTTCCAAGCAGTGATTTCGCTTTCGTTGAAAAAGTTATCGTCGCCCGCGACAACCGCTTCGAAGTCGCCGTTGACGACAATGTTAGCGCCCGTCGGTAGAGAAGTGTCTACTTGGTGGGCACCGACCAGATCGCCAGCAAGAAGTTGACGAGGCTCAAGTTTTTGAAATGAAAGTGCGTTTTGTCGTTGCCGATTGTTTCGAGTACGTCGTTTCATGTTGAACCTGGTTCGTGCTAAAAAAGTTCGATTGAATTAAGTGGTATGAGTTCAATATCGTGGGTGAGTAGGTTTGATAAATTCTGCCCTACTATTGTTCCCATTGGCACGGGAAAAGCACCCTATTTCTTAAAAATAGTAGCGACAACACGGCCCCGGAACCCCCTTAATGCCTTGAAACATGCAAGTTGTGGCAATGCGGGCTGCGTATTTAACGATTGGGTTGCCAATGCTGGATGATGTATTTTTGCAGCAGGCACCCGAGGGCAGTCAAAAATCGCGTTTCAGCACGTTTTTTTCGATTATTCTGAGACTGGGATCAATAAAAGTCCATATCGAGCCATCTAGGTATCTATACGTCGGATAGTTTCCCATTGATCATTTTTTCTTCCAACGGAATCGATCTGTATCAGGAAATCGGTCAAGCTATAAAACACCCCAATGGTGTCACACTTTTGCTGTAATCAATTAGTCCCATCAGGATGTTGAGATGAAATTCGTCAAACTGATTCTTTTAGTTTTGGTGCTCGCTGCGGTCCCTTTTGCTAATTCGCAAGCGCGCCTTGCCAACGAGCCCGGCACCAACGAAAGCGCCATCAACGAAAGCGCCACCAAGTCGAAAAATTCGAAGGCATCGGTAACCTCGACGTCTCGAGACAAGATTTTGGAGATCAGTAGTCGCATCGACGAATTGGTTAAGGCGCAACTTGATTCCAACAATCAGGACTTGAACAAGCCAGTCACCGACGAGATTTTTCTTCGCCGTGCTTATCTCGACATCATCGGTCGTATCCCGACTATCAAGGAAACCAAAAAATTCCTCGGTTCCAAGGACAGCAAGAAACGAGAGGAGTTGATTGATGAACTTCTTGATTCCTATGGCTACGTTAGCCATCAGTACAATTTCTTCGCCGACCTCCTGCGTGTGAAGACGCGAATGTCGGGGCAGCTAACTGGCAACCCCTACATCGATTACCTCAAAGACTCGTTGGTGAACAACAAACCCTACAACGAATTCGTGCACGATCTCGTCGCATCAGATGGTCCTAACCTGGTCCGTGACAACGGTGCTGTTGGTTATTACCTTCGCGATCGAAACATGCCCGAAGACAATATGTCCAACACCGTTCGTATCTTTCTCGGAACACGATTGGAGTGTGCCCAGTGTCATGATCACCCATTTGATAAATGGACACAGCGGCAATACTTCGAAATGGTCGCCTTCACTGGCGGCATGCAGTACCGAGCCAAACCTCCTGAGGGCGGCGCGAACTATCAACAAATTCGTCAGCTGATTCGAAAGTCAGACATCCCGGAAAAGCAAAAGCAACAAGTCAATCGTATTTCTCAAGCGATGACTTACGGCATTACGGGGTCAGGCACTGGCTTGGCTCGGCTACCTGAAGGCTTCCTCGGTGCTGATGGCGAAGAGGGCGATATCGTAACCGCGAAAGAAATGTTCGATGGCAAGCCGCTTGTCGACGCAAAAGTTCCCCCGAAACCGAAAAAGGCTCGCAAGCCGCGAAAGAAGAAAGTCCAGCAAGCTGCCATCCCGGGAGCAAAACCGATCAACTCTCGTAACGTTTACGCTCAATGGCTGACTGACTCTGACAACCCGCGATTTGCAACCGTGATCGCAAATCGTTTGTGGAAAAAATCATTGGGACTCGGCTTGATTGAACCTGTCGACATCATCGAGGACAACACAGAAGCCTCCAATCCAGAATTGATGGAGTACTTGGCCAAGACCATGATCGCTCTCGATTTTGACATGAAGCAATTCCAACGAGCGATTTTCAATACCAAAACATATCAAGCCATGGCTTACCAATCGGATATCACCGATCCTGCCAAATTCAACTTTAATGGCCCTGTCGTTCGGCGAATGTCAGCTGAGCAAATTTGGGATTCGATGCTTGTTTTGACCGTGCCCAACACCGACGTTCGAGTACGAAATTACGACAATCGGTACAAATCTATCGCCGATGATCCTTATGAAGCCTACGAAAAAATCAGCAAGATGAACTTGGAAGAGATTAAAGACGTTGTGGCAAAGATGTCTAAAAAGCCTAGTAAGAAATCTTATAAAGACAGGCCTGAGTACAAACAATTCCAAGCCGAAAGAGCTGCCGTCAATAAAAAGATTCAAAAGGCGAAAAAGCAAAAAAACACGAAGCTTGTTCGTCAGTTGATGATCGAGCAAGCCAAGATCACCACGCGTTACCGACAGAAAACAAACGGGCAATTCGTGCGTGCTTCCGAGCTTGCTTCTCCAGCTCCTGCAGGTCACTTTGTGCGTGAGTTTGGTCAGTCAGATCGTGAGCAGATTGAAAACTCAAACACGGACCCTGCCGTTACGCAAGTTCTTTCAATGATGAACGGAATGGTCGAAGAAAGAATCGCACGAGACTCAGCAAGCGTTTTGATGCAGACGGCCTTGGCTGCGAAATCTGGAAAAGAATGCACTGAGTCCATTTTCCTTTCAATGCTCAACCGCCAACCCACAAAAAAGGAATCTCGCATTTGGGAACGAGAGTTCAAAGAAGCCAGTCGAGATAAAAACCCTCAGGGTAAAAACAAGGAAGTCTATACGGACCTGATCTGGACTCTCGCAAATTCAAACGAATTCATTTTTGTGAAATAGACCCTGCGACCTTCATTTCAATTCAACTAATTCAAAACCTCTCCACGAGTAACGATATGAAAGAACTTGCAAAATCATTCAAAGATCCGTTCTCACGTCGATCTTTTGTGACCAACGCGGCCAAGTCGATTCTTGGAATCGGTGCACTACCATTGTTGTCCAACGTCGCGACTGCTGCAGGCGGTGGGATTTCGACTGACAAGAAAGCAAAAGCCAAGTCCGTTATCTATCTGTACATGGAAGGTGGCATGAGTCACCTCGATACGTTTGACACGAAACCCGGTGCTGAAACTCAAGGCCCAGTCGAGTCAATCAAGACCAGTGCCGACGGCGTTCAGATCAGCGAGTATCTCCCCAAACTTGCCGATCAAATGCATCACGTTGCTCTCATCAATTCGATGAACTCAACACAGGGTGCCCACGCTCAGGGCCGATACTTCATGCATACCAGTTATTTTCTGCGAGGCACCATCAAGCATCCGGACATGGGAGCTTGGTCCAATCGAATGCTTGGCAAGATCAACCCTTCCCTTCCAGGCAATGTGAAAATTGGCGGTAACAGCTCTGGCTTGGGAGCCGGGTTCATGGAGTCGAAATACGGCGCCCTTCCGATCGGTAATCCTGAGTCAGGGCTTCAGCACAGTAAATTGATGGCCGGCGTAACAAATTCCCGATTCGGTCGTCGACTAAAAAAATTGAAAGAAATGAACAGCGGTTTTGCATCGACTTATGACACTCGCGAAGCTCGAGCCTACGCTGCGATGTACGACGAAGCGGTCAAGCTAATGAAAAGCGAAGACCTCAAATCGTTCGATCTCACCCAGGAAGACGACTCCGTTCGTGATCGTTACGGACGAAACCCGTTCGGCCAAGGCTGTTTGCTCGCTCGAAGGCTCGTTCAAAATGGCGTTCGATTTATCGAAGTTTCAAACGGTGGCTGGGATACCCACGGCGATAACTTTGGCCGCGTCAAAGAAAAGGGAGCGGTTCTTGATCAGGCTCTCGCTTCTTTGTTGGCTGATTTGCACTCCCAAGGCATGTTGGATTCAACACTCGTCGTTGTGGCAACTGAGTTTGGCCGAACGCCAAAGATTCACACTGAACGTGACAACGGCCGTAACCACTACCCGCAAGCTTTCTCTTGCATGCTCGCCGGTGGCGGAATCAAGGGAGGATTGAAATACGGAAAGACCTGTGAAGAAGGACGTGAAGTGGTTGAGGATATGGTTGAGGTTCCTGACTTCAACGCGACTATCGCTCACGCATTGGGTATTCCGTTGGACAAAAAAGTCATCTCTCCATCCAGTCGACCCTTCACTGTCGCCGACAAAGGCAAGCCCGTTATGGATTTGTTTGCTTGATTGAGTTAAGAAAATAAATTCTCTGAGAAATCCAAGGCCCGTTCATTTGAATGGGCTTTTTTAATGTGTTGGAGGCTGTGCGGCCAGCGCGAGCCTCTGGCTGCAAAGCTTCCATCATTCAATTTTCGACGCCAACGTCGAAGGGGAAACTCTCGTTTGGATGTTAAGAACCACTGTCCGCGGAACGTCCAGCACGCATAGAAGCGTTCATCACAAAATAGTGCACGTGTAAAATCGAGGCGTCCGATCTGTACCGAACGCCGACCGCTACTGGCTTACTTCGAATTCCAACTGCAAAACCAATGGCTTGCTGGATTCTGTTTTTTCAAAAACATCAACATCAAACGGACGAGCAATGCTGTTGCCGGCGACGTCTTCCAGGTCATCGTCAACCAAGATTTTGAACTTTCCCACGCTCCAAGGTTCTGTTGGAACAAATGCCCAAACCGTTTCGTTTTCTGAAACTGTAATTTGACCAGCGACTGCTTTGTCGTTCATATCCAGCACCTGAATTGCACTTTGCAACATCGCCCGGTCGAGCGGCCCGGTAAACTGAACCCTTAACGCAGATTTGTTTTTTGCGATTGGCGGTTCAACCTTCCATTTGTCCAGGGAAGGCTGCTCGTGATCTTCGTTGCCGATCTTGAATCGTTTTACAAACTCATCGACAAGCACTCTTCCTTCGGCGTCGCTCCAGTTTTTTGAAATTACCAACTCGTAAGACTTGTTGGCTTCAAAAATTGGCCCCATTTCTTCACGAGGTTTCAATCCGCGTTTGATTCGACCGGGATCAAGCAGCAAGGTCAGTCGCAATGAATCGCGGCTCCAGAATTCCTGCTCAATTTCAAGAAATGGAAGCTCGACTTCCTTGCCGTCGACCTCTCGGATTTTGATGTGTTTGTAAATGTCGCCCTTCTGCATCGGGCCTGAAAATTGCACGTAAAACTTGAGCGTGTTTTCAGGCAGCGTATCAGCAGTAGGAAAAATTTTGACAACGCTTGTTCCAGATGAGGTAGGCTTTGTTAGGTCCAGTGTACCTCGGTAGAACTCTTTTTTGCCATGCAACACCACGACAATATATTCTTTGTCGCCAAGTGGAAATCGTGGTTTGAATCCCAACTCTGTCGCATCAGAGAATTTCTCAAGCGTTCCAGAAAGCGGCGGCACTGATCGTTCATCCGCCCCTTTAATCCAGATTTTCACTATCGTGTTTTTCTGAACCACAATGTTGGTAATCCAGATCTTGCCCTTTTGGGTGAGCAGATTGGGGGGAGCAACGTCTTGAGTTCTCGCAAATAGCAAGATGGTTGCTAGGTTGAGCACGAAAAAAAGCCCCTGGAAACTCGTAAGAGAATTCAGGGGGCCAAATAGTTTTTTAAGATTGCCGATCAACATTGCGTTTACATCAAGAGGTTGGTTGTCAACAAAGCCACGCGTTTGGTTACGGAAGCACGATTGTTTTTAAGTCTTCTTTACCTGACTCGTCACGGACCAGAACAACGCCGTGTGTTTTACTCAAACCATCCAATTGCATTACGCCAGAGAGCTCTTTGATCGTCTCATAAGGTGTCCCTGAAGTGCCGCTGACTCGATTGGTAATCTCAGGCGATGTTGGAGCGTCGGCTAGGTCAATCTTCATAACGCCTCGGCTGCTGTTAGCCATCAAAGCATAATTCTTGTCGTCTTTTTTGTAGACAACCATGTCCAGCGGGCGGTTGCGATTGCCAAGCTCGGCGATCGTTGTCCCTTTGACTTTGGTTTTTGGTTTCAGGTCGCTTACTGGAATTCGTACGAGCGGCGTGCAGGTGTAAGCCGCCAGCAGGTTGATTTCTTCGCCAGTTTCCATCGCCGCGAATGTTCGGATCGGCGAGCGAGTTTCGTATTTACCGTGAGCACCATGGTAAATCTCAATGCTGCAGCCATTGTTGGTTTCAGAGAACGGGTAAGCGATGGCACGCAGGTTCGAAGCGAATTCTTCGTTCGAAAGACCCGCGACATAAATCTGACCATCAACGAATGCCATGTCGGTAATCGCCTGAAGCCGTTGGTCGCCACCACGAGTTCTCCGACTTTCCGCTGCGTTCGTAAACGAAGTTTTCGTGAATGTTTTACCAGCGAGTTCGAAAACAGAAATCTCTTTTGATTTTGGATTGACGGTTAAAATCGTTGAAACTTCACTCTCGCCGCTGCCACGAGTGACAGAAAGATAAGGCGTGCCGTTGATCGGGTTTACCGCCAAATCGTTGATGCGAAGCTCTTTTGCAGTGGCTCCCATCATTGAGGCAATTTTGGCTCGAATGTCTTCGACCGCAATCGTAACGCCGTCGGTGGATCCTTCCGTGTCACCAGTTTCGATCGCAAATATTGTCGCTTCCATTGGGTCGCTGACGAGTAGCAATCCCTTAGGGCCGAACGCGATTGGGCCGGCGGATGTGAGTTTAATTTCTTCTTTGGCTTCATTGTCAGCCTGAACAGCGTTGGCTTGAAGGCCAATGGAAATCGTACAAAGTAAAGCAGTAACGACGATCCGAAGTGCAAATTTTTTCACGACGAAAGCTCCTTGATAAATGGTAGAGAAATTTGACATTGGCCACAGTATCTGCGACGAAGCGGCAGAACTCAACCACTGGATTTCAATGAAGCTGTCATCAGGTTGTTTTCTGTAAGAAACAACTCACAATGTCGGGATTGAGTTTCATCAATGTGTGACGCCTAACCTAGGTAAGCCTGTTTGCAGCTTGCTCCGAGCCTTCCGGGCAAGCCATAACTAATACGAAAGAGCTAAGTGAATCCTTCGATCAAAACCTTCGCCGATAATCCCGCTGTGGCAAACGCTTTCGCGAAAGACTTTGTTGAGCTGTTGAAAACATTGACCTCATCGCAAGCGAAAGTCACCGTCGCATTGTCAGGTGGAAGTACACCGAAACTTTTGTATTCAATATTGGCTGAAGAATTTTCAGAGGCCGTTGATTGGAGCAGGGTGCATTTCTTTTGGGGTGACGAACGTTGCGTGCCCCCCACGGATGAGCAGAGCAATTATGGAGAGGCCGACACGTTGTTTCTTTCCAAAATCAAAATGCCCGAATCAAACGTTCATCGTATCTGGGGTGAGAACGTTCCCGTGATTGAGCGTGAACGCTACGAGCATGTAGTCGTGACTCACGTTGCACCGGGAAGCGATTCCGTTCCTTCATTTGACATCATGTTGTTGGGCATGGGCGGCGATGGCCATACGGCTTCGATCTTCCCTCACGAAATCGAATTTTTAAAATCCGGAAATATCTGCGAGGTAGCGACTCATCCCGAGTCCGGGCAAAATCGGATCACGTTGACTGGCAAAATTCTCAACGCGTCCAAGCACGTGTTTTTTCTTGTGACGGGAAGTGGGAAGGCCGAAGTTCTGGCTGAGATTTTTGGGAAGACTGGAAAGTTCGAGACTTATCCGACAACCCATATTGCGCCCGCGATAGAGCCCACGTTTTATATCGACGAAGCTGCCGCGGCTAAACTCTGAGTCATTGTTTGGGTTTCAAAACGCAAGCTCAGGACTACGAAAATGCCGCGACGGTGTGGGCGAACTTGCTCCGCATGGCGAAACTACAGATCGCGCATTAGATGGATCCTGTCAAAGATCTTTTTGTCCAAGTAGATGCAAATAAAAAATCTTTGCCAAATCTAACACACTTGTTGGGCCTTCGTTCGACGCGACAAATTCGGTCAGGCGTTTGCACCAATTAGCAGGTCAAAATAAGCCCCAGACACCAATTGCGACTGGTTCACGCCAAGCTTTTTCATAAGCTCTTGGGCGATCGTTTCGCCAGACTCGACGGAATCGGCGTCACCTAAAACGACTTCCAATTCAAGGTAAGTCCCCAGCCCCTCGACTTGATCGAGATGAATTCGAGTTTGGTCTACTAAAAAGACCTCGCGATCTTTCTGTACAACGCCCGTAACGCCGAGCGAATTGGCCAACGCATCTTTCATCGAGCTGCCGTCGCACGACGATCGAACATAGTTGGAGGTTTTCGGGCCTTCGCAATCAGGACGTTCGTACGCAATCAACTCAGCCGTACCGTCATCAAACTCGCGCAACTTCAGTCGTCCTTGGTTAGCGGCGAAAAAGGTGTCGGTCTGCACCAACTGCATCGGGCCTTTCGTTGCCAGGTTGCTGGCCCTTTCTCTCAGCTCCGAAAAATGCTCACTCGGGATTACTGCTTTGATTTCGACATTCCGTGCCATGGCTACTTCCTTGCTAATTCGCTGCTGTGAGGTTGTCGCATGGACCAACGGCAACGGTCATGTTCTTGTCCAATGGATAGGCTTTGATCGCTTCATTGACTTGGTCAAGCGTCAGTGATTCGTAAATCGTTGCAATCTCGCCAACGGTTTTGTACGGCTGTTCGTTTAACCATTGGGCACCAACAGAGAACATGCGACTGCCCGTTCGCTCACTAGCAAGAACGATATGCGAAGCGATTTTTCGTTTTGCCAAATCGAGTTCTTTTTGCGTGATTCCTTCTGCGAAAATTCGGCGTTGTAGATCTGCCAGTCGCTGAATGTTCGCCTGAGCTTGTTCAGGAGCACAGCAAATGAAAGTCATCAGAGACCCGCAGCCTTGGTATTCGTAGCTTCCCATTCCCGCTGACTCAGCCAACCCGGAATCGAGGAACTCCCAATAAAGCCGACTCCCACCATCGTCTCCGATGATAGCTGCCATCACAGACGTGGCGTATCGAATTTCTTCTTCGCCAGCCGGACCCGGTGCCATTTGCAAAATGTATTGCTGATGCGAATTTGGTTTGTGCATCGTGACAAAACCAGATCGATAATCGGCTTTGTTTTTCGCTCGTGTTGGATCGAATTTTTTCCAGTCACCGCAGCATTTTTCGACATCGTTTACCAACTGGTCAAAATCAATGTTGCCAGCTCCAGCGAAACAAATATTCGAGGGCGAATACCGCTGTTCAAAATATCCCATCATGCCTTCGGGAGTCAGTGCGGAAACCGTGTCGACTGTCCCTAGTACACTCTGCCCTAGCGGATGGTCTCCGAAATATTCGGACATGATCCGTTCGTAACCGCCGTAAGGAGGCTGGTCATCGTACATTTTGATTTCTTCAATGATGACCTTTTTCTCAGTCTCGAAATCTTCGGTGCGCAAGGACGGGCGCATGATGTCGCTCATCAAATCGACAACGGGAGTCTGGAATTCTGGCAGTACGGTGGCGTGATAGATCGTGCTTTCCTCGCCAGTTCTAGCGTTGCTGCTGGAGCCCATTTCGTCCAGTTCAAGATTGACTTGCGCCGCGGTTCGGTTGGGAGTTCCCTTGAAAACCATGTGCTCAAGGAAGTGGCTAACGCCGCCGATTTCGGTCGTTTCGTCACGCGATCCTGCGCGAACGAAAAATCCGAACGCGGATGTGTACGCTCTTGGATTGCATTCCGCCAAAATCTCAAGCCCGTTGTCGAGTGTGTGTCGCTTATACTCCATTGGTGTTCGCTCCTAATTTCGACTCATCAAATTTCAACGGCTCTGGGCCAAGCGTCACGATATCGAACTTGCTTGGTGGATGATCGGCCAAGTATTTGTTGATCGATTCGACGGTCAATCCATTCACATTGTCGTTCACCTCGTCCAAAGTTCTGACGCGTCCGAGGTGAAACCAATCTCCCGCAATTGAGCCAGCACGAGAGCGAGAGGATTCTTGTTGCATGATCAAACCGCTGCGAATTTGAACCTTCAACCGTCGAAGCTCGTCCTCTTGAATGCCTGCTGCGAGTTTTTGTAATTCTTCGATAATGACATCCAACGTTTCTTGAGCTCGGTCATTCGACGTGCCGCTGTAACAGAGGACAGCACCCTTGTCTTTTAGCGTATGGCATGAGGCGAAAACGGTATAGCAAAGCCCGCGGACCTCGCGAACCTCGGTAAACAGTCGCGAACTCATTCCACCGCTCAATACTCCGATTGCACCCCGGTTGAGATAGTAATCGTCGTGGGAATAAGCAACGCCAGGGTAAGCGATTCCGATATGGGTTTGTTCGCTTTCGTGTTTGATGTGTTCAACGCCGTGCTTGGCTGGGGCGGCGATCACATTGGGATCGTCTTTGGGGGCCCAGTCGTCAAAAAGTTGACCGACATGCGACTTAAGCGTTTCCCAATCTAGTTTTCCGGCACAAGCGATTATCATTCCGTTGGGACGATAAAGAGATTTATGAAACTCTTTGATGTCGTCCATTGTCAGCGAGCCAACCGACTCCATCGTGCCTTCGCAGTGACGTCCGTCTGTCTCTCCGTAAAAATTCGTTCGGAGCTGACGCAATGTTCGCTGGCCAAGATCATCCCCAAGTGCGGCGATCTCCTGGTAACAAACCATCCGCCCGTCTTCGAGTTGATCGTCGGGAAATGTTGGATGGCGAAAGACGTTGGCATAGATCGCGAGGGCATCATGAAGTTGTGCCGCCTGCATCGCACCACTAAAGTTCGTGTTGTAAAGCGAAGCAGAGGACGAGTAGTCCACGCCTAACGATTCCAGGGCTTCAATAAATTGTCGACTGTCGTAATCGCCACAGCCGCGTTGGACCATTTCACAAACGAAGTTGGCGAGTCCGATTTTGCCTTCAGGGTCGAATCGGCAACCGGCTGGAACTGCGAACGAAAAGGCCGCCGACTCCAACCACGGCATCGGTTGAGCGATCAACGTCAGGCCGTTTTCGAAGGTGTGGTGAAAGATAGATTCTTGCATCGTTGTTTTATTTTGAACCCATTGGAAATGGTCAGATTTGAACAATCTGACATTCTAAACTTGTTTGGGCCGACGCGAAGGGGTAAACAATTGCCGCGAAACACTCGACAATGTTTGCTAGTTGTGCGCCAAGGCCACCGAACGGGCAGATGACCGACCGTTTTCATGGACAACAGGCGACAATCGAAACGTTTCTTACGCCCATGCGTTGCGGAGGATTTCGATTGGGTGGAGTGCTCTTCGCCCGGTTCCGTCAGCGATCTGGTGACGGCAGCTGGTTCCCGGTGCTGCAATCAAGCTGGTGGCTGGTTCTGCTCGAACTGCTGGGAACAAAACTAATTCGCCGATTTGCATCGAAACATCGTAGTGCTCCGATTCGTAGCCAAACGAACCCGCCATTCCGCAGCACCCCGACGGAATCAAACGCACGCGATGACCTCGCGGAAGCTGCAACATCCGAACGGTTGGCTTAAGCGAGGCAAGTGCTTTTTGATGGCAATGTCCGTGCAGGCGAATCGTCTGATCTTTTTCATGGAACAGTCCCGAGCTAATTTGTTCAGCGTTGATCAATCGCTCAACAAACTCATCAAACATCAACACGTTTTTGGACAGTGAGTTCGCCTGTTCCTTTAATTCACCCCTTACCAATTGCGGGTACTCATCTCGAAAACTCAAAATGGCCGATGGCTCAATTCCAATCAATGGAACGTGTTGGGTTACCAATGGGCCAAGTAAGCGAACATTTTGCTCGGCATACCCTCGTGCCATTCGCAACATGCCCTTCGAAAGTGCAGCCCGTCCGCTTTCAACATGTTCCGGAATTTCAACCGAGAATCCAAGTCGTTCCAGCAATTCAACTGCAGCGATTCCGATTTTTGTATCGTTGTAGTTTGTGAATTCATCGCAAAACAACAATACCTTCCCTTTCGCTCCCGCGTTGGGATGTGGCGTGTGTTGAGTAAACCAATTTTGCAGCGTCGAAGAGTAGAGTTTTGGCAAACTTCGTTTTGTCGAAAAACCAGAAAACCATTTGATCCCAGGTGCCGTCAGCGGATTGGTCACGAGGAAATTAAACAACCAGGGGACCTTAGACGCAAGTTTCATGTTCTTCGAGAACGAAGCGATTGTTTTCGCTCGGCGCGGGACACCATGCACATCGTAATAGCCTTGCAAAAAATCGGCTTTCATCTTTCCAACATCAACGTTCGAAGGACACTCGCGTTTGCAGCCCTTACAGGAAAGACAAAGGTCCATCACCTGTTTTAAATCTTCGCTATCGAACGGATTTTTTTCGTTCGTTGGATTGGTGAGAACGTGTCGCAGCATGTTGGCTCGCCCTCGCGTTGAATCGGCTTCATCGCGAGTCGCCATGTAACTGGGGCACATTGTCCCGCCAGACAAATGAGTTTTGCGGCAATCACCTGATCCACTGCAGAGTTCAGCGGCCCGCAAGATGCCTTGCTCGTTAGAAAAATCGAAAACAGTTTCCACTTCACGCGTCATTTGACCGGGCTTATAACGCAGATGCGTGTTCATCGGCGGAGTGTCCACGATCTTGTTCGGATTGAAGATGTTTTCCGGATCCCACAATTGCTTGATCTTTTTGATCAGCTCGTAGTTTGGCGTGCCTACCATCCGTTCTAAAAATTCGCCACGCAAACGCCCGTCACCATGCTCTCCACTGAGCGAGCCTTTGTACTTTTTTACGAGGTCAGCGATTGCAAATGCCACCGCACGGAATTGCTCGTTCCCTTCGTTGGTTTTTAAATTCAAAATTGGCCGCAGGTGAATCTCTCCTGTCCCAGCGTGGGCGTAGTGAACGCACTCAAGCCCAAACTTCTCGTCGAGAATCTGATTGAATTCCCGAATGAAGTCCGGAAGGTCAGCCACGGCAACCGCGGTGTCTTCAATGACGGCACAGGGTTTTTCGTCACCCGGAATATTGGCTACGATCCCAAGTCCCGCCTTTCTGAGCTGCCAGACTTTTTTCACGTCGTCGTCGAACATTACTGGGAAGCTATACCCAAGCCCCGCCTCTCGCATTTGCGATTGGATTCGGTCGGTGACAGTTGTGACCTCCTCTTGAGACTGTCCACGAATCTCGGTGACTAGAATCGCCCCGGGTTTCCCATCAACGAAAACCGCGTTTTTCGCTTGCTCGCGGTTTCGCATTGCTCCTTCAAGAATAAAGTGGTCGATCAACTCGACGGCGTAGGGGGCGTGCTGGATCGCAATCAATGTCGCCCGAAGCGCCTGGTCAACGTCCCCGAAATGGGCGCATTGCAATCCCGAACAAGGCGGCGGAAGCGGCAGGCAATTGAGTTTGATCTCCGTCGAGAAACAAAGCGTGCCTTCGGATCCAGTTAGTAATTTGCAGACGTCGAATTCTTTATGGCTTTGCGGATCCTTTTGCGGATTGAAGACGGAGGCGTCCATCAACAAATCGACGGCATAGCCCGTGTTGCGGCGTGGGATTTCAGGTTTGGGAAACTCTCGAGCAATCTCGGATCGAGTTTCTTCATCGGAAAGCAGATCGCGAAGGCCGCGGAAGATATCGGCAACGCGAGATTGGTCTTCTTGGTGGCATTGTTCTTTAAACGATTGATCGTCGCATGCCGAAAATGAGCCCCAGCTTCCATCGCTCAACACCCCACGGATCGCCAAAACATGCTCGCGTGTGCTGCCGTATTTGATCGAGTTGGAACCGCAAGAATTGTTGCCGACCATTCCGCCGATCATGGCGCGATTTGAGGTTGACGTTTCCGGTCCAAAAAGCAAACCATGTTTGGCCAATTCCATGTTCAGTTCATCACGGATGACGCCAGGTTGGACGCGGACCCACGCCTCTTCCGCATTGATCTCCAAGATTTTGTTCATGTGCTGCGAAACGTCGACCACAATCCCTGAGCCTACGACCTGCCCTGCAAGTGATGTTCCTGCGGTTCGTGGAATGATTCCAACAGAAAACTGATTTGCGATCTTAACTAGGTCTTCGATGTCCGCGTCTGATTTGGGAAACGCAACGGCGAGCGGCATCTCTTGATAGGCCGAAGCATCGGTCGAGTAAATGGTGCGCGTGAAATCGTCGACGCGGATTTCGCCATCGAATTTCTTTGCGAGTTCACGCAAGGCTTCAATAGCTTGAGGAGCGTTCACGTTGTGATTGACGGATTCCAATTAAATAACGCCGGTTTGAAAGGATGACTTGGGGCTTTTGTCAGGAAAATTCCAACCAAGACCGTACTACTCCAGAATCTAACTGGCAATGAGCGACTAGAGTTCACAAAATGAAGTGTCGTCAGTCAAGCGGCGGCAAGGGTTTCGCCACGTTAATTCGTCAGGCTCAATCAGATTGTCAGCGACTTCGGGCCCCCAGGTTCCAGCTGGGTAACCGTAAACTGGAATCGTTGGATCGTTTTTCCACGCATCCAGTATAGGCTTAACAAATTCCCATGAGTATTCGACACTGTCGCCGTGTGCATACAGCGTCGCGTCTCCTCGCATGCAATCGAGCAGCAAACGCTCGTAGGCTTCCGGAACATCGCTTTCGGTTAAATCGGAATAGTGAAAATCCATCCCGACGTTTTTGACATGAAAGCCCTCGCCTGGAACCTTCATTCCAAAATTGAGCAACAATCCTTCGTCTGGTTGGATTCGAATGATCAGCTGGTTGTGGGCCGAGTCGAACATGTCTCGCTGACGGCGGAAAAGCGTATGCGGCGGCTTTTTAAACGTGATAGTGACTTCAGTAACTTTCGTAGGCAGTCGTTTTCCTGTTCGGGCGTAGAACGGAACGCCTGACCACCGCCAGTTGTCGATGAAGAATTTCACTGCGGCGAACGTTTCGGTTTTTGAGTCATCGGGAACGCCTTCTTCCTCACGGTATCCGTTGACTTCTTCGCCTTTGACTTTTGATCGCGTGTACTGTCCGCGGATAGCGTATTTGGCAACCTCTGATTCAGCGATGGGCCGCAGCGATTCGAACAGTTTTGTTTTTTCGTTTCGGATGGATTTAGCATCGGGCGCGATCGGTGGCTCCATCGCGACGTGTGCGACGACCTGCATCAAGTGATTCTGAAACATGTCGCGAAGTGCACCTGAGCTGTTGTAGTAGCCCCCGCGCGAACCCACACCAATTTCTTCCGCGTTGGTGATTTCAACGTGGTGGATGTAATTGCGATTCCAAAGCGGTTCAAAAACGCCGTTGGCAAACCGGGTGACGAGTAAGTTCTGAACGGTTTCTTTTCCGAGGTAGTGATCGATGCGATAGATCTCCTCCTCGACAAAGTGTTCTTTTAAGCTGATGTTGAGTGCACGAGCCGTTTCAAGGTCATAGCCAAACGGTTTTTCAATGACCAATCGCCGGTAGCTTCCTTCTTTTTTGTTCAGCCCATGATACGCGAGAAATCGTGGGATTTTCTCGTACAGCATTGGAGGCGTCGACAGATAAAAAATCGCGTTACCCAACGTTTTGAATTCGGCGTCGAGCGAATCAAGTCGTTCCTTCACCAGTGCGTAGTCTTCAATTTCGTTGGTGTCGATCGGTTGGTAGAACAAGCATTTCGCAAACGCCTGTTGAACGTCATCGCTTACGTTCGATAGATCAAGAAATTCGTTTTCAAAGAAGACTTTCTTTCGAAAGTCATCATCGGACAGCTTGCTACGACTGATGCCGAGGATCACAAATTGATCAGGCAGATATTTCCGCTCGTACAAATCAAAAATAGCTGGGATCAGTTTTCGCTTTGCCAGATCGCCAGAGGCGCCGAAAATTGCAAGGACTAACGGTTCAGGGGTGGAGTTACGCACGGTCATTCCCTTTGGTGCTTTTTTGATGAGTTCAATTAGGCGTCTGATTACACGCAGCGTCACGCGCTGAGTGCACGATATTTTTTGCGATGTCGTACACGTCAAAAAAAGCGACTGAATCGATTGGACCACCGACCGATTCAATCGCTTGTCTTCAATTACGCGTTGTAAGTTGAGGACGATGTTGTGCCGCCGCGACCGGTCCAGTTCGTGTGGAAAAATTCGCCACGCGGTTTATCCAGCCGTTCGTAAGTGTGTGCGCCAAAGTAATCACGTTGTGCCTGAAGCAGGTTCGCGGGCAGTCGGTCGGTTCGGTAACCATCGAAATAGGCAAGTGCAGCGCTGATCGCAGGCATCGGAATCCCAAGCGTCGCTGCCGTTGCCACGACTCGTCGCCATGAACCCTGAGCTTTCTCAACCGCGTTCTCGAAAAACGGATCGAGCAACAAGTTCGTGAGATTCGCGTCTTTTTCGAATGCATCTCGAATGTTATTCAGGAATGCCGATCGAATGATGCAACCGCCACGCCACATGAGTGCGATCGCTCCGTAGTTAAGTTCCCACTCTTTTTCATCAGAGATGGCACGCATGAGTTGATAGCCTTGTGCGTAGGAAACAATTTTCGAAGCGTACAAAGCTTGTTCAAGATCGTTCACCAACGCCGTGGCGTCGCCTTCAAATTTTGCGTCTGGCCCGTTAAGGACTTTGGATGCGGCAACACGCTCGTCTTTTAGTGCAGACAAACAACGTGAGAAAACCGCTTCGCCGATCAAGGTCAACGGCTGTCCGACATCGAGTGCCGTGATGGCGGTCCATTTGCCTGTGCCCTTTTGACCGGCTTTGTCGAGAATCAAATCAACCGTTTCGTTTCCGTCTTCGTCTTTGTAACCAAAAATGTCACGAGTGATTTCAACAAGGTAACTATCGAGAACGCCTTCGTTCCATTTTGCAAACACGTCATGCATTTGTGTGTTCGACATGCCCAGACCGTCCTTCATCATCTGGTACGTCTCACAAATCATCTGCATGTCGCCATACTCGATGCCGTTGTGAACCATTTTGACAAAGTGCCCTGCACCGCCGCGGCCAACCCAATCGCAACAAGGTTCGCCTTTGTCAGTTTTCGCCGAGATCGCTTGGAAGATAGGTTTGACGTGCGGCCAAGCATCCGGGTTTCCGCCAGGCATGATACTCGGGCCCTTAAGAGCGCCTTCTTCACCACCGGAAACTCCAGTGCCGATGTAAAGGAAACCTTTCTCGGCCAGATCGTTCGTGCGGCGAATGCTGTCAGGGAATTCGCTGTTGCCACCATCGATGATAATGTCGCCTTGGTCGAGATGCGGTAGAAGGCTCTCGATGACTTTGTCGACGGCAGCTCCAGCCTTGACCATGATCATGACGCGGCGAGGGCTTTTGAGTTTTGAGCAAAGTTCTTCAGGCGAGTGAGCACCGACAATCGATTTGCCTTTGGCGCGCCCGTTGATGAAATTATCAACCTTGGAAGTTGTGCGATTGTAGACCGCAACGTTGTAGCCATTATTGGCCATGTTTAAGACCAGGTTTTCGCCCATGACGGCGAGTCCAATCAAACCGATATCTGATTCAGCCAAGGTATCTTCCTTCAACAAATCTTATTGTGGTTTTCAGCGAGAAGTATCAAACGATTTCGTAAGAGCGTTGATGTTAGCCGATTGGCTGGAAATCTAAAACCGATGTTGTACGCAATATTGAGGGGCGAGATGGCTCCGTAAGTGCAAACAATGGAGTTTATGGTTGGGTTGGTTGACCGAACGCGGATGACCGCGGTGAGTTGCTGCCAAAGACGTCGGTTCCAACTGCGATTGAGCATTGACGCATTGAGACCTTACGCATTGAGCCATGACGCATTGAGTGTGGCCGCATTGACTGTTGGCTCATTAAGAGTTGACACGACGCCATGGCGATTCTGTTGCCATGCCGATGGAAAGCCATCACGGCGGTAGCCATAGGTAGCCATAGCTACGAAAGTGAGGGTGAAGCGAGCGATTGCCAACAACACCCGATTGCTTGCTACGATCTGCTCATGCATGCTGAGTCTAAGACTGGACGACGTCGCAGAACGGGTCCTGTCCCATTTCGAAGTGACGTTCTTGGCGCTCTTTGTCTTGTTTCAGCAAAATCATTCGATCGATCAAGTGTTTTCGCTCAAGCTTCTGTTGGGCTTGAGTAAAGTGGCGAAAGAGATGGCGAGGTAGAAGTCGCGGTTTGACGTTACGCGCGGAGCTGTCTGGTTGCGTCGTCGTTGAGACGAAAGATCTAGCCAACGATGAAGATTTCTTTGGTCCCAAACCTGACTTTAAGACTTCGTCATCCATTGCGAGGAAAATTCTGAAGCTTCCCGGATCGCCTTGCCTGGAACCACGACCGATCAACTGCCAATCGATCCGTTGGCTTTCGTGGATCTCAGTCAAGATCACGTGCAGACCGCCGGCTTTTCGAACGGAGTCTTCGAGGATGATGTCGGTTCCTCGACCTGCCATGTTAGTCGCGACTGTTACGCGTCCGGGGTTTCCTGAGTCAGCCACGATTTCGGCTTCGAGTTCGTGGTTGTTCGCGTTGAGGACTTGATGCTTAATTTCAAACTCATTGAGCACTCGCGAAAGCATCTCTGATTTGTCGACGGTACGCGTTCCAATAAGCACCGCGCGGCCAGATGCGATCATGGCTTTGGTTTCTTCAACCACTGCGGTGATTTTCTGGTCTTGGCTCGGATAGATTTTTGTTGCAAGTTGTTTGCGGATCGTCGGACGATTGGTCGGAACTCGAACGACTTTCTTTTTGTAAACTTTTTTAAACTCAGCTCGGCTCGTCCAGACCGTTCCAGTCATCCCGCCAAAGTAATCGTACCGGCGAAAGAAGGTTTGCAGCGTGATGGTTGCGCCTTGTCCTGTGGCTGGCGAAATCTCAAGATCTTCTTTGGCTTCGACGGATTGGTGGATCCCGGCTTGCCATTGTCGACCCTCCGCCACGCGTCCGGTGAACTCATCCACGATCGCGACTTTGCCATCGCGTATGATGTAGTGCTCGTCCAATTGGAAGTCGCGTTTTACCTTGATCGCGTTTTCCATGTATTCATATAGCTGCCGGATTGGGACCTGGCGGGTGAACGAAGTTTGGGGCAATCGACGAAGACGCTCGATCCCTGCGTTTTCCAAGGTGACCTTGCGGCGATCGTGGTCGTATTCGTAGTCGACATCTTTTTCAAACTGATCGGCGTGTTTGGCCGCCCAGCGAAAACAGTCTTGTTTCTTTTGTTCTTCTTCTGCGTTAATGATTCCGATGATCAGAGGCGTGCGCGCTTCGTCGATCAACACGCTGTCGGCTTCATCGACGAGAACAAAATGCAGCCCACGCATCACGAGGTCGTTCTGGGTAGAAATTCGGGAACTGGAACCCGCAAGTTTCATGCGGTCACGCAAAAAATCAAAACCAAATTCCTTCGCCGTTCCATAGGTAACGTCTTTGCGATAGGCGGCCTGGCGTTGTTCGGGGGTATCGTCTGCCTGGATGACTCCGACGCTCAAACCTAGTCGTGCGTAAACGGGACCCATTATTTCAAAATCTCGTTTCGCGAGATAATCGTTCACCGTCACAACATGGGCCCCACGGTCGTAAAGAGCGTGCACGAAGGTTGGTAGAGTCGCGGTTAGCGTTTTCCCTTCCCCGGTCTTCATTTCGGCAACGTGTCCGCGTGCGATTTGAATTCCACCAAATAACTGCACGTTATAAGGGACCATGTTTACGCTGCGTCTTGCTGATTCGCTAACCAATGCAAACGCTTGTGGGATAAGTTCATTGATTTGCGCACCCGTCGTTGCGCGGTATTTCAATGACAAACCTTTTTTACAAAGTTCGTCATCGGTGCATGCCTCAAGTTTTTTAGCGAGGCGTCGAATCCGCTTGGCAACGGAAAAATCGTTAATGAACAAGGAATGAATAACCAAAACTCAGGGAAAAGGGCTAGAACGGAGAAATCGGGTTGGGGAATTGATTATAGTTTAAGTGTGGAGATTCTTGTAATTTCTTTATCTCATCCTTCCACCAAATTTTCGAATATTCAAACTCATGAGTATCACAACGCATGACTCAATTCGTAAAATCGCTACGGAAGCACCTTCACGGTCAGCCTTCTTTCAAGCGTTCTTGCGATATGCGGGATCACAAACCAATGCACTTAGTGGTATCGCTTGGAATTGTAGTACGCATCCATTCCAACCAATCTCGCAGATTCAATCACGTGATCGTGAAGTTCTGAGGATCGGCATAAGTGAATCAGACCATCAGTTGCTGCTGAAACAATCGCTTGCTGTGAAAACAGGAAAGCCGCTTGTGTCGATGCCCAAACCAAACTCGGCGGGCCAGGTTCCCTCAGAGAATCCTGTCATCATGATGGGCGCGGTCCGAGGCGCGGGAACGATCGAAGTTATCGAGCTGTTTTTTCCACAAGGTCTGGAATCGCGAGTTTACCAAGAGTGTTCCGAAACGCTCGAGGCACTATGTTCTGCCGCTGGTGAATGCGAACTGCCCATCAATGCAACGAACGCACCGGTTCGTCCGTTGGGGATGCAGCCTCTCGATCAACCAAACATGCAAGGCATCTCCGATTTAGAACAATCTGAGTCTGTCAAGAAAATCAGCCCTTCTCAATTGGACGAATATGTACATCAGTTGCATCGTTCACTTGATCGTGGCGACACGGCGAAACAAATTGCCAATGAAGCGCGTCGCGTTCTCGACTGTGACCGAGTCAGCGTTTTGATCACAAAAGGCAAACGCTGCAAGGTCACAGCCGTCAGTGGTCAAGCATCGGTCAACAATCGCAGCAATACGGTTCACTTGTTGCGTAAATTTGTCCAGCGCGTGTTGCCGACTCGACAGGAGTTTTGGTATCCCGCGGAAAATCAGCTTCCACCTGAGATTGAAAACCCACTTCAAGAATATTTGGCGATTGCCGCAACGCGTTCGTTGATCGTTGTTCCGATTTATGATCGGCCACCTGAATTCCTCGAACGCCCCGATCCCATTAAAGTTAAAAAACGCATTATCGGTGGGATGGTGATTGAACATTGCGGCGAAGAGTGGACACGTTCCACTGTATCCAATGCTGTTGATGTGGTGACCCGTCATGCGGCGGACGCGTTTCGAAATTCACACAACCATCAGCAGTTGCTTTTTTACTCGGTTTGGAAATGGCTAGGCAAATCAAAAGTTGTATTCGCTGCCCGTAACCTTTCAAAGACTGTTGCTGTTGCGATTGGTTTGATCGCTGCAACATTGGCACTGATTTTTATGCCTGCGAACTTCAAAGTTTCATGCGAAGGCATGCTGGTTCCCAAAGATCGCAGCAACGTTTTCGCACCGGCTGAAGGCACCGTGTCCGAGATTGCTGTTGCGCACGGTTCGATTGTTAAGAAAGGCGACACGCTTGTTTCGATGGTCAATATTGCTCTCGAAACCCAAGCTGCAGAACTCAAAGGCAAGATTGTCGAACGCGAGCAAGAGATTCTTTCAACAGAAATGTTGCTACTTTCGCGTGACACAGAGGAACAGCAGTTGGGCGAGCAGAATTTGAACGCTCAAAAAGCTGAGTTGAAAAGCTTCCGCCGTCAGTTGGATTTAGTGAACCGGAAATTGGAAAAACTGAACGTAACGAGTCCGCGTGATGGTCAGGTGATCACTTGGAATGTGGAAGAGCGGTTCCGGATGCGGCCGCTCTCGCGTGGGGAATTGCTTATGGAAGTCGTCGATGTCGATGGCGAATGGCAGTTGGAGTTGAACCTGCCCGACCAGAAAATTGGGCACTTGCTAAAAGCCTACGAAAAGAATGATCGCCAGGCGTTAGAGGTTGAGTTCATTCTCGCCGCCGATCCGGAACGCAAACTCAAAGGGAAGCTGGTTGACATTGGAAACGCAACGGTGATGATTCCGGAGCAAGGCCAAAGTGTGCGACTAAAAGTCGAAATCGAAAACGAGCAGTTGGATATTCGCCAAGCCAAATCTGGAGTATCAGCCAACGTGATTTGCGGAAAAACATCGCTTGGCTATTCGTTGTTCCATGGGGTTAAAGAGTTTGTCCAAAAGCAATGGTTCAAACTGCTTTGATCTTTCAAGAGTCGATTTGATGTTTTGAAATTGGTACTTAATTCTCAAAATCCCTCCTGCCTGCTCCCACCCTTGTTGTTTTTCTTCCTCATTAATTCTCAGTAAGGCCAACCTTGTCCCACATTGATCACTCAATGCAAACGTCAGAGCAACGCCCGATCCGGCTACGCGCTCGTCGTGATCTTGTGCTTCAGGAATCTGTGTATCAGGGCGAAGAGTCTTGGATTGTCAAAGATCCAGTTGGGATGAAATATTTTCGTATCCGAGAGCCCGAGCGAATTGCGCTCGAGATGTTGGACGAAACGCACAGTTACCAGGACATTCGAAATGAGTTGGAGCGTCAGTTTCCTGAACAGAAAATTCGGGTCGAAGACGTCCACATGCTTTGCAATCAGTTTCATAAGAACGGGTTGTTGATTTCGAATTCAACGGGCCAAGCTGCTCCGTTGCAGGTCAAACGAAATAAAGAGCTCAAGCAAAAAGCAACCCAGTTGTTGATGAGCGTGATGTCGCTTCGGTTTCCAGGCGTCGATCCCGAGCGGTTTCTCAACTGGCTCTATCCGAAAGTTAGCTGGTTTTTTTCCAAAAGCTGTTTCTACATTTGCGTTTTGATTTGCATTGCCGCACTGGCATTGGTGCTTCAAAACATGGACGAGTTTTACCGTCGGCTTCCGGAGTTTGGCCAGTTTTTCGATTTGAAAAATGTGTTTTTTATGGCCACGATTATGATCGTCACCAAAACGATCCACGAGTTTGGTCACGGTTTGATGTGTAAGCATTTTGGGGGCGAGTGCCATGAAATTGGATTCATGTTACTCGTGCTGACGCCAGCGATGTATTGCAACACTTCGGATTCGTGGTTGCTGCCCAACAAATGGCATCGAATCGCGATCGGTGCCGCGGGAATGTACGTTGAAATTGTGATGGCGGCGATCTGTACATTTATTTGGTGGTACACGCAGCCGGGTGTGATTCACTACATGGCGCTGAACATTATTTTCCTGTGTAGCGTCAGCACGTTGTTGTTTAACGCGAACCCGTTGTTGCGTTATGACGGGTACTACATGTTGTCCGATTACTTGGAGATTCCCAACCTCGCGCAGAAATCCAAAACCGCGTTGGTTAGTAAACTTCGCGTGACTTGTCTTGGGATGAAACCGGTCAATGCGAGATCTTTGCCTCAGCGGAATCAGGTTGCCTTTGCTCTCTACAGCGTAGCGTCGTTTGTCTATCGCTGGTTCGTGATGTTAATGATCTTTTGGTTCTTGGTGAAAATTTTTGAGCCGTATGGGCTTTCGATCCTCGGTCACATCATGATCGTGTTTTCGTTGGTTGGCATGATCGTGATGCCGCTTTACAAGATGGTTAAGTTCTTTTGGTATCCGGGAAGGTTTAGAGAAGTGAAGAAAGTACGTTTTGCCATTTCGAGTTTGGTGGTCGCTTTGTTGGCTTGGGGGCTGTTCATGCTTCCTGTGCCGCATCAAGTGTCAGCAAGTTTCGTGGTGATGCCGATCGATTCAAAACAAATTTACGTTTCCCAGCCAGGCGAGCTCAAGGAGATCTTTTTTGAGCCAGGCGATCGAGTCAAAAAAGGCGACGTGGTCGCTGTGCTTGAGAATGAGGATCTTGAACTGGAATTGGAACGATTGCGTGGATTGTTGGCGCATGCAAATTCTCAGTTGGTCGATTTCCGTTTGAGGCAGGACCAGCTAGAGGATAGCTCACGCTTGATTCTTCGTGCGGAATCGCAAGTTGAAGATCTTGAGAAACGTGTTGAATTACAGCAGCGAACCGTTGCTGAACTGACTCTGGTTGCGACGCGAGATGGCGTGATCATTCCCCCACCCAATCGACCTGCCGAGCCGGTTGATGTGCTCAACGAGCAACGAACATTGGTCAGTTGGTCCGGTACGCCGCTTGATCCTGAGAATCGTCAGGCGTTTTTGCCTTACCAAACCTTGTATTGCATCATCGGCGAGCCAAGCCAGATGAAAGCCATGTTGGTCGTGGAGCAATCCAGTGCAAAATTTGTGGAACCCAACCAGCCGGTCACTTTAATGTTGGACGAACATATTGGGCACAAATTAAGAGGCAGTGTTGAGTTTGTTTCTCGTGATCCTCTAACTGTCGTGCCGCGAGAACTTTCTATTAACAACGGCGGAAGCATTGCGACAAAGCCAGTTTCTGGTGGCCGTTCTGCTGGGCAAGAGGCTCCCATGTTTCCGTCTTACGAAGCGACGGTACCGTTAGACAAAATCGACATGGATCTTACGTTGATCAATGGATTTCGCGGACAAGCCAAAGTTCACGTAGGAACTGCGCCGCTTGGGCAGCGTTTCATTCGTTACTTAAAAACTGTGATTAACTTTCGGTAAGTTACTAGCAAACAGGCAGCCAAATAGATTTTTGTTTATGTCTTTCGCCATCGCGCGATGTAGACCAATGCGACGAAATCGTAGAGCGCGTGAGCGACAGCGGGGACTAGCCAGTTGTTGGTGGCGATCATCAGGCCACCCATGAATACGCCGATCACCAGCGTGGTGACCATGTAGGTCCAGTTGACCCAGTGGCAGAGCCCAAACGCGAGGCTCGCGATTCCCAGTCCTATGATCAGTGCAACTTGCCGTCCGATGGCTGGCTCGAGAAACGACGTGATGCCTCCTTGTAAACACCAGCGAAAAAGTAACTCCTCGCAGAACCCTGCCATCAGCGAAATGATGAAAAGCTCAACGAGGCTCGAACTCTGAAACATCGGCTTGAGTTTTGTGTCCACGATCTCTTGCATCGAGCTGTAGAACTTTGGCTTCCAATAGTGGAATAAAACCAAGTGGCTAAGTGCGGGGATCGTCGCGATCGGCCCCCAGATCAAACCGGTTTGCCAGTAGGGCCAGCTTTGAAGTTCGGAGAGAGGCTGGCCGTGGTCGTAAAAGTTGAACCACGCGAGGATTAATGCCAGGAAGATCATGCCTCCTTCGACGATCAGGCCTACCCACAAAACGTTGACGTCGGGCTTTTCGATTTTTGAATCAGGTTCAGGCGTCGCGTTGGGATAGCTCATCAGTTATTTCGCTGTGATGCCTGTGTGGGTTCGGATGGCTGGTCTGGACTGGAGAACAGTCGGATCGTGTTTCGGTAGGATCGTAGACCAGCGAAGGTCGCTGTGCCTATGCTGATCAATCCAACAATTACCGCGTTCAAAAAATAGAGCTTTCTCGGGGTCTCAGGCTGTTCGAGGATGGGATGGCCAATTGTGGCATAAATCAGGACGAGGGAAATTGACGTCACAAGTATCAATAATAGAAGATATCCAAGGAACGTCATTCCGGCACAGACGAATGCTGTGAGGAAGGCGTACCCACTAATTGGTTGGGGGTGACTTTGTTGTGTCGGTGTTGGTTGAAATTCGCTCGGTGATTTGAATGGATTGGAATCAAGCATTGGGAGCCAGCATTCTGCCTGCGACGGAGCGAATAAATCGTAATTTTTAAAATTATAGCGGTCGAGTTCAGTCCAAAACCGCATCTTCATGGTTATGCCCCGGCGACTTTCGGATTGACAAGAGATTTTTAGTCGCCTGTCTGGTGGTTCGTTTCGGCTCAGGTTGTATCGGGACGTACCATTGACGCGGGTTTCAGGCCGTTATTGGACCATTTTGAATGTGTTAGAGGAGTGTTTTTTGGGCAGGCAAAATTGTTAACCAGATTCGTTGTAAATAACATTCAACGCTTGTTGACACTCCTTCAACCAACGCATAACGTCTTACGAAGTTTCTTTTACGCCGTGTTTTTCGATTCTTAGATATAGGAGACCCCCTTTGATGAATCGTGTTATTTGTTCGCTGATTGTTATCAGCATGATGGTGGCAGCTAATTCAGCCGAAGCTGGAATTTTCAATTGCCTCAAGAAGAATTGTGGACCAGATCCATGCTGTGCTCCCGCACCAGTATGTGCACCTGCTCCACGCGTAGTTCGATGCCGACCTAAATGTCCTCCGGTACGAACATGCTGCCCAGCGCCGGCTCCAGCTCCAGTTTGCTGCCCAGCACCGGCTCCAGCTCCAGTTTGCTGCCCAGCTCCAGCTCCAGCACCAGTTTGCTGCCCAGCTCCGGCTCCAGTATGTGCACCGACTTGTGCTCCTGCTTGTCCTCCAAAAGTCCGCGTTTGCCGAACACCTCGTCAGCCACGTACTCGACGATGCAAGCCAGCTTGCCCACCTCCAGTTTGCAAGCCAGCATGCCCAACAGGATGCCGTCCAGCACGAACTGGATGTCTTGCCAAGTTGTTCAACCGATGCCGATAGTTTTTGATCGGTAAAAAGAACGATGCTAAGCCGAGCCTGATTCTCAGGTTCGGCTTTTTTTATTTGCCAACATTTCGTTATCACGTTTGGTAAATGTCAGTTTTATTTTCAGGTTTGACTTTAACGGCAAGCAAATAACGATTGAAGTAAGCAATGAGTGAAGCAAAATTTGGCCTTGGTCTGGCTGCTCTTGGGCGACCTGGCTACATCAACATTGGGCACGGAGTCGACCTCGATAACAATTACGCGATACGAGCGATGGAGCAACGGGCTCACGCAGTGCTTGATACGGCTTGGGAATTGGGCGTTCGCTATTTTGATGCTGCGCGGTCATACGGGAGAGCCGAGGAGTTTCTGTCCAATTGGATTCAGCAGCGAGACATCAATCCGTCCGATGTCAGAATCGGATCCAAATGGGGATATACTTATACCGCGGCTTGGCGAGTGCAAACGCCAGACGGCGTGGCTCATGAGATAAAGCGGCACGAGCTGAAGGTACTTCAAAGTCAGTACATGGCTTCATATCAAAAACTCGGCGATCATCTCGATCTCTATCAAATTCACTCAGCGACTTTGGAAAGCGGAGTTTTGGACAACGAGGAGGTTCTTCTTT
>JBGCDK010000171.1:0-28506 GCA_045105295.1 Mariniblastus sp.
GTTCCTTCGACCGAAGTGTCATTGATCCCCAGCCAAATCGGAGCGCTACCTTGCAAAGCAAACTGACGGATCAATTCGTTTTCATAAGCAGATTGGATCGTGACCATTTCACCCGACACTCCGTTGAGCATGTCGCTTGTCGTCGCGGTGAGCGCGTCATTGAAAGTGGCCTGTGTGCTGGGCAACCGATAAAACTTGCTCGTTGCCGCGTCGTAGGACAGCGTCGGATCGTTGTTCAGAATCGTGCTGACCGCTTGCGGGATCTCGACCACACGGACATTCGCGATCGCGGGTCCCCGATCAGAAGCGACATCAAGCGACTGAAAATCAAGGTCGACTGAAGTCGAGTCCGCGGTAAACACGAATGAACGGTCTTGCCACAACATGTTGGTGGTCGACCAGTTGGGTTGCTGAGTGACACTAAAATCCTGGCTCTCTCCAGCGGCGCTCACTCTCATATCTTGGACGACTTCACCACCGATACCCCAATGGCCAGCGAATGAAAAGATCACTTGGTACTGCTTGCCGACTTCCGTAGTGAGCGTCTGATAGATCCCTCCAGAAGAATTCAACCCATGAAGCTCGACGGCCCGATCGACGGAGGCGGGCGGATCGAAGTAAGTTCCGACCAGGTCCACGTTCCCCGTTCGTACCGTCCAATCTCCAAAGGAACTGCCTGCTGAGTAATTCGTAAAGGACCCAGGAGCCGGAGCTTCGTTGAAAAAACCATCGCTCGCGATATCCTGTGGAGTATCTGGAACGCTCGGCACGACGAAACCGACGCTGGTTCCGTTGGTCGCGTTCTCGCTGATGTGCAAGTCTTCAACCGGAGTGCTGACACTGAACCCAGTCCCGGTGGCATGGCCGATACTCAGGTTATTTCCGCTGACCACATCGACGACTTCGTTCGAGCCGTCAAAGCCATCCAGCTGCCAGTTGGCGATCAAGCCGGTTGGCAAACTTCCGCTGTCGAACTTGTTTTGATAGTTCAGTTCGATTTCAGCTTGGGTGCGCACCTCGTTCCAGATACGGACATCATACAGAGTGCCCTGGAAAGTCTCGGCGGTTTGGAAGCCACCTCCATTGCTGTCTTGCTCTTGACCAAATACGAGCGTGCCGCCTCCCGCAATCGTCGCGCCTGTGGCCAACCCCGTTCCACTGTCAGCCAATTGGCCGTCAAGGTAGATCGCCCAGTCGCCGTTGGTACTGTCCCACGAAGCTGCAAGATGGTGTGGGTTTCCGTCGAACAGTGCGTTGAGGTCGATCGCGGTGGAATCTGCGTTGAAACCATTGATTGACAGCCGCGTGCTCCCAGCGAGGGAATCTTCGTGAAAGGCTTGGAGTTTCAGGTCGTTGCCACCGGCGTCGACTGCCGAATAGGAAATCAACGAAGGGTATCCGGTGAGGTCGTTCGAAGAGAACGTGGTCTCAACGGTCACGCTGGTTCGCGTTCCAAGAATCGTCCCACCATTGTCGGCGACCAAGTAAGAATCGTTCCCACCATCGCTGTTTAGTTCGATGCCGCTGGACAGATCGGTCGGGACTGAGTTGCTTTCAGCAAGATCGTTCAGTGATACGGTGAAAGCTTCGTCATACGTATTGTCATCGACGTCGGTGGTTTGAATGGTCAGAGTATGTGTCGCATTGGTTTCGTAATCCAGCAATGATCCTTCAGCGACGGTGACCGTTCCGGTACTGGCGTCAATTGCAAACGCTCCAGTGACCGTTTGTGCATTGATCGTGTAAGTCAGTGCCTGAGTCGCATCGAGCACCGTGTCGGCATTCCATTGGACGACCGAACGCTCAGCGGCAGCGCTGGTTTCGACGTACCATTTCCCAGTGGCCGAGTCCAATTCGACGTAATCTCGATCACTGGGTGAGTTTTGGGGTTCGCTCGGGTGAAAATTGGAAAATACTCCACCGGGCGTGTAACCAGACGAGCCACCATTCCAGAAACGCTCTCCCGCGTTGGTTCCATCGGAGTACCAATTAAATTCACCCTCAACGTCCGAATCGGTGGCCCCGATGTACACATCCCCCACGCCCTGAGCCATTGAATGAACAATCGAATTCTCATGCTCGGAATGAATGGTTACCAATTCTCCACCGATGCTGTTCAACAGTTCGCTACTAGCTGAAGAGTTTGCCACGCTCCAAGTTTGCAACGTGTTGACAAGCTTGTAAAACTTGTTCGTTTCCGCGCTATAGACCAGGTCTGTATCAGCCGCCAAGAGCGAGGCAATGAGTGCCTCGCGTTCCGCATCGAGTCCAGAAACTTGCCCTACCAAGGTCCCGTCGAGCGCATTTTCATCTAGCGACAATGTTAGCGTTGCTTCACTTTGCGTAAAGCCACTTTCGCTGGTGTGTTTGACCATCAGGTTGTTACCACTGACCGCTTCGAGAACGACTCCATCGCTGGATAGCTGATCGAACTTCCAATTTGCGATCATGCCGTTTTCGTCGAACGGCAATTCACTGCGATAGCTGGCGGCCATTTCCGTAGCGGTGCGGATATCGTCGAACAGCCGAGCGTTGTACAGCGTTCCCTTGAAGACCTGCAATGCGTTAAAGCCACCCTCGATACTGTCTTGTTCCTGTCCAAACAGCAACGCGCCACCTGTCGCGGTCGTATAATCTGTCGCAAGGCCTGTGCCGCTGTCGACGGAGACTCCATTAACGTACAGCGCCCACGCCCCATTGGCCCCAGTGCTGCCATCCCAAGTAAAACCAACGGTATTGGTTGAACCGTCGCGCAAACTACTAAAGTCAAACGTTGTGCTCGGAATCGAAACGTTGGAAATACTGCCGATGTAAATTTGCAGGCCCGTGTTGTTGAAAATCAGTGCGACTTCATTCGAACCACCGGCAGTCGCGTACGAGACTAAAGTCGTTTCACCGGTGTTTTGCGTGGTGGAAAATTCGACCTCGAAACTAAGCTGATCCTGCCCGCCAAGAATCGCACTTCCATCATCAGCCAGTAGATACGCGTCATCGCCGCCATCATCATTGATGCTTAGTCCACCACCGAAAGTCGACCTAGTCGCTAAATCCGATGGGTTCTCCCCAGTGAATTCGTACGCACCAATATCAGGATTGGCATCGCGAACGCCGCCACGTTGATCGGTTGCTGGTGATCCGGCGGTGTTGGCAGCGTTATAAGCGATGCTTGATGAAGTGAACGTGTGAACGTAGGTCCCATTTATCAATTGGGGTCCATCGATTCCCGGGTCACTCCCGAGAATGTCCGTGCCCACCGAACCGGTGAAGCCACTGCTATCTTCGATGATGTTGAAACCACCGCTAACGATCAATCCTTGGACGTCACTTCCACCGAACTGAGACGAGTTATCGGCAACGATAGAATTGCTGAGGTTGACCGTACCGCCACCATTGTAAAGACCGCCGCCGTTGCCACTGTCGGTGGTCGAATTCGCGGCGATGGTCGAATGGTCGATATTCAGAGTCCCACCGAAAATCGAGATGCCCGCCCCGTCAAAGTTGGACGTATTGCCACTCACCGTGACGTTCGTCAGCGTGGTAACGCCACTATCGACTGCAATGCCGCCCCCCGAAGAAGCGGAGCCATTTATGATGGAAACATTGGTCAAGCTGGCGATACCTGACGTCCAAATCGAACCGCCCGAATTGTTGGTCACCGAGTTGCCAACAAAAACAACGTTTGTCGCAGTCAGAGTGCCGGCATTGTTCACTGCACCACCGGTTGCGTTTGTGATTCCTGCGTTTGCGACAGTCAAGTCTTCAAGCGTCAAGACACCGCCAGCCGTAATGTCAAAGATGCGATCACCTAAGGCCGCTGCGTCGATGGTAGTATCCCTTGCTCCAGAGCCGGTAATCGTGATGCCAGTTGTAATATCCAAATCGCCCGCAGCCGCGGTTGAATCTGTCACGCCAGCAATGTTGAGAACATAGGTGCCCGCCCCCAGAATAATCGTGTCGTCACCAGCGGTGTTGTTGGCAGCCATAACCGCTTCTCGCAACGAAATGCCATCGCCACCATCGCTGGCGAGCAAGCCAGCAATGGAAGTAGTCGTTCCGTTAACCACATCGTCGAAAATATCAACGGTTATGGTAGCGAACACGCCTTGATAATTGGCCTGGACGGTTTCGCTGAAGACGACATCGGTTTCAATTTGGCCGACGATGAATTCGAAATCCCAATCACCACCAAGGGAGCCATTACCAGTCAGGTCATTACTTGCGGCAACATCGGCACCGACGAAGGAGTGGAATTTTTCGACAAACAACTCTCCATCACTGGTGTTTGCGACATCACAGCCGTAAAGCAAGATGTCGGCCCCCAGTGCCAGTCCGCTTGTCCAACTTGAGAGTTGTTGCCGATACGCGTCAATATTGTCGGAATTAAGTTCAGTGCCGCCCAGTTGAATGTTGGCATCGCTACCGTGGCCAATCACATGGATAGCGTCATATTTTCTACCACCATCAAGCAAGCCAGTGATTTTCTGAATTCCGTCAGATGACTCGTCCAGCCGAACCACATCAAAATCGACTCCCGATTCGCCTTGTTCCGCAAGATCTGCCACCAACTCTTCGATGCTACCGATTCGTCCATCAATGACAATTAATTGCCGAGCTGTCTGAAACGACGAGTCGACGCCATCAGCGTGGAGATTTAAATCGACTATCGAATTAGCTGGATCCTTGTAAGTGGTGTCAAATTCTACATTTTCGTAATCAGAGAGCTCACCTATTTGTTGGTCAATGTCCTCCAGAGTATTGATGACTTCGCCAATGTCCGTGGCATACGCTCCTAGTGGAGATGCGTCATAGAGAACCCGGTCCTCCAACGATTGAAGCGAGACAATAAACCCCATAGGTGGCGCAGCGTTTTCGGGCTGGGCCGCGCTGGCAATGACTTGCCAAGTACTGTAGAAAAATTCAAGTGGGTTCTTCATCTAAACCTTGACACTTACTCAATGTAAATCTTTGGTATGGCAGCACGCATGCATCGAGCGCCTATACCTGGAGGGGCCCCCTTTTTAATCGGGGCAATATCTAAACGTATGAATGGTAAGTATTTACTTTTAGTAAAGATCTTCTCAATTCGTGAACTTTGCCTTCGAAGAAACGGATTGCTCCGGACTCACTGTCGCACCGAAAAACATTCATGTTCTCCTAAACATACGCCGCAAACAGACTCGGACTCTGTAATCAGCAGATAAGCTGTACCGATTACCCGAACTGTACCCTTTTCAATTGACGCTTCTAATGCTTGGAGGGGCTTTACGGCGAGTACTAGTGATAACCGTCATAGTAATTCTTGGGATGGAGTCCCTCGTGCCCCATTTGCCTCTCAAAATTTCAAAAGCACTCGCTTCCACCTGCCTTTTGTGCATGCTGTTCCCCTCCCCAGGTTCAGCTCAACAGAAGTATCCGTTGAATCAAGACGCCCCTGCGCACGTAAACAACGCGAATGCCACCAGGAATATGTCTCCTTTTCGGGTCCCAACGCCAGCCACCCGTCCTGTGCAAGCGACAGTAGAACCGGGTCGCATCTGGACACCACCTAGCAGTTCCGTAGTGAATCAAGACGCAATGCCAACCAAGGTCGATTCCTCGGTTCCCGCTGGAAAATTGCTGGGCGTCCAAGAAGCACGTACCAAATTTTCGAATAGTTTTGCCAACGCATACGACGGAATAGGCAACTCAGCACCTCCCGTTGCCAACAATCCTGCGGTCAGAAACAACGCGAGCCAGGGCATTAGGGTCGCCGACAATTCATTCCCTGCAACTTCATTTCGCGGTGGAAATACGTTCCCAGCAAACCCACCGCAGCCAAATTTAAACGTTCGATTGCCAGCAAATGGAAACAGTAGCGTCGACGGTAGCTGGAGCACAGTTGAAGGCTCGTTTGGTAACTTGGAATCCATCCAAGACACTGCAAGCAGCAAAATGGTAGTTGGAGCTGGATCTGACAGCACAACAATTTGGTGGAAGGAACAAGTCCTCAGTCCAATGCACGGCACCAATGGCCAGCAAAAAGTGGACACCAACACGTTGGTCTATCAAACGTTGCAACGCTCGCCGCGAATTCGAGCACTTAGCCAAGACCCATTGATCCGCGAACTTCAAGTCATCGAAGCTGATTCAGATTTCGATCCTGTATCATTTATTCGAAGTCAATTCCAAGATCGCAACGATCCCGTTGGAGATCAGCTATCCGTCACAGCAGACGGATCTGACTTTCTCCAAGACCATATCTGGACCGCCGACCTAGGCGTTCGAAAGAAACTTCGAACGGGTGCAAGTTACGAGCTAAACCAGACCCTGGGATTCAAAAACAGCAACTCTAACTTTTTCGTTCCACAAGATCAGGGAACAGCCACGCTTGCTCTCAACGTGACACAACCTCTTTTGCGTGGGCGTGGGCGTTACTACAACCAGAGTCAAATTTTGATCGCTCAGTCGGCTGGTGGCGTCGCGTGGAACACCTTCATTGGCGAGCTTCAAGACGAAATCCAAAAAACTGTCGACGCCTATTGGCAGCTTTACACCGACCGCTGCGTCTATCTTCAGAAACAGCGAAACGTAGCACGCGGCGAGACGATTCTGGGATTGTTGGAAGGCCGAGCCGGCCTCGATTCGCTTCCAAGTCAAATTGCACGAGCACGATCAGCGGTTCAATCACGCCGCACCGATCTGGCCAACGCGCTTCGCGACGTTCGCAACTCCGAAACTGAAATTCGACGATTGACAGCCGATCGAAATTGGCAAGCCAATCGAGACATCGAGTTGCTCCCAATTGAATTTCCAAGCAACAACCAATTTGCCTTGGAACTTGAGCAAGTTGTTTTTACCGCGTTGAATCATCGCCCAGAAATCAAGCAAACGATGACGCGAGCAAAAATCGCGGGGATCCAAAAAGACATCAGTGTCAACGAGCTGCTTCCTGAACTCTCGTTACTGCTGGGCACTTACGTTAGTGCATTGAAGGGCGAATCAAATTTGGGTCAAGCGATTCAGGACCAGTTCGGCGAAGTAACACCAGGATACTCAGTCGGATTCGAGTTCGAACTACCAATTCGAAATCGTGCTGCACGCAGTCGGCTTTCGCAACGCAAACTGCAATTAGCGAAGATCAAAGCCGAAGTCGACGAGACGATGCAAAACGTAGTCGCCGAATCCCAAGTGTCTCTTCGACGCGTGACCTCCGCTCGTGAGACTTTGGATTCAGCTTTGCCGGCGATCGAAGCCGCGAGAGCTGATCTCGATCAAAACATTCGTCGATGGGAATCGTTTGCATTGATTGAGGGCGATCTCGCAGACGGCCAAACACCGACCACGGTTCTCGACCAACTACTAGATTCACAAGAGCGTTTGACTGCAGCCGAGCTGGTTTACACCCAGTCAGAGTTGGAATTGAAGACTGCCGAAATCGCGTTACAACGTGCGATGGGCACGCTGCTAATGCATCAGAGCGTTACCTTTCAAAGCGGATACGATGCCGACGTTCCAACATTGCAAATCAATCAAGGTCGCTAAACGCGTCAACACTCTAAACGGGTGAACATGTTTTGTTGCATTTCTAGGCTTCGTGCGATAACAGCCGCCGTAATCGATCCTGCTGGAAAAAGTGATGTGGCGAATTAATAGCTACGACTCGTAATCACTCTCACACAAGACCTTAGACGGTTGTAGATATTGACCTGATGGCGTGTGAGATTTACCTGCTATCAATTGTTGGCAAAGTTCCCACCAAGCATTTTGAATTCTCTTGCTTTGCTACCATGTCGAGAATTTCTCCCAAGCGGTTTTCACTCGCTCGCAAATCCGAATGATGCTTACTGCGAACAAGTTCTTCTGTTGCTTGTGTTTACGCAAGATTCAAGCAACTAACTCGCGATTAATTTGTGTCACTCATTCCGACTTTGACGCCGACCGCGCCAGCATCGTTTGAGAATTCTTTTCAGGCCTTCTGCCGAATTCAATTCCGTCCGGCATGGATTGTGCAAACCGTGACTGCCTTGATGTTTGTCACGTGTTTTTGGAGTGGCCGAGGGCCAGAAGATTATTATGTCCAAACGAAATTTGAGAAGCTTTAGATTTGAACGCCTGGAAAACCGACGTTTGCTCGCTGCCGACTTTGGTGCCGAAATGGTCGAGTGTTTTCCCGTACCGGCTGAAGTTTGCGAAGCAGTTTCAGTCACACAAGATCAAACCGAATCCGAGATTGATTTCGACCAAACAGAAATTGAACTCGGAGAAAACACTGGAGATTCGATTGAATCCGATCCGGTCGTCGAGGCTCCAATTGAGAACAGCCCAATCGAAAACAGCCCAATCGAAAACGGCCCTGCCGATGACGGTCCTGTTGAAGACACTCAAGGCAATGATGCCACCGAAGACCAAAGTGAAACGACAGAAGAAACGGAACCCGAGTCAGAAATTGAATCGGAAGCCGCTGTACTCAATGAATTGCGAGACCCTGTCTTGGGAACATCGGGTTACTTTGGCGTGCTCGACGCGTCGAGCCCAACCAAAACGATGATCTTCACACCGACGGACACCGGCACCATCGACGTTGTCGTAACGACTTCGTTCGGAGACTCGGAAACCGTTCTCGATGTTGTCAATTCAAACGGAGACACGATCGTTTCGACGACGACCGAGGATTTAGACGGCTTTCAAAAAGTAACGTTTGACGCCGTGGAAGGCGAAACCTACGAAGTCACCGTTTCATCCGACGAGACAGGTGAGGGAAACTTCATGATGACTGTTAGTTTCGAAGAAACTCCGCCGGGGCCCGTTGACCTTCACGCAAACGAAATGGGGGAGTCATCAACTCAGTTAGAATTCGTAGATGATTCCGCGAGCATGTCGGGAGAACTAGAGGTGGCGGGCGACACAGATACGTTTCGATTTACAGCTGAGGACAGCGGCAAAATGCGAATCAGTTTGAGCGAACTTTTGGACACCAACGCGACGGAGCTCAACATCTCTATCCATGATTCCTCTGGAGAGATGATTGCACGCGGCCTGACGAACGAAATGGTAATGGTTTCATTCGATGTAATTGCAGATGCCGAGTATTTCATCGCCGTAGAAGCCACCGATGAGCAAACTGGTGCTTACGAATTGGCCATGGATCTTGAGTCCACCGCGCCAACCGCAGAAGCAACAGTTGACTTTCATGCCAATGCGATCGGCGAAGATGGCACACTGCTGGAATGGGTTTCAAATGAAGGCCAGCCCGATTCGATCTCGGTAAGCAGCGAACTGGAAACCGCAGATGATAAAGACGCGTTTCGTTTTAATTCTCCTGGAGAAGGCGAAATAACGTTGGACTTGAACGTGCTGAGTGACAATCACTCTTCAGACGTTTCAGTTGCCATCTACAGTAATCTGGGCGAACTGATCGAAATCGTTGATTTGAGTTCCAGTGAGACAACCGATGTCGGTGTTGGGCAAGTCGACATAATTGAGTCAAACATGGCTCAGAGTGAAGCGGTTGAGAATGAAACTACGATTTCAGTCGAAGCTGAAATTTTGGCAACCGACAACGAATCAGAAGCTGCCCAAGTGGCCGCCGATGAAGCCAATCAAGACGTCATTGGCGAGACTCCTAACATCGTAGTCGAAAACGACAGCTTGATCGTGGATGGAACCACGAACGAGGAAGTCACCATCCGATTCGACACAACTTCAGGTGTTGAGTATCACGTTCTAGTCGATTCCCTAAACGATGTTCCAGCGGTTTACAATTTAACGGGCTCCTTTATCCCAGCTGAATCTGTATTGGATATTGTTGAGAATGAGAATCCGATTGACGACGAAAGCGTCAACAGTTTGATCGGTGACTTATCAGAAAACGAGCAAGATGAATTGGATGAAGTTGTGGATACAGTGGTCGATGATGGCACATCGGACGCAACCAATGATGAAATGATCGTTTGCTTTGACGATCAAGCTGATGAACTTTCGCGGGTCGACGAAATCTTCCAAGATCTCGAAAGCCAATTCGAAAACTTGTTTGAACAAAATGATCGCCAGCTGGGTGATCGCGGCGGAAACCCGTTTGGACGATGGATCTAAGGTCAAACTAAACGCTGTAGATTTTTGGCTGTTCAATAAATACGACGATCAGCCATATCAAGAAATTCGCTAATTGTGACGCGAAGATCTAGGACCATGTGATCATCGTTTGTGCAGGCTCAGTTGCCAATTTTATGGGACACTGAGTGCTTCAATCATGAGACGAAACGCTTGAATCCGATTTCAAGGAATTACATTTCCTCAACGAACTCCGAATTTTACGAATCCGGTAATTTGCGAGTCCGGCAATGAAAGACGAACATTTGTTTCACGGTCAATCCTAACGCGAACAGAGGGCAGGGAAGTCCTCAGCGTTTTTCAAATTCTAACCAGCCTGTCAAAAACCGCTAAAAAAAATGCCAGCACACGTTTGGACTGTCTCATTCGCGACATTGCACCGCGATTTGCCGTACCCAATCTCTCTTTCCCTCTCGCTCAATCTGCCAGTACAGTACGCCGCCATTTTTAGCCAAATTGTCAAACGAAATAACGTTTCAAATTGTCGGCGTCTGATTCCAAACCAGATAAACTCGTACTGGTCGTGCACGGGGTAGGTGATCCTATTCCTGGAGACACGCTCAGTCTGTTTGCGCGCTCGCTTGCCGACCCACACAAGCCTTTACAAGAAACAGTTCGCACGGTTTGGCTTTCTGAAAAATCCCAAGACTCCGAACACGTTCAGACTTTCCCAGCTCACCAGAGAACTCTCAAGTTCGACGATCAAGAAATCGAACTGTGCGAAACTTTTTGGGGAGACCTTTCACGCGTGCGTCGCGGATGGCTGGGAGTAATCAATGGCATATTCCAAATTCTATTTGGGCTCCGGTATGTCGCTTACATTGCTGCCGACCAACCTGGCAAAGCAGCGTTTTGGCTTAAACGGTTAGGCCTGATCAGTTCGAAGATCCTCCACGGTCCCGTTTTAGCGGTAACGTTTTTTCTGGCTCTGCTGGTGGCGGCTGTTTGCGGTACCCAATTGCTTTGGCCTGATTCCTACAAGGCAGTCATCTGGACGAAAGTCGTCATTCTGAGTTGCTCGGGATTCGCAATTATCGCCGCGCTGATTGGAAATCGTCTCACGCGCAGCCGCGTGGTCGAACGGTTTTGGTTTTGGGTCAATGTGACGACAATGTTTGTCACGGGCCTCATGCTTCTCAAGGCATTCTATTTGGATGTCCACTTGCCGCACGCAGTTCACGAATGCGAAGCTCACCCTGGACTGCTTTGGTACTGCCGAATTCTGTTGGTGTTACTTGGATTGCTGTGGTTTATCGAAATCCAAGTCATCGTTTCGATGGCAGTTTGTTGGTTCGTTGGACTTCGCCACCCTCGGAGCAATAACCGCGCGCTTCACGTCGCGTTCTTGCTTCCGGCGCTCGCCGTTGGGATTTGGGGCCAAGTGTTACCATTGATGTGGGTTTCAGCAAAAGAAGGCATCGACCGCGTTGCCGGTGTTCCAGAATTTTCGACCGTCTTTGACGACGCGTTGCCTTTCCTTGGTGTGCAATTACTAATGCTTGTGGTGATTGCTTTGGCCGCTGTGACGGTACTGGCCAGATACTTCCTTTGGCGAAAACACATTACGAAAGAAAAATTCCAACAGGGAAATCGTGGGCCTCGTCTGATCGTCAACACGAGCTTGCAAGCCATCCTCGCGTTTTGCACAGCCGTTGGCGTCGCGATTGTTAGTATTCTTTGCGGCTTACAATTGACAGAGCAACATTACACTGACTTTTGGTTAGGTCGTTTGATGGTCGCCATGAACCAATACGCAGTCAGTGTGCTGGTTCCGATTGGCGGATTGACCGTTCTCCTGATCCCGCACTTACGACCGGCGTTTGACATGTTGCTAGACGTCGTGAATCATTTTTACTTTCGCGCTACCAACGTCCAAGACGCATTGGATGACGACGACGAGTTCGACATTGCAGAAACGACGTTTGAAAATGGATCATTGTTCTTTTCGCGTCGAGACGGACTGCATCTGAGAATGAAACGGATCCTGTCACACTATCGCGATGAATTCCTTCATCATCCTGAATTGATCATCGTTGCTCACAGCCAAGGAACGATGGTGGCGATCGAAGTCCTCAACGACGAGGAGGTAGCTTGGCTGAACAATAGTTTCAAATCGGTAACGCTCGTCACGATGGGAAGTCCGTTCAAAAATCTTTACCAACACTATTTTGGCCATTGTTACCCACAGCTTGATCAGCCATTTTGGTCTTCGCTTCGGCGGAGAATAGATCGTTGGGTTAACATCTGCCGCGTTGATGACTTCGTTGGTGTGGACCTAAACTTTCCAGATCAAGGTCTATCCAATTCTGAGCTTGCCACGACGTCGGACGAATCGTTTTTTTCACCAACGACGTATTCCAATCATGCCGTGGGAGCTCGGGGTCATACAAATTACTGGTCTGATCGAGAAGTCCTCCAAATTCTTGGTCGGCATTTGTTTGCTCGCGATGCCAATGAAGACAAGCAACGTTTGCGTTCAAGGGCGGCCTAGAAATCGGCCTGGAAATCGGAAAAACAACTAGCCCTCCGGCTCTACGACTGACAGTCGGATCTCCCAATAATTAGCCCCCAACGCCCACGCAACCTCACCGGCCAGCGTTTTCTATCTCGTCATACAACAACATCAGCGACTCGCGAATGTCGCCGCCTGCGCGCTCAAACACGACATTGAGCAAGTCAGATTCAATCGAATGATTGGGGGCAAGTTGATCAACCACGCGGCGCAGCATTTCCACGTTGGGTTTCGTTTCAAACACGACGGGCAAACCAACAACGCGGCGATGTGACGTTATTAGCAATCCATTTTTTGATCTTTTACAGTGAGCGATCAACAACGAGCGCTTCATCCATGACAACCGTTCGATCCCGTCGATGATCAATAATTTCGCCGAGCTCGTTTCACGGTTTGCTCGAACGAACGAAGCACGACTTCCATTTTGAATTGAATTATCAACGCGGATCGTAAAATCACTGCGGATCGTAAATCGACGGATCGACTCAAAACGGGACTTAAGTGCCTTCTGCATTGCAAACGTCAGCGTTGTTTTTCCTGATCCATGTGGCCCAACGATCTGACCGATGCAATTAAACTTCACGAAACAGTTCGCTATCTCCGTTGCGTTGGTTGGGATCGTGCTGGTTGAGATTGAGTTGGCAGAGGTTTCATTGAATAGATACTCAATTGAACCGGGCCGGATAAATCGAGTCGAGAACGGATTCGATCCCGAATTAGAAATTGGCTTCGCTGCCTGCGGTTTCGCCGTGTTGTTCTTCACCGCCGAGACATTCGGAATCGCAAGTTTATTCGGCATCGTTATCTTTTGATTCTGTTTTGAGCGGTCCAAACGATTCGACAGTTCCCAGCCGAAAGAACTTGTCTTCGGTGATATGGTTTCCATCGTCGATAAACAAACGCACGCGAACAGACCACTTGATCTTTACGATTTCGCCATCGTAACTAAGTGGACTTGCAGGTAAGACGGTGCTGATACGCTGCGGTTGGCGAAATGTATCGCTAGTCAAAGACTGTTGATTTCTTCGCTCAAAAAAGTGTACACCGATGTCTTCTTCGCCCTTTCCCTCGGTAATGAAGATGACCGAAGTCTCGACGGAGGTGATCGTGGTGACCTCAAATTGCGAAGGCAGTTTTACGACATACTCACAGATCAAAAAATCACCGGTCAAAAACTGGGTTCGATCTCTCTCGAACGATATATTGATCCTGGGTAATTCTCGGGGAGTCAGCTCGCCATCGGTCGCGTTTCGAGCGGCGCGAGTGGGTGAACCGAGACGGGGAAATTTCGCCTGAGTCGAGGCCAACTCTTCGCTTGTCCTGTTACGACGATTTTCCATTGGACCCGATTATTCTGAGACTTAAATGAGTGCATTGCATTATTGGGAATACTCAGCTCAAACTGCGTTTGAAACGGTTCAGCAGGCGTCAGCGGAATTCCTCTACGTCGAAAAAGTTGATTCTTGTAAACGACTCGAGTTTCCGTTCGAATGTCCGTGCCTTGATTGAATGTCGCTTGTTCTTCGCAAACCAAAGTGACGTCCAGCAATTTTAGCCGTACTCGACCGGCTTGGGAGAGGGAAATTTGATAACCACTGCCAGGTTGCATCGGATATTTTGAGATTTCAAGCGAAGTTGGCCCGATTCCTGTCAGTTTGATCAGCTGACGAAAGAATTGAAAAATCGCAAGTCCAGCCGTTACGCAAATTGGAATCAATAACAAAGCCGCAGACCAAGGTCGATTCTGCTGCCACAAACCATCGGGCAACCAATGAGCCATGTTGGCACCGAAACTTTTTGCAACGACCAAGCTTAACACCGTCGCAAGCGCCACAAGGATGATGCTAAAGAAAGCCGATGTGACGAGTCCCCAAACATTTCGCGGAGACGGCGCCAAACCAAACGGGAACACCAATCCTGCTTTCGGTGGAAAGTGATCTCTTGGAACCGTTGGAAGGTCTTCGCGATGACGTCTCAATTCGTTCAACAGTTCCAGTTCACCGGCTCGAGTCGCAATCGCACCCCTTCGTTCAGCCGACACACCGACTTGCCAAAGCAATCGAGAGATCCAGTAAATTCCGATTCCAATCAGGGCTGTAGAAATTGTCAGGTGCAGAATGAACACTCCGGTGGAGATATAAAGTCCCTCAGGAGTCGAATACAACACTGCCAACGTAAGATTGACCACCAGCAATACGATGCCTGTCAAAAAAAGCGCAGCCGCAAAAACGGCCTCAGCAACGCCAGCCCACCATTGAGGGTTGGATCCACCGAACGGGCGACCACGAAACAAAATAGAAAACCAGCGTCGCACAGGAACTTTCGGGTGACTGAATTTAAATAAAAGAGGATTGATTCGAAGTATCGAAATTCTTTGAGTTGGTATTCCTGCCGAAATTCGCTTTAATGGTCTGACATTAAACGACATCACTTAGGAATAACCATGACATTGGGTAGTTTACCATCGCGACGTTTCTCGCGTCTACGAGCACAGAATCGCCATCAGTTCGTTTTACCGATTGAAATCAAGCTTGGGCTGATCGCTTTCACCCTGTTGGTGTGGACAAGTGTGATTGGGCAGTCTGCGATTGCAAATGATTGGCCTCAGATAAATGGCCCTGCGAGAAACGGCACGACCGAAGGCGAAGTACTGCTGGAAAAGTTTCCGGCTAAGCTAAAAAACGTCTGGAGCCACCCCGTCGGCCAAGGCAATTCGGGTCCTATCGTTGTAGGATCAAAGCTGATTGTTTTTCATCGGCCAGGAAAAATGAATCTTGTCGAAGCGTTGAATGCGAAAACAGGTGAAGTGATTTGGAACCAAGCACTCCCAGCGGGCTCTCGCGGTGCTGGCCCTGACGGAGATCTTGGTCCAAAAGCTGTACCTCTCGCCCACGGTGACCACGTTTACGTTTTTGGTTCCGGCGGAAACCTCTGCTGTTTGAAACTGTCCGATGGTGAAGTTGTTTGGAAGAAAAATGTTTTGGAGATCTACAAGTCTCCCGCCGGCTATTTTGGTTCCGGCTCCAGCCCAATCGTGATTGATGACAAATTGTTGCTAAACGTAGGCGGCAGAGATGCATCGGTCGTCGCATTTGATTTGAAGACGGGTGACGAAATTTGGAAGTCGTTCGAAGACCGGGCAAGCTACTCGTCTCCAATTGAGATGACGGTTGCAGGAAAGTCCGCGGCTGTTTTCATTACACGTCTGCATTTGCTTGGGCTTTCACCGAAAGATGGAACCGTACTTTTTAAGACTCGATTTGGACAAACTGGCCCAACGGTCAACGGTGCAATGCCTGTGAGAATTGGATCTCATCTCTTTATCAATGCAGCCTACAGCATCGGCGCGAAATGGATTGACGTTGAATCGGGAACTCCGAAAATCGAATGGGCAAACGATCAATCATTTTCCAGCCAGTACTCAACGCCGGTCGTGTTCAACGAAAAACTGTTTGGGTCCGCCGGACGCGAAGACATGGGGAATGGCTCGCTCCGCTGTGTTGATCCCGGAACAGGAAAAGTCCTTTGGAAGCAAGACAGTGTTTCAGTGGGGCATTCGATCCTGGTTGGAGGCAAAATATTGCATTTGGACTGCAAAGGTGGCTTGCGCGTGTTTGAAGCCAACGAGAACAAGTACACGCAGCTCTATAAAACTAGCCTGTTTGCATCCGACGCACGCTCGATGCCAGCGCTGGCCAATGGAATGCTTTACTCGAGATCGAATGCATCTCGCGGAACAGGGAGCGCCGAGCTAATCTGCGTTCAAGTTGGGGAATCAAAATAGGAATCGAGAAATATAAAACTTGATTTCGAAAACGCCAACTAGTCACAGTTGCCATTTCGAAACGCAGTTTCACCGTCACTTTACTAATTGGCTTTTGACCGGCAGTAGCGCTTGACTTTGTTTGCAGAATCAATCTCTGGGACCAATTGAGATTCTACTCGACGGCCGAGTTGATTTTATGCAGCGCGCGAGGGCAATTTGATGATGGTGGGCTCTTCGAAATTCACGAATTCTCGCACTTGATAATTGGTGCGATGCTCGCTTGAGTAGTAGATCCGTGCACAGACTTCACCTATCAAGCCGAGACTGAAAAACTGCACACTGAGAATCGTTGCCAAAATCCCAAGCAGCAAACATGGATTGCCAGTCATGTCGGTGGCGTAAACAATTTTCATTACGACTGCCGCTACCGTAGCTGCGACACCGCCAGTCCCTAGCCAAAGCCCGAGTTTCCCGAACAGCTTCATCGGACTGGCGAAGTACTTCAAAACGTACTTGACCGTGATCAAATCCAACACGACTCGGAACGTTCGGCCGATGCCGTACTTGGTCTCACCGAATTGGCGAGAGCGATGATTGGTGACGACTTCGACACTACGAGCGCCCAGTTGATGAGCCAGGATTGGGATGAACCGATGCATTTCGCCGTAGAGTTCGATTTGCTGAGCGATTTCGCAACGCATGGCTTTGAGTGTGCAACCGAGATCGTGAATCGGAAACTCAGTGACTTTTGAGATAACCCAATTGGCGATCCGCGAAGGAATCTTCCGACTCATCAATTTGTCTTTGCGATCTTTGCGCCAACCATGGACAAGGTCGTAGCCCTCATCCAATTTGTCCAGCATCATTGGAATGTCAGCAGGATCGTTCTGCATGTCACCGTCGATCGTGACGAGATACTCGCCATTTGCATTTTGAATGCCGGCGTGCATGGCAGCCGTTTGGCCAAAATTTCGCCGAAGCAAAACCAGTTTCACTTGCTCGTTTTCAGAAGCAACCGATTTCAATCGCTCCGTAGTTCCATCTCGGCTTCCGTCATCAACCAACACCAACTCAAAGGGCCGATGTTGAGTCGCCATCGCGACGAGAATCTCTTCAATCATCGGTCGAACATTTTCAAGTTCGTTAAAAATAGGAACGACGATCGATACGAGTTGATCAGAAGATTGCATTTGAACTGCCAGTAGTTTTTGAGCCAAAGTCGCAGGATAGTAGGCTTTCCAGTGCTATCGCTCAATATTGGAATCATTCTTTCGCCAGCAAGCTTGACGTTTTGTGCCGGTCTGCTTGATTTTCGCACGAAGCTCTCCCAATGCCGTCTCATGTTGCGCCTCACTGTGCTACTTCTAATATGCTCGGGAATGCCGTCTCATGTTGCGCCTCACTGTGCTAATTCTAATATGCTCGGGAATTCCGTCCCCCAGTACGCATTCTGATTCTCGTTTTCTGGTGCTCGCAAGATTTGGCACACTAGCACTCGCCTAACACTCGACTAAAGATGGCTTTTTCGATAATCCAACAGTCCACGTTACCGACGAACGCTAGCGAAGTGGTTGGCGTACTGCCGGAAATCGCTGGCGGAACTGTCTCTGCCGTCACAGTTCAATCTTCAAAATTCAATAAACGGGTTGTCTCAAGTTGCTGGATTTCCTATTCACCTGTCTTGATTTGACGCTTAACAAGGAGGATTCCAATGAAATATCTTTTAACCGTAACGTTCGCTGCACTTGTATCTGTTCTTGGTTTGACCGAACAAGTTGACGCACAAACGACTCAGAACGCAGCAACACAAAATACGCCAATGGCCCAGGCTGGACAGCAGCCAGCTCAACTCGTTGCTGCATCCGCCAAGAAAATTGGATACCGGGTTACGCAATGGAAAACGGTTCACTCGAATTCTGAGCAAGAGGCACAAACCGACATCGCAACGCTCAAGAAGCTTGGCTGTGAAGTCACCTCTGAGAACCATGACAACCACATCGACGTCAAATATCGTTGCCCCGAATGGAAATCTGTAAAAGTCGCCACCGATCAGTTGGTCAACCAGTGGTCGACTTGGTGCGTAGCAAAAGGCATGGAAACGGTTGTCATCAACCCACCAGCCAACACGAAAAAGGCGACTGTAAAATACCGTTTGCCTCAAGCCAAAACGGCTCACCTGCACGACGCGACTCAGGCAGCTCAAATCATCAACACACTTAAGTTGATCGGTTGCGAAGTTTCGACCAACAGCCACGGCGACCACATGGACGCAACATTCAGTTGTCCAAACTGGCTGACAATCGAGCTCGAGTCTGAGCAAAGCGCTCACTCATGGCAAAAGTGGTTGGACGACAGTGGATTCGAAACCCAACACACCCACATCAAGTAGTGGTTGCCACGAATCCGATTGAAGCATGAATGAGTCAACGGACAGAGCGCCGACGTCGGCGCTCATGTCCACGTTCAAGATAAAATCAATTTGAAAATTGGATCGTTTTTGAATCCTTGGTCGGTGCTTTAGAAACAGATAACTGAATGGCCACCGAATCAAAATCCAACAATGCGACGAACACCGCGGCGATGACGTCCAGCTCAAGTCGCCCCCTGCGTTTGCATCAACGTCCTGATCTCGAAGTTCAGCAGCAAAGCTATCAAGGGCGAGACTATTGGGTCATCAAAGATCCGATCTCTTTAAAGTACTACCGATTCGAAGAAGAGGAATTCGCTCTGCTCGAGATGCTGGACGGACAATCAAGTCCTGACCAGATCAAGCGGCGATTTGATTACCGATTCGCGCCGCAAAAGATCACCATGCAAGAACTTTATCAGTTCGCCGGCATGTTGTATCGAAGTTCCCTCGTCGTTTCTGACGCTCCGAATCAAGGTGCGGAACTGCTGAAACGCGGCGAGAAAACACGAAAGGCGGAACGGCGGCAATCGCTGACCAACATCCTCTCGATTCGCTACAAAGGCTTCGATCCCGACCACTTGCTGGGAGTGATGATCCGTTACGTCGGATGTTTTTTTACTTGGCCAGCGTTTGTTTTCGCGTTGCTTCTAGGGATCAGTGCTGGGGCCTTGCTAATCACCCAGTTTGAGACTTTTCAAAACAAGCTACCTGCGTTCGACGATTTTTTTGCTGCAAAAAACTGGATCTGGCTGGCGATGGTGATGGCAGTCACCAAAGTACTCCACGAATTTGGGCACGGACTTGCGTGTAAAAAATTCGGTGGTCAATGTCACGAGATGGGCATCATGCTGCTGGTGCTGACTCCCTGTTTGTATGCCAACGTCAGCGACTCTTGGTTGCTCAATAGCAAATGGAAACGTGCTTTCATCGCGGCAGCAGGTATGTACGTTGAATTGGTGTTGGCTGCATTTGCAGTATTCGTTTGGTGGTTTAGTACGCCGGGGATGGTAAACCAACTGGCTCTCAATGTGATCTTTGTTTCGTCGGTCAGCACCTTGTTGTTTAATGCGAACCCGCTGTTGCGATACGACGGGTATTACATTCTTTCCGACTTGCTGGAGATCCCCAACCTACGATCCAAAGCAACGACGATCTTGCAGCGTACATGTGGGGCACTGTTCCTGGGCATCGAAGCTCAACCAGATCCGTTTTTGCCAACACGAAACCGTTGGATGTTTGGTCTCTATAGTGTCGCAGCGGCAAGCTACCGCTGGCTAATTACGTTTTCGATTTTCTGGTTTGTCTACCGCGTGCTGGAGCCTTATGGATTCAAAGTAATTGGCCAGATGATTGCGATTTCCGCGATCTACGGCCTGATTGGAATTCCGTTGGTCAAGCTTTACAAATTCTTTTCAGTTCCAGGAAGGTTCGGTACTGTGAAACCGTTTAGAGCAACCGTTGCGGCGGGCGTGGTGGCATGCCTGTTGGCAGCAATCATGCTCATCCCAATCCCACATTACGTTTATTGCAGCTTCTACGTGACTGCCGAAAAAGCACACAACGTTTATGTCGATGTGCCTGGCACGCTGGAAGAGATTCACTTGCAACCGAACCAAATGGTGAAAGAAGACCAACCCATCATCAGCTTGAGCAGCCAACAATTGCGCGTTCAGCTTGCCAGCCATCAAACCGAAGTTAACATCACGCGCGTCCGTTATGAGAACATTGAACAAGCTGGATCGCTGGTCCGCGACGAAGGACGAGAAGCCGCGGAAGTCGCCGTCCAATCGGCTTTGGACTTGCTGACCAAACGGCAGCTTGATCGAGAGCGATTGATCGTTTGCGCTCCGGTCGCGGGCTATCTATTGGCTCCATCGATCGTAGAAGCCGATAACTCCGACTTATCGACATTGACGGAGTGGGAAGGGACACCGCTTGAGCGCCGCAACATCGGAGCGTATTTGAAACAAAGCACTTTTGTTGGCCAAGTCGTTGAGGACATGACCAAACTAGAAGCCGTTTTGGCAATCGACCAATCAGACATCGAATTTGTCAGACCCGATCAGCCTGTTGAAATGTTGGTACGCCAGGTGCCGCTGAAGGTATTTGAATCCGTAACCCAGCAGATTTCACCAACAGAGATGAAGTCGACACCTAAGTCGCTTTCAAGTCAGTACGGTGGCGACATCGTCACAACGCGTGGTAAGGAAGGAGAAGACGTTCCGCAAAGCACAAAATATTTGGTTAACGTAGCGTTGGCCAATCCTAATTTGATACTTTTGCCTGGCAGTACCGGTGTGGCAAAGATCCGGACGGGAACACAGACGATTGGACAGAGAGTATGGCGATTGGCCAGCCAAACATTTCAGTTTGAGCTTTAGTTTTAGCCCAATTATGAGCCCCTGTTTGCGGCGCGTTGACCGTTGGTTCTTGGGAAGCAAATCAGGAACTTAAAAAGCAGTTGCCAAAATGTGGGGATTAAGAATCAGGCAGCTAAGAGGTTGGGAGGTTCAGCCATGCGGAACTGCCACATGGCTGGTTTAAGCTGATTTACCTTGCCGATACTTTTTACGAATCGTAGCTGATTTCCAAGATCTTGAACTTGATCATTCCTTTTGGAACTGCGATCTCGGCTGTCTCGCCGATCTTTTTCCCTAACAAGCCCCGTCCAATTGGGCTGGTGATCAAATACTTTCCGGCATCGTAGTCTTCATCGCCGTCACCGACCAAAGTGATTTCTTCTTCGTCATCGAGGTCGAGGTCCATGACTTTAACCTTGGCTCCGAACGCGACTTCGCCTTTTGGAATTTGGGCGGGATCGACGATTTGTGCTCGTGACAAACGACTTTTCAGATCGTTGATGCGTGCCTGAAGCAGCCCCTGTTTTTCTCGCTGTGCGTGGTATTCCGCGTTCTCTTTGAGATCACCCTCAGCTCGAGCCGTGGCAATGTCCTCAGCGATTTGAGGCATTTGCACATTCTCCATATCATCGATTTCCAATCGGCGCTTATTGTAAGCTTCTTGGGTCATCGGGATGCGCTCAGTCACGACAGTTCTCCTCAAATGCGGCGAAGTATTTAATACTTCAATGTTATTAAAAAATTACGACCTGACTCGTGAGAGACAGGCCGCTTATTTGCTACCGATATTATCTCGCATTTGTGCAGCGGAATCAACCTTCTTTTTGTCCTATCTGGATTCGTTTTGCGTTGAGCTTGCGATTCGTCGGCTCGGTTCTCTGATTTGCTAGTCGTAAATCAAATATCTGGACAAGTAACGACAAATATGATCAATTTCGAACTTGGCATCTTCACCTTCCCCATCTCCTCAACAGCAATTCTCGTGACACCAAAACTCCTGATCGTGTTATGTTTGACACTGCCCACTTTTGCTGCCGGCGGACAAGGGGACTACACCCACCCATCCTCAATAACACGATCAAAGATGGACGGTCCAAGCTCCCCTGCCGCCCGTGAGAGTGATGCTGAGTTCATTGAGAGGATCACTAACAGTTCGACAGCGACACTTGACGAGGCCAGTTTTCAAGATGCTGTTAGACGCACCGTTTCCTTAAGCCAATCTGCTGAATTCGAAGCTGCATTGGCTATGGCAGAAGTTGCAATCAACTTCGAGCGAACGAATAGCGACCAGGCAGTTTTTGGGCGACTTTATTTGTACAAAGCACTCGCTGAAATGAATTTGGGCGATTTCGTAAAAGCCATCGATTCTCTGCGTTACGCTGAAGCTCTTGAGCAAGATCAACCTAAACAGTTGTCGGTCGTCAGTAATTTCCTCGGTCAATGCTTAAGAAAAATTGGCAACGAACAGGAAGCGTTGAAAGCACTGAAACGCGCTCTAGAAAAATCGAACGAGTCAAACTACCACAAATTAGATTTTGAAATTCATTCCAACCTCGGTTACTTGTTGTTGTCACTCGGAAAAATCGACGAGGCAGAATTCCATCTAAAATCGTTGCTGCCTGATTCGCCAGATGAAAATCGACTCGCGTTCGCTTCTGCAAATCTAGGTCTAGGGGAAATCGCTTTGGTTCGTGATCAATACAGCAAAGCGAGATCGCACGCTCAAAAAGCGATCGAAGCTTGCGACCTGGATTCGGATCTCTTTTTAGAAAGAGCCCAAATGGGAAAGCTATTGATTGGCCGCTCCTACCTTGCAGAACGAAATTTTAAATTGGCAACAGAATATTGCCGATCAGCCGCAGATGAAGTACCAAAAAATTCAACCTACTACGATAAAGCTCGCATCCACCTTGGTTTGGCCCTATCAGGAGATGGCAACCTGAACGACGGCTTGGATCTAATCAAACAAGTTGCCACCGACTCAGCTGATATCGACAACAGAAGAGCTGCGTGTAAAGAACTAGTCGAATACTTTTCGGCGCGAAACCAGTTTAAATCCGCGCTCCAATACGAAAAGGAACTGAGGCTGATCGACCAAGAGCAAGCCGAGAGCAGATTGAATTTGGCTGAATCGCAATTTATTCCAAGACTGGTAGTTAACCGACTAAGGATGATCGCTAACGAGGAAAAGAGCAATGCAATCGCTGAAAAAGCAAAATCAGAGCAAGCGAAAATGCAGGCGCAACAGTCAAAGAGGGAAGCATCACAAAACCGATTGATTAGAAACTTGGTTATCTGGTGCTCTGGCCTGATCCTTCTTGGTTGCATTTTTGTCTTCCGGAGCCAGGTGCGGATTCGGCAAACGAAGGTCGAACTTGTTGAATCCCGCAAACGTGTCGAACTGGAACGTCAACTTGCGCACAAGCGAAGGATTGAATCCATCGGTCACTTGACTGGTAATGTGGCCCATGACTTCAACAACATCCTCCAAGTGGTCTCCTGCTCCAATCAGCTACTTGAGGCATCTTTAAACAACGACACGGCTGACTTGCAACGCAGACTACTGGCATCGGCCAGCGACGCTGTCGATCTTGGCGCACGGATCACTAGCCAATTGTTAAGTTTCGCGGGACAGCAACAGTACGCCCCTGAGCCTACGAAGGCGACGAAAATATTTGAGAGTAGTTCTCTGCTTTTTTCATCAGTTGGCGGTGACGAGATCAAGATCGAGTTGGAAGACCTGACACCGGACTTGGTGGTCAATGTCGATCGCAGCCAGCTTTCTAACGCGTTATTAAACCTGTTAGTTAACGCGCGGCGGGCGATGGATGGAAAGGGGATTGTGAAAATTCGATTGACAGAATTCTTGAGCGATACAGATCCGACGAGCCCTGACCCATCGCAAGAACTATTTTTGAAAATCGAAGTTATCGACACAGGTTGCGGCATGTCCAGAGAAGAGGTCGAGCGAGCCTGCGAACCTTATTACACAACGAAACCCAATGAAACGGGGTCAGGCCTGGGATTGAGCAGCGTCAAAGGATGTGTTGATCAGCTTGGCGGACGTTTGGAAATCAAAAGCCAAAAAGGTGTCGGAACTTGTGTTTCCCTTTTCATTCCAGCGACGATTGATAACTTTCTTGAGGGTGAACAGGTTACCATTGGCGAATCCGCAAAACTCACAACCATCGACTCCGTAAGATGTCTTGTTGTTGAAGACAACCCATCGGTTCAGATATCGATGATTGCTTTTTTGGAGAATCTGGGGGTCCAATGCAGCCGTTGCCGGACGGCGGACGAGGCCCACGTTTTGCTGCAAAATGATTCAAATTTTCAAATCGTGATCTCAGACATTCGAATGCCTGGCAAATGGGACGGTGCGGATTTGGCTCGATGGATCACAGAGAATTTCAACAACATTTCAACCATTTTGATTTCCGGAAACGAAGCACCATTGCATGTGGAGAAATGCATGTTCCTTAGAAAACCATTCCGGTTTGATGAACTTCAAAAAGCAATCTCTGCGAGTCTGAAAGCGGTTGCTTTGCCAACCAAAGCCTGACGAACCAAAGCCTAAGGAACCAAAGTTTGACGAACCAAAGTTTGACGAAGTTAAACCGAAGTTAAACCGCCCCAAACTTTGGATCATTCTTTTCCCGCAGGTACGTCCTCGAATTTCAACAAAAACTCGGTGACCATGCCGTCCCGCTCCTTACTGGCCCGTCCAGAGTAACCTTTCCAACAGGCTCCCATATCCCAACATCGCTCAAACGCCTCGCGTAGCTGGGCTTCGGAAAATTGCAAAGTGTCACGATCAGCCTCGTACTCCGACAAGTTAAACTCGATGCCTGCCTCTTTCATTCTTGATTCGAATAAATCCAGCCACGGACGCATCGAATTCATCATCGTTTGATTGTCGTAAAACAATAACGAAAGAGATGATTCACTTGTAGCTGCCGGTCCGAACAGATTGGAATCACGCTTTTTCCCCAGCTCGACCGCCTGTTTTGGAAGCAAGTTCATCACAATCCAGTCGTCTGTAACCAACGTTCCCATCTGAACATCAGGCAACTCTCCCCCCAAGATATCAATTCGATAGGACATCCCCGATTCAGTTGACTTGCCTTTCAATGCCGAAACGATTTTGTGCGCGTACACCTCGGCGTCGATTGCATGCGAGTGTTTGATCGAAACTTCTGCCATTTCATCGAGAGCACTTGCGTACTTCTCCATGGCCTTCGTGACTTTCTCCGCGTCTTTGGTGCCCACTACTATCGCAGGCATGGGCAAAGGAACATCGGCTGAAGATTCGTCCAATTGCTCCAACGTTGAGTGCCACGGACCATTTCGAGTAAGCATTTCCAAAAACAAGCCGGCTTCTTGGTTTTCAATTGCAGGCAAAAACAAGTCGCGAGTCGTTTCAGCGAAACTAGAAAACATGGTTTCCATGCCAACCATAATCGCATCGACATCATCCTCTGTCATGGTATCGCTTGCACCACTGTCAGAATCATCGATTGCAGTCTGCAGTGATTCACTGATCAAACCCAAAGTCATCGGCTTGGTGTATCCGTAAACTTTGGAGAACCACTTGGTCGCAAAATTAAACTGATCTTCTAGGTTTGCAGGTCGTTGGATCAAAAAACCAACCGTTTGTGGCCCGGCATGTTTTGCGAGTGTTAATTGAGCTGTTCCATCAAGCATCACAGGGGCGAATTCACTTTTGAAATAGCCACGAATCCCCTCGTCACACATCGCGGTAAACCCAAACAACATCGAAGGCTCGCCCTGGAAAGATGCGAGGTCTTCAGCCAACTCATCCAGATCACTCTCAAGCTTAGAAATCCACTCTTCTTTGTCACCTTCAGGAATCGTGTCCAGCGCCGTGATGATGGGTCGAATCGACGCCTTTTGGGAATCAGAGATTTGATTTGATTGAGCCAACAAAGTCGCGAACTTTTTGCTCGTATAAACAACTGAGGTTAAGGCTTCGTTACCATCAATGGCTTCGCGAAGTTTCGCCAACTCGGGCAAGTCGACCAACTGCGGCGAATCCCCAAAACTTAAAAACTTTTCCCTGTTCTTGCCAACTCCGACCATCAAAAGGTTGTCGATGATTCCCATTGCCAAAGTCATTTTTTTTGTTGAAAGCAGTTTTTGAAGCTCTTTGATTGACTCGGGATCATCAATTTGATCGCTGATTTCTTCCCAAGGCAACTCCGACATCTCGACGTCGATCAACATCAGATAGTTCTTTTTTTCGTCGACGACATCCCAATACCCCTTCGCAAAACTGAGCTCATCGGGAAGCTCTTCCATCAACTGTTCTAATCCAGAACGAGCGAGTTCAAGCAAACCACGAAAACCTTCGGGATCTTCCAGCCGGGCACCCAGCATCATCGTTGGGAACTCAACGTCAGCGAAATTCTTGACGAAGACGTCGACAATGGCCTTAGTGTCTTCCGGAGTAAAGTCCCGCTCCATCCCACCCAAATCATTGAGGCCGAGAGTCTTATAAAGCTCCTCCTGCATTTTTCTACCGGCGTCGAAAATTGGGACCGCATCGTTATCGATGAAAAGAAAAATTTCATTGCCGACGACCTGCTGACCAACCTCTTTAACAGTGTTGGCGATAAAACCATCCATCGAATCACCGTAAGCGCTGAGGTAGATAGCGAACGGATTGTCTTCGTTGTAATCCTCGTACCCTCGAGTTCGACCGCGACGGTACGCTTTTTTCATGCCGCGTGAGACCTCAGAATTTTTGATTGCCTTCCAGGCGTTGCTTTTGAATATCGCGTCATAGATCTCCGCGTGGTTCATCGTGGCGAAATACAAACCAGTCGATTGTGGTACTCGCAACAATGAGCCCAATTGAGACGAGTCCTTTTCAACTGCATCGTTTGCCGTTTCGGTGTCTTGAAACGCGAACGCTGTGGATTCACTCAATGGTGCAACGATCAGGGCACTTAAAAAGAGACCGACGGCGAGAAAGCATTCTGAAAGGCACTTTGCTGGGTTTATTTTTTTCATGCTCTTTTTCATTGTCGTTTTAGGCTTTGATGTCTTCATCGCAGACGGTAATTCAATCCGTGAACATTTGGCCGGTCAACATGAAACACGTCACCCGTCCGTCCTGTGAAGGGATATCTATCAATTCAACGCGTTTTTGCCAGAGATAGCAACAGTAATGTGAACTTCCCGAGTCAACTTTTTTTTCAAATGTCGTTTTGCCCCGTTGAGATAGGTGGCCCGGAAGTGGACAATCGTGTCTCACTGAAAACACTAGTGATTGAACACATCGTAGAAGCGAAAGTTTCGATAGCCCGCCTTGATCGCTTGCTAGATACGACGAACTTTCGAGCGACAATTAACCTTTAAACCCCTGGATGTTACCATGTCGAATTTTTTCAAATTTGCGCTACTGTTGGTCTTTCTCGTTGGCTGCGAATCGCCAACAGAAGGCCAGACCTCGGAATCAGCTTCAACGCAAGAATCTACAATGCCGGAGGTCAGCTGGAAAGAAGGCGAACGGACGACCAAGTCGGCTCCCGCGACCGGCGAATTCAAAGTCAAATTTGAAACTTCCACTGGCGATTTCACGATGCTGATCCACCGCGACTGGGCTCCAAGGGGAGCCGAGCGTTTTTACCAATTGATCAAAAGTAATTACTACGATGGAGCCCCATTCTATCGCGTCGTGCCGAAGTTCATGGTTCAGTTTGGAATGAGCGGCGATCCTAAAGCAACGGGTTACTGGGACGAGTCATTCTTGGATGACCCGGTAAAGCAAAGCAACACAGTTGGCCGAGTGACTTACGCGATGGCTGGCCCGAACACCCGCTCAACACAGTTGTTCATCAACTATGCAGACAACAGTTTTCTTAACTCTAAGGGTTTCGCTCCTTTTGGAGAAATCGTCGACGGTATGGAAAACGTCATGAAGATCAACTCTGAGTACGGCGAACGACCACGACAAGATCGTCTGGCCAGCTACGGAAACAAATACGCTTTTAAAGAGTTCCCCAACATCTCATACATCATCCGTGCAACATTCGTTGAAGATGAAGCTGCCGCTGGTGAAAAGAAAGCAGAAGGCGAGCACAAAGAAGGAGACGAGCACGCCAAGGGAGAACATAAAGAAGCTGATCACAAAGAAGCTGATCACAAAGAAGGCGATCACAAAGAAGGCGAAGCCAAAGAAGAAGACCACAAAGAAGGCTCAGACAAATAGTCCGACTTCAATTTAGAGATTCCGCTGATCTCGCGGAGCAACAAACCAAAGCCGCGTCGTGCATTCGACGCGGCTTTTTTTGATTGAAGAACAGATTGCGAATGACTGAAAGAACATTCCCAACGCTTCCAAATA
>JBGCDK010000172.1:0-2957 GCA_045105295.1 Mariniblastus sp.
GCCCGGATGTTGCGTCCCAGATCGATTCGCCATAACAGTTCACCGTTGAGTCGATAGGCGTCGACATACACGTTACCCGTGGCTCCATCAGACGCGTTATCGCTCGAGTTCGATGGATCCCATTTCAAAATGTATTCATACTGCCCGTCGCCATCGACATCGCCGACGCTCGCGTCATTGGCGGAGTAAGTGTAATCTGGCCCAGGGGCGGGAATCTGCAGTGGAATGCTGATCCTCTGTTCGATCGTCGAATTGGCTTCGAGATCGAAACTCTCGCTCGCTGCCTGTTCTACTCCACCAATTACCGGTCGTACTGAATACGTATTGTCTTGCGAGAGGTCGACTGTCGAATCGACAAAGTCTGTTGTTTGTGTCAGAGGCGACGCGTTTAGCAGAACCGGAGCACCACTGTTGGTCGAGCGATAAATGTTGAAGGCAATGTCATGTGCATCATCACCAAGCAATCTCCAACCAATATAGGCTTGACTGTTCGATTGTCGGACCGCGACTACGCCGCGATTGAGACGTTCCACCTGGCGTAGAGGAAGTTCATTTTGCGTGAATTCGATCTCCAGTGTCGGGCGGACAGATGAATCTGAATTTTCGCTTGATCCATAGCCCCATCCTCGAACCGTCCCCGCATCGACGAGTGTAATGAACGTTGCAAAGCCATCCGCATCAACGCGGTCATTTAGAAAGCTGACCAAATCGGCACCTTCAAGGCGCTGTGCGGTAATCGAGTTGTTGACGGTCTCAACAACGTTTGCGCCGCTTTCCTGATCTAGGTTAAAAACACGTGAGGTGTCCAGGTAGTCTCCATTAGTGTTCGTATATTCAGCACCCAAGCCAGAATCAGCAAGTGTGCCTTCACTCCACGTCTGCGGAGTGTTTCCAGCCGTATCAAGCAGCCCGTAAGTATCAAACCGCGACGAAACGATGGTGTCGTTACGAATTCCAGGAGTTTTGTGTAACGTCAACTCGGCTGACGAAATTTGATCGATGTTGAGTGCCCCCAAGCGAAAGCGAACGTAGGCCATGAAATCACCGTTGCCACCATTGTTGTCCAACACTTGAAGGACCTCCGCGTTGCCAGCCGAGACGCCGGACCTGGTGTACGTGTCGGCATCAGGAGTAAGCGACACGGTGGCCAACATCTGGCGACTCTCAAGCCGCTCGTACTCAAACCGGCATGACAGTTGGTTTTGAATTCGCGGCGATCGTCTCATGATTCGCTTTCGGTAGGACGTCTAAATGAGGGATGGCGGGAGGGAGGCACCAGACGAAAAAGGTGTCAGAAAAATGTCTGATCACTGTTGCGACGCGCTACGTTTGCGCCGACCGATAAAAAAGGCGGTCAAGAAGCCAAGAAAATGAATCACTCCCGGCTCAGGAACTGAAGAGACAGTAAAAGTAAGTTGATTACCGACTGTCACAAAGTTCGCATCAGGATCCAGAAACGTTTCAGTGGGAGACCTGAGAATTAGGTCATATGTTCCGTCAGCCAATCCTGTGGTATCAATCGTCAATTCGAACCATTTTTCCCGGACGGGCTCTTGCGGTATCGCTTGGTCGAAATCAGTGGTCTCCTGATTGACTTCAAAGCTGTTCGTTGACGTCAAAGTGAAATCTGAAGTACTCAAATTTCCTGCAGCAAAGAAACCGTCAGTGCCACTGCCCGTTGCACTAACCTGTCCGCCAGTTACGTCTCCCGCTTCAAGATCAAAGTCCGCGACCCATACAGCCAGTCGATCATTTGATGTCGCATCCTGGCTAATGTGAATGGCCAACAATTTGCCGGCGCCCGCCGATCCAGTGTTGAAATTCTGACTACCTTGAGAATCCATGGAGAGAAAAATGTCCGCATTCGCAGCGGAACCAGTGGATAAAAAGACAAGGATTCCTACGACAAAGAACAAACTAGCCGCTAGAAACGATCTCTTTGTTCGCGTCAAACGATCACGTGCAAACTGGCTTGAAAAACAACGGTCATTCAAGATGTTGGTCATAGTGGCTTCCTGTTTTTGCTCAATGTTTTCGAAGCGTTCTGGTCTAAGTAAGTTGGCAACGGCCTACTCTTTTTTAACCTTCGAGAATTGAATGGCCGGTAGATGCCCAGCTTGATCACGACTTTTTTTCAGATCTTCGACTGTCGGGATGATAGTGACTGCGCTGCTTGAATTTGAGTCTAGTTCAAACGAATTTGAAATCAGTTCACATCGTATTTCGTCGATGTTTTTAATGGGATTTCTGGACTCAAAGCTGACATTATGCTCCATGCGATGCCCCCACCCATCAATATCGTCAAAACTTCCAGATCGGCGTCCGAGCATATTAAAATTGATGTTGTTCTGACATGCTTGATTTCGCAGCCAGTCGCTGCCACCTGGATGATGGTTGGCATAGAAGCCTGAATTCTTGTTACCAAATGCAATGCAGTTTTCTACACGGTGTCGAGGAACGGGATCTGGAATACGCTCCAAAGGCGTGCTCGCGAAACCGCCGATTTTAAATCCGTTGCCATCCGCCAATCGCTTTCCATCGACAGAGAATCCATTGCGAAACGCCCAACAGTTCTCAACCGTAACGGACTCGCTTGCGTTAATGAAATCGAATCCATCGTCGCTGTTATTCCAGGCTCGACAACCGCGAAAAACATTCCCGGATCCGCCTCGTGGTGGGTGGCATCCAAACCCGTCAACGTTGCCGCCCTTGCCGTCTTCGGATGTGTAGTCCCAGTTGTTCCAGGCGTCGCAATTGAGAAACAGATTGTCGCTGCCACCAACACTGTAAATGCCAATCGCCTGTCCATCATGCATCAACAATCGTTCATAAACGTTGTGGCTGCCTTCGTTGTGAAAACAGATCGACTGCGTGTGCCCTTTTTGAGTCACCTGAACTCCGGTGACTTCCAGGCCGATCAAACGCAACCATGAACCAGACACATAAAACGCATCGAC
>JBGCDK010000173.1:0-8789 GCA_045105295.1 Mariniblastus sp.
TCTGTTAGCTCCAGGGAATTTTCATATGGAGGTTTGTCGTGGCGGCGCGAAATACGCTGTGAAAGTTCGCTCAGGTGACAGGATTAAACAGCACCGACCATCGGTTGATGTGTTGTTCAACTCTACCGCAAAGTATTTGGGAAACAACGCGATTGGTGTGATCCTCACGGGAATGGGGGATGACGGTGCCGATGGAATGCTCGCAATGCATCAAGCCGGCGCGGTCACAATCGCGCAAGACGAAGCGACGTGTGTCGTTTTTGGAATGCCGAAGGAAGCGATCAATCGTGGGGGCGTTGACAGAGTGTTGCCGTTGCACGCGATTGGCCCAGGCATCATTGCGGCCACTCGGCAAATGGAAAAAGCTTCGGTGTGACAGGCGAGACTGGATTGCCCGCTGTTCATTTGCGCCGCGGCGCAAGGTCTGCATAAGCGATAACGATGAGGCCGGCGATAACACCCGTTAGTGAGAGTTGAGCGAAGTTAGTTCGGGGCGTTTGAGTTTCCGCGGGGGGTTTGAGATAGAAGCGCCCGCACTGGCATGTCAAGGAATTGTCTGAGGCGTGAAACGGCTTAAATCCCAATTAGGTCGCTGCAGTCATTGAGCGGCGCCTATCGAAAAATGGCGGCGCAAGGTGTTTTCGTGCCAGCGATTCAAAGGGTTTTACTCGCCAATTGAATGCTCGTGAAGGTCGCCGACTTGATGGCAACAAAGTTGCTCCTTCACTTGGTGAAGTTGTCGTTTCATAATCGAGATCGTGTGGTTGCCACCCTCTGCCCCCAGCGGAAGCTGTCACGATCGCACAAGACGAAGCGACTTGCGTTGTCTTCGGAATGCCCAAAGAAGCGATCGGAGGGGTTGGCAAGATTTTGCGATTGCAAAAAAATTGGCCCAAGTGTCATCGCGGCCGCTCGTAAACTAGAAGCTGCACGAGGGAAGGCGAAACAAACCAGAGTAGTGTTTGCACTGGTCACGAATTTGCCCATGCCCTTTTTCGGATCGAGTTTTGGGAGGCTATACGTGCTGCCCGCCAATGGTCCGTAACGATTGTGACGCGTCTTCAACACTTAGGCAAATTTACATGCCATGGTGGGCATTGCTTACTTTCGTCTACGCAATGCCATTGCCCCAAGGAGCAAGAAAGATGTCAGTAGTGAGCTTGGTTCAGGTACGGAGCTAAGCTGCTGGACTTCTGCGCTCGACAACGCGTGGTTGTAGATGCGCACGTCGTCCAACAGACCGCTGAACTGTCGATTTAAGCTGAAATGTTTTCCCAGTCGAATTTGTGCTCCAGTTCCCATCGGGGTTCCCGTGAAGGATGCTGTCGAATCAAGCGAGCCGTCGAGGTAGACGCTCATCGTGGAGGCGCCGATTGTGGCTGCGAAATGACGGAACCCTGAATTGCGAATGTCTATTGTTGAGCCGAGTCCAGGGAAGGTGCTGCCATTACCGTAAGCGAGTCCGGCTCGCCCGTTATTCATTTGCACCGCCCAACCGAATGGGCCATTGGAACTGCCGTGGCTGCTGTCCATCAGCAGTTTGATTCCGCTTGACGAGTCATTCGTGTTGATCCACATCGCCACTGAAAAATCAGTCGGCTCTAAGTCCGAAGAAGCATTAACTGTGACGACGTCGTTTGTACCCGTGAATGAGAAGGCTTGGCCAAATTTCCCTGTGCCAAAACTCGCTCCACTCAGTGTCCCGTTGTGGCCATTGCCAGTTTGGTCAATTGCATCACCATCTCCCGCAAGGTGCATCACGAGATCCGCGCGGGCAGAGTTGCCGTGAGTCCACGCTAGAAAGATTAAGCACAATGCAAGGCTGAGCGATTTCGATTTCATGGTAGATTCCGGAAGGGTTATTTGAATTTCACCCTCAATTCCCGCTACTGGGCGATCAAAAATTTGGGGCGGTTTCGGTAGACTTGTTTGTTATCTCGAATATCAACTTGAGTTCAGACAATTACTGAATTGAGCCGACAATCTGTTTAAACGCGGCCGAACGAGATGTCGGACAAAATTGCGGCAAAAAACAAAGGTTTCTTTTTTCGGGTGTGGGGAAGCTGTTTTTCCCCATCGTTTTCCTCATTCTTGGCTGCCCCAAGGCGATCAATGTCAGCTAGGATGGATGCATCGAGGTGGAAAATGATCAAATTGGAAACTGAACAATTCGCTCGGCTGATGGAGCAAGTCCGTGCTGGCGATCAAATTGCGGCGGCGGAATTGGTGGCTTGTTATGAACCAGAGATTCGTCGTGACATTCGGTTGCGACTGACGAATCCCAAGCTTCGCCGAGTCGTCGATTCGATGGATATTTCACAGTCGGTTTTTGGGAACTTCTTTGTTCGAGCCGTGCACGGGGAATTCGATTTGCAGCGTCCAGAACAACTACTTGGATTGCTTTCCAAAATGGCGACAAACAAAGTGATCGATCGTCATCGGCGTGAAACGGTACGACGATCCCACGACACAATTGACATCCCCGTTGATCAACGTCAAATCGTTGATATGCAACCGACAGCAAGTGATATTGTGGCAGGCAATGAACTCGTTTCTCGTTTTCAGGCTCGGATGACGGATGACGAGTGCAAACTTGCGGAACTTCGTCGTGACGGTCAGTCCTGGAAAGAAATCGCGGCTGAGTTGGGGGGAAATGCGGAAGCTCTACGAAAGCGATTGGCGCGAGCGTGTGACCGAGTTGTTTCGGAACTTGGGCTTTAACGGGATCAAGAAATTTTAATGGTGAGTCATGTCGATCAGCCAACGATTATCGGGAAGTGGATCGCTCCCTGATTTCGCATCTTTGAAATCGCGACTTGGCAGTCTCGCTGATTCGGATTTGGTGGAGCAGTTATTAGATGATCAACGCCACCGATCTGAACAGGGAGTTTTTGTCGCTGTTGAGTCGTACCTCGAAATGTTTCCGCAGCTTACGGCGACTGACTCATCGGTCGTCGATTTGATTTACAACGAGTTTCTGCTCAGGTCGCGTCTGGCGTACACACCTCAGTCAAAATTCCTGGATCGGTTTCCCGAGTATTCTGAAGCTCTAGGAAAACAGTTTTTGATTTACGATGCGTTTCCGAGTTCTGAAGAAATTGTAAATGCCGAGTTTGACAACGTGGGTGCCAATTTAAAAAATACGGCTGAAGAAAAGCTCGAGTCCTATCAAAGGCTTATAAACGGAGATCGTTTTAAGCTTGATGAGGTTGTCGGCCAAGGCACGTTCGCGATTGTATTTAGGGCTTGGGATGGATCGCTGCGTCGATGGGTGGCGATTAAGTTTTCCAAGAACTCGTTTGATAAACAATCGGTCGGCCACGAGCGTTTTGCACGAGAAGCGGAATCGGCCGCTGGGATGGCGCATCCTGGAATTGTGGCTGTTCACGAATTTGGAAACGCTGACGACCATCCCTACATCGTGCAGGAATTTGTTGGTGGCGGAACGCTGAAGGGAAGGATTTTTCGCAAGGATTATTCGTTTGACGACGCGGCACGATGGGTTAGCAAGGTCGGTGATGCGGTCGAGTACGCTCATCATTTTGGGATCGTGCATCGGGATATCAAGCCGGCCAACATCCTGTTCGACGATCGCGGAGAACCGAAGCTTGCCGATTTTGGACTGGCCGGATTGGCGGAAGAAGAAAGCGAGCTGACGCGACATGGCGATTTGATCGGAACGCCGGCTTACATGTCACCCGAGCAGGCGATTGGTGATCCTGTGGGGCCGCGAAGCGACACTTATTCTCTCGGCGTTGTTCTCTATGAATTGCTCTACGGCCGACCGCCGTTTGTTGGCCCGACGCACTCCGTGATAGAACAGATTTTAAAAAAGCCGGTCGGTGTCCCGAACGTGTCCGGAAATTCGGTCAATAAAGACTTGCGTACGATTTGCTTCAAAGCGATGGCCAAATTCCCCAACGATCGCTACGTGTCCGCTGGAGAGATGTCCAAAGACTTGCGGCGGTTCACAGATGGCTTGCCAATCCTCGCACGACAGGCCAGTCTCTTGGAACGTTCCAGTCGTTGGTGTGTGAGGCAACCCGCGTTTGCCGCGACCATCTTGTTCGCGTTTCTCGCATTGCTCGTTGTGGGAGCGACTTCGTTGGTGCGAATTGATTTTGAGCGCGAGCGTTTTCGCAAGCAGCGTGATCTAGCGAATTCCAACTTGCTGGATTCATTGATCAATTCTGCGGAAGCTCGTTTGACAGCCAAGCAGGGGAATTGGTTTGATGAGACCATCGCCGACATCGAAAACGCGGTCGCCTTGGATGTTGGGAAAACACGCTCCAAGCCGCTGCGGGATTTGTTGACCGAAACGTTGAGTGATACATCGCGAAAATTTCGCCGGATTAAAACTTGGGCAGGTCCGAATCGCCCCATTCTTACGATGGATTCTGTAGGCGAAATTGTTTCGATTGGATATGCAAATGGCGACGTCGTTCTCATTGATTCGGAACTCAAAGGCAAAAGCCGATTGATGCGTGGCCCCGACAATCCGATCGAGAGACTGCGCATTTCTCCATCCGGAGACCGGGTTTGGGCGCTATCTAATGGCGCGGTGTGGCAATGGAAATTGGGTGAATCTGTTTGGCCACTAACAGAGCAAGGTGCTTCCAGTGAAGTGTTGGCTGGTGAAATTGTATTTAAATCAGTGGCTCAATTTGACGTTTCAAGGTTCGTCGATGAAAACGGCGACGGGCTGTTGCGAATTGTTGTCGGTTTCCAGTCGGGAATTGTGGAAGTGATTGATCCTGTCGTAGATCGTGCCGTTGCGAAATTCGAAGCTGCCCAACCAATAACCTGTTTGTGCATTTCTCGGAACGGCGAGATCATAGCAACCGGAAGTAAAAAGCAAGCGATCCAAATTTGGGATGCCGAAAATGGAGGGCAAATCTCAGAGTGGGAAACGAATGGTGGGCCGCCGGTTTCCTGTGTCATCGCGCAAGAGGATCGGTTACGGCCAACTGCGTTTTGGACGTCGCGAGTTTCGTACTCATGTGAGTCGAATGTGGATGGCGCGGTCAAGCAATCTGGGATGCTTTCGGGAGCGATTCGGCAGGTTGAGGCAATGCGAGATCCAACTAGCGGCTATGAGTTGTTAATCTCAGCTGCCGAGGATGGCACGTTGATGATGACGAACCACCAACACGCGAGACTCGCTCAGGCAACGTTTCCGCGCGGGCTCAATTGTGTTGCAGTTAATCAACAGTCTCGTCAGATTTTGGTTGGAAATGATGCGGGGGAAATCATACAAATGCTCACCGAAGGATCAGAGTATGCCAGAGGACTGGTTACCGATCACGGATTTGCGTTTGCTCCGGATTCAGATGTCGTTGTCACATCGGGCCGATATTCCCTTGAAGATAGCCAACCCGGAGGTGTTTTCGAAACGGCTCAAGTAACGGCAATGACGTCAGCTGCGAACGGCGACTTAGTTGTTGGGATGGCCAATGGAGATATTCGCATACAGCGTGGATCGAAAGAGACGCACAGTATTGTCGATGCTCACGACGGCGGCGTGCGATACGTGGCGATCGGCGACCAGGAGCGATGGTTCGCTTCCATGGATGTTCGAGGAGCAGTCAAAATTTGGGATGCCGAGAGTTTTGAATGCCTGGAGGAAGTCGGTTTTTCTATCGATTCTGGGCAGGGGCTTGCTTGCCATCCTGATCGAAAAAAAATCATCGCGGTCGGGCGTGGTGGGGTTGAGTTTTGTAGAGTTGGCGAGGACGGGAGAGCGGGGGCAACGATAGAGCAGTTGGATGCTTCAGAGGCTGAAACCCGGTGCGTTGCGATGTCTTCGACGAGGTTTGCAATCGCTAAAAATAACACCGTCGAAGTATTTGAGTTGGGTGTTTTGGACGAGGTCGGCGGCGAGACGTTGTCGGGATCTTGCGATTTCGATTTGACTTGTGATACACAGGTCAGGCAAATCGAATTCTCACAAGACGGCAAGTTTTTGTTCTTGCGGTCGCGTGATCAATTTCAAAAACGAAACGCCATCACCGGAGAGTTGTTGTTCAAAAAGAAGATAGACAGCAATGTTCTTGGATTTGCATTGGATCCTCTGGCGAAATTTATCGATCTTTCAGGAGGTGGTGGCGGCGAGTTTCTTGATTTTGAGACTGGCGAGCGAGTCGCAACCTTGGAAACGCTCGCCGAGGTCGTTGCTGGGGCGTTTAGTGCTGATGGGAAGTCATATTGGCAAGCTTCGCGAGGAGTAAAAATCTACGGTCGGAATGCTATCGAAAAACGCATCTACGACAGTTTAGGGCGCGCGGTTCCGGTTGTCCCAGATTCATACGACTATTCAATGCCGGGCGGTCCATGGAGTGCAACGTGGTCGGTTGCTGCAAGCTCCAATGATCGTTGGATTGCTAAGACCCGGCACGATCGAAATGTGATAATTTTTGACGCACACAGTCTACAGATTAAGAAGAACCTGTCTGGATTCGATAGCGATGTTTGGTGCTCGTCGTTCAGTTCCGATTCAAGGTGGTTGGCATTAGGAAGTGAATTCGCGGACGGCACGGGGCAGCTGACAATCTGGAAAACGGAGGGATGGACGCTGGAAAAAACCATTCCGCTGACGAGACGATTGATTGCGGGAGTGGCGTTTCATCCAACTCAGCCCTGGTTGGCGGTGGGGTCGTTTGATGGAGCGGTACTGGTCGTCAATTTCGAAACCGAAAGCATTGTTGAACAATTGGTGCCGGGCGTCAGCAAACATCGTCAGATTTCGTTGGCCGCAATGGATGTCTCGTTCAGCGATGATGGGAAATGGTTGGCGGCCGCGAGAATGACCGAAGGCGTTAGTGTCTGGAATATCGAGAGTGGCAAGAGTCAGGCTGATTTTGTTGCTGGCGAGCCTGTGCATTTACATCCCAAAAATCAACGAGTCTGGGCGGTGGCTTTTGACCACGAGTCGAAACAGATAGCTTGCGCTAGCGAGTCCGGTCAGGTCGACATCTTTTCGGTCGGCGGTTTTGAGCATCACCACTCAATGAGAACTGAGCGGAGGCAGTTCCGGACGCTTGAGTTCTCGCCGGACGATCGATATTTAGGAGCGTCAGCGTTTGCATCTCATGGAATAATCTGGGATATGAAACGACTTAAGTCCAGGTTGGGACGCATCGGTCTTTGAGTGGGGACCGCCTCAATGATTCGGCTGCAGTCACTCGCCAATTAAATGCTCGTGAGTGGAATCATGCACAAGGAGATGCCCAGCGTTGTTTTGCCTGGCAATGGGAGCAGGAGGTTTCATGAATCTGACCAAGGCTGAGTTTCAACAAGAAGCGATGGCGTCTCTTGCTTACCCCGACTATTTGATGACGATTCTGGGAGTTGCAAAGGGGCTCGGTGTCGTAGCCCTTTTGATTCCTCGCTTGCCATTGCTCAAAGAGTGGGCCTACGCAGGCTTCACTTTTGACTTGTTGGGAGCTTCAGCCTCACATGGGTTTTCGGGGCACTCCATTGACCAGGTCCTGGTTCCGTTGGTCGTGTTAGCGATCGCGGTCGCATTTTATATTCTGCGACCTGACAACCGACGGCTGCCTTTCCAACAACCACTGGGTGACGCTCAACGCCCAAGTGGCTAACGCAGATCAGACGGTGTTCGAAGATTTAATTGGAACACCGAAAAGGTCGACGGTTGAAGAATCCTTTCTGAAGACGTTTGTTTTGCGTCTGAGCGGCCATCAATAGACGATAGAGCGAAACGGTTGAGCAAAACTGCCTTTGACGATTGCAAAATCGCCGGGGCTTTTTTATGCGCTTTTTTTTCGAATTGGTGTCCCCGAAACAAATTGAACGTATCGCGCCTCTTAAATGCATTTTGCAACAACAGACAAAGACAAAAATGTCCCGTACTAAATGTAGAAAACTATCGAGAACCCAGTCTGCAAACAGCTTCCAAACGCATGGAGTAATTAAAGTAGAAAAATAACAACAGAACCAAGCAAAGTTTTTGAACAAAAGTAGTACATCGTGATTCGCAACCTCTTCAAATTCCTCTCTGAATGCCAAAATGCTTTAGCGCCAACCACCCCGCGGCGTCAACGTGAATTCAGCTTGCATATGGAAACGCTTGAGCCTCGTCAGATGCTCAGTGGCAATGTGATGGCAATGTTTACCGGTGGGTCGCTCGTGATCACTGGCGATGCTGATCACAATGACTTACAGATTCAAGTCGTCGAAGAGAATCTCGTCTTGGTTGGCCAAAACGATACAACCATCAATGGAAATGCTGATGGGTTCGTGTTGGCTGAGAACTCCATTTCGTTCGCTGGCAATGTGATTGCGAAACTCAAGCAAGGCAATGACCGCTTGGTGATCGAACCAGGTGCGCAGATCGAGGGTTCGATCTTGATATTCGCCGGAGATGGAGACGATGCGATCGGGCTGGATGACGTGAAAATCGGTGGGAAAACGACGATTTTCGCCGGCGGCGGGAATGATTCCATCGTATCGCGAAATTCCCAACTCCAAAATGGCATGCTCGCTTCTGGACATGGCGACGACACAATCAGCCTGCAAGATTCGCAAGTCAATGGTCGCCTGAAAGTGAAATCCGGAGCAGGAGCCGATACGGTTGTTTTGCAAAACACAACGGTTAGTGGTCACGCCCATCTGAGAACGGGCACAGGAGACGACGACCTTGCGATACAGGATGCTACTTTTGACAAGGCATTGAAATCGCATGCGGGCTCGGGGGACGATGTCACTTTGGTTCGAGATTCCTCCATCGGCGGTCACAGCCTGTTCCTGATGCAAACCGGCGATGATGC
>JBGCDK010000174.1:0-39653 GCA_045105295.1 Mariniblastus sp.
CGAACTTGCATTTCATCAAACGAACCGTTGACGCAGCCGAACCCAAGGTCGCCTATCGCGTGGACTGGCGAGCAAGATTCAATGCCGACACGTTTTCAACCTGGATGGTGTCGATCAGCCACCCACTTCGTCGAATCATGGCGCGCGCCGGCATCCCAACGACTTGAAAAACAGAGCATGCAAAATTCACTTTCTACGCCTCATTTCGACGTTAGAACAAACCAATCTGGTACATTTTCAAATTAAAGGCCCCTCAAAACAGTGAAAATTCTAGTTAATGACAAACAGAAATTGCTAGGTGCTCCGGCTATCAGTAGAACTGAGTCTAAAGCGATAACGTCTTTTGCTAGATTCGATGACATCGTGAAAGCGGTCGACATCTCGGTTCAGGACGTTAACGGTCCGCGAGGTGGCATCGACAAAGAGTGCCGCGTTTTGGTCAAGCTGAAGAAAGTGAATTTTGCATGCTCTGTTTTTCAAGTCGATGGGATGCCGGCGTGCGCCATGATTCGACGAAGTGGGTGGCTGATCGACACCATCCAGGTTGAAAATGTGTCGGCATTGAATCTTGCTCGCCAGTCCACGTGATAGGCGACCTTGGGTTCGGCTGCGTCAACGGTTCGGCTGCGTCAACGGTTCGGCTGATCGCGCCGTTTGATGAAATGCAAGTTCGATTGACAGAGACAACGTCCGCTCCCGTGATGCAAACATTGATCGAGCATTTGACTTGCTCGCAATCTTCATCCAGCGCAAGGTGCAGGGTCGCTCCGCTCACGCGGTGGCTGAACCGTGCTAACGAGTAGTGCAGGCGATTTTTTGCGTGCGACATCTGCTCTTCGCTCAAGATACCTTGGTTGTCTATGACGAGAATAATCACGTCAATCTCCGAAAGTGTTCTAGGGATTGCTGCAGACCGATGGCCGTTACCGATCATCACTCCTGAAAACCAGTATATGAACCGCGCGCATATCAGGTCCAATAGATATTCGTGCCGCGATGTATTCAACAAATCTATGCTTCAGATCGTGAGAGCCATCGAGTTGATTAGCGAGTGAACGCTTGAGTGGCATCGAGTGCGGGATTAGAAGATTTCGTGTCCCCGTGAGAATCTTTCTCTGGTGCACTGTCGATTAAATTGGCAGAGTTCTTCTTCCACCAGTCGCGAGCACGAAGGCTGTTCCAAGCAGAGTTCGGACGGCAAAGCGATAGTTCCGTTAGGATATCGCTGACAGAATCAAAGCGATCTTTTGGTGCCGTCGCAACACAGCGAGAGATCGCATCGACAAGCCTGCTGGAGATGGGGGTCTCGGATTTACTGGAAACGGCATCCAGTTGGACTTTGGCAACCGACTGAAGATCTTTTTGGTGAAGTCGAAGAAGCGCATTGAGATCCTCGGCCTCCATGATCGGCTTGCCGGCCAACAAAAAGTAACCAACGGCTCCCACTGCAAATACATCGACACGCGCGTCAATTTCTGTTGGTGCACTGAACGATTCAGGCGCCATGTAGATCGGCGTTCCAGATAATGAGCCGTCGAATTCGACACCGCTCGAGCGGTCACGAACCATCCCAAAGTCCAGCACTTTGACGGTGTCGACCGCTCCTCCTCGATCGCACAACATGATATTAGCGGGTTTGATGTCGCGGTGAATCAGCCCCAGCAAATGTGCTTCGCGAAGTGATTCGCACACTTGGCGGAGGATCTCAATGGCGCGTCCGTCACCCAAGGGACCTTCGCGTTGGATCAAGTTTTCAAGATTCAATCCGTCCAATAATTCCATCGCGTAATAGAACAATCCGCTTTCTGTTCGACCGTAATCGTAAATTGAAATGGTGTTGGGGTGCTTCAATTGACTGGTGTACTGGACTTCTCGTTCGAATCGCTCGATTGAGGTTTGGCTGCTTTTTTCCGGGGGTAAAATCTTGATCGCCGTTGGGCGTCTCAGCAACGCGTGGCGTGCTCGGTAGACGACCCCCATGCCGCCTTCGCCAATTTTTTCTTCTAGTTCGTAAGCACCAAGTCGTTTGCGATTTAGATCGGCTTGCTTCGCCAGCGTTCGCAGTCGGTAGACGTACCAGCGGTAGAAAATGGCTGAAATCGTCGTCAACATCAGCATCCCACAAAGCGTCCACATGAAGCGGCGGATCTGAACTACCGGGGCAAACGCTTCGGCGCGATCCATTTTTGCGACCAATCCCAAACCGTATTGAGGCAGCCATCGGGTTGCGTAAACAGTATCGTTTCCTCGCTGATCCGTTTCCCCATCGAGGTCGACATGAAAAAGTGGTTTTTGCTGGACCCTACGGGAGCCTAACAAGTCTTGAAAAAAGTCCAGCTGACCTAAGCCTCCCAAAAATCGGCTTTGCGAAACCAGTTGTCCCGAACCAACAACGGCGATCGTCTCACCCGTTTCGCCAGTGCGGCTAGATTCAAGAACTTTTGAAAGCTCCGTCTCTGCGTTCAATCCAATCCCGAGGAATCCAACAGCGCCTTCGGTTGGATGATGGACCGGTGCTGCTACCACAATCACGTATGAAGCTTCGTCGGCTTTTGAGTTGGCGTGTTGCAGTACGGTTGAAACGGTTGGTTTGCCAGCCATCAACGTTTCGCAAAATTGATCTTCCAACTTGTCGACTTGTTCGGCCAGCCAAAGGTCGCCTGAGTGAACAAGAACTTTTCCGTCTGGCCTCATCAACAGGCACGGTTTGTTTTTTAGCTTTCTCGAGATCTTTCCCAGTTGGTCTTTTAGATCCGTGGTTACAACGCCTGGGGTGTTTACGGCCTCCAGCAACAATTCAGCGAGTTGGTCGTCTGAGGACAGAAAGCTTGCGATCGTTTTTTCTGATTTTAGCCATTGCCTGACCGCCTCGGTCTCAATTTGAAGAATGGTGTTCAATCTCGATGCTACGTTCTCGCGCAATGTAGATTCAGACTGAAGCACAGTCCAAATTGACATCGTGGCAATCAATGCAATGAGGCATGCGATCGCCAAAACGTTGGCCCATCTTGGCCAAGCAAATTTGCTTCCTTGGCCAGAGGCTTTGACTTCGAGTTGATTCATTGTTTGTTTTGAAAGTGTGTTTTCTTAGGTGGAGCGACCAATTCCACCTTGTATCAGTGCTTTCACGAGGCTGAGTGGGAGCAGTTGTTTCTTGGAGCTCGGTATGAGGCGTCATTCGAACCGGAAATTCCTCTGATCGCTTTTTTAACGAATTCCAACATCGCGTGAAGTGATCCGGATTCCGTCCGGACCCTCGATTCGATCGCACTTTTCATCTGGTCTGCTGACGCAATCAAGGCCGCTCCTTTGGAGATCCGCGTGGTCGTCGTTTCAACACGGTAACCGCTCTTCAGTGTAGCAACCAACTCAACTAAATGCTCCACGGCAAAATTATCGTGTTTAAGGCGCGTGATCTTGAACTTTACGCTGTCAATTTTTTCCTTAATCGGAGCCAGCCGTAACCAAATCATGTTTAACACTTGATGCTGATCGTCGTTTGACAAAACAGATTGGTGATCCAGGATTTGTATTCGAATTGGGTGACGCATCGTACAGCTCCAGAAACGGGTTAAAGTTGTCTGTCTAAATATACGGCCAATGGCTAATATAGATCCAATAGATATTGGTCGATCATTCAATTGAAAAAACGAATAAGGAGACGGAAGTTGGACTGGCTCAATTACCACCATCTGCTTTACTTTTGGACGGTCGCAAAAGAGGGCGGCGTTTCCAAAGCCGCGGAAGTCCTTCATCTGGCCCAGCCGACGCTTAGTAGCCAAATCAAGAAACTCGAAAAATCAATCGGTCATGATTTATTCGACAGAGTCGGCCGAAGTTTGACGCTGACCGAGACGGGCCAGCTGGTTTACAGGTACGCCGATGAGATTTTTGGACTAGGGCAGGAACTCGCTGATGTTCTCCACAACCGCACCGACGAAGACAAATCTCGTTTTCATGTCGGCGTCCAAGGAGCACTGCCTAAGCTGGTGGTTTACGAACTACTCCGCCCTGCCCTTGAATCAAAAGACGTTGAATTCCAAGTCGTTTGTTTCGAAGGAAAGATCAATGAGTTGCTCGGCGAACTTGCGCTTCATCGGCTTGATGTCGTGATTGCCGATCGGCCGCTGGCTCCCGACACTCATGTTCGCGCGTTCAATCACTTGTTGGGTAAATGTGGAGTCACGGTTTACGGAACGCCACAGCTGGCGAAAAAATACAAAAAGAACTTTCCTGAGTCGTTGAATTCTGCCCCGATGCTTTTGCCGACGCAGAACACGTCGCTTCGTCGATTGCTTGAGCAGTGGTTTGACGACAACGGCATTCATCCAATTATTGCTCATGAGTTCGAGGATAGCGCCGTTCTCAAAGTCTTTGGTCAGGAAGGCCACGGTTTGTTTTTCACACCAAGTGCCATCGAGGCTGACGTATGCAAACAATATGCGGTCAAGGTTGTTGGGAGAATTCCCGAGGTGGTTGAAAGGTTTTACGCGATCTCGATTGAGAAACGATTAAAGCATCCTGCTGTCGTGAAGATTTCAGATTTTGCTCGCGATAACCTGTTCGGCACCGATCAGTAGGCGTCGGCATTGTCGAGTTTGGTCGGTCATTCTTTAAAGTCCGCCTTTTCGTGAGTCCCCCTTTTAACGAGTGACCAGCCTTTCCAATTCAGGTAGTCGGCTAGGTTCAGCCAGTCCGTTGCGTTCGTTGATTTCCTGCGTACGCAGATTTCGTTGCGTTGGGAGGGCCGTTTCGGTTAAACCTTAGGCGAATCGCCAAAGCAAATTGTCTTGCGAACTCCAGTTTTATCGACTGGCAATCAAAACTGCACCGGAAAAACACTTGGCTCAATCCAATCTACCTGCGAAAACTGCCAGCCGGCCATCCTTCAGTATTGGACTGTTGCCGGTCAACATATTGGTAGCATCAGGGGTGTTGTTGGTTTTGACTGGACTGCTGCATGTTCCGATGTTGTTGATTTCTGGTGGCAGTTGGGAGGGGAGTGTTTCGTGGCGAAAGCCCATCCTGTTTGGGATCTCGACTGGCATGACTCTGTGGTCGTTAGGGTGGATCCTGATCAAACTTAAACGTTGGAAAGTCGACACTCTTGTAAGCTGGATCGTTGCGCTCGCGTTGGTCATCGAAGTTGGATTGATCACGATGCAACAGTGGCGGGGGCAAGCGTCGCATTTCAATCAGGAAACATCGTTCGATGCTGTGGTCGACATGGCGATGGTTGCTTTTATCTGCATCGCAGTTGCCGGCATCCTCTGGTTTACGTTCCGCAGTTTCGGATCGCTCGACCTGAGTGCTGATTATGCGTTTGCCGTTCGATCAGGGATGGTTTTTCTAGTGCTCTCGTGTGCGATTGGTTTCGCCATTTCATTCTACGGTTACGAAAGGCTGGAGGCAGGCTTGTCGCCAGAATCGGTTGGGGAGCGTGGTGTGACAAAGTTTCCTCATGGAGTCGCGATCCACGCACTGCAGTTGCTTCCCATTGCGGTTTTTGTAATGCAATTTCTGAAATGGAATGAGGCGGTTCGGTTGCGAGTTGCCAAGTATTTGTCAGTGTCGTTTTTACTTCAGATGATGTTTGCCGGGTACCAAACAGTGAATGGACTGGGGCGTTTCGAGTTGAATTCGTCCGTCGGAATTGCCTTGCTTGGCGGATCAGTTTTGGTAGTTGCCTATCCGCTGATCGAAATTTTGAAACGCAAATTTTGGTTCATGGAAACCAACCGCTAATTCAATGAGCGAAGATTTTGACCAGTTCTGCCCAGTCCGAGGGATCGCTCTGGTTGGGCCATTTCTTTTTTCGTTTTTCTTTCCCGTCCCCTATCCTATCGAGGTGGCGATGTTCATGTGAGTGAAAGGTTCGCTACTGTCGTGGTTCCCTTCATCGTCGTGCGTTCTGTTCGAATTTTTACGTTTTATTTGCTACCAAATTACGGTTCTACGGCTGAGAACCGGAGAAATACGACTGAATTAAATAGGGAAACCAAGCCAGTATGTTCTATCTGTTTTTTGAATGGTAAAGCAACAGTTTATCTATTATTCCTATGTCGACTTGGCTCGTATAAATAAGTGCAATTCAATTTCTTGAAGGGGGAATGTCATGAATGTTTTTGGTCGAACAAACACAAGTACTCTATCGAAGGGTTTGGTTCTCTTTCTGTCCTTGGCGCTTGGGCTCATCTGTGCGGCAGCTTTTGGCCACGAGTGGACTGTCGATGGCAAAAAGGTCAAGGCAAAACCTGTTGACTTCAACGGAACCGAAGTTCTTCTCGAAGACGAAAAAGGGAAGCGAAAATCCATCGAGATTAACACGCTAACTGCAGAGGATTTGCAGTATTTGACAAACCTGCTCACGATTCGAAACGCAGGGATCCAGCAGAAATTAGAGCGGCAACAGCTGCAACAACAAAAGGCTCAGTTAATGTCGCAGTTCGTCGACGTTTGGACGGTCCGGTTGGTCGCACCCAACGGAGAGACAGGCTGGAAGAACTATTTCGCTCTCGACAGTCGGCAGGCGAAACAGCTTGCCTTCAACGAATTCCCCAACGCCAGAGTGATCAGCGTCCAGCGTCTTCGTCGCGCCGGAAGCAGTGCAGCGGTGACTAATGGAACAGGCAACATTGGGGTGGTTCCGGTAGTCAACCGATTTATGGCATTGCCAGTGGCAAACGCAGGCGTCCGTAACTAACCGTCGGCAACCCCAATTGCCGGCCGGACAACGCGTTATTGACTGAACGCCTGGCCGGTTTTCGCTGTCTCGTAAATCGCTCGGTAGAAAAAGTATTTGTACTGGGCGTCGAGCAGTTCAAGTTCGGCTGTCGCGACAGCTGTTTCGTAAATATTCAGCTTGATCAGGTCAATTTCTCCCGCCTCGAATGCTTCACGGCCAAACTCATTGAGCGATCGTTCGGTCAGCCGGACGTTCTCGGATGACTGTTGGATTTGATTGTAAGCGGCATTCACGGCGGACCAGGCGTCTTGTAGTTCGGCTCGGATTTTGTCGCTCGTCAGACGAATCTTGGCGTCGATCTGGGTGAGTTTTCCGTTGGCAGCTTGAATTTTTCCCAAACCCTTTCGCCGTTCCAGTGGTACTTCGTAGAACACGCCCAACTGAAGTTCGAATGGAGTTTTATCTCCCTTGCTGCTGGTTTCTCCACCAACGTCCTGACCCGCAAAACCTTTAACGTCGAGCTTTGGTAGGGTTAGGTTTTCGGCGTACTGGCGATCGATACAAGCTTGCTGACGGATCGCTTGAAGCTCGACCAATTCGGGCCGAACTGTGAATGCATTCTCAATGTCTGCCGACAGTTGAGACTCGGCAATCAAGCTTCCTGTCGGGAACTGTTGCGGCAGTTGTGACTCATTTGCAATCACTGGATTGCAATTGACGTCTCGCCAAAAAATGGAAAGCTTAATGGATGCTTTCTCCAACAAACGGTTGGCTTTGATCAAGTCATTTTTTCGTTTGGCAATCAAGCGGTCGTTATCGATCTGTGCGATTTCGGCGAGGTCTTCCGCTTCAATACGAGCTTCAATTCCTGTTACGCGAGTTTCAGCAAACTCTAAAAGCTGTCGCTGGATCTGAACCGCTTGGCCTGACGCCACCCAGTCCCAATAAGCTTGGCTGGCGAATCTTTGAAACTGAAGCAAACGCGATTCAACGTTGGACCTGACTTCGTCGCGCTGAGCACCCGAAGCGAGAAGTTTCGCCCGTCGCTCGTCGATAGCACGATCTTTTAGGAATGGCAACGAGAAACCTGCCTTCAATTCGCCACCTTCATTGGTGTCACGCTCGCCAAACCAAGGCTCGAAATTTCCATCGCCGATTCGGTAGGTTCCATAAACTTCACCACCACTGTAAAGCGGTTGGGTTAGCCCAACACCATTGCGATACGTTTGATAAAAACCAAGTGGCTGTGAAATGCTATGTCCTGCAAGGACACGATCGAATTCGCCCCAAGAGGCAAGGACTTTACCGTTGGCGGACTCAATCTCTCCAATCGCGATCTCGATCTCTGGGTAGCAGTCGACGACAGAGTTGAGGACTTGATCGAGCGAGATTGGAGCTTGGTTGGAATTTGGTGCGATACTCGTGGCTTGGTTGGAATCTTCGAAGGGAAGCTGTCTCGATTCAGCATCGTTGAATTGATTCGAACCAGAACCGCCCTCGATTGTAGAGGAAATCAAGCCTTCGTTTTCAGTGCTGCCGTTCTGTTGAAATCCTGCGAGCTGAATGTCGCGATTCTTAGATTGCTGGCCTTGAGACAGAGGGCTTTCTGAAGGTTCGCTTTTCGATAGAGAGCTCTCAGAAAAACTACTGTTAGAAAAAGATGTTTGATTTTGTTGTTTCTTTGTTCGTTGGCTTGCCGCAAAACGGCTGTACGGCGACATATTACGAATCGATGTCGACACCGTGGATTGGGAATCGAACGAGCGCGAAACTGGATGTCGCTTAAACGGATTCCCAGTGCTGCAACCGGCGAACAAAACACTGCCCAGAATCATCCAGGCAATGCTTTTTTGACTTTCGCGAGCGAGCGTCCAGCCTCGCCCGTTAACGTCGGCAGTATTTTCTTGGGCAGCTTTTACTTGGGCAGCTTTGGAGGTTTCGCTGACTTGCCCTTCTTCTTGGGCTCTTCCTCCGACAGGATGATTGGGAAACCGTTCAGCTGTCGCCAAATTTCGTAGCCCAATGATACCCTTCGCATCATTACCCATCCGTTCGCACGGACGCCTTGTCGAAGATAGCGATCGGATGGCCATTTTTGTTCGTCTTCGTTGGGGGTAATCAAAATTCTAAATTCGCCTTTGCCGTTGTCAGTGGCATCGACGGTTGCAACTCTGCCGCTGAAGGTCCCTATCGAGACCGATGGCCAACCTGCGAATTGAACCGCTGGCCAACCTTCAAACTGCAATCTCACTTCTTGGCCAATTTGCACCAACGGCATGTCGTTGCCATTGACGTAAATCTCAACCGCTTTTTGCGTGATCTCTGGAACAATGGTCAGCAGAGAGTCACCTTCTTTGACTGAATCTCCTCGTTCGTTCACGTTCAGTCGAAACACTGTCCCATCTCGTGGTGCTCGAATCTCTCCACGGGCGATCGTGTCCAGTTTCATTTGGACGTCGAGGATCTCTTTTCGAATCGTGTTCGCACCACCCTCAGCATCTGCTTTCATCGCCTCGGCGTAGCTGATTTTTACTTGTAGCGTTCGCCGTTTTTCCTCTAGCTCCTGTTGTTTCGCAGTTAGCTCATTCTTCAGTCCCGCAATGTCCTCTCCCAGCGACTCGAGGTTCGACTTTGCCATTTCCCATTCGAACTTGAGTTTCTCAACGTCCTTTGCGGGCTTTAGTTTTTTCTGACGTAGGCCTTCTTGTCGCTCGTAGTTCATTCGAGCTTGCCACTCTTTTGATTCGTATCCGGAAACCTGATTCTGTTTACTTTTGAGTTTGGCCTCGGCGGCGGAAATCATTTGCTTGGCAGCATTGATTCCGAATTCCATGGCCTCGGTAAGTCCTGTTATTTGTGATTGGTACGACTCTGCTTTTGTGTTTGCAGTCTCTTCCTTCAGTTTTAGCTCTCTCCGTTGTGCGTTCAGCTGCTCGATCATGTTGGCGGAGAAAGGCTGGATCTTGAGTAGGAAATCGCCTTGTTTGACAACCTTGCCTTCGAAAAGTCCGGGAGCAATTTCAGCAACAACACCTTTCATCTGGGCCTTTACCGACTGCTGACGTTCTTGCGGAGCGTAGGCGACGACTTCACCTGTTCCACGAGATGTCTGTTGCCAGGGCAAGGCACCCATCGCCACGATGGAGAGTACTAGCCCAACGAGCAACAGTTTTGCCAATCGTCTTGCGGACCTAGACGATTGAACGAGGTGAATCGCCGCAGTACGCTTTTCGAAGCCCGAAGCTTTGCCAGACGGATTGTTAGTTCTATTTGATTTCATCGTAATTTTCGTTGTAAGTTCTCAATGTGTTTGTATGAGAGAGTCCCAGCTGCCTAACCGTTAAACTTGTCCAAGCTCCACGTGCTCGCACCAACGTCAAGGGATTGGGCTGCCCAACGAGCAATCGATTTTCGACCGGTAGAAATGATGATTGTGGTTTCTCCAGTGAACGTTTCGAGCCTTGATAGCACGTCAGCGGTGTCGTCATCAGAAAGCCGATCGAGTAGTCCATCGACAAACAGAATTCCCGGTTTTGCAATCAATGCCCTCGCCAGCACAAGGCGTATTGCTTGTCCTTGCGAAAGCGGATAACCACTGATTTTGATTCCAGTCGCGAACCCTTCCGTCAACGACGCCACGGTCTCCCGCAGTCCAAGCTGGTTGACAATTTCGTTGACTTGGGCCGAGCCGATGTCTTCGCGACCCATTCGCAAGTTGTCATCGACGGTAGCCTCGAATAATTCAATTTCACGAACGAGACTGATTTTCTCTTGAAGCGATTCTGTGCTGATCGCGTCGACTCGGTAGTCCTCTAGCAATACATGGCCGCTACTTGGTTTGACTTGGCCAATCAAAACCTCGGTTAGTTTTCCACGCATCAAATCGGACGCCCCGTAAAGCGAATAAGTTTGCCCAGGTAGAAATTCGAGGTTGACTGGTTCTTTGACGCGGTCGTCCAGCTTCATTCCTACGAACGACATTCCGTAAGCGCCAGGTCGTTTGGCTAATTGCAATTTGTCAGTTGGCCCAACCGGCAGGTCAAACAGTTTTCCCAGTTTGTCCACCGAAGCCATTAGGTCGTAAAAGCTTTCAAGATCCTTGCCAAGTTTCGCGAATGACCCAAGGATCACGGTCACGATCAACTCCGCAGCAACCAACTGGCCCAATGTCATTTCGCCAGCAATGACCAAGTAACCACCTAACGCCAGCAAGACCGTCGCTGCAACAACTTGCATCAGCATCGCGAACGTAATTTGCTTGAGCAGGATCGAAAAGTGCCGCTCGCGACAGTGGATGTAGTTGGTGGCTAACTCGTCCGCCCGATTGATCGCGAATCCCAAACCGCCGTTGTATTTGAACGTTGTTGGGTGGCGTACGATTTCTTGAAGCCAGGCTGCGGTCTCGTACTTCGATTGCGATTCCGCTTTCGCTGTCTCGATTGCGTTGCGACCGATGAACCATAGAACGACGGTCATCATTGCCAGCAATCCGATGTCATAACCAAGTAGGAACGGATGGTAAAACGCTAGAACTGACAAACCAATTACCGTTTGCAAGCCCAGCATCACCGAGTCCAGCAATAGTTTGGCGGTAATCTTTTGAACGTTGACGATGTCAAAGAATCGGTTGACCAATTCAGGGCCGTGATACTTTTTCCATGTCGACAATGGAACTCGTGTCAGGCGATAGGAAAGATCCTCAACCGTACGAACAAAGATTTTCCGCTGGATGATCTCGGCCATAACCGTGATCAAAACGTTTAGTGCTGCTCGGAATCCGAGGAACACAAAAACAATAAACGAAAGCACGATCAAGGGCTGGAGATAGCGTCCGAACGCGATAGTGTTCACGACGGCTTCGACGGCCAATGGCGTTGTCAGGCTCAAGAGTCCAACGATGACCGAGAAGATCAGAATCGCTTGGATGTCTTTCGTTTCGGGTTTGAGAAACTCTCGTATCCGGCGAAACGGTGGAAGCGGATTGGCTTGCGTACCGGTCAGGTAGTGAAACCGCGAAGACGTCTCTGCGGCCAACATCGGCTGTACCAGCAGCCAGTGATACCGTTTGTTGTCATCGCGCAGAAGACTCTTTCGTAACGCGTTTGATGAAATGACGGAGTCTTCGCCGTCTCGGTGGATCAAAAATCGACTTCGGGATTTGGCATTTAATACCAGCGCTGGGCTTGAGGATTCGTCGCTGGAACTTGGTTTGGGCCTAAGCAATGCTGTGCCGGAATCGCTGACCGTTTCTGTGAGGTCGCGCATGGATCCCGTCATCTCACGGAATCGGATACCGAAGTGCTTTCCAATCGCGTTGAGCTCTTCGACTTGCGATACTGTTAAACCGTTTTGATTCAGGTCGGCGAGGCTTGGAAACACTTTGTTTGCAGAGAACGCGATTCCTAAATGCTCGCAAATTCGCTGCATCAAGCCAGCGATTTCGTTGCCGGAAATTCGGTTTTTGAAAGATACATCAGTCACAGTTTTTGACTCTAAGTGTTTGGCGAAGCGGATAGAGGAACAGGGCGTCTAATCAAGTGGCTCGAAAACTTAGGTTTGAATAAGCTGTTTTTCGATTGGGGCAACAGAATTCAGGTCGGCTTTTGCGACATTATCGGGGTGATTTATTAGGTGGATCAGTCTCCAGGCTGCATACAGCCATACAACCAGAACAGCCAGCAAAACCGACCGGTAAACCAGCGTTGTCCCGAGGAAGATAATGCTCGACGCGGTCACCTCAGAAAGCGGTTTGACTAAACCACTGTTAAACGATATCGCGAAACGCCGTTGCCCACGTCTGATCCGGGTGTAAACAAAATTCAGCGTCGTGTCGTGAACGCTGCGCCTCCACGCATCAAGTGACTTGCCCAATGTAGCGAGCAACAGAACGACGAGCAGTCCAGGATTGGCAACAATGAACAGTGCAATCGCCAAAAGCATCAAGGGCATCAACAGTAGCGGAAGCGAAAGGTTTTTCTCTTTCAAAAGTTTTCCAGTGACCACCAATTGAAGCACAATCGTCGCCAGCCCAACGACTCCGTAGTAGGTGCCGAAAAACCGGACAAGGCTTTCCGTTTGCCCATCGAAAAAAGTGTTGACGGCTGTTTTCCACTCAAACGCGAACATGGTGAGCACGATGACTTTGGCTGCGATCAAAATGCCGATCCAGCGACGAAAGCCTGTCAAGCAAACGTAGGTTTTTGCTTTTGAGAAAACTGGGTTCCGCAAGTCAGTCGCATCTTGGTTTGATTTCGAAGTGTCACTACCCGCCGTTATTTGTACTCCAGTCTGAACTCGATTGGCGATAATGTCCTTGACACTCGACGTGCGACCAAGTGCAACTCCAAATGAGAACGCCAGCAGGTCAAGAAACAACCCAACGACCAACCAAGTAGAAACGTTAATCACAGCGGACTCGGCGGCAAGAACGCTGCCCATCAGCACGGCAGCAGTCGGAGCGGCCAATCCAACGAGCGCCCAAGCGGGCTTGCTCGCATCGCGTCCGAGTTTCGTGTTCAATGCAGAAACGATGTTGATCGCATTGATACAGCCTTTGATGTCGGCCAGCAAATAAATCGCCGCCAATAACCAAAACGAATGGTGGTATCGCGGTAGCAGCAGTAAAGCGGCCAAAGTGAAAACAGAAAACGCGAGACTTGAAAACTGAATCGTTGAGGAAACGCTCAGCCTTCTTGTGAGGAAATACCACGTCGACGCGGTCAACGCCGTTGCGATTCCCGACATCACGAATACCAAAGCCAATTGCTCATTGCCGATGCGAGAAAGGAAAAGGCTGTCTCCGATAGTCCGCGCAACAACATACGACGTTGCAATCACCAGCGAGAAAGCAAACAGGAGCCAGACGACTCGTTTTTCGTAAGGTTGAATCTTGAGCACGAAATTCCAACGGTTGTGATGGCTTGGCCAATTTAGCCAGTTTCCTTTGTCATGGTTTGGTCTAAGTGGGAATTCGAGCTCTCGGATTCAGCGTTCAAAAATACGACAGGACAAGCTGCCTTTCTGACGAGCCGTTGGTTCAAATCTCCGTGAATCCATTTTGAAAACTTTGATTGAACAAACCGTGGCGTCAGGATGCGTGTTGCTCTGATGATTTGGGTATGTCGCACGGCTTCATAGACTCGATCCCCGAACAAGATTTCCAGCCGCGATCTTCTGCAAAGAGTGTGTGTCGACGCGATTGCCGCCGCGTACTCTTGTTGCAGTCGATTCTGAAACGATTCCACTTCTTCTTGTGGTTCGCGAAACAAGCTGTAGCTGTGGAGCGATTCATGCGGCATCGCGAGTAAGCTGTGCACGACCGCGTGCGGGATTTCGGAAACGAACCGATCGGCTGCTTCGACAAAACGATCCGTGCCGTCCCACACAAACACAATTTTAGGCGTGCCGATTCGCATGAAGTCGATGTGGTTCAAGATTGACCTTCCAAAAATGGTTGCGCGATCCAACTGTTGAATGACTTATTCGAAAATTCCTGAAACCCAACTCGCTGCCAATGTCTTTCCGATCGCCGCAACGATCGCTGTCCGAAACGCATTCGTTAGCGTCGCATGCTCGAGCAAAAAAATTGCGACTGTGCTGACGCAAACCATGGTGCAATACAGGGCGAGCATTTTGAGAGATTTCCGTGCGCGCCACGATCGTCCTGTGATCTCCTGTTCCAATCTTTCGGCTGTTGGGGTGTTAATCATCGCATCGCTCCTTACCAGCTTGTTCAGTCACAAAATCCACTACAACTACTTCAACTACTTCAACAAATCAAATCACTAAAGTCAGCCATGCTTTGAACAGGCAGACGTTGGCCAAGCAACAACCTGTCGTCATGGTTCAATTAGTTCCAATACATAGTTATACGTCCTATCTAGTGTATTGATCCAATAGATTAATATTTGATTTTGTATTTAAAAAACGAATGTTTCGTTTTTAATTGCTTGTCCGCGAAAACACGTAAAAAACATGTCCTGACAACCGAAACCGACAAAACCACGAGGTGATAACGCGGGATTGCAACGCAATTGATTGGCGGTTTAAACCACGGAATACCGGCATTTTCCCCTTCAGAGAACCGCCGAAGCCAGCCGCATCAATCCACGTGTCCTAACGATAGAAGAACCGACGTTCGTTTCGCGTGAACTTGGCTGGTCCGTATCCATTCACAAAGAAAGTCCTTCAGATTGCGGGCTGCCGCCTAGCCTGTTGTTCCAATTTCCAGCCAGTTATTGAAATGGGGAACGCGGGGTAATTGATGCAAGGGCGCACGTAAGGATGTTCGCAGACCCTAACCCCGTGATTTGGGCTGCGATCTTCCTTTTGAAGTTTCTGCGTCGCCCGCGTTTGGAGTTTCCAATCGCCTAACCCAAAATCAAGAAACAAGTCCTCTAAACATTCGTATTATTCGTTTCGAGTTTTTCGTTCTGCATGACTAGAATGATGACGATGTGAAAAATTTCGGTTCTGAGAAAGCAAATCAATTTCATGAAGTTTGAGAACTATCAAGTTCAGGACAAATCATTTGACGAAACGTTTTCAGCTTCGGGCCAACCGCACGACTGCTGTGCGATTTTCGCTGAGCGATTGAAAAAACTGTCGGATGAAGATCTTGCTGGACGACAGCAGTCGGCGGAGTTTTTACTTCGTGACTTGGGAATCACTTTTACCGTCTACGGTCACGAATCCGGTACGGAAAAAATCTGGCCTTTCGATCTGTTGCCTCGAATTGTTGACGGCAATGAATGGTCGACCATCGAGCAAGGGCTCAAGCAGCGTATCGAAGCGCTCAACATGTTCGTCGATGACATTTACAACGACCAGAAAATTATCAAAGACGGTATCGTTCCAGAGTCGCTTCTCAAAACCTCCAAGACCTACCGCGAGCAGATGAAAGGGTTCCATGCCCCACAAGGCGCGTGGTGTCACATCTCAGGAGTCGACTTGATTCGCGGTGGTGACGGACAGTTCTATGTCCTCGAAGACAACCTCCGTTGCCCATCAGGGGTTTCTTATGTTCTTGAGAATCGAGAAATTCTCAAACGTACCTTGGCCAACATGTTCGATGGAATGAATGTCGAACCAATCCACGACTACCCCGAACGGTTGCTCGACACTCTGCTCAGTTGTGCCCCTGATGATGTCGAAGATCCAACGGCCGTTTTGCTAACGCCTGGCATTTACAACTCTGCTTACTTTGAGCACACGTTCCTCGCGCAGAAAATGGGGATCAAGCTAGTCCAAGGTTCCGACTTGACCATTCGCGACAACCGGGTCTACATGTGCACCACGCGCGGATTAAAACAAGTCGATGTTATTTATCGCCGAATCGACGATGACTTCCTGGATCCAAAATGCTTCAATCCAGATTCATGTTTGGGTGTGAGTGGGTTGATGGATGTCTATCGCTCGGGCAACGTCACGTTGGCCAACGCTCCCGGAACTGGTGTTGCTGATGACAAAGCGGTGTACACGTTTGTGCCTGAAATTATCAAGTATTATCTCGACCAGGACGCCATTCTTTCGAACGTGCCGACCTTTCTCTGCTCCGATGAAAAACAACGGAAACACGTTTTGGCGAACCCGGAAAATTTCGTCATCAAGCCAGTTAATGAGTCGGGCGGATACGGAATCGTGATGGGACCACAGGCTTCAAAAAGCGAACTGGATGACGTTTCGGAGCTCGTGAAAAGCAATCCGCGAAACTACATCGCTCAGCCAATGTTGCAGCTTTCAACCGTGCCAACTTTGGTGGACGGCGAGCTTCAACCGAGACACGTCGACCTTCGTCCGTTCGTTTTATGCGGCAAAGAAATCTACGTGATGCCGGGCGGCCTGACCCGCGTCGCATTGCAAGAGGGCTCCATGATTGTGAACTCGTCGCAAGGCGGTGGAAGCAAAGACACCTGGGTCCTGAAAGCTGGAAAGCCAACGGAAGACAGTGGTGCCACGAGTAGCTCTGTCGGTCCGCCTAAATTCGTCGATTCGCCGGCATCCGAAAAAAATCTGGAGCAAAAAAATGCTTAGTCGAGTTGCTGAGTCAGTTTACTGGATGAGCCGCTACGTGGAACGCGCCGAGAATGTCGCGCGTTTTGTAGATGTCAATTACAATTTGACGCTGGGAGAATCGTCGGCGCTTGCCGAGCAGTGGTTGCCTCTCATTTATACAACGGGCGACCAAGAAGATTTTCAAGAACGATACGGCAACGCGTCGCGGGATAACGCGTTGAAGTTTTTGTTGTTCGATGCGGACAATCCAAATTCAATCTTGAGCTGTATCTCAAAAGCGCGCGAGTGTGCGAGAACGGTCCGCGACGTATTGCCATCGGAGATTTGGGAGCAGTTAAACCGGTTTCGAATGTTCGTGTTGAATGCGTCGGAATCCGGCGAGGCTTACGATCAACCTTACGATTTTTGCTCGTCCGTTCGCACTGCGAGTCATTTGCTCGCAGGGATCGCCGACTCTTCGATGTTGCACGACGAGGCTTGGTCGTTCAAGCAAATGGGACGCTTTATCGAACGAGCCGATAAGACTTCGCGAATCGTGGATGTGCAGTATTTTCTCTTGCTACCAAAGGTGGAAGACGTCGGGTCGAACATTGATATCGTTCGCTGGTCCAGTTTGCTCAAGTCCGCCGACGCGCTGGACATGTATCGCCGCACCCATGGGCGAATTTTGCCAGAGAAAGTTGCACAGTTTTTGATTCTTGATCCGATTTTTCCGCGGTCAATTCGATTTTGTGCCAACAAGGTACAGCATTGCTTGAGCACCATGCGTGAAGGCGAATTCCGGTCTGGCGATTTGCCTTCGGAGAAATTAGCCGGGCAATTAACGACTCGTTTAAACACCGTCGAGATCGACGAAATTATCCAGCAAGGCATGCACTCGTTCATTGATCAATTTCAGGGGGCGATCAATTCACTTGGCAATATTGTTTACGGTGATTTTTTCAACACCGAAAACCAAACACAGCGGTTCGTTGGGCAGAAACAAGTCCTTGGCGATATGGTGCAGCAGCAATCGTAACCTGGCGATCGTGATGAGTAATCGATGAGGCAGGCGGTCATTTGGGTTGGCACCCAAGAAGTAATTGGTGAACCACGCGAGTGACCAGGCATCGAAAGACGAAATAAATTTTGCCGTAGGAAACGGCACTTCAAATTCAGCGATGAAACTTAGCGGCTGGTCGGTCCGAGTTTCGCAATCAAAAACATTGAGTCCCTATGAGTATCAAGGTCGCACTTCATCATCACACGAGTTACGTCTACGATCGACCGATCAAGGTTGGTCCGCAAGTGATTCGACTGAGACCCGCTCCACATTGCCGAACGCCAATCGAGAGTTACTCACTCAGGGTCACGCCAGAAGATCACTTCATCAACTGGCAGCAGGATCCACATGGAAACTTTCTCGCTCGTATTGTTTTCGAAAAAGAGATATCGCACCTGACGATCGACGTTGATTTGGTTGTCAACATGTCGGTCATCAACCCCTTCGACTTTTTCGTTGAAGCGGACGCCGAAAATCATCCGTTTGAGTACAAGCCGGAGGAGCTGATCGAGCTGAAGCCCTACCTTGTAACCGAACCGGTAGGCAAACACTTGGCGGCGTTTCTCGAAACAATTGATCACGACCACGATCGAACCATCGACTTTCTCGTTAACGTGAATCAGTTGCTTGAAAAACACATCGACTACGTTGTGCGGATGGAACCCGGCGTTCAGTCGTGTGAGGAAACGCTTGAAAAGAAAAGCGGATCGTGTCGCGATTCGGCGTGGTTGCTCGTGCAAATTTTGCGGCAGCTTGGACTCGCTGCAAGATTCACGTCAGGCTATTTGATCCAGCTAAAACCCGATGTTAAATCGCTTGACGGTCCATCGGGAACCAACGTTGATTTCACGGATCTTCATGCTTGGACCGAGGTCTTTCTTCCGGGTGCTGGATGGGTTGGGCTCGACCCGACAAGTGGTTTGCTGACGGGCGAGGGGCATCTGCCGCTTGCTTCGACACCAAAATTTACAGGTGCCGCCGCAATCACAGGAGCTCTCGAAGAATGTGAAACGGAATTCGATTTCGGAATGACCGTCGCTCGCGTTCACGAAGACCCACGCGTCACGAAACCGTATACCGAGGAACAGTGGAACGCGATTGATAAACTCGGCTATCGCGTTGATGACGATTTGAAATCCGCCGATGTCCGTTTGACAATGGGCGGCGAGCCAACGTTTGTTTCGATCGACAATCCAGACGATCCGCAGTGGCAAACCGAAGCCATCGGCGAAGAGAAAAACCGGTTGGCCAATGATTTGATGGCCCGAATGAAAAAACGATTCGGCGAAAATCTGCTGATGCATTATGGGCAAGGCAAGTGGTATCCCGGCGAGCCAATTCCACGTTGGGCGAAAACTTGTTACGCCCGCAAGGACGGTCTGCCGATTTGGAAAGACCCGAGTTTGTTTGCAAGTGAGGGAAGTGATCACGGGCATTCAACCGACGATGCTCAACGGTTCGCCGCTGGAATTGCCGGACGTTTGGGCGTGGATGATGAAGACGTTGCCGATGTTTTTGAGGACGCGCTTTATCATTTGTGGGAAGAGCAACGTCTTCCTGTCGATGTCGATCTCGGTAAAGAATCGATGCGCGACAGTATTGACCGCAAGCGATTGGCCAAAGTGCTCGAGCAAGGTTTGCAGAATCCGGTCGGCGCTATTTTGCCTTTGATGTACGATCGAAATGCGTCACAACCAAAATGGATCAGTGGCCCGTGGAAAACGAGAACGGATCGAATCAATTTGATTCCCGGCGACTCACCTGTTGGTTATCGCTTACCATTGAATTCACTGGCGACAATTTCAGATGAGCAAAAAGAAAAGTATGAACCGCTCAGCCCAGTCGCGGATCGAGGAAGTTTGCCGGATCCAGCAATGCTGAGAGTTCAAAATAAACTTCAGCACTCCCGCCGGTCTCAAATTACCGATCCTCCTGAGCAAGTCAGTTTTGAGAAATCTCCAAATGCAGAATCAGCCAATTCGAAATCGGCAAGTTCAGAATTGGTGAATACAAAATTGGGAAATGCTGAACTAGGAAGTCGAGCCAGCGAAACTGCCCTGATGGAACGCGATACGAATTCGACTGGTGGCGATGCTGGAAGCAGTGAGGTATCAAACGGTTCGACGAATGGTTCAAGTAACGGCTCCGCCAGCTGCAAACACGATTCTGCGTCGAACATTGGCACTGATAACCCGCAGGTTTCTGACGCCAGTGGCGAAGCGAGTACCAATTCCAAAGCGAGTACCAAAGCGATTCCGTTTGCACTTTGCGTTGAGGCTCGTAACGGAACGCTTTCTATTTTTATGCCACCGACTGATCGGCTGGAGCAATACCTGGAAATCCTCGCTGCGGTCGAAGACACTGCCAGCGAACTCAACCTTCCAGTCTTGATTGAGGGGTACAAACCGCCGAGTGATCATCGCTTGAAAAGCTTCAGCATTACTCCCGATCCTGGCGTCATCGAGGTCAATGTTCAGCCTGCGGAAAGTTGGGACGAGCTGAAAGAGATCACCGAAGGGCTTTATGGAGACGCCTACCAAAGCCGTTTAGGCACGGAGAAATTCGAACTCGACGGCAATCACACTGGAACGGGCGGCGGAAATCATGTTGTGCTTGGCGGGCCTACGCCGCTTGATAGTCCAATGCTTCGCCGGCCTGACTTGCTGCGGTCGCTGGTTGGATTTTGGCAAAACCACCCTTCTCTTTCGTACTTGTTTTCCAGTCGATTCGTTGGCTCAACCAGCCAAGCCCCTCGCGTTGACGAAGGTCGAACGGACGCTTTGTATGAGTTGCAAATCGCGTTTGATGAGCTTGACCGACAAATGGCCAGTCCCGAAGGATGCCCGCCCCATTTGGCCGATCGTCTTTTTCGAAACTTGTTGATTGATTTGACGGGCAACACGCATCGCGCTGAATTTTGCATCGACAAACTGTACTCGCCCGACAGCTCAACAGGCCGATTGGGACTGCTTGAGTTTCGCGGATTTGAAATGCCACCGCACGAGCGAATGAGTCTGACGCAACAACTGCTTATTCGAACTTTGGTGGCTCAGTTTTGGAAAAATCCCTACACGCAACCATTGGTTGACTGGAAAACGCGGCTTCACGATCAGTTCATGCTGCCAAGTTTCATCTGGCGAGATTTCTGCGACGTGGCAGCGACCTGCCAGTTGGCTGGGTACGATGTGCAAGCCGATTGGTTCAAGCCACATTTCGAGTTTCGTTTTCCCTTCATCGGTCGGTTTGAGCATAACACGGTTCAGGTAGAACTGCGTCAGGCGATAGAGCCGTGGAACGTTTTGGGTGAGGAGACAACAGGAACCGGCACGTCGCGCTACGTCGATTCTTCCGTTGAAAAAATGGAAGTCAAAGTTTCCGGCTACGTCGATGAGCGTTACGTTGTGACTTGCAATGGACGAGCGTTGCCATTTCATCCGACAGAAACAAAAGGCGAGTACGTTGCGGGGGTTCGGTATCGTGCATGGCAGCCGCCAAGTTGCCTTCATCCGACGATCCCGGTTGATGGGCCATTAACTTTTGACCTTTACGATCAATGGTTGGGTCGTTCTGTTTCAGGATGCCGATATCATGTAGGGCATCCAGGTGGGCTCAACCCAACGACTCTGCCTGTCAATAGTTATGAGGCCGAAAGCCGGAGGGCGGCTCGGTTTTCGAAAATAGGACATAGCGGCACTAACATCCATCCGCGAAAGGCGTCCATCAATCCCGAATTTCCGATGACACTGGATTTAAGAAAAGACCGACATTGAGCGACGATTCTGCCAAACAACCACCGAAAAACAAGACTCAAAACCAGCAACAGCAAAGCCAGTTTGAGCAACAGCAGCAACAGTTTCTTGCGATGCCAGACATGGGCAAGCTTGGACAGGCTCAGTCTCAATCGCCGGGATGGTTTGCTGAACAAGGGTTCTTCGCGCGCTATCGTCCGCCGGCAAAAGTCTACGATGAAGTCTTTGATGAGTCACAAAATTTGCGTCCGCAGTGGAACGTTCTGAACGAGGAATTAATGCGTCACGGCGCGACGGGAATGGAACGCCGTTGGAAGCAAATCCGTCGGATGTTTCATCAAAACGGAATTGCATATAGCGCTTACGGCGATCCTTCGATCCGCGATCAGCACTTAAAACTTGATCCGCTGCCTCACTTGATTACGACATCCGAGTGGAAACTGATCAACGAAGCTCTCGAGCAAAAAGCGGAATTGCTGAATCTGATGTTGGCTGACCTTTACGGTCCGAGGACGTTGTTGACTCGAGGGGTGTTGCCTGCCGATATTTTGTTCACTCACCCGCACTACCATTTGCCGTATCACGGATTGCCGACTCCAGGCGGAAAGCATTTCCATTTTTACGCCGCGGAAGTCATTCGCTCGCCCAAGGGTGATTGGTGGATCAAGTCCGATCGCTCGGGCTCGCCGGGTGGAAGCGGATTTGCGCTGGAGAATCGAATTGCGATTTCACGAGCATTCCCAGATGGATTTCGACGTTGCAATGTCCAACGACTGGCTCCGTTTTTCATTGCGTTCCGCGACAACCTGACGCGATTGGCGAAAACAAACAAAGACAATCCTCATGTTGCGATCCTCAGTGCAGGAGCTGGCAGCGCGAGATATTTCGAAGACTCTTTTCTCGCGAGGTACCTTGGGTTTACGCTTGTCGAAAGCAGCGACCTCGTGGTCCGATCTGGCAGTGTTATGTTGAAGACACTTGCCGGACTCGCACCGATCGACGTTATCTTTCGACGGCAACACAGCAATTCGCTTGACCCATTGGAGCTGGGTGGTGGGTCGGCGGGGATACCAGGAATCTTGCAAGTCATTCGCGACGAAAACGTTGTGGTCGTAAACGCGCCGGGCAGCGGACTGGTTGAGTCACCGATCTTCATGGCGTTTATGCCCCGCATTTGTCAGGCGTTGATGAACACCGATCTCAAGCTGCCGGGCATCGCAACGTGGTGGGGTGGCGAAGCAAAGTCGCTTGACTTGATGCTTGATCGAATTGACGAACTTCATTTGGTTCCTGCGTTTCGCGAACGAACCGTGGTTGGCCGGCTTGCAAGAAACGTTGGTGCAAACAATCGAATTCCAAAATCACTTCAACCGGAAACGATGTCGCGCCAGGAAAGAATAGACTTACTTCGAAGCGAACCTACGGCTTGGGTTGGGCAAGAAAAAGTCGCCCGATCCACTGCAGCGGTTTGGAAAGACGGTGATCTGCAGCCAGGCTATATCTCGATGCGCACTTTTTTGACCGCTACAGAAAAGTCATGGCATTCGTTACCCGGTGGTTTGGTGCGGATTTCTCCTTCGCCTTACGAGTCGCTTCGGAATCCGTTCGAAGACGGTGGCACCAAAGACGCTTGGGTGCTATCCGATGAGCCTGTCGAGCCGACCAGCCTTTTGAAAAAATCTGGTGAGGTGTTGCGGCCCATTCGTGGCAGCGGATTTTTGCCCAGCCGAATTGCTGACAATCTGTTTTGGCTGGGACGATACTTAGAGCGAGCCGCCGCATCGGCAAGACTATTGCGATCAGTTGCGTCGAGGTTGACAGGAGATACAGGCCCGGACGATAGAGTTGAATTGCCGAATTTGATTCGAGCGTTGGCACTTTCAGATCAAATCGACGTTGGTTATGCAATCAACGAATTTTCGGACAAGCTTCCTGCGCTGGAAACGTTTCTTCCATTGAACGCACTCAATCACAACGAAGCGGGCACACTCAGTTTCCAAGTCGATCAGATTGTGATTTTGGCAAGCACCGTTCGCGATCGACTTTCAAGTCAAGCTTGGCGAACCGTTCAGGAGATGAGCAGTAGTTTCAAAAGCAATGACGCAGCGGATTGCGATTTGGTTGACTTGCTCGACATAATTGACACGCTTGTCGTCGGTTTGGCGTCGTTCAGTGGATTCGTTAGCGATTTTATGACACGAACCCATGCGTTCCATTTTTTGAATTGCGGTCGACGGCTAGAGCACGCTCTGCAGATAACGGACTTGATCGAAAACTGTTTTGGAACGCAAAAAAACGTGCCAGATCAGCTGCTTGAAGCCGTGCTGGAAATTTCTGACAGTGTGCTTACCTATCGTTCGCGTTACTATGCCAATCTTCAATTGCCTGCGGTGCTGGATTTGTTGTTGGTCGATTTGAAGAACCCGCGATCGCTTTCGTATCAGCTTCGAAAGTTGGGAGCGAACCTCGATTTGCTGCCCAGGAATCCTGATGACGTAAGTTTTTCGACAGACAGTCAGTTGGCGATAGACACGCTACGGCAAGTTCAGTCAGTGGATGTCGTGAAGATTTGTGAACTCAATGAAAAGGGGGAACAGCGAACGGAGTTGATCGCGTTGCTCGAATCAGTCAACCAACAACTGCCAGAGATTTCAACGTCGATCAGTAATCGGTTTTTCGTGCATAGCGGTCCGGTGCAACAGATGATTGTCGACCCACCGCGTAACTTGTAATTTGCAAAACGTTTCGAAGAATAAGCAGTTACGATCAAACAAGCGACAGTTCGGTGCTCTGAACCTGTCGCTGATTAGACCAATCAAATTAAATTCAGCCGCATGCTCTATACCGTCACCCACAAAACGATTTACGAATACGGCGACACCGTTCCCGAGTGTTTCAATATTGTGCGATTGAACCCAAGGCCCGTATTCGATCAGCTATGCCTTGATCATCAGTTGGAAATTTTTCCTAGACCGGATGACCTAGTTGAGCGGGAAGACTTCTTCGGCAATCTCATCGAGCAGTTTTCGATTCATATCCCACATGAAAGTCTGACCGTCACGGCCGTCAATCGCATTGACGTTACCAAGCGAGACTACCCTGCGTTGAGTACGACACCGGCATGGGAGGAAATTGCTAAACTCAATTTGGAAACGAATTTGTTAGCGGCGCATTTTTCCAGAAACTCACCACGAGTAAGTTGTAGTGCATCGACTGCCGAATATGCGCGGGTTTCTTTTACGGCTGGTCGACCTATCGCCGAGGCAGCCGAGGATCTAACGCGAAGAATATTCAAAGATTTTGAGTTTGATCCCGACGCGACTACCGTCAGTACGCCTGTCGAAGAGGTGTTTCGAAAACGCGCGGGCGTTTGTCAGGATTTCGCGCATTTGCAGATTGCATGCCTTCGATCACTTAACCTTCCGTCTCGTTATGTCAGCGGATACTTGCGAACGATTCCACCTCCAGGAAAAGAGCGGTTGGTCGGGGCAGATGCATCACACGCATGGTGCAGTGTTTTTTGTGGCGACGCAGGTTGGTTTGATTTTGATCCGACTAACAACATGATTCCCCAAACCGATCATGTAACCGTCGGCTGGGGCCGGGACTACTCTGATGTCTGTCCAATCCAAGGCGTATTCACCGGCGGCGGCCAAACTGTAATGAAAGTCTCCGTCGACGTGGCTACTGAGGGCACTTAGGGATCGTTTCTCGTCAAGCCATTGAGCAAAATGGCAAAGGTCATGTTTGTTCGAGCGGCTAGTCGACACCTGACTTGCACGTTCTAAGTTCTCCGATTCTCAGCCCTGCGAAATCGACGCCTTCTCTCTGTGTCTAGTCTTTTTTTGAGACCCATGTTTTTTGCGCGCAAGAATCTCGAAGTGCTCGTGTTTCGTCTTATATCTAAAACGGATGCCATTCGGTAGCCAATGATGTTGAATGTCCCAATAGAAGAAGGCGAGCCTAACATGAACGATTTCTCTGGTTGGAAGCGATTGAGTATGCTTGGCATTGGCAAATTGTCTGTATTGTTGTTTGCAATCTGGATCGCAGGAACCTCGCTGTATGCGATAGTCGAAACCGATTCACAATCGGGAATCTTTCGCAGATTGTTGAGCGTGATTCCTTGGGCCGGATACGCTCACATCATTGGAGGCTCGATCGCTTTGGTTTTGGGCGGGCTCCAATTCAGCTCTCGGCTGCGACGCAGGAATCTTGAACTACACAAACTGATGGGCAAGGCTTATGTGGTTTGTGTTCTTGTTTCAACTTTGGGAGCGTTTGTCAGCCTTTCGTTTACTCAATCACCATGGCCTGCCAAATCTGCATTCTGGTTATTGGCGACCCTTTGGCCGATCGCGACTCTAGCTGGATATCCACGCGGAGAAAAATTTGATTTTCACTGGCACGGACGCTTGATGATTTTGAGCTATTCGATGACTTGCGTCGCGATTTCACTTCGGCTTTTGCTTGGCCTATTGCTGGTGTCAGAAGTTGATTTTCGAATCGCCTATCCCATTTCGGCTTGGGGAGGTTTGGTGGGTAATTTGATAATTGCCTTTCTCTTGATAGGCGTTATTTCCAAAGTCAAGTCAAAGGCATTTGTGACAAACGGTCCCCTTGGGTAGCTGAATTGGCGTCATTGGGCGAATAGGCTATACGGTAGGCTCGATCAAATACCTGAGTTTTTGAAAATTCTTCGTTTCTTGCGCAAGGATTTTCGAAGCCTCGTATTACGTCCTTGTACCTAAATTAAATTCCTTTTACGTAACTGACGATATTGAATAATTCCAATCCAAGTACGCGTATAAGTTTGATCTTGAGGCTTCAGAATCCGCAAGATGCGGAGGCATGGGAAGATTTTGTCACTATCTACCATCCTATGATTTGGAGCGTTGCCAAACGAATGGGCATGTCTGACGCAGATGCTGCTGATGCCTGTCAAAATACACTGCTGCGACTAACGAATGTGGTCGGTCAATGGTCACCAAATGTGGAGAACGCTAGTTTTCGAGGATGGTTGTTCAGGGTTTCTCGCAATTGCATGTTGCGTCAATTTGAGAGAAACAAAAAACATGAAGTTTCGGTCGTAGACAAAAGTGGCGTTCAATTCCTCGATCAACTTGCCGCCAGCCCAGAGGCGGCAGAATCGGCTTTCCAATTCGAATTCCAGCGACACGTGTTTGCTGTGGCATCGGAAAAAGTTCGTCCAACAGTAAAAGAACTTTACTGGAAAGCATTTTGGATGACCTACGTGGACAACATTGGTAACGTAGAAGCGGCCGAACTTCTTGGCACTTCCGTCGGCACTATTTATGTTGCTCGCAGTAGAGTTCTCCGTCGTATTCGTGATGAAGTAACTCAGTTGACCCACGGCGAATGGACAGGAAGTATCAATCCTAATGCATCGAATTTCTGAATTTCAAATTTTTCTCGCAAGAAAAATTCGGTTCTCGTGTTTAGCTGATAACAAGATTTGTGAACCACTCAATTTCAAAAACAGGATAATGAAATGCCAACCGAACATTTGACCCCCGATGACATCGAGGCCCTTGTAACTGGTCGCAATCAAGAAATTGAATCGAGTGAGCATCAGGTACACCTTGGTAACTGCAAGGAATGCCAAAATCGACTGGAGTCAGCTTCTGCCGAATCTTGGTGGTGGAACGAAGAGACGCGTGGCTTGCTGCGAGCCTCGTCGAATCTTTCCGATGAATGTGGGCCGCTGTTATCGCTCAGTTCAAAGAGCACTGGCTACGATCCAGTCGAAGCTGAAATCGAGACACTTGTCGCAAGCTTCGAACCAGCGATTCACCCTGAATTACTCGGCTGCGTTGGTGAATATGACGTTCATTCACTGATTGGTGTTGGGGGAATGGGGGCCGTGTTCAAGGGCTTCGATCGAGAACTGAATCGACCCGTTGCAATCAAATTTCTTCTTCCTCGATTCACGAAGCTGACGGAATCTCGCGAGAGATTTTCGCGCGAAGCTAAATCCATCGCAGCAGTTTGCTGTGACAATGTGATTCCGATTTATCGTATCAACACCAACGCTAAATTTCCGCACTTCGCGATGCCATTGATTGCGGGGATGTCACTACAGCAATACGTTCAGCAAGAAGGGATGTTGGCACCAGAACAACTAATTCAAATTGCGATTCAGGTCTCGACTGGACTTGCCGCTGCCCACAAGCAAGGACTAATTCATCGTGATGTCAAACCAGCCAACATTTTGCTTGAGAATAAGCTGAATCGAGTTGTTGTGACAGATTTTGGTCTCGCTCGTGATGAACACGACTCGAGTTTAACTCAGACTGGCATCGTCGCAGGCACACCGCAGTACATGTCACCCGAACAGGCGGATGGGAAATTGCTTGACCAACGGACTGATCTATTTAGTCTTGGCAGCGTCATGTATTTTATGGCCACGGGGCAGTCTCCTTTTCAAGGTAACAATCAGCTGGAAGTTTTGAAAAACATACGCAGCTCAAAGCAGCCAGGAATTCGCACGATCAATTCTGCAATGCCGATACGATTAGAAAAAGCCGTTGACCGCCTCTTGGAAAAAGATCCCGCCTTGCGATTTAAATCAGCCACGGAAGTCGAAGCGTTCTTGACATCGTATTCGGCTCACCTTAACTCGCCCAACGACAACGCCGAACCAAAACTGGCAACGCAAATTCGATTGTCGCGATCTTTCCTCACCGGCGTTTCTATTTTTGCATTGGCAATGACAATGGCATTGCTCGCATTTTCGCCTGGTGCCCGCAGTTGGCTTGGGCTAAATGGGCCAAAAACTCAAATCGAGACCGTATCGCGCTGGACTGCAGAACAGGAAGCCGAAGCCAAAGCATTGACGCTTGAGTCTGAAGGTATGAATGCGTATTTTGCCGAAAGCAAAAACGTCCCAACGGTTCGGGGCGCAGTAAGCGGGGCTTCTCGGAGCGAGTTGTCTGACTTGGTGATTCAATATTATGTCCAGGTTCCATCGAAAACTCAGGAGACACGCACCGCGACAATCGACCGCAATGGTCAGTTTGATTTGAAACTAGAGTACGCATTTCCTTTTCAACAAATTGGTCTCAAAATCGGAGATTTCTACCATGGGAATATTACGGTCCATCGCGATCTAACAATAAGCATTGACTTGAATCAGCTGAAGAAAAATAAAAGTCTGGTTGGAGGCAGAGGAATCGAATTCACCGGGCTGGACGCTGAAATGGCTGATTTCCTTTATGACTACCGCATCGCGAATTCTGAAATGATACACCGGCTTGAAATACGCAAAAGCGAACTTGGATTTGACGAAAGGACACTCGAAGAGACACTGATTGCCCACAGGGAGATATTCGATGATCGGAAAACAATGAACCGTGAGTTCGTCTCCAACAACCCTTCAGAGCACGCGTGGATTTTGGATGAGTCATTGCAGTCCTCTTACTACGCCAATTTGATTTCAGTCCATTTGTTTGCGGAGGCAACGATCGCACCGGAATTGTTGGCAGAAATTCTCTCTTACAAGCCAAAATTGATGGGTGGGGACAGCGGGTCTTATTACCACAACTTGAATCTGTATTACTCAATGGTCAACAAGCCATCGGTTTGGCAAGAAGTTTTGGCGGAAGTGCCCACTGACGATCAGGAAAAGAGCGAGTTGAATGAGTTTTTGAAATTAGTTGCCGACATGCGAGAGGGAAAAGCATTTGACCGAGCGAAGTTTAGTGAAGGTCAAAAACGATTTTTGATTCCTAACGGGGAGGCGTTGGCAAAAGCGATCCGAGGAAAATACCAAACGAAATTGAAAAGTTTGAAGAAGCTCGATCCCAACAAGGCAAATGCAGTCATGGTCTTAGGAGCTGGTGGGCTTTCGCGATCCAACCGAAACTATGCAGAAATGGTTTTGCCTCTAGTCGGAGATGGCTGGTGCAAAACGGTCCTGTCTGAAGTACACAAAAATGATCTCAACCAGTATCGAAAACTTCAAGCAACGATCAAACACGCAAAGCTCAAAGGCACGAAGCGTTTGGGAGAAGCGGTTTTGTCGGTCGACGAAATATTCTTTTTTAAACCGAATCACGAAAACGCACAGCAACTTGCAGACGATATATGCGAGGCCTTTCCAGGCAAGGCAATCATTGTTGATTTTTGGTCGATGTCTTGCGGAGCTTGTTTGCATGACATGCAAGAAAGCAAGTCAGAGAAGGAAGAACTTGCCAAGCTTCCTGTCGAGGTCGTTTATGTCTGCTTAGATTCAGATTACGAAGCATGGCTGGAGCGAATTGTAGAATCAAAAGTCAAGGGATACCATTTGTATCTCAACGACAAACTGTCAGCCGCGGCGATGGAGCATTTCCGAATTTCCTCGTTCCCCAGTTTCTTGTTTATCGACCAAGATCGAAACCAGGACCCCAATCTCATTCAATACATCGATGGCTTGGCAATTGAAACCATCAAGTCACGGTTAAAATAGATTGCTTCAAGATCCCCAAGAGGATTTTGTGATTGTTGCGATGTTAGACTTAAAAATGCTGTGGACTACAGAAGAATTTGTTTGGGTTTAGTAGTCTTAATTTCACACGCTTGGTCTAGGTCAGATGCACAATACTCAACACGACACTGAGGATGCGGTCTGTCAAAACTTGAGGTGATGGCCGGACAAAAGTAGAACCGAATTGAAATTGACGCCGATACTGTTCTGGCTTGTAAAGAAGATAGTGTAACGGGCTATTTTTGTAATTGGGTAATTGTTGTGGAGAACGATCTTTGCCTCAGATCGAATCGAGACAACCAATCCTGCTATGAAAAGAATTGGATAAACTTCGTCCGATGGCCGACTTTGCCAAGCAACCGTTCTGACGGTTTCGGTGACTTGGAAATCAAGTCGTTTGAGATCTCGACTATCTAAAGCAGCTCTAACATCGAGTCAGCAATGTCGCGAGTCGTCATTCCCCTGGCAAAGAGTACGTGGACCTTGGGGCGAAGTCTGGGAATCGGCGCTGATTGGTTGCCGATCAGTTAGGGGGCAAACGAAACATTGCTATCGCGAGGCGTTGACTTCATGTGCACGCTCAACGAGCGCATGGCAAGATCATCCTGGGACTTGAAATAGATTGGATACTAGCGGGCTTGATCGCAATCTCTTCCGCAAGGTCAGGACAACTGAACCCATCGACCCGTTCACTTGAGTTAGGTGAGCTACAAGAATGTGTTTTCGCCTTTGTTTCGTTCACCGTTCGACTATCGTTTTTAACTGTATGTAGGTACGCTATTTATCGGATTCACCCGCGTTAAATCTACTGCTAGACGAACGGTAACCAGCTTCAATTCAAAATCGTAGGTTATTGGTCAAGGGGGCAGATTTGTAGCTAAGGGGGTAGCGGCGGCAGCGTCTGCAACTACTCACCTGGGGCAAGGCTTGACTTATATATCCGAGCCCAAACAATCGTGGTGCCGCTATCTGTCGGCGAACAATTCCAGGAAAACAGGAGTTATGATAATTAAATCACCCCTATCAATGCCGTCGCCCCTTTTGCCTTTGGAAACCTCCCAAAACTCTGTGTCATCGAATCAAGCCGAACCTACTGTAATCAATAACAAATCTCAACTTGTGGAGTACCTTGAGGCGGGCTCCAAGTCTCATGGAATGTTCAGGCTTGGAGCCGAACAGGAAATGTTTGTGTTGAGCGGTGAAGATTATCGCCCGGTGGAATACAGCGGGCAAAATCCCGGTATCAAAGCGTTGTTGGAGGGCTTGGTGCAGTTTGGATGGAACCCGGTTCTTGAAAACGACCAACCCATTGCACTGACCCGAGGCGGGTGTTCGATCACGCTAGAACCCGGTGGTCAAATTGAGCTGTCCGGAGCTCCTTTACAGAATGCTCATCAAGTCTGGGGAGAGACGCAGGCCTATCATCGAGAACTCGCTGAAGTGGCCTGCGAACTGGGGCTGAGTTTTTTGGCGATTGGCTATGAGCCAAAACATTCACGACAACAGATTCACTGGATGCCCAAACAGCGCTACGAAATCATGCGTGCCTGGATGCCTCAACGCGGTTCGTTGGGATTGGACATGATGCTGCGAACCAGCAGTATGCAGGTCAACGTTGATTTTGCCTGCGAATCTGACATGGTAAAAAAATTCCGAGTCGCGTTGGCGCTGCAACCGATTGCCACGGCTTTGTTTGCCAATTCGCCATCCGACATGAGAGATGCAAACGGCTACAAAAGCTATCGCAGTAAAATTTGGGAAGACACGGACCCCGATCGCTGTGGTTCGCTGCCGTTCGTATTTGAATCGGGTATGGGCTTTGAGCGATACACCGACTACGCGCTCGATGTTCCGATGTACTTTGTCGAACGAGAGGGCAAATACATTGACGCTTCAGGTTTATCCTTTCGCGATTTCCTTGACGGAAAATTGTCGATCTTGCCAGGGCAGCGGCCTGTGTTGACGGATTGGGTCGGTCACTTGTCGACTCTTTTCCCTCAAGTCCGCCTGAAACAATATCTGGAAATGCGCGGGGCGGATGCTGGTGATGCAAAATCTCGTGTACCGGCATTGACTGCACTGTGGGCTGGAATTCTGTATGACCGCGAGTCGCTGGGGGATGCGTGGCAGCGCATCAGTGAGTGGAGTTTGGAGGAAAGACGCTCGTTGGAAGGTGGCGTTGCCAAACACGGATTCAGTACGCGGTTTCGAAATGAGTCGTTACAAGAGCTGGCTTTGTGGATGCTTGATTTAGCGCGGCAAGGACTGGAACGTCGCAACATCGTTAACGATGAAGGCGCAAATGAAAGTCAGTATCTTGAGCCGTTACAGCGGGCTGCTGAAACTGGACAGACTTTCGCTGAGCAATTAGTGCAGAAATACTCGGGCCAATGGCGACAGAACGTTGACACTGCCTTGGCTGCGATGTGCAAGGAGACGTTTTCGTGAGCAACAAAACACTGGCGGTCATCATGGACCCGATCCAGAACATTAAACCTCATAAAGACAGCTCTTTAGCCATGCTGCTGGAAGCACAAAAACGAGGATACGAAATCTATTGCGGGGACCTACCTGATATTTGGATCGATGGAGCCGTACCACGCGGCCGGCTGACGAAAATAAAAGTGTCCGACGATTCGTCGCATTGGGTTGAAGTCGTTGATACGGTCGAAGTCGATTTGGGGGAATTGGATGTCATCCTGATGCGCAAGGATCCTCCTTTTGATATCCAATATGTTTTTTCAACTTACGTGTTGGAGCAAGCTGAACGCCGTGGAGCGTTGGTTGTGAATCGACCACAAGGACTTCGGGATGCCAACGAAAAAGCATCCACTGTCTGGTTTCCCGACTGCATTCCTGCGACTCTGATCAGTCGCTCGCTGGAGGAGATGCGAAAATTTCTCGCGACCCACAAACGGATTGTTGTAAAACCGCTGGATTTGATGGGAGGACGTTCGGTGTTTTCGACAGATGTCGAAGATGGAAACCACAACGTCATTTTTGAGACAGTTTCGGACTACGGGCGAAAATACACGGTCCTACAACAATACATTCCAGAGATCGCAGAGACGGGAGACCGCCGGATATTGCTGATTGATGGTGAACCAATTCCTTTTGGCCTGGCGAGGATTCCCGCGCCCGACGACCACCGCGGCAATATGGATGCTGGCGCACGCGTCGAAGTCAACCCGCTAACAGATCGCGAATGGTCGATCTGTAAACAGATTGGCCCAACGCTGCGTGATAAAGGTCTGTTGTTTACGGGCATCGACATTATCGGTGGCTTCATGACGGAATTGAATGTCACGAGTCCAACTGGGATTCGCGAGTTGGAAAAGGCAACCGGAATTCCCATCACAGAAAAGCTGTTTGATTCCATTGCTTCCCATTGTCAATCCATTCAAAAAACTTCTACCACCTCGGTATCATGAGTCTTCTCCAATCACAAACTGATACGTCGCCTGTGCACAGCAATTCCACAAGAGCGCTCGAGATCAACAATCTTAGTAAGACCTATCGTGACGGAACCGTTGCATTACGCGGGGTTGACCTGGTCGTTGAAGAAGGTGAGTTTTTTGGATTGCTCGGACCCAACGGAGCGGGCAAGTCCACGACGATCGGGATCATAACTTCGTTGGTCAACAAAACCGGCGGGACGATCCGATGTTTTGGCGTCGACCTCGATGAAGATCCCGCGAGAGCAAAACGCCAAGTTGGGTTGGTTCCACAGGAATTCAATTTCAACCAGTTTGAGCCGCCTGAGCAAATCGTCATGCAGCAAGCTGGCTATTACGGCATCCCTCGATCTGTCGCCCGTCAGCGAACCGAAAAATACCTCCGCAAAATGGGGCTGTGGGACAAGCGGTCAACCATCGCCCGTATGCTTTCTGGCGGAATGAAACGGCGTTTGATGATCGCTCGAGCGCTCGTCCACGAGCCAAAATTGCTGATCCTGGATGAACCTACCGCGGGCGTCGACATTGAATTGCGTCGTTCAACATGGGCATTTCTGGAGGAGATCAATGCTGGTGGAACGACCGTGATACTCACCACGCATTATCTTGAGGAAGCCGAAAGCTTGTGTCGTCGAATCGCAATCATCGACCGGGGACACATCATCGAGGATACGGACAAAAAGTCCTTGCTGTCGAAGCTCAATATTGAGACATTCATTTTTGACTTGGAATCGGCAGCACCAACCGGATTGTCGCTCGACGGTTACAAATACCGGCTCACTGATCCGACAACTTTGGAAATCGACGTTTTGAAAGAGCATTCGCTCAACGCGGTATTTGAAATGTTGACCAAACAGAACGTCAACGTAGTCTCCATGCGCAACAAGGCGAATCGGCTGGAAGAGCTGTTTGTCGAAATGGTGGAGGCCAATGAGAGTCAGCGAAACGATGGATAGTTAACATCAAACATCCTTGCAGCGCAGACGTTCTCAAGCTCAAAATTACTTTCACCGACGATTCAAATCATGCCATCCGATACACTTGTTGACGCTTCGTTTAGCTCCCGGCTACGATCCAATTGGATTGGGTTTCAGACAATCGTGATCAAGGAGATCACCCGGCTAATCCGGATCTGGCCGCAGACCATTGTTCCGCCAGTGATCACAACCACGCTGTACTTCATCATCTTTGGAAAGGTGATCGGGTCTCGGGTGGGCGAAATGGGCGGCGTGCCGTACATGGAGTTCATTGTGCCCGGACTCGTGATGATGAGTGTCATCAACAGCTCTTACCAGAATGTCGTGTCGTCGTTTTTCTCATCAAAATTTCAGCGACACGTTGAGGAGTTGATGATTTCGCCGATGCACAACGCAACGATTCTGCTTGGCTACATGGCAGGCGGAGTCGCACGTGCGATGGTGATTGGCACCATTGTTTTGTTGGTGAGTTTGTTTTTTGTGGACACGCTTGCCATCTACAGCATTCCCATCACGTTTTTGGTAGCGATACTCACGGCAACGTTGTTTTCGATCGCAGGATTCATCAACGCGATGTTGGCTCGCAAGTTTGACGACATTGCGATCGTGCCAACGTTCGTACTAACTCCGCTGACGTATCTGGGGGGCGTTTTTTACTCGATCACCTTGTTGCCGCAGCCCTGGGAAACGATTTCCCGATTCAATCCAATCGTTTATATGGTAAGTGCGTTTCGATCTGGCATTATGAAAGACCGTTTGGACCCTGCCATGATCGAACTCAACCTCGGGTTTGCATTTGCCGTGATTGTCTTGTTCATTGTTGGACTATTTTCGTTGACGCTTTGGATGCTCAATCGAGGAATTGGATTGCGAGCGTAGGGAAAGGCACAGACCGACGTCTTGGTTTCGCGATTTGGTTTTAGCGAACGTCATTAGCCATTTGTTTTTAAATTTTTCAGGAGTAGTGGGATGCCCGAGTTGACGCTTTATTATTTTCCATCGTGTCCGTTCTGTCATGTGGTATTGGATTGCTTGAGTCGTTTAGGCCGAGAGATACCAATGCGAGACATTCAAACGGAGGCGGGTGCCCGAGACGATTTGTTGAAAATCGGTGGGAAAGGCCAAGTGCCGTGTCTGGTGATTGACGGCAAGCCACTTTACGAATCTAGTGACATTGTTTCCTGGTTGGAGGCAAATGCAGGATGAGTGATCTGACAAAACAAATTGAAGAAATCATTCTGACTGCTGTGCCCGATGCGCAGGTGGAGGTGCGTGACCCAATGAATGACGGAGCCCATTTGGAGGCGACGGTCATCAGCGAATCTTTTGTTGGCATGTCGCTGATCAATCAACACCGTCAGGTAATGAAGTCGCTGAAGGATAAATTTAGTGGCGACTTGCATGCGCTAGCGCTGAAGACCTACACACCCGAGAAATGGGCAAGCGTTCAAGAATAGTTGCCCAAAAATAGCTGCCCAAGAAGTGCTTACGAATCAGATTGTTTATTGCAGACAACACAGAGATTTTATTATGACGATCGCCGAGCGAATTCAAAACGATATTACTACCAACCGCATCATGCTTTACATGAAGGGAAACCCTGATTTTCCCATGTGTGGATTTTCGAAAACGGTTGTGGACATTCTCAAGCATTGTGAAGTGGAGTTCGGCAGCGCCGACGTCCTCGAAGATATGGAACTGCGTGAAGGTATCAAGGAGTTTTCTGATTGGCCGACCATTCCGCAGTTGTATGTGGACGGCAATTTTATAGGTGGCTGCGATATCACAGTGGAGATGTACCAGTCAGATGAGTTGCAGCCGCTGCTTAAAGGCGAGGGCGCTTGATGCGAGGTAGGAGCCACCGATGATTGTCGAGCAAATTTGGACTGGAAACGCCTACCGAAATTTCCATTACTTGGTTGCTTGTCGCGAAACAGGAGAGGCGCTTGCGATTGATCCGTTCGACCATGAAAAGTGTTTGGCTCGCTCGAAAGAAAATGGTTGGGAGATCACCCAGATAGTTAACACGCACGAGCATGTTGACCACATTGGTGGCAATGCGGCGATGATTCAGGCGACTGGTGCGAAACTTCTCGCCCCCGGGAATGCTGGCTCGCGAATTGAAGGTGTCGACATCGGATTGACGGCTGGTAATGTTGTCCGAGTCGGCAATACGGTGGAGCTACTCGTCCTGGATACTCCTGGGCACACGATGAGTCACATTGGCTTGATATCAAAGACGGACACGTTGGCGTTGTTTTGCGGTGACACAATTTTCGCTGCAGGCTGCGGGCACTGCCGTAGCGGTGGAGATCCGGAAACGCTTTTCAATACATTCAATAGTCAATTTTCCAAATTGCCCGACGCAACCCCCGTCTACCCTGGTCACGATTACATCGTCACCAACTTGGGCTTCACCGTCGATCGCGAGCCGGATAACAAACGCGCGTCTGCGTTGCTTCAAGAATTGCGGCAATCCTACGATGCGAGTGAGCCCTTGGTCACAACGTTAGGGCTGGAATCTGAGATCAATACGTTTTTTCGGCTCACGAACGAGACTGTGATCCGCAGACTCCGCGATTCGTTCCCGACGATGCCTGAGGACCCGTCACCCAAAGAAGTATTCTTGAAACTGCGCGAGTTGCGCGATCAATGGTGAGGGTTCCATTCGACGCGACTGATTCTCGCCGGCAGTCCTTTTTTGAGCCGCGGGACTTCTCCTGGCTTTCGAACCGTTTGACCACTTCGACGCTTGCCAACGAGTACATTCAGAGTTGGCTTAGTTTAAGAGTTTTAGGAAAACGCCGTTCGTCGAACTAACCGGTTGCCGGGCGACTGCTCAGGCTCACGCAAGTTCTATTTCGATTTCAACTGTCGCAGTTTAGCAAGGTATTGTCTTGCCGATTGATTGTCGCCCGACTTCTTAAACGTTGCGATTCCTCGTTCGTACATTTCGATGCAATGTGGGCTTGCCCTCTTGCCACGAGTAGTTGGGATTACAGGCAAGAACTTCTTGTAAAACACAACAAGTTGAGTCTTCAATTCTTTATCGTCACAAATGGATTCCAGTCGGTCCAACATTATCGGCATCGACCGCCCGTCGTCGGCTAGCTCCATAATTGCGACTGCTAACCCTTCGATTGCATCTTCCTTGTTGCCGGATTCTATTTGCAACGACGATAAAGCGATCTTTGCGTTGCAACCTAAATCGGGTCGTTGGTTGCGCTGATAGAGCTTGATCAGTTCTTGAAATAACTGAATTTTCTTGCTTGGATCCTTCTCAAAACTGATCATGTCTTGAAAAATCACCCAAGTAAAATCCGGCTTGTTTGAAAAATTACTCAGGAATTTATCAACGACCTTACGTCGAACTGAAGAATCCTTTGCTTGGAACTCGGGACTTGTCATCACTTTGGCAACCTGAATCCAAGCACGCCGATTGCGTGGTCCCAGCTCAATGACCTTCATGAGAAATGAAAGCCGTTGCTCATCCGAAAAGGAACGCAGCTGTGCAAACAGTTCATAGCAATCGACGATCCGTTCAACGTGCCTGTTTTGTTGCGGTCCGTTTGCAACATTGTCTAATGCCAATTCAAGGTTCCGATCCGAAATCCGTTTCCCAAACTGAGGTTCCTTAAGAATACCCACGTAATATTTGTCGCCTTTGACACGTCCGTGTGATTTGAGCGAGAAAGAAATCTGATTTGTTGTGATGCTTTTCACCTGGACCCACATTACCCACGAGTGCATTTCGCCATAGGTGCTTTCTCCCCAAACAAAAGCGGATGGAACGCCAATTGATTTGCCTACACGGGAGGCAAAGTCAGCTTGCTGGGCACAGACGCCACCGAGATTCAGCAGGTTTGGAAGCGTGTACTGCTTGCCCTTTAATTTTGTTCGTCGCCGTTTTGTTTCCATCATCTTGAAATCGTAAGGAACATCCGAATAACATTCGCCAACCGTCTCACGTTTGTTTACAAAGTTTTCCATCGCCCATTCGCGTTCACCGACCGGTGTTTTGTGATCGATAGAAAAAATCAAGAATTCCCAAGGCATCAATTTCCAGTCAGGACCAAGTGACTCTTCGTTTTTAATAAAGTACGAAAAATTGTCAGCACAGTTGGCAAGTTCTTTGGGGACTTTGCCACCAGATCGCTCGGCATGAGCCGTGTAGTAGTAGACGCTATTCGGGTCATCCCATGTTACAGCCGAGGCAATGACTAAATCCCAATACGAAGTCGACTTTTTGGGATGCGATTTGATTAAGCGATTGACAACTCGCAATGCATTTTCGACTTTGTCGTGCTTGGGGTTCAGCGAAGTAAACAGCTCCTGTTTCTTTTCTGAATGATGTTTGGTGATCCAAGCTTGAAACGCCGGGAGCCACGCCGAGTTAATTTCCGCCTTGTGAATACGCTCGAATCGGTCGGAGAAGATTTTACGCAGGGTTTTATACGAGGCGTTCGAGAAAAGCTCTTTATCAGAAATGGCCATGATCCGTTTTGACTCGGTCGAGGAAAAAGAATCAGCCGCAGCACAGAAAGACAACTGGCTATGCGTAGAGGCTTCCACTGCTTCGATGGTATCCTGTGCACTTAGCGGATGCGTGAATGCAAACACGCCAAACACGATGCAACACCAAACCATACTTGTCCTCATTGACGGCCAATTCACAGCCAGGCGTGATACAAAAGGAAGTGGCATTTTGGATTCCTAAATCGAGAAACATTCCAATTAGACTTTTCAACTTACCACGGTTTCAATTGCTGATCAAAAATACGATTTCGGCTCCTACGCAAACAAATTTATTTGCCAAGGTACTGTTTGCGTCCGAAAAATTGCCGCAATCATTTCGGAGTGAACCAAACAGAGACGCAAACCTATTTGAAATCCGCGACCAAGCTTACTGACAAACTTCCGCAGGATTCACGTTTCCGGAAGTTGATTTCGCAGGTGATAAAAAGAGTTAAAAACGCCTCGCTAGATATTTCCTTAAGGATGGCGAATGCTTTGCCGACCGTCAATTTGGTGTTAGAGTTGGAAGGCAAGTTCCCGCACGTTCACTTCTGTCGCTGGCCATCGCCCGATCCGGAATCCGTTGAAAAAGCAAACGACTAACTCTCACTTAAATTCCGACGCTCCCGCCCATTTGTTCACTTGGGTCATTGGCGTCGCATTATTCTGCCAATTGCTTTTTGCCATTCGGGTTTCGTTGGTCACAGCTTTTAATATCGGCTGGTCCC
>JBGCDK010000175.1:0-9814 GCA_045105295.1 Mariniblastus sp.
GTTGTCGTGATTGCGGTGCTAATCGCCAAGCATGCCGCTAAGAGGCAATTCACTTGGAACCAATGTTTCATAGGTCGCTCCCATGTAAAGAAAAGTGATGAATCAGCCTTACGTCGTCGTTAACGCGGGCCTACAAGCATCTCTACACGGCAGCTCTCCTATTTATTCAATACGATTCCGAAAGATGTTGAAAACATCCGCTTTTTGTTTGAATTTCAATGCGTTTCAAGTGCGTAGTAATTGGCTCAAAGAAATAGGGACTGCTGGGCCAAAGGGTTGGCAATGGGCGACCGACAAAGCTGTCAGGCGGCAAAGATGCCAATGGGCGAAAGCAATTGCACACCCAAAATGGATGACAAGACGGAAGCTGGTATGGAAACTGGCACGGGTAGTTACAATAGAAACACAAAAATTACCCTGTATATCCAACTTCGAGACGCCGATCATGAGATCCAGAAAACGATTTCACCGCAACGATTTGTCATTTTCACTTCTCGAAAGTCGCAAACTCCTGGCAGGCGATATCCAGGTTCTGGTTAACGATGGCATTTTGTTGGTTGTCGGCGACGAGCAAGCCAACCAGGTACAGATCGGTCCAAGCCAGGCAGGTGGATTCGAAGTCTCGGGCGTAGACACCACGATCAACGGGGCCACCAACTCGTTTGTCGTCGACCAAGGCGTCAACCATGTCACAATCGCACTTAATGCCGGAAACGATGAAGCGATCGTCAGCGGAATCGCGGTCGCTGATCATTTCAGCTTTTACGGTGGAGACGGAGATGATCGCCTGACAACGACGGATTCTTCGTCCCGGTATCTGCATGTCAAAGGTGAAAACGGGAATGACGTTTTCAACATCAATTTTGCGACCAGAGAATCTGCCTACGTTTATCTCGGTGCGGGGGATGACGTCCTGTCTTCCAACTCGTTGACTACGGGACGCAACCTCAAGGTGTTTGGAGGAGAGGACAGCGATACGATTTCATTCAACTCCGTCGACGTTGGGCGTAAAATGGAATTTCGATTGGCTGGCGGAGATGACGATGTCTTAATGGCTGGAAACACTACCGTAAAAAAACGCACCAAAATTGACTTGGGATCCGGGAACGATTTTGCGGCAATCCTTCCAACCAACAACTCAGGCACCGCCGATTTCCAGCGGCGAATTCGAATCACAACAGGAAATGGTGACAACTCCGTCGCGTTCGATTCCGGCGTGCAGGCGGACAACGCAATCGACCTTCGTGTTGGCAACGGGACCAATTCCTTTCAACCTGGTGGATCCTTTTTAAGGAACCAATTCAACACCAATCAATTTGGTACATTACCTGTCGAGGACCTAAACACGTTGGTCAGCGAAGTACTGACGCGAGTCGACGACGCCAATAATGTTGAGCCCGTTCAGTTTTCCATCACGCCATCAAGCAGTTTACTTACCTTCAACGAAGACTCAAATCCGATAGCCATTGACGATGCGTTTGAGGTGGCCGGATCCGATCGCGTCACCAATGCTGAGATTCGAATCAGTGATTTTTTTGATGGGAACGAAACGCTCAACTTCGTTGATACGGCGAACATTTCCGGAAGCTTTAGCGCAAACGGAGTCTTGACATTAACCGGGACCGACACGACGTCTGCCTATCAAGCGGCCATCCGTTCTGTTCGATATGAAAACACAGAGAACGATCCGACCACATCAACGCGTCAATTCCAATTCAGCGTTACCACATCAAGCGAAACGCTTGTTGCCTCTCGCGATTTCGAGATTGCGGCCGTGAATGACGAACCTGAAATCGCGTTAGGGACCAGCACACGAACTGTCAGCCCAGAAAACTTGCCGGTATCGCTGCTGAACGACAACGTAACCATCACTGACCCGGACAACGCCAACCTTGTTTCCGCATCCGTCTCAATCGTGGGAGGATTCGTGGCTGGCGAAGATGTCTTGTCCGTTTCCGAAAACAACGGCATTGACGCGGCTTACAATGCCGCCAACGGAATCTTAACGATTAACGGGGACGAGGATCATACGACTTGGGAAACCATCCTGGGCACGCTAAGCTACGACAACAGCAGCAACAATCCAACTTCGGGCATTCGTACAATTCAAATTGCCATCAATGATGGTTCTGACGTCTCCACGACCGAATTCAATCTGACCGTTGGTGAATCAGCCCAGCCTAATCAATTCACCATTTCGCAATCAGCTGTCAATGGAACCATCGTTGGCGAAATCACCACGCAGGAAGTTCTTACGTCGCCCATCTACCAATTGGCGAACACAGATTTTGCGGAAGCTCTATTGATCAACGTTGATGACCACCGTTCAGGTGAATCGACGGCGCCGGTTGTCCTGGTCGAATATTTCGATTTCCAATGCCCAGCCTGCGCGGCCTATCATCCGATCGTCAGTCAACTTGAAACTGAATTTGCCGGCGACTTGATGGTCGTCCGCCGTCACCTTCCCCTGGAAAGCGTACACCCGAATGCGCGTGCTGCGGCGTTGGCATCTGAAGCGGCTGCCCAGCAGGGTGCATTTGAAGCAATGGCTGACCTTTTGTTTGAAAGGCAAACCAGTTGGAATAACGTCGCAGACCCGACGCCAATTTTTGAAGATTATGCGAATGAGCTTGGATTAAATATTATCGAGTTCCGCGCCGATGTTGCCAATTCTGATTTGGATGCCCGTGTGACCCGGGACCGTGACGAAGCGGCAGGGTTGGGAGCCACTGGGACGCCGACTTTCTTCCTTGAAGAAAATCAAATTGCAACACCAGAACCCTCCGCCTTTTCAGGTGTAATCAGGACCGCTGTCGACGCAGTCGATTCACCCTTTGCGATCAATCTGGAAAGCGGCGAAATCACAATTTATGACCGGACGCTTTTAAATGCGAGTTCGACACCGATCACGCTGTCAATCATCGTTACGGGCGTCGATGGAAATTCTGAAACCGTCGATGTAACGATTGACGTTACAAACTAACAGATCAAGCAATTTCAGTTGCGTCAAATTGAGCACCTTTTTGATTGACAACAAATGGAGACGTTCAGTTCTTGAAAACGGAAGATGCCCTTGAGAAGGCCATCGAGCATGCCGGTGAAGCACAGGATCGCATGAGAATGAGGAAATGATCGAGCAAACATTGAGCCGGCGCTAGCCGCCTAGCGCCCAAGCGGCTCCATTGATTTGGGCGAGGAGGCACCATTGAAAAATAGGGCCACCCATTTTTTTGATTGCGCAACAGCCGTTGCGGGCGGTAAAATCAACCAATGCCGAGTCACCGCTCTGTGATCTCGCCCTGTCTGATCAGCTCGCACCATTCAATCGAAAAGCACGAACACATGAATCAAATGACATCGGCCAAACGATATGGAAGTCCGCGTGGAAAACGACGTGCAAATGTCTTTATTCTCATGCTCGCGATCTTGGTTACTTCCGGCCAATCGGTTGGCCAAGAGGTTGAACGACAAGTTAAAGTCTTGCCGGTTTTCTTTGTTCCCAAAGGCGAAGCAAAGCCAACCAGGGCAGAAGCCGTTGCGCTACAGCGACACCTTGTCTGGTCGCAGCGCCGTTACTTGGAGATGTTGAATGGAAATAGCACATTTGAAATCGACGGGGATCGGCCTGAAGTTTACATGGCGAAAAGGCGAGTGAGTTACTATCGCAAACAGCCTGAAGGTGGAGCCCCCGCCATGGTCGACGAGTTATTGCGATGGAAAAAAACAGACCGATTTTCATCCAACCATATCTTTTTCGCGGTCATGATGAACCCGAAAGACAAATTCCCCAAAGCCGGCGGGCGCCCCTTCAACGGCGGATTCAATACAGGAGGCGGCATCGTCAAGGCACCCTCGTACGCACTCAACAACACTCCGAACTTCCAATCCACCATGCAACACGAGCTGGGCCATTCATTTGGGTTGGTGCACGTCACTGCTTATGGCTATGACATGAAACGAAACGATTCCATTATGGCCTACAATGAGAGTCACCACACGAATGGGTTCAAGCCCAGTAGGCAGCGAGGAAAATTGATACCTGAGGACTACCGCGGTCTGGCGTTGAATTCACTTGTCTTTAAGAATTTGGAATTTGACCCATCCAAGCATGTTCCCAACGATTACAAATTGGCACCGCTCGGCAGGTTGAAACCGATGACCATCCCCAATCATCCTCTTGTTCAGGCCTCAACGGACGATGGCGAGAAGTATGGAAGCTCAGTTGCCAATTTAATTCATGGCCAAATCCTCAAAAGCAAACTTGGTGGAGAAACGAAATTCAACAAGAAGACAATGTGGCACTCGGATACGTTGAAAACCGGTTGGGCTACGGTCACGTTTGAACTCCCCCGCAAAACCTCAATCGATCGAGTTGCGGTCTATTCACAACACAGCGGCAAGTCTCACCGTGCCGTCGCCGCTCAGGTACTGACGGTCAGTCCAAAAGGCGAAGTCGAAATGCGAGTCCAAGCAAAAATGCCAGAGCAGGATTGCGAATTAAAGTTCGATCCCGTCAGTTCGAAAGTTTGGCAATTGAAGTTCAAGGCCGGCGAAAGTGGGAAAGTCGTGATCAGAGGCATACGTTTTTTCAACGAAACGACCGAGCTATTTCCGCCTATTTTTCCTATTTCCACTTGGTAACCAATCCGTTCAAACGACCCGCCCCGCCCGTGCTTGATCGTTTGAGTCTGCCTCTCCCGCCTAGGGTCATTGAAAATCGTCCCAATTCGAAGCAACATCCCAATCAGCAAACAGGGTTCGGAACGTGCGCAAACGGGCTACAATGAGGCATTGACTTTCGCAACATTTCCGCCAGCAAATTCGCCAGCAAATTCGCCGAACACATAGCCCATCAATTTACGATGCCCGAAAACGTAAACGTTCCGCTAGGCTCCCCTGAAACCGACTTACTGTCGGAAAAAAATCTGCTCAGCGATGCATTAAAACTTGCCAAAGTCGGATACTGGGAAGTCAATATTGCCGCGGAGAGACTGCTCTGGTCAGAACGAGTTTATCGGATGCACGAGATTGAAGTGGGCACCAAGGTTTCATTGGAAGCCGCGATCGGTTTTTACAAGGAAGAGCACCGCCAGACGATCGAAAAAGCAGTTTCTGACGCCCAGTCAAACGGAACACCCTGGGATTTAGAATGTTTGTTGCTAACCTCCAGCGGTCGTGAAACTTGGGTCCGAACGATCGGTGAGGCTGTCTTTCAAGACGGTAAACCCCTCAAAATCCGTGGACTTATTCAAGACATCAACGAACGTAAGGTTCAAGAACGCGCATTGGCCGAACAGGAATTTCGGTATCGAAGCATGCTTGATCACACCTTCAACTTTATCGGGTTACTTGATCCGGATGGAACGATACTTGAAGCAAACACAACCGCCTTGGACTTTGGCGGATTCACATTGGAGCAAGCAAGAGGTCAAAACTTCGCAGACGCACCTTGGTGGTCAACCAGCGAAGAAATTAATCAACAGGTCCGCGAAGCGCTTGAGAAAGCTCGTCAAGGCAGTTTTGTTCGTTACGATGCCGAAGTTACAGGTGTTGATCGAACGATGCATATCGACTTTTCCATAAGCCCCGTTCGTGGGAAGGATGGGCAGGTCCAGTTTCTTGTTCCTGATGCCCGCGACATCTCTGATCGACAGGAAACCGAACAACGGCTGAAGAAAAGCCTGGACCAGTATCGTCGGTTTGTCACCTTTGCACCAGCTGCAGTCGCCATGTTCGACAGGGACATGAATTACATTGCCGCCTCCAGCAAATGGGCTAAAGACTACAACCTTGCCAATGTCGATTTGATTGGAAAATGCCACTACGAAATTTTCCCTGAAATCTTGGAGATGCCCAAATGGTTGGACGATCATCAGCGAGTCCTCGCCGGAGAAAAGTATCAGTCGGAAAAAGATAAATTTGTCCGACATGACGGGACGGTACAGTGGCTCAAATACACATTGTTGCCCTGGTACGAAGACTCCGAAACAATCGGCGGGCTCACGATGTATACCGCAGACATCACCAATGAGATTTTGTACCAGGAAAAACTGGCGGCGTTGAATCAAACACTGGAAACTGAGGTTCAGCTGAGAACCCAGGAATTGGTAAGGCTAAACAAAGATCTTGAGCAGTTTGTCTACATTGCCTCTCACGACCTCCAGGAGCCTTTGCGAGCCATTGCGAACTATTTGAGCCTGATCAAGATGGACGGAATGTCTGACCAAAACGCGCACGCCATGGACCGAATCCATCTGTCCACCGAGCGAATGTCATCTTTGGTTGCCGGTCTGCTGGATTACTCTCTGCTGGGCAAATCGCCAAGTCACGAAGAGATTGACCTCAATCATCTAGTGGGTGAAGTGCTAGAAGACTTTAACAAGCCCATTGAGGAAAAACAGGCGACCATCACAGTCGATCACTTGCCAACGATCATTGCGGCCCCATCTGACATGAGACAGCTATTCGAGAACTTGATTGGCAACGGGCTTAAATATCAGAGGCCGGACCATACTCCATCCATCCAAGTAACCTGTAAAGAACAGGAAAATGATTGGGCCTTTGCTGTTGCAGACAACGGAATTGGAATCAAGGAAGAGTATCAGGCAAAAATCTTTAAGATCTTTACGCGTCTACATACCCGTGACGAGTATCCGGGCACAGGGATCGGCTTGGCAATGTGCCATAGAATCATTGATGGTTATGAGGGTACAATTCGGATAGAGTCAACATTGGGACACGGCTCCACTTTTCATTTCACTTTGCCAAAAACCTTAGATGAAGCTTGAAACAAAACTAAGAAATATTTTGCTTATCGACGACAGCTCGGACGACAATTATTTCCACAAACTCGTTCTTGAAGAGATGGGAATTGTCGAAGCAATCGATGAGGTTTACCACGGCGAGGAGGCGATCGAATATCTTACGTGCCAAGGAAAGTACGCAGCAACGGCCCCCAATTTCCCGTGTCCAGAATTAATCTTTTTGGATATCAACATGCCACGCATGGACGGTTGGGAATTTCTCGAAATCTACAACGAATTACCCGCAGCCAATAAGGGCGGTCCGGTAATCGTAATGCTGACAACATCAGGGAATCCAGAAGATCGCAAGAAAGCAGAACGGTTTTCGGTGATCGGGAAATTCATGAGCAAACCTCTCACGGCAGAGCAGGTTGAATTGGTTCTGCACGAATTCTTCCCAGACAGAATCATCAAGCCCTCGTCAGAATGACCGACCGACAGCCTACCCAGCGGCCCCAGAAAACCACGAGCGGATGCGAATGGGAATTCGTTGCGAGCCCCCCAGGTGCTCGCAGGAACCGTTTCATTCCAAACTCGCGTGTTGTGAACCAACGCCTCGTTAAGAACCGGCGTCATCAGGGATGACGTTTCAGCCAAAAATAAAACGTTCCGTTCGTATTCGCGAAAACACCATCGGTCCCAAATCACCTCGGGACGATTGCGGTGGTTTAAAACTCGGCTTGTAATTGGGTGCGGAACAACGTGCCATCGTCGCCAACAAGAATATCGGAAGACGAATTGTTGAGTGGACTTCCATCAAACACGGAAACGTCAAACGAGCATTTTAGTTTGGCATTGTTCTTGAGTGGGTACCAGTTACATCCGGCCGTGTACTCTGAACCTCCGCCAAGTAACCCGTTCACCTCTGAGTAGCGGAAATTGACATCCAGTTTTTGCGGGATAATAAACCGGCCGCCCTCAACGTAGAACCCGCGTTGCAGCAGGGAATCAACGGGAATCGCTCCATCCGCTTCAAAATTCTCCAGCCATCGCAAGAACACTTCTGAATTGAAACTCCACCCTCTCCATTTTGCCGCAAAGTCAACACCGTAAAAGAAGACGTCGACCCCTGAAATGGTAACGCCAGGACTCAAAGCGCCGGTCTGATTTAATCGAGTTCCGTCCGTTAGACGAAGGAAGTCCGTTTCATCCAGTGGATTTCCGAGTGCTTCAGAAGTTATCGGCGAATATACAAACGAGTGTCCAAACCGAATCAAGGGGTCGCAAGTGTAGTCAAAATCAACCAGTTGGCCACCATAGTCGCCTCGCGGATCAAAATGATGGCTGAACGCATAGGTCAGTTGGTCATCCGTTGTATTGTTCGGCAAGTTGGAGGTTCGGTATCCGTTGCCAATCATGACTTCATAGGTTCCGGTTTCGCCCGTCTTTCCCTGTCCCCAAATACCGATGGTCCGGTCAGGCCGAAAAAAGTCGTTTGACATTGGACGATCAATGAAGCGAGTCCTTCTTGCACCCAACAGCCACTGACGACTTGCCGAGACTTTTCGTTTTCCAAACTGAAGGCGAAAACGATCGCTGAATTTCCAAGCCCACCAATAATCAAAAAAGTCAACACCGTGACGGCCGTCCGTATCACCATCGAGTTGATAGAAATAGGTCAATCGCTTGTCGAGAGCCGTTCCCTTAAATGACAAACGAGCTCGCTCAATGTCAAACGCATTCCGGTTTCGTACCGGGCGAGTGACCCCTGCGTTGTCGGTCCAGCTATCAACATTACGGGCAAATCCGTGATGCCGAAATTGGATCCAACCATTGATTTTTAGCTCAAACGGTTTCTTTGATTTGTTGTATGGCAGTATCGCAAAACCGCCGTCATAGGTTGCAAAAAAGTCCAACTTCTCAAACTTCTTCTTGGATGCTTTTTCGCCCGGCTTGACCGTCTCCTCAATCACCACGGGAAGCCTGCGAGTTGCGTCTTCACTGGTCTCGTTTGTTTCTTCCGGATCAAGACCTTCGAAAATCGAAAAGTAGGCTGAAGCCGGGTCCTTTTCTTCTTTCTTTTCCTCCTTTTCTTCATCCGAATCCGTAGAAGAATCTGTGAGGTTTTCTTGAACGCCCAGTTCGTCATCCACTTCGTTCGCTAGCTCGATCCTGCCCTGGCTTGCGAAGTAGTCTTGACCAACAAGACTCGAAGTAAAAACCGTGGAGATTATCAGAACAAGCAAGGGGCGAATTAACATCGAACGCTTCCAATCTTACTCGGATCAATCGGCGCGATTGCGAACGCTTTACCAATTGATACATCATCACGCTTAATGTCGGCAAAATTGATCTCAGCGCGTAAGTCAAAACCCGAACAAGCGTTAAGCTTATCGCTTTTTGCCCATTTTAAAGCTATTAACCTCGGACCGGTCTGGGTGACCGTGAAACTATCTACAGAAAGACGGTCTTCAATCGAAAAATGACAGCACGCTTCGCCTGAGCCGACGAATTCAGGCATTTGGTTAGCCAAACAGCATTCTGGTCGCGGAGGCTATTTCCTGTAATCAACTTTGACGGGTGGCATGCTCTTGCGGCGCGTGGGCGTGGCTCTGGCCTGACAAATGTAGCCCTATATGAGTCGTTATGGTTGGCCTGGGCGTTTGGGTGTGTCTTGCTTTTGATCGAAAACGATTGTTGACCTACAACAGGATGTAGCCGCCGGTGCAAGTCCCGCGGTTTCTTGAGGGAAACCCATGCAAAGCCATGAAAGGGCGACCAGATAATATTCGCGCGACACAATTACAATTTTGCCTAACCAAAAACTAAATTCATCGGCCCTACCCTTCACCTGACATTACTGACAATGAGTACCGCTTCAGCAGCTCCCCCAATCAGCCGCACAAAACGCCTTGCTCGATTGCGATGGACCGATCACAGGTTTACCGTTGGCCAGGAACTGGAGGCAAGAAATTCTCCCGCCGTCTATTTTTGAATTTCGTTTTGAATTTCGTTTTGAATTTCGTTTTGAATTTCGTTTTGAATTTCGTTTTGAATTTCGTTTTGAATTT